>NZ_LT934425.1:1888351-2517801 GCF_900232105.1 Candidatus Kuenenia stuttgartiensis
TGGTTCTATAGCCCGTTTTACTTGATTAAGCATAAAAGCAAATTCACGCCATTTGCTTTTAGTCTTCTTGCTTGACAATGAAGTATCCCCAGGGGGAAAAAGACGTAGCAAAATCTATTAGTTTTTCTGTCAAAAGAGCAACGAATAGTTTGCCATAAAGCCAAGCTTTTGAGCTATCATCATCGTATTTAGGTAAGTGTCCAAATTGTGCTATTTGTTTAAATCTTTTAAAGACCAGTTCAATTTGCCATCGAACTCGATACCATTCTAAGATATCAAAAGCGGTAAATTGATTTTCAGGAAACGTTGTGAATACTATTACGTACTTGGCATAAATAAGGGTCTCCGGTTTTAGTTCAATGCCCTTTTTGCTTGCATGTCTTTTAAGTTTTTTATGAGCTATTTTAATGGCTTCTTCTGTTTTGCGTATTATACAAAGACGACCTTTGACATATTCAGTATTATCAACGTTTGGAATAAAAACGTTCCATGATTTTATAGCAAGGGGTCTTTTTAAATATTGGATTTCTTTCAATAAAGGAAAGGGTTTCTTTTCTTCGCCGAATATCCGTAGAGATTGCGAATTAACTCTAACGCTAAGATAAGCGCCTTTCCTTGTTGCATGATGAATTCCTTGGCCAGTACAGTAACCTCTGTCAGCTATAATATAATCATCTTTTTTCATCGGAAACTGCCGAAAAGATTCTCCTGTGCCTTCTCCTTCAGTTCCCGTAAGTTTAAAGAAATCGCAAGATAATGAAGGAACCTCAATACTATAATGAATGCGCCAAAGACTTCCTGTTTTCCCAGGTTCCTTTACTGTTGTTGCATCAAATAAGCGAAGATGAAAATTATTCCGTTTATTAATTTGGAGGCCACGCTCACGGAATAAAGATAAACATAATTTATATAGCCATTCTTTGCTCTTTTTTAATCGCTTTAATAAGGCAACATCGGATAAATCTGCTAAGTTAGCACGCTTGGCTAGAACTACTGTTTCACGCAATGAATAGCCACATCCTAAATGAATTAATAATGTTCGAAGAAGCTTTTCTTCAGATTTATCCTTGCGCAAGCCTTTTAAAGCATTTGTATCAACGGCTAAACTTTTCCAATCGTTTGGGAAGAAAGTTCTTAGAAGATCCCAATCTTCTCTCATCATGGCTTTATCCTCCTATAGAGTGATTAGCGGGATAATTAACATAAAAATACCATGATGAATAAAATTTGTCAATAAAACAAGTTAGCGCTTATGCGGCATTGCCCCAGGCGCAGACTGCCTTACTTTATGCACAAGGGGCTTTTCTACAAAATCGCTATTGCGCAATACACCACCCGCTAGTACCAGTGGAAAATTTTCTTTCGTAAAAGAAAGTGCTTTTGCCACCGCCAGTACTCCGTGGCATAGTTCAACGGCCGCATTTGTTAAAATATGCAGTGCAACGGTATCGCCCGATTTTGCCGCCTTATGTGCCAGTTTTGCAATACCGGCAACACCGGCGTATTCCGGAGGTTTTTTCAAAATATGCGCTGCCATTTCCGCTGGCGTGCTAAAGTGTAATTCCTTAAGGATATATTCCGCAAGATGGGTTTGGCGATCCCTTCCGTCGTATGCCCTCATGATTGCCCGCAGAGCCATCTTCCCTATTTCGTAACCGCTCCCTTCATTATCCAGAAAATTGCCCCAACCCCCTGCCCTTGCCGTTTTCCCGTCAAAACGTTCTCCATACACGATGGAACCAGTGCCGGAAATTACAACAATTCCATGCCGATTGCCAGCCCCGGCAACAAGAGAAATAATTGCATCCGTATACACCTCAATCTGCATATCTCCGGCAAATAAATGTTTATACCGTGAATCCGCACCATAACGGTCTGTTACCTGACAAATTACCTTTCTCATTGTATGCCTTGTCTCTTCCTCTACACCCCCGGCTATGCCTGCACACAAGGCCTCTATCCTGAATTCGGGAACGGACGAAGAGTGGATGGCACCGGAAATGGACTCCTGCATTGCGGCTCTTATATCGTCATTATTAACCAGATTGGGATTCGCAGGGCCCCCCCTTCCCTGCCCGATTATCTTTCCTGTATCATCAGAAAGGAGGCAAGTGGTTTTTGTACCCCCGCCATCAATTCCCAGTACACAACTTTTCATTATTGACTGCACCCTCCCATTCATCTTAAAAAGGTGTCTGCAAGACATATAATGTAGTCAAAGAATCTATGCTTTCAAAATAAGCTCTACTCTTTTATGGTCTTAGTGAAAGACCTAGTTTACCATTTAAAATACCCGTTTGTCGAACACTCTTCATAAACATATTTCTTGCATGTACAAGAATACATTTGTAGAATCATTTTTTTGTTTTTTAAATCCTTTTTTCACATGGTAACTATTTCCTGTAAAATACTTTATCAGGAAATACGTAATCATATATTTTGTTTAATCAGTAAAATCATTCTTTTTTTGAAGGGTACGCGGGATTATGCGCAGAGGCATTGAACATGAAGGTTGGAGACATCTTACATATGAAATTAGAGCTATCGTAGCGGTAGCAAATGAATTAAAAAAATTAGGCGTTGAAATAACCTGGGAGAACATAGGGGATCCTGTTCAAAAAGGAGAGAAAATCCCTCAATGGATAAAAGACATTGTTATTCAATTGGTATCAGAAGATAAGACATATGGATACGTAGCAACACAGGGCGTTCCGGAAACGAGAAAATTCCTTGCCGATCTGGTAAACAAACGCGGCGGGTATCAAATTTCGCCGGACGATATTATCTTTTTCAACGGATTAGGCGATGCCGTTTCCACCATCTTCAGTCTTTTGAAGAGGGAAGCACGTGTAATTGGACCTTCGCCTGCATATTCCACACACTCATCAGCAGAGGCAGCCCACTCCGGGTATGATCACCTTACGTATGATCTTGACCCTGAAAACAATTGGCTGCCGGATCTTAATGATATTGAAAATAAAATAAAGTATAACGATTCCATTGCCGGCATGCTTATCATCAATCCCGACAATCCTACAGGATCGGTATACCCGCGCTCCTTCCTTGAAAAGATTGTTGAAATCGCAAAAAGGTATGAGTTGTTTCTCATCTGTGACGAAATATATGCAAATATCGTTTATAACGGCGCGGAAACGGCAAATCTCAGCGAAATAATCGGCGGAGTGCCCGGCATGGCAATGCGCGGCATTTCCAAAGAATTTCCATGGCCTGGTTCCAGGTGCGGATGGATTGAGGTATTCAACCAGGAATCAAATCCGGAATTCAAGAACTATATCAAAAGTTTAATTAACGCAAAAATGCTTGAAGTATGTTCCACCAGCCTGCCCCAATATGCTATTCCGCTGATAATGGGTAATCCCAATTATCCGGCACATCTGAAAATGCGTAGGGAGAAGTATGAATACCGTGCGTATGAGGCATGCGAAATCTTTTCAAAGGTAGATGGCATACGAGTGGTAAAACCCCAGGGGGCATTCTATATGTCCATCGTATTTAAGGATGGTGTTTTAAATGCCCAACAAACCCTGCCGATCGAAAACATTGCTGTTAAAAAATACATCCTGGATAAGGTAAGTGGTGTGGAGGTAGATAAAAGGTTTGTTTATTATCTTCTCGGGGCAACGGGGATATGTGTTGTGCCATTAACAGGCTTTTGCTGCACAAGGAAGGGATTCCGCATCACGCTACTGGAAGCCGATGATGAAAAACGAAAATGGACGTGGAATACTATTGCTGAAAATATAAATAAATATGTAACCCCCTGCAATTGATTTTTAAAAAACGAGAACCATTCATTTGGAATGTCCTGCGGGTAAAAAGCAGTATGGACATGTTTTGAATACCCCCATTTTCAGGTATTGACAGGAAAAAAAAACTGTTTATATTTGAATATAGAGAAAAAGCCTCTGCTGCACAGTATAAATTGAGAAAACTAAGTAATTTGCCAAACTACCGGAGTGTAAAGCGAACCTGTTTCCAAACCTTGTGCTGAACATAGTGAAGTATCTGCTTGGGAAGGAAGCATATATTGTTTTACGCTGAATAGTTACGTTTGCGGAGAAATATAGAAATCATTTGTTTAGATTAAATCAAAAAAATAATTTTTTACCATGCTGGAAGGGGCATTAAAACCGGTTCTGATTTTGTGGGGGGTTAAGTATTTTAGTCCAGACGATTTTACCTTTATTGAAAGGAGGCATCACTTTGAAAATTAACCATTTAAGAAAGATGTTCTTGGTTGTACCGCTTTTTATATTGTGGGCTGTTATTGGAAGCAATTCATGGGGAAGTGGTATTAAACACGATCCTGACGAAAAAGGAAAACATTACCACGGTCATATTAACGATGAACCAGGTCCCAGGCATTATGAAACGATACATAGCGAAAAAGAAAAACCCAAACCCAAACCCAAACCTGAGCCTAAATCTGACATGTTAATAACCTCTATGGCATACCCAACAGGCAATAAGGACTGTTGCAGCGTTATTTATATGGAAAAAATAGCACCCAGGACAGGCGCAGTGGGCGTTCCTTATGAATATGTTATAAAAGTAACAAACCTTATTGACAGCAAGATTGATGATGTAGAGGTTATTCATAGCCTGCCAGGCAATTTTAACATAACAGGGTCAGACCCTGATATGTTAAAAAGTATAAACGACAGCATGAAAGAAGGTATTGCTGTATGGGAACTAGGCACACTGCAGCCTCATGAAACTAAAATTATCCGGTTAGCAGGTACCCCTACCAAAGAGGGTAAGATGCCGTTTTGTACCGACCTTGAATATCAATTGCCGGATATTTGCCTCGAACCGGAAATATTGCAGCCAAAGTTGTTGCTTTCCAAAAAGGCTCCGGAATCTGTATTGCTTTGCGATACCATACCATTGACTTTTGTAGTACAGAACAGCGGAACGGGAATGGCCAGGGATGTTCAGATAAAAGAATCATTGCCTGACGGATTAACTACCCAGGACGGACATGCCAGTGTGATCATGAAGATCGGCACCCTTGCGCCTGGAGAGTCGAGAACGGCGACACTAAATGTTACAGCAGAAAGAATTGGTGAATATCATAACATTGCAACAGCAGTTGCGGATGGCGGATTAAGCATTGAGTCAAACAAAACAAGCACGGTTGTATTACAGCCCAAGTTGGAGATTGTAAACACAGGACCTGACAACATCTATCTTGGACGTAACATTACCTATGATATATCGGTAAGTAACATAGGAAATGGTCCGGCATCGGCAACAGTAGTAACAGATACCATCCTTGCGAATGCTACATTTTTGAATGCGACCAATGGCGGAGCAATGTCGGCAGGTGGTGTAAAATGGAATCTGGGTACTTTACAGCCAAACGATTCAAAAAAATTAAGTATTACCGTACAGCCAAATGGTATTGGTACCGTTGAGAACAAGGCTACTGCCGAGGCGGTATGTGCAGAAGCGGTATTTGCAACCGTAACTACAGATGTTGCTGGTATTTCCGCTATATTGCTTGAGGTTGTTGACGTACATGATCCAATTGAGGTGGGACATGATGAGATATACATTATTACCGTTACCAACCAGGGAACTGACCACAGCAGAAATATCAGGATAACCTGTACACTGGAAGATAGTATGGAATATATATCCTCCGGCGGTGCAACTAGCGGGACAATCGATGGTGAAGGCAGGACTGTAACATTTAGTCCATTGCCAAGCCTGGCTCCAAAAGCAACGGCAACATGGAAGGTTGAAGTAAAGGCCTTGAGCGACGGCGACGCGAGGTTTAAAGTTAATATGACCGATGATCGTTTGACAAGGCCGGTAGAAGAAACCGAGGCCACCCATTTCTATGAATAATTTCTTATAAAAGCCGGGAGTTATTTATTGGTCGGTTAATGTGGTTAGTATGATATTTATGGGTACTCATAAATAGAAGCAAAAAAGCCAGCTCTTTTTGCTGGCTTTTTTGCTTTCTATAAAATTGTTTAAATAGCATGCATTTAATGGAGATACTATATATGAATAAATTTAAAAGAGCCGTATTTTTGCTTTATATTCTTTTCGCAACTTTACCATTTTTATACGGGTGTAGTTATACAAACAGGTATTTTTCGAATGAGAAGGAAGTTGTTTCCGCGCGAGGATACGATGAAACCCAGGCAGCATCGGAAAAAAAATCTTCCGTAAAAAAAGAAACAAAATCGGAAGCCGCAGCCGAATATAAAAGACTTCATATGTCGGATAAACAGCATGGGCTTGTTCTTATCGATAAAAACCTTCCTTCGGAACCTCAGGTAGGGCAATTATTCGACTATGTTATCACGATAACCAATGTTTCAGGCCAGAAGCTGATGGATGTAAAGGTAATCGAAACGCTTTCAAATAATTTTGAAATGAAAAACGCCACTCCAAAAGCTGATATAACAAAGGAAAATGTTATACAATGGAACATGGGAGAATTGTCTCCGGATGAAAACAAATCATTTCGGGTATTTGGTATTCCGGTGAAAGAGGGATCCATATCTTTCTGTACGGATGTCACCTATAATCTGCCTCCATTCTGTTCCATTGCAAATGCAGTACAGCCAAAGTTGCTGCTTACCAAAAATGCGCCACCGGCGGTATTGATTTGTGATGTGATACCTTTTACGTTTGTTGTGCAGAATTCAGGAACCGGATATGCCAAAAATGTCGAGATAAAAGAATCTTTGCCTGAAGGTCTCAAAACGCACGATGGGCTTTCCAATGTTGTATTGAAAATTGGTACTCTTGCTCCAGGTGAATCAAGGACGGTTACATTGGACGTAACCGCCGATAAAACAGGAGAGTACCGTAACGTTGCAACGGTAGTTGCCGACACTGGATTAAGCGCTGAATCTAACAAAACAACCACTGTTGTGCAAAAACCGGAATTGCAGATTACAAAGAAAGGGCCTGGCAAGATATACATCGGACGTGATATAACATACGACATAGCAGTGAAAAATGTAGGAGATGGTAATGCCGGAACAACGGTAGTGGAGGATACAATACCCGCAAATGCAACATTTTTAAACGCAAGTTCCGGCGGTGTACTGTCTGACGGCTCTGTCGTTTGGAACCTGGGTACATTGTATTCAAAAGATACGAGAAAGCTAAGTATTACCTTGCGTCCTAACGGACTTGGGTCTGTATTAAACAGGGCCACTGCCGAGGCAGTCTGTGCGGATGCCGTATCGGTAACAGCAGCGACTGATGTCTTAGGTATTGCTGCTATATTGCTGGAAGTAGTTGATGTACATGACCCGGTTGAGGTTGGGGAGGACGAAACTTATATTATTACGGTAACGAACCAGGGATCTTCCCATAGCAAGAATGTTAAAATGTCATGTACGCTTGAGGACGAGATGGAGTATGTGTCATCATCGGGCGCAACCGGTGGTAGTCTTTCAGATGATGGCAAGGTTTTCAGCTTTGATCCGCTACCAAGTTTGGCTCCAAAGGCAAAGGCAACATGGAAGGTTGTTGTAAAAGCACTAAGCGAAGGGGATGTACGGTTTAAAGTTTCGATGCAGGATGATCGCCTTGACAGGCCAGTAGAAGAAACAGAGGCCACTACTTTCTATAAATAAAAGTGCCGAATAACAGTTCGTTGTCGGTGAATTGTTTTTCCACGTTTTTAATCAGTATTTTATTAAGAGATAACCGTCCTTCCTCATTTCAAGTGAGGAAGGATTTTTATCTTTGTCCAATACAAAGATATAGTCAAACAAATCCGATTTTAGGCAACACTTTAGCCTTTTGAAAAATTCATGTAGTGCGACGAGGTTCGTCGCACTACATGAATTTTTCGTTCTCGCTACCAAGCTCTGCAGACGGGGTCAAAATTAACTTTGTTTGTCTCAAAAGTGGGGATGAACTACTATAAACCCCCGTTTTTACTCATATTTTACCGTTTTTCATCAACAAAGTGGGGAGATTAGACCCATAAAACAAAGCAAAATTACCCATTTGGCCAAGTATGTCCGGTTTGGGAACGAGCGTTTTTACCTTTTCAAAAATCTAATCTGTTGCAAAAATTCCAATAATAGCGATGTTTGCCGCGCAGTTTTTACACAGTCGCGCCATCTGCGCCTTAGTGGTTATGAAGCACTTCGTTTGAAAAGAACCTATATAAGCACAGACGGAAAAGATATGAAAAGAAGCCATGCTCTTTATTCAGGCAGTCTTGCCTTACTAATCATTCTTGTGTTAATTGCAATAGTACCTGCTAATAGCATTGTGTCTGCGGCAATGGAGACTTATGCTATTAAATCAACGGGCAGTGTAGTTACGGCAATATTCCTTCGCAATACCCCGGAAAATGGCTTATCACCGGAAAAGATACAATCCGTATTGAAAGAAAAAGGACTATTTGATTCGCGAAGAAATCCTTTAGGAAAAGGAATTACCCACGCGTATGAAATACAAAAAGCGGGAAAAGTTGTGCATGACCGGGTTGTTCATATTATATGGCAGCAATCCGGTTCACAAAAAAAAATGAATTACGCAGGGGCAAAACACTATATTTCTAAACTAAACAGTGACCAATTTGCGGGTTATAACGACTGGCGTTTGCCAACCACCGAGGAAGCCATGTCGCTAATGCAATCAGTAAAGAAAAAGTGCGGATTAAACATCGATGAGGTATTTGATCCCCTCCAGGAAAGAGCCTGGACTTCAGATATAAGAAAAGAAGGGACGGCATGGGTTGTCAGGTTTGATTCGGGATATTGCGACTACACCTATACAGATGCCAACATCAAATACCACGTTCGCGCCGTAAGGTAGCAAAGAAAGAGGGGCATCGGCTCCCTTGCGGGAGAGAGGCTGATTGCGAGGATTAAAAAACTCGTATGATCCTGCGGAGCGCTGCGTACCTATAATTGGCCAATGACGAAGCACATTCTAATTACAAAGCATAAGATTCAAATCCTATTCAAAACATTACAAAGCTTTAATTCTTTGAAACCGTAGTGACGAAGCATTTGCGACAAACGGTTGCTGCTCGCTATTCACGTAATAGCTAATTCCAATAAATTTTCAAGTAGTGCGGCGAGGTTCGTCGCACTACTTGAAAATTTCCAGTTTCAAAAGACAAAGATGTTGCGATAAGTTACTAATGCATTCCCTTACAAAATGTGGTTGCCTGCCCTTAGGCAGCTTTTTCACCATAAAGGCGGCGCGTGCATTTTTTTCTGTATTCATGTATGAGTGAAAGGGTGAAAGGCAGGACGAATATGGACGTCACAAGGCTGCATGAGAGGCTGATTGCGAGGATCAATCCAAGGCTTGAGACCCCCCGGTGTGAGGCTAACGCCAAAGACCCAAATCCTATTATGGTTGTGAGTGAAGATATGATGATAGCCTTTCCCGTGCTGGTTTGATGTATCCAAAGGCCTTCCTTTTCATTTAACCGCATCATGGTGTGGATGCTGTTATCAATGCTGATGCCCAGTATTAGTGGAAATGCGATTACATTTGCCGGGTTTGGCTGAATACGGAACAATTTCATAAATCCGATTGTCCATAAAATCGTCAGAAGCAGGGGATAAAGGGTGGTCAGGGTAAGTATTATATTTCTATAGGTTAAGAGGAGGATCGAAAAAATAATAGCCAGTGTGTAGCCTCCGGCGATCAAAAACCCCCGCTTGATTAATCTGTTTGTATCATAAATCTGAAATGGCGCACCAGTAGCTTCAGGCTGTATACTCCGTATTTCAGATACAAACTCGCCCAGTTTTCCTTCCGTCCAGATGTCTTCTTTGGGAAAGATATATACCATGTTTTTCCCCGTTTTCCCGACAAATCGTTCTTTCAGGCCGTAGGGCAAATCGTCTATGGTCATGGGTTCGGGAACCATTCCATGCTTCAGGTATTCAAGATGTTTGCGAATAGTCCGTTGTCCTTTGGATAATCTTTCCACAATTTCTGCTTCCGGCAAAGTTTCTGCATTCCGCAAAAAGGTATCTATTTTGTTGTTAAGGATGAGGAGGCGGTCGGCAAGGGGACCGCTACCCTCTTTCAGCAGCCCCATATTTTTGCCGAAAGTGAGCCGGAATCGCAGCCGTTCAAGAATGGTTTTCAATTCCTGATATCGTATCGCATCGCCGGCATTCCCGGGAATGGGTATAGTTTGTGCGAGGGCTTTCAACTCTTTTATAATGCCCACCTTTTTTTCCTGCTCGTCGGGAAGCACCGAAGCAATGCTTTCTACCTTTCCCACGCTTTTGAGCCGCAGGAGCTGTTCGGACACCCTCTCCGCTTCTTCAGGAGTATCTGCGACAATCGCCCCAAACCATGTGGCAGTGCCGGTTGATTGAATAATTTTTATTGCGTATCGGGTCGATTCCAGGTTGGGTGGCAGGAGGTTCAGCAGATTGTCGTCAAATTTTATGTGCCTTACAAAGAAGCATGAACCAATTGCAAACAATATGGAAACAATCGTCAGGGGGACTTTGCATGAAACTACTATACTGAACATCCAGTTTTTTACCGGTGTACATAATGAAGCCGCCGGAAACATTTTTTTCTCTGCAGTAATGAATTTGTCACATAAGATGATAAGCGAGGAAAGCAAAAACAGCGTGGAGATCAATGCGAGCAAAATGCCCGTTCCCGCGATTAGCCCTAGCTCGCTTAATCCTTTAAAATCGATTAACAGAGTGGAGTAAAACGATATTGCCGTGGTAACAGCGCCCAGGATGATGCCTTTTCCGGTATTTTCCATTGATTTACATAATGCGTCCCTTTTCTCATGACCGAGCTTCCTGCATTCTGTGTAACGTAACATGAGGTGGATGCTGAAATCTATTCCCAGACCGATTAAAACAACGGCAAATACAATGGAAAAGAGATTTAAGTACCCTATTGCCAATGTTGTAAAGCCAAACGTCCAGCTTATCGAACACAAAAGGGTGAGCATGCCGAGTAACGGCATTACGATTGAATTGAACGAGATGATAAAGAGTATAGCAACTCCCACAAGTGCGGCAATGGAAATGTATAACATTTCTTTCTGAGAAATTTCCATTTCGTCGGCTTCCATAGCAACGGTTCCTGTAAGGCCGATATCGACTCCGGGACACATTTCTTTTGCTGCTGCAACTTGTTTTCTGATAAAACTGGTGGAATCCGTACCCGTCAACAATCCGTCAATATCATTAACCGTTATCTCCATCAAGAGAATGCGTCCGTTGTCAAAGAGATTATAATATGCGGTATCCGGCGAATCGCCGAAAGCCATAGCAGCGGGGGAAAAAGGTATTCCGCCGTGAGCTTGCATCGCTGTTTGCAATGGAGATTCCGGCATGACATTGTTTTCACGGAGGTTGTTATTCATGTCCTGAAGAAGGGCGATAAGCCTGTCGATGTCTTCCGTGATGTTGCTGTCGTCTGTTGTTTGTGCATGGGTTTTCTGCGTCAGTGAATGCTCAAATTGGGCGAAAATATCTTCGTATTGGTATGCTTGGGGTAGTTGCGCCCTGTTTTCCATGGTATGTAACAAATCTGTTTTTATTTTGAGAAGTTCTTCAACATCAAGATAAAAGAGCCCCTTTTTCTCAAAATCTGTTTTGTTCACTTTATAGAAAATGTTTTTAATAAGGCGTGGACTGTTCTTTAGCCTTTTTGCAATTTGTTCCGCAGCGTTAATAAGAGCATCCGTATTATCTGATTCCATTACGATGATATGGTTATCAACCTGGCCAAATTCGTCCATTAGTTTCAGGAATCTTTTATTATATTCCTTTTCTTTCGAGATAAGGGAGTTTCGGTCAGGGTTAAATGTTAAATACTTCACCGTATAGAGCGAAGAAATGAGCGTAAGCAGGAGGGCAACGAATAATACTATTTTAGGACGGGAGCACGCAATGGCAGCGATTTTTCTGGCAATGATTTCAAACACCTTGCAATCTCCGTATCTTAACCATCAATGACGAAACAGCGCTTCCGATGTAGAACAACACTGCAGTGGACAAGTCAGTGCTTTGAAAAGAAGGTGCAGCAAAATAAATTGAACTATTTTTATAGAAGGTGTTTAACATTTTTTTCTCTTTTTCAGTTAGTGCGGGAAATATTCAGTACAACATTTGTTTTATAAGGGCTATATTATTACACAATGCCTTATCTATGAAATACCCATACAAATACGTATTGTATATTTCTACCCTATAATAATGAATAACTTCAACTTAAAAATGAGTAACAATGCCGTCTGCCCGAAATACATGCAGAATAACAACCGGTAATTTCTTTGCATTTTTTGGAAAAATATTTAATGGTGAATTCCGGATTTTTGTAACAATTTAGTTTTTTGAAAAATGTATTACCTATAAGCTCCGCAGGAGCGACCTGTCTCTTGTAAATCCATATTAAACAGGTCTGCCGGAATACGTACAGGCCGCTCCTACGGAGCTATTTACTCTATTGAATTTTATTGTGCTACAAACAGACCGCCCC
Source organism: Candidatus Kuenenia stuttgartiensis (assembly GCF_900232105.1). Taxonomy (NCBI): domain Bacteria; kingdom Pseudomonadati; phylum Planctomycetota; class Candidatus Brocadiia; order Candidatus Brocadiales; family Candidatus Brocadiaceae; genus Candidatus Kuenenia; species Candidatus Kuenenia stuttgartensis. Next base: position 1,900,847 of record NZ_LT934425.1, read on the forward strand.
TAACGGGGCGACATGGTATTTTTTCTATACCGTGAATTTTTTAAAAAGTTAAAATGTTACGAATTTTTTATTTTTTGTCTGTTTGGTTCCGGCTTGTCCATTTTAGGGGGGCTGCCATAAAACACATATATATGAACTATTACAAAAATAATTGTAAGAGCAGGGTATTTATAGTATCTTTGTTCCGATATGAAAAAGTGCGTTATTAATGCCGATGATTTTGGAAAATCTGATGCCGTGAATGTATGCGTGGAAACAGCGTTCAGGGAAGGTGTTTTATCCAGTGCCAGCATAATGGCGGGGGGGCTGGCGTTTCCCGGAGCCTGCAGCATTATTAAGGGGAACCCCGGACTTGGCGTGGGCATTCATCTTACACTGCTCCAGGGGCATTCGGTGTTAAAGCATAAGGATATTCCCGGACTTGCGGATGTTAAGGGAAATTTTTGCGAAAACCCTTTCTTTGCAGGGATGAATCTTTTCTTTAAAAGGGGAATTGCGGATCAGATACGACGCGAAATCAGGGCTCAAACAGAAAAGGCTTTAGAGTCGGGAATATCTCTGGGGCATTTGGACGGTCACTTAAACATACATCTTCATCCATCGGTAATATGGCATGCAGTGGAATTATGCAAGGTATATAACATCCCCTATATCAGGATACCCCGTGAGCCTCTATTTATGAATTTGTTCGTATCGGGGAAGAAGTTGTTGTATAAAATAAGCCATAAAATTATTTTTGAAATACTCGCCCGCAGGGCAGCGCCGTTACTAAAGGAATACGGCATCGGACATATTCCCCTGGTAATAGGCCTTCTGGAATCGGGGAATATTACGGCTGATTACCTGAAGAAGACCCTTCCGGGAATTGATAAGACGCCTTTTGAAATATATTGTCATCCGGAGCCAAATAATGCTGACTTCAGCGCACTTATGGATAAGGATGTAAAAAAATGTATTGTGGAAAATGGTATCAGGATTATTACTTATAGAGAAATAAAGGTGCAACAATGATAAAAACGTTCGGGTTCCTGTTTTTCATGCTCATAGCGCAAGCCTTCGGGCACACCTTCTTGAGCAAAGGGATGGTTGGGATAGGAGAACTTACCGCATACAGTGTAAGGGAAATACTTTTTTACGCCCTGGTTGTCATGAGAAATCCATGGATCGTTTTCGGGATATTTTTTCATGCGATCGGATTTTTTTCATGGATGTATATTCTTTCTTTCTCGAAATTAAGCCTGGTGCTTCCACTGACGTCTCTCTGTTATATAATGACCGCCTTTTTAGCTACATTCATGCTCGGAGAAGAGGTTAGCCCTCTCAGGTGGGCAGGGACCGCAGTGATAGTATTTGGCGTTTACCTTGTTACTCAGGGTTGATTTGAGCAATCGTTCCGTCTTTGCCAAGGACAAATTTTTTATTTTTCCAGGTAATTTTGTTGCCGCAAAAACTCAATAACCATGTATAAAATCCCAAAAATTCCTGTATAGGAACGAGCAAATACACCCATGAAAATGGAATCTTGCTCAGCAGGGTTCCTGTTAGGGTAATGCTAAGAAAACGCAGAATGATTGCCGTGCCAAAAAGAGAGATAGCGGGGAGAGAAAAAGAGGTAAAAAAACACAATAGCAGCGACCAGACAGAACCAAAAGATATGCCAAATAAAAAATATCCGACAGGTTCTGAGACCCTGTACGTCTTGCATAATCGTAATTGACGTACAAAATAATTCTTAAAATTCGATTTCCCGACAACGGTATTTACCAGAATTGTTGAGAGCGTAACGGGATTTCCGTTTTTACTGATTTTGTTTCCGAGATGGTAATCATCCGCCAGCATATTGCCTAACGCTTCGTACCCGCCAATCGATTCCAGCGACTGTTTTGTAAGAAACATTGAAGCCCCAAAACCGTAATTTATCCCATGAAAAATTTTTGCCATACACACGCCCTGGAATATATCAGAGAGTATGGTGATAACCTCGAGGTGCCCCCCGATCCCTTCGTTGTGTATTCCCCGATACAAATTGGTGACCATGCCGGCGTTCTTTATGTGGGTCAACGATTGCAGGAAGTCCTGTGGTACTAATACATCGGCGTCGGAAATATTAATGATATCATACCGTGCATGTTCCGTAAGGGTAATGAGTTTCCCCACCTTTTCGTTTGAATATTTCTTATGGTTGCTGCACAGGATTATTTTGCAGATGCCGGGAAATTCATTTTCCAGCTTTGTTAAAATGCCATAGGCGGGATCGTCTTTTGAACTGACACCAAACAGAATTTCTATGGGAATGGCTCTTAAATCAAGGAAGGATTTGATATTGTTGTATAAATTGTATACCTCGCCGGTAATGGGTTTTAAAAAACTGATCCCCTCGAAATGAGGCATCTCTGTTTCCTCTCCCTTCTCTCTGAATACCGTCAAAGTACATAAAAACGCAGCAATATAATAGGTAAACGATAAGAATGTGAGTATGGAGAAGCAATATACGGCCATGGTTGATTAACGATGCATCATTATAAGCAACAAAAGGATAAAATTACACACGACGGAGATCGTTTGCAATACGGAAGGTAAAATAATTACATTTTACAAGCACTTCCTGAACAACAATGTTTGGCAAAAACCTCTCCGGTTTCTAACTATTTGTTATTATAGACCTTGCACGTGGTTGTATGTTTATTTTTGCAAAGTGTTGATAATACAAAAAAAAGATTGCAAATCAAATAAAAAAATGCGTTAATTTTAAACATGATGAAAAAGACACTTTTATTAAATCCACCCTGTTTCGACCAATTTGACGGCGGCGCCGGCTCCCGCTATCAGGCTCGCAGGGAAGTGCGTTCCTTCTGGTATCCCACGTGGTTGTGTTATACCGCGGGACTCATCCCTGGAAGCAAAGTAGTTGACGCACCGGCGCAAGGGCTGCAGATTGATGAGGTCGTTTCCCTTGCAGGGGACTATGAGCTGGTTGTGATGTACACAAATACCCCCACATTATCCATTGACAGAGAAACTGCCAAAAAGATAAAGGCTGCCAATCCGGAATCGGTCATTTGTTTTGTTGGTCCGCACGTTACTATACAGCCGGAAGATGCGTTGCGTGAGGACAGGATTGTGGACATTGTTGCAAGGGGGGAGTTCGACATTACCGTTAAGGAACTTGCGGAAGGCAAAGCGTTGCAAGAGGTGAAAGGGATAAGTTACCTGAATGGTTCGGGCGTTGTTCATAATGCTGACCGTGGATTTACTACCGATCTGGACTCCCTTCCCTTTGTTACGAAAATCTATGAGCGTGATTTGAACTATAAAGATTACGAAATCCCTTATTTGCGCTATCCGTACCTGTCGATTTATTCCGGACGGGGTTGTCCCTCACAATGTATTTACTGTCTTTGGCCACAAACGATGATGGGACATCAGTATCGCGTAAGGAGCGTTGATAATGTTATCAGGGAGCTGATGTATTGCAAGGAACGGTTTCCCGAAGTGAAAGAGATTTTTTTTGACGACGACACATTTACCGCAAACAGAAAAAGGGTGCAGGAGTTTAGCCGGAAGGTAAAGGACCTTGGAATTACATGGTCTGCCACATCAAGGGCAAACCTCGACCGCGAAACGTTACAACAGATGAAGGAAGGCGGCCTCAGATTGCTCGTAGTAGGCTATGAATCCGGCAATGATGAAATTCTGAAAAACGTTAAAAAAGGGATTACGATTGATCAGGCCAAACGGTTTACCGGCGAATGTAAAAGTCTCGGCATACAAATTCATGGCACTTTTATGCTGGGATTGCCGGGGGAGAACAGGTCTTCAATGGAAGACACCATCCGATTTGCCATAGAGATGGACCCTGACACGATGCAGGTATCTATAGCATCGCCTTATCCGGGCACTGAATTTTATGATTATTGCGAAAAGAACGGATACTTAAAGACCGGCACTATGTTAAGTTCTTCCGGACATCAGCTATGCAACATAGAGTATCCGGACCTCCCTGCAGAAGAAATCATCCTCTGGACGGAAAAATTCTATAAAAAATTCTACTTCAGACCACGCATTATTCTGAGAATAGTAAAAAAAATGCTTCAGGACCCCGTGGAACGGAAAAGAAGATTAAGGGAAGGGCGGCAGTTCTTCAAAACAATGCGCTCGCGCAGAAAATATACGAAAAAAAGCTGCTGAGCCAGCGGTTTTGTATATCTCTCCATCCGTTTTTGAAATCACAGGCTATTTGCAATAATATTACGGTAAATTAACCTATTGGCGCAATGTAGGAGCGTACCATGAAAACAAAGATGACCATGGTTTATTGGAAGGGTGAAAAATATTGGCCTGGAAAACTTCTTGAGCGCCCGGAAATTATGACACAGGGCGAAAGGCGTTTGTCCGTCAGCTTATGAATAGCATGACATCTAGTTACTGTATCATCATAACTCGCACTAAATGGAACGATGTGGCAAGCATCCACCATTGATACAGAAATGGTAGCATCTATTCTCATTCCAGAAATACAACAAGTGTTGTTGTAGATTTTTGGTATTTCTCTTTTAAACAAACAACATCTTAAAAAAATCCCTTCCTCATTCTTTTGCTCCATTAAGTTCTTTATTTCTTGCCTGTATTCTTCCGATGGTTCGTTTAAAATTTTATTCTCAATATCATTAAATAGTTTTTGATGCCCACCTGACGAATTACCAAAATTGCATTAAGTTTCAGGGAAGTATTTATCCAATAAAAACTGCTGTAATATTCCATTACTTTTTTTATCATTCATTAAAGCAAGTAAATCTTCATCTGTAACAGCAAAATCAACTGCTGCATTTAGGTTTGCAAAACTTCGCAGGGATGCAGAGAGTTGAAGAATATTTTCAAAGCCCGGTTTTGGAATTAGTTTCCAAAACTTATCGCTTGTTAAATGATAAAATGGTAATGCAAATCGGCAATCGTGATTTGAAATAACCAATAAACTCCAATTGGATTTGAATAAAGCAACTAATTCGGGACTGATGTAAATTCTTTGGGAGTTGTTTATTCCGATCTGAAATGTTTGTAATATAGAAAGTAGAAGAATGGGTTTATGCGGAGCAATGCCGTGTGCTCTATCTATTCTTAGTTTTTCAAATGCTCTGAGATATTTCTGTAATGTTTCTTGCACACTTGTTATGTTGTTATTTGCGTTAGGGATTGTAGCGGAAATCCTTTTTGCAGCGCTAACAGGTCTTGGATTAACTCCACATCCTTTGGCTCCTGCTTGCAGGACTTTTTAAGCAGGCCTGCCTCTTGTTTGAATTTTTCTTCTTGTTTGCTCACTTCAATTTGAGTTTTGAATATGTGATTATAAATTTGGGATACTTTGGTTTTGAAAAAACTATCTCTGAACCAATAGTATTGAATCAGCACCATTTCCTGATGTGTGATTAATTCAATGCATTCGGTAGCCTGTATTGTTCGCTGTGCTTTTAAAATTCGTTTTAAAATTTCAACTCGTGTTTCAAATTTGTAAGGACCCCAAAAGTTTTCTTTTATTTCACAGTTCCGCCTGCGTTTATCTCTCCAGATTTCGGGGTTGTCTCTTGTTTCAATTAAAAAGTTTCTGATGTCTGCCATGGATTGTAACCCTGAACCCGCAGGGAGTCGTGTAATGTTTATGCTGAATAGCTCCAAGGGTTTTCCATTGGGATTTTGCTTTCTTGAATTTGTTTCGTATTTCGTGCTTCGTATTTTTTATCTCATGCTATGCTGGCTTGCAAAAAATCAGTCTACATGTGCCATTCCACCTAAATGGCTTTGCAGGGTGTCATACGACGCGTAACATTTCCTGGCGAAACGTACCTGCCAATAAAAGCCTGCCTTTTCCTTCGATAGTATTTCAAAATGTACCTTGCGTTTCTGCAAATGATCCATCATCCGTTGAATGTTTTCCTCTTCACGAAAACGGAGAAGAAACTCTTCCCTGATAAGTTCTCCGTCCGCAGCCTTTTTCACACTTTCGTAAATGGGTTTTAATAATGCTTCACCCAGGGCAGTAAAATCTTTAGGGTTTAATTCATGGGATTGCTCATAACGATACATAGCTGCCCGGATTATACGATGAGTAAAGTATTCTGACGCTATTTCCGCCATGAGTGGAGCGTTGCAGCGTATATCGCGCAGGCATGACCCGAAAGTAACATATTTCAGGGTCTTTTCTTCTTTACACGTTGGTTTGAAAACAATACCCTCGCTGCCTGCATCATCTAATTCTTTAACAATCTCTTTTAGGGCAAGGATATCTGCAGAAGAAAAACGCCCGAATCGCCTTACGGTAGGCATGCCATATTTATCGAAGATTCGTAACCGCTCTTCAACAGGAAGGTTTCGAGAAGTATTTTTCAGCATTAAATCAAAGGCAAAAAAGCGTATATCTTCCTTAACGTAAGGGGGACATTCAATATTGTAAGGATTATCGGGACCCGCAAATTCCCCGCAAACAATTAGGTCGGGGTGATCGGCAAATATTTTTTGTATATCCAGAAAATCAGCTATCCTGTCTGTAGAAAAGGGGCAAACATATCCACCTCGTGAAAAGACGAGTACTTTTCCCCGGATACAAACAATTCTCACATTATAACCATCAACCTTTTCTTCAACATAAAAAGGTTGCGCATACGCATTCTTTAATCCGTTCTCCAGATGCAATATTCTTGCAATCCTTGGAAAGTCAAAAATAATGCCCGCACAGGTAACGATTGAGCATTTTCCCAAAGGGCCGACCTTTCTCATTATCCGGTAATAGGAGATGCCCTCATACTCTTCTCTGGCAACATCATGTTTGTCAATAGATTCCTGCCACCGGTCTTCAGAAATGCCTGCTTTTTTGATGACTTCGGTTAATGACATAGTGAAATATCCGAAAAAAAAGGGGTTAAAAATAGCGGCGGAATGAAGCCTCTGTCTGATAAAAAGACCTTGAAAATATTCGATACATGATGTTACTTAACACCAAGCCTTTTATTCAAGGCAAAACTAGTGTATAATTTCAGCAAAACAAGTATTTTGCCCCCTTGTTTTTATTGTAACCTCAATATTTGTAAAAGGTTAAATTTATTGTCCGTTGTTTTTAATGTTGACTTGAAAAAAACATATTCGTATAATTGGCTAACGTTTTGTTGAATTATCAGGATAGTGTCCGGTAAAAAAATTTTTTACCGGACTCGCTTTTTTTACAATCCCCTTGTTCCTCCCCCTTGTTCACTCACGTCTGCCATGCCCGGCATGGATAGAGGCAGGTTTTCTTACGAGGGATTTTGCTGCTTGCTTACTGCGTTGCGTTATGAAATAGGATTCAATCTTTTAAGGAAATAAAATTATGTATATAATCCTTGGTTGCGATTGTGTTGCTAGGGCGTTGGTTAAAAATTTAAGCAAATCCGGTGAAGAGGAAATACTTGTAATAGACAAGGATGAACAGGCCTTAAATGCCTTAAAAGAATTTAATATCACCACGATAACCGCAGATATTTATGACTACAACTTCAGTTCTTTGCCGGGGAAAGACCCCGTAGCCTTTATTATTTTACAAAAAAATCCTAAAGAAAACCTTGCCTTAATAAAACGCATCAAGGAATTATTCCCTGATAAATTTGTTTTAACGCAAGTGACAGACGATAAAGAATCCTCTGAATCAATGGCTGCCGGAGCCGACCGTGCTGTTGAATCCGTCAGGATACTTTCGGATGCGATTCTCAATGAACTGGAATCTGCAAAACTAAGAAGGTCTGCCTCGAAACTGGTTAAAGTTCTCCGGGAGGCAACGAATAACGGATTGGCTATTTTTTTACAGAACAATCCCGACCCCGATGCTATTGCCTCCGGGCTTGCGCTCAAACGTATTGCCGGGGAATACGGCATTAAATCAAAGATTTATTATGGGGGGAACATTGGCCATCAGGAAAATAAGGCGCTGGTCAATTTGTTGCAAACAGACCTTATCAGACTCAATACTCCCGACGAATCGCTAAGTATTATTAACTCTGTTGATAAAATAGCGTTAATAGAAGCCTCTATACCTTCGAAAAATAATATATTGCCGCCCGATACGAACGTTCATGTCATTATAGATCATCACCAAACGGATATTAGCCTTGTAAAAGGGGAATTTGTTGAAATAATGCCTGGTATTGGCGCCAATTCTTCCATTATGACAAGGTATTTAAGGTATCTGGGAATAGCGCCGGACGTTCCGCTTGCGACCGCACTTCGCTATGGTATAAGAGTAGATACCAGTGGATTTACAAGGAACACAACCACTGAAGACCTTGACGCGGCAGCCTATCTTTCTCCATTGGTAGATGTGGGGCTCTTAAACCAAATTGAAAATCCCCCCATGAGCGCAGAAACGATGGATATCATTGGAAGAGCAATAAGAAACCGTGAAGTACGAGGGGCATACTTAACCTCATTCGTAGAATTCATAACCGACCGCGATGCGCTACCGCAGGCAGCCGAACTGATGCTGCAAATGGAAGGTATTTCTACGGTGCTCGTCTTCGGCATTGACAAAGACAAGGTCCAGTTATCGGCGAGGAGTGTAGATTCCAGGATTAATCTCGCGTCATTATTGCAAAAAGCATTTGGCTTTATGAACGCGGGTGGGCATGCTACCATGGCTGCAGGCTGTATTGAACTTGGCATATTTGGAGATGTTACAGATAAAAGATCGCTTTCGAAAATCACTTTTGATGCTGTCAGAAAGAAGTTTTTCTCTGCCGCCGGAGTGGATATAGAGAAGAGAGAAATACCGGATGATCTGGAATCGATAATGAATTATAGCGTGAAAGATTAGTTATCTTTAATTTGTTAAAAAGGAGAAAAAAAGGAATGAAAAAGGGCTATTTAGTGGTTGCCGCGTTAATAGGCATGTCGTTTTCCCTCGCATCTTGCGTTTCCACGCAAACACAGGTGGAAGAAGAGGCGCCGGAAGTAAAGATAGAAGTTGTGCCTTATGACGCTCCTGCGGTAGAAACGGCGGAACCTGTTGCTGAACCAGTGGAAATAGAAGGGATCGTTGAAGAGGAAGAAATAACGGAAGTGGCTCCTGCGGAAGAAACAGTAGAAGCTGTTCCGGAACCGGTAGAAGCAGAAACAATAGAAGAAGCGGCAGAACCTTTAGGGGTTAAAGTACCGGAAGAAGATGTTGTGACAGAGGAGAAGAAAGAAGAAGTCGTGACAGAAACACCTTCTGCCGCAAAAACGGAGGTGTCTGCTGCAAAAACAAGCACCTGTTCCATATGTGGCAAAGTCGTGGGAGAAAATCATATATGCGGCATTACTACCTATTGCAGTCAATGCGGAAGGGAAGCAGGTTCCGGGCATATTTGCGGCACAACGCAATTTTGCCATGAATGCGTCGAAGAAGTTGGACCTAATCATATCTGTGATTTGACATTTTTTTGTCCCGATTGCAAAAAAGAGGTGGGAGATGGGCATATTTGCAACGTAACAACACTTTGTCTGAACTGCGAGGAGGAAGTAGGCGCTGGACATATTTGTGATTTAACGTATTATTGTTACGAGTGTGAAAAAGAAGTCGGGGATGAACACATTTGCGGCCTTACCCATTTCTGCTATGCCTGCAAGGAGGAGGTGGGCGAGGGTCACAAGTGCGGTGTAACGTATTTTTGTTTTGAATGCGAAAAGGAAGTAAGTAAGGACCACAAGCACGAGTAAATACAAATATAAATGGATTTCGGAGACTCCGTATTGCGCTTAATGTATCAAGTGCAATACGGAGGTACCTTCCCATAAGCATTAAGTTGTTTTTGATATTTTTTAAATGGACTCCAATAACTAATATCGAACAAGGAATATCGAATTATGAAGTTTTCTTATACTTCGATATTCGTTATTCATTAGCTTCTATTTGCGTGTATCGCGGTTAATAAAATAACCGCCAATGAACGCTAATAAACGTGCATATGGAAATTTTATAAGAGGAACCCTTCCCCAGGTCATCGATCCAATCCAGCGCCTTTCATTGACAAATCGCAATTAACCTATACCCGATAAGCAATCACTTTTCAATGATGAGTAACAATCCGCAGTCAGGGCATTCTTTCGTATCAGCACGAATACTATAACCGCAAGCAGGGCATCTTCCCAGCGATTCCCAGTCTTTAGAAGCCTTGATTTCAGGATACTTTTGTGTATGGAATTCCTCAATACAGTTATGTGCGGCGAGTGCATCCCCTTTTGTTGTCAAGAGAAGATACCGGCATCCACACTTTCCCGTACTACAGCCAGGGGCTAAGACAATTTTAGAAAAAAACCCTTTTCTTAAAAGTAAATCCGATAACTCACGAACGCTTTCTCTCCCTTCTTCCCTGATGGTGACCAATTCATCGTGGTGAGACGCGGGAATGTCCGGCTTTTTCTTTCTTTCTTTTTCAACCTCTTCCGGCATTATCAGGAGAACTCCGCAGTCGGCGCATAAAGAAATATGCGCATAATACTCGGATTCGCATTTTGGGCAAATTTTTACATTTTCAGTAGTCATGAACAATTAACCAAAAAACACTATTACAAAAAGTCTCTGCCAGTTTAAATTATACATAGAGCGATAACGCCGCAATCAATGGGATTTTAACCGCAAAGCACACGCGCGTACACAAAGTTCGTCAATGTTTATATACCCCACTTTTTTTCAATCTCATTTAAAATATTTTTTGTGGTAAATCCAAAGTGTTCTGCCAGGGCCTTTGCGGGAGCAGATGCACCAAAGTGGTCAATTCCGATGATAAGGCCATTGATGCCAGTAAATTCATGCCAGATTCCTTTTGCCGCTGCTTCAATGGAGACACGCCTTGTACATGACGGTGGAAGGATATTGTCTTTATATGCCTCCGGGTTGTTCCTGAATAATTCTAAACAAGGAAAGCTTACGAGACGTGCAGCAACGCCCTTTTCCTGCAGTTTTAGTGTTGCTTCAAGGGCGATTGATACCTCGGACCCAGACGCCATGAGGATTATATCCGGAGTACCCATGGAATCCTTTAGTATGTAGGCGCCGTGTTTTAATCCCTCTGACGAAGGATACACAGAGCGGTCAATAACCGGAATATTCTGGCGGGTAAGTATCAGTGCTGTTGGACCGTTTTTGTGATTCAGCGCCGTTATCCAGGCCGCAGCCGTTTCGGTTGCGTCCGAAGGCCTTATTGTCAACAGGTTTGGAATAAGCCTCAAGGAGGGTAGCTGTTCAATCGGCTGATGCGTTGGGCCGTCTTCTCCGAGAAATATGCTGTCATGGGTAAATACATAAATTACCTGAAGCTTCATCAACGCAGCAAGCCGGATAGAAGGTCTCATGTAGTCGGAAAATATCAGAAACGTGGAACCATGGGGAATAATGCCGCCATAAAGCGCCATGCCGTTGAGAACAGCGCCCATGGCGTGTTCTCTAACCCCGAAGTGGATATTTTTTCCAATAAATGAATTTTTGTTGATGGCAGGCGACCCCTTAATAAACGTTTTAGTGGAGGGGTTAAGATCGGCAGAGCCGCCGATGAAGGACGGTATTTGCTGTGCAATTATCTGCATCATATCTCCGGAAGCAGCCCTTGTTGCGACTGAATCTTTTTTGATGGTCTCAAGCAGCTTAGATTCAAGGTTGTCCGGGATAGCTTTATTCATATAAGCATTCCACTCTCCGGAAAAATCCGGATCCTCTTTTAAGCGGGTATGAAAGGCATTTTGCCAGTTTTCGTAAACATCTTTTAACTCTTTTACGCGGCTAGCGCATAGTTGCCTTACTTCATCAGGAACGTAAAAAGCCGGGTTTTTTGACCAGCCGATATTTTCCTTTGTTAATGCAAGTTCTTTTTCTCCAAGCGGCTCCCCGTGAGCGGACGCATTGTTCTGCTTATTCGGACTCCCTTTTCCAATATGGGTTGTCGCGATAATAAGAGAGGGTCTTTCTTTTTCATTTTGAGCAGATTGTATGGCATTCGCAATTTCATTATGATTGTGCCCGTCAATTTTAAAAACCTTCCATGAGTATGCTTCAAAACGTTTTGCCACGTCTTCTGTAAAAGCAAGTGAGGTGTTTCCCTCTATCGTGATGTGGTTGTTGTCGTAAAGGTAGATAATGTTGGAAAGCCCAAGATGCCCCGCAATGGAAGCAGCCTCGGAGGAAATTCCTTCCATCAGATCTCCATCGCTTACAACCCCGTAAATGGTGTGACCGATAATTTTTTTGCCAACTTTATTAAACCGTGCCGCAAGCAAACGTTCTGCTATTGCCATTCCAACGCCATTTGCAAATCCTTGCCCCAAAGGGCCTGTAGTGACTTCCACGCCAGGGGTATGGCCGTATTCCGGATGTCCCGGTGTTTTACTGTTAAGCTGCCGGAATTGTTTTATTTCATCCAGCGACAGGTCATATCCATAGAGGTGCAATAAGGAATAGAGCAGCATAGAACCATGGCCTGCGGAAAGGATAAACCGGTCCCGGTTGGGCCAATTCGGGTCTTCCGGATTAAATTGTAAAAACTGTGTCCAAAGAACAAACGCAACATCCGCACACCCCATAGGCAATCCCGGATGCCCTGATTGCGCCTTTTCAACTGCGTCGGCGGAAAGCATTTTTAATGTATTGACTGCAAGTTCTGCTGTTTCTTTTTGTATGGCGCTTATTTTCATGTTATAATAATTCTCCCAATTTTTTAGATTTTAAAGCGGCGGCTTCTACTGCATTTATGACAGCGGCACGTAATCCGCCATCTTCTAATTTGCTCACACCTTCAATAGTTGTTCCTGCAGGCGAGGTGACGGCGTCCTTTAACTGTGCGGGATGTTGCCCGGTTTCCAGCACCATTTTTGCTGCGCCCAATGCTGTCTGCGCCGCAAGGGCCGTTGCTATTTCTCTTGGAAGTCCCATTTTTACCCCGCCGTCTGATAATGCCTCAATAAACATATACACATAGGCAGGCCCGCTCCCGCTTACCCCTGTAACTGCATCCAAATATTTTTCCTCAAGTTGAAAAACCTTTCCGACGGCATTAAATATCGCGTGCGCCAATTTCTTATCACCTTCCGTTGTATGTTTCCCTGGTGCAAAGGCCGTCGCCGAAGAGGCAATCAGGCATGGTGTATTAGGCATGACCCTGATAACACGAACGTTTTCTCTGAGTTTTGATTCAATAAAATGCAGGGGAATGCCTGCAGCGATGGATATGATTAAATGACGGGGAGTTATGTCGTTTTTTATATTCTCAAGCGCTTCACCGATAATTTGCGGTTTCACCGCGAGGATAATAACGTCTGCAAAGGCGGCAATATCATGATTGTCTTGTGTAGTTTGGACGCCAATTTCTTCTTTTAATAAACGGCATCGCTCTGCAAGGACATCGCTAACAATAATGTTGCTGCCGGCGCTAAGGCCTGCCCTGATAATGCCTTTGCAAAGCGCCTCCGCCATCTTACCGCCGCCGATAAAGCCGAACTTTTCTTTTAACATTACGCATTTCCTGAATAATTTAATTTTTGAAACACCTTAGTGTGTTTGAGGAGATTGTTTTATTCCCGCTATCTGGAGAAAAAAATAAGGGATTAATTTTCACCCGTGGATTATATCGCAGAATAAAAAAAGGTCAAGGATGGATTGCCCGATACTGCATGAGGATGAAAAGTCGATTTCACACACCTGAAAATACCTTTTATCCGCAGATATAGGTAGAGTCGCGCAGATAAAAAACTTCTTGCAACACTTTGGTCTTTCGAAAAACATATTACCGATAGGCTCCGCAGGAGCGACCTGTCTCACTGTCAATCATATGCAGGCCGATGCCAGGAGTAAAGACTTGACCCTTTTCATGGTTTCTTGTTGATATATGTGTTTTGAGGTGATATAACTCTTTATAAACCAATGCTTAATGTCTTACTTTTTGGCTTCCCGTTCCCTATAGTATTACCCTGTAAAAACTTCTTTTTTTGTAAGTTTTCCTTCGTGTTCTTTGTACTACTATCCATCAATTTCTTGTTTTTTATGCGTGTTTTTCATGCCGCCATTTCCGTAAGTGCTTTAATATCAAGGGCTGAAGCGGTCATCAGTGAACAAGAGAACTTCTGGCCTTTCTCCGTCAAAACATAGCGGTTGGCCCTCGGAACTTTGCGGATTAGACCGTGTGCCCGCAGCATCTTTATCCGTCGGGTCGTTCGTCCGGAATATTTCTTTTGCTGATCCTTGCCGGATTGTTCGGATTCCCGGTAAAGCCACTTACGCAAATCATGGTTGCGGAATCCATTTATCGCGTTTTCGCCTTTGGACAGGAACATCAGCATCTGGTAATCATCCTGCTGCCAGGGATTCAAACCTCGATACCTCTTGCCCTCTTTGACAACCTTGTTACAAGCGCTGCTCACCACTTCTTTCAGTTTCTCCTCTACCTGAGCCGCCGCCAAAGCATCCCCATAACGATCATTGCATTGTTGGCTCACCTCACACCGTCGATGAAGATCGCTTACGCCCTTACGCATCTTCTGCCATGACGCCGGTTTGCCTTCATCATCATTGGGACTCCGAAAGACCTTAAAGTCCCGCGTATTATTGATCGTTGTCTCAATACGCAAGAGACTACCGCTCTTGTTATACATCTTCACTGAATTATAATTCACACTGTGCTTGACCCGTATACCTTCATAGCGTCTTCGATAGTCGCTGATAACCTCATCAGGGGCAGCGCCTGCAAGGTTACGCCTACCCAAATACTTCATCACCGAAGAACTGTCGCAAACCCGCATCGCATGATGAACAAACGATGGAAACAACTCCTCCAATGCCTCAACCGATTTAAACATGATGTCCGTCGCCCACTCCGTCTCATCCGCAGACCAGTAATACTCCGGTTCCAACGGACGAAGAATCTGCGACAATGCCGGGCAACTGCCCAACGCAAGCCCGTTCAGCAGCTTCGCCCAGTCAGTCTTAAGCTGCTCATGGAGCAGAACCTGCGCAGCCGCAATATCCTCTATACGCACAAAACAGTTGCCGTCCTTAACATAATCAATACCTTGCTTCTGAAGTTGCCGCTCCAGCCAATGACGACCATTGAGACAAATGAAAATATTAAACGGCGCCCAACTCTGGATACGAACATGACCAAAACCAAACACTGGATCGTTAAAATAATGATACACAAAGACACACTTGCGGGGCGCCATTACCAACTCGAGCTTCTTGCTGGCCTTGTTGCCCTTGACCATCGGCGCAATACAAGGCTCTACCACACTCAACAGGCAGATGGAACCTTCCGTAATCCTCTTATCCGCCGCGATCTGGCGAGCCAACTTCTCCTTATCAACACCGCTGCTCATCAAATACCGCACCTCGATACCCAAATCTTTCGCCCGCGATTCACAACTGTCTCGCACCTGTGCCGTAAGCCCATTGACCCAACCGGAAAAATCCTTAAGCAGAATTCTCGCTTGGTTCATGAATGTTCCCATCCCACGCTCACTGGCCAACCACCGCAATGTCCCGCGAAAACGAATCCTGTCCAGACCGCTTATTGCACCCACGATCCTGTCTCGATATAATTCCATCAACTTATTCATAAGTAGTGTCCTCCAAATTGTCTGATTACTATTTACGAGGATACTACTATACTTTATAATAAACTAAAAATCACCTTTTTGGTTGCGGCCAAAGGCCGCGCTAGGCCCTTTGTGGTTAAAGGACAGACGCACGGCCGGTGCGTCTCTACATTTTGGTTGCGGCTTTGCTGCGATATGAAATAAAATGCATGAAAAGAGGGAGTATGATTGAAAGGTATTGAAAAACCGATTACACCTGAAGATACAGAAAATGGCAATCCGATGAAACAGCAGGGCGAGATGAAACATTCCGGGAAAAAGGGTACAGAACAAACCACCATTACAGAAATGCTTGCATCCCACAACGTTTTATTGGAAGAAGTGAAATCACTGATTGAAACCCGCCTGTCTTACGACGAAACAAAAGAAAAGACCATTGAGAAACTCCACGAAGAACTGAAACTCTATCGTGACAATTTCATTTCCCAGTCGCAAAAACCTATTTTCATTGACCTGATTATGCTTTATGATGATTTCATGCAGGTACTCTCGGTTTTCGAAGAGAAGCAGGATATGACAAAGGATGATATTGCAGCAATGAGGCATAATATGCATACGATAAAGGAAGGGCTTCTGGAAATTCTGTATCGTAGAGAGGTAACACTGTATCACAAACATCCGGATTTTCTTGATTATAAACTTCACAAAACGATAGGTACGGTACCAACCAGCATAGAAAGCGAAAATAACCAGGTGGCGAAGATTGTAAAACCGGGTTTTTGCTGGAACGGCAAGACGCTAAGGCCTGAGGAAGTAATAATAAAGAAATATCGTAAAGAATGATGCAGCGTACGGCACGCATCTTTGCCGGTGGAAAGTACCCGTGTCGGTTTTTCTGAAAAACGATGCTCTGGAAAAAACAAAAACAGGAGAAGAGAACTATGTCGCCTAAAAAAACAACCGTAGTGGGAATTGATCTGGGCACTACTTTTTCAGCCATTGCGCACATTAATGAGGACACCGGCAAAGCAGAGATTATTCCCAGTCCCGAACAAGACCGTATCACGCCTTCTGTGGTCCTTATTGAAAAGGTGAATGATATTATTGTAGGAGAAATAGCAAAACAGAATGCTGTAGCGGAACCAAACAAGGTCGTTGAGTTTGTAAAAAGACAAATGGGAAAACCAAAAGAAGATAAAAAGGATGAGCAGGGGAATATACTGGTAAAGGGCTGGTGTTTTGAGCATGAGGGGAAAAAGTACAGCGCCCAGGAAATTTCGGCGTTTATCCTGAAAAAACTGAAAAATGACGCCGAAGAGCGGCTGGGAACAATGATAACAGATGCGGTAATTACATGTCCGGCCTATTTTGGGGATCCCGAGAGGGCTGCAACCAAAGAGGCTGGCGTCATTGCGGGATTTAACGTGTTGGCGGTAATTGACGAACCGGTGGCCGCCGCGCTTTCTTATGGACTCGATAAACTCAAACAGGATCAAAATGTCTTTGTCTTTGACCTTGGCGGTGGAACATTTGACGTGGTTATCCTTGAAATCAAAGGCGGAAAAATACGGGAGGTGGTGGTTAATGGCGACCACTTGCTTGGTGGCAAGGACTGGGATGATGAAATCATCCGGTATGCATCAAAGATTTTTAAGGAAAAATACGGAACATACCCGCTGGATGATCTTTCAGCGTATCAGGATTTGCAATTACGCGCAATTAAGGCAAAAGAAGAACTCACAAAACGCGAAAAGACAAAGATTATGTGCGTGCACGCGGGAAATACCCTCCTGGTAGAATTGACCAGAGATACGTTTGAAGAAATTACAAAATATCTCATTGACCGTTGCAAGGTATTATGCGGAATAGCGCTGAGCGATGCAAACATGACGTGGCAAGACGTCGGGGCGGTTCTCCTGGTGGGCGGTTCTACAAGAATGCCCATGATAAGGAATATGATTGCAGAAATAAGCGGAAAAACGCCCAGCGATGAACTAAACCCTGATGAATGCGTAGCCCTTGGCGCTGCCTGGCACGCCGCAATGTTAAGTATTTCCAGCGGCGATATGCCCGTTGAAGTGGTGAAGAGGCTCGCCGGAGTGGAAGTGCAAAAAGTCGCTTCACATAATCTGGGCATCATCGCATTGGACGGAGATGGGAATGAGCGGAATTTTCTAATGATACCAAGGTTTACTCCCCTGCCGTTTGAAAAAAAGGATATTTTTAAAACACTCACCGACAACCAGACTTCCATTCTTCTGCGGATTATGGAAGGCGGAATTATGGGAGAAAACGATACATGCGACCCCCTGGACTGCAATATGATCGCGCAAGGTTCGATACGGGATATCCCCCCTTCACCAAAAGGCAGCCCCATCGAGGTGGCCTATAAATACAATGATATTGGAATACTGGAGGTGCACGGTATTCATCTCCCATCAGGAAAAGAGGTAGTTATAACAGTGGAGCATACCGGCGGTCTGACTGCCCAGGAAATAAAAGCTGCAACTATGAACATTGAAAAAGCCTCAATAACAAGTTAACACCGATGCACCTAACTTCTCAATAAGTTGAGGTAGACAACCCACTCGCTTCCTTTGTTAATGGTAAATTACGCAAGATTAACCCTGCGTTGGGTGCATTCCCGATTTTTTGTATATTTTCACATATTTTGTTTTTTTACAAAGAATTGTAATACTTTAGTCCTATGAAAAAAACCGCTCGTTCCCAAGCTCCGGCTTGGGAACGGGATTGTTTGAGAAGCTCCAGCTTCGAATGGAAAAGGGAATGAACCCATTATGTTAGCTTGGAGGCTTTTCAGTATGTTACCCAAGATATTTGGAAACCTCTTTTGAATCGAATAATACACGAAGCTTCGCTTACCGGCTAAATGGAAGCTAGAGCTTCCAACGCAATTACGTTCCCAAGCCGGACAGACTGGGTCAAATGAACTTTGTTGTCTCAAAAGTGGGGGCAACTCCTCGCATTATGCCTGTTTTAGACCCTATTTAGTGCTGTTTTACCATTAAAGTGGAGAATGCCTGTCGTAAAATAGGATAAAATTGTTCATTTGACCCAGTCTGCGGAGCTTGGGAACGAGCATTTTTGTTTTTCAAAAATCTAAACTGTTACAAAAAATCAGGAATGCTCCTCCCTGCGTTTATGCGGTTGATTTCGTGGTTGTTTGTCCATTTAAAACAGAACTTTTCAACAAACAGAAAAACAAGCCATGGCTACGTCGTTTGATCCTGATAAATATTTCCACAACAATGAATGGAAAAGCGCCATCGACCCTTCTAAAAACCACTATGAACGTTTGGGATTAAGGTTCGGCGAAAATTATTCCGCCCAAAATATAACAAAATCTTTTCAGCAAAGATATGACTGGTGGCGCGAAGCGAACAAACGATACAACACAAACCCCGCCAACACGAAAACAAAAGAAACAGGGCCCGCCTCTGCCGAAGCAATGGGAAAACTGCAGGAGGCGTATGTAGTATTGACCAATCCTTCAAAAAAATCAGCATACGACAAACAACTCTCAACCGACAGCGGTAAAAAGGCAGGAGAAGAATTTAAAAAAATGATTCATATTGTTGCAAGCGACAACGCGCTCACGCAGGAGGGGAAAAAGATACTTCTTAATTACGCTGATACCCTGGGACTTAGCCAGGCAACAGCTTCCGATATGATAACAACAGAAACAGACAAGATGGGGGTGAGGCAACATCAACCATCTTCTCATTCAAGGCCAATTATTGTCGTCAGACAGTCCGGCACTTCTCAACAACCTGAGCTCCCAAACTATTATGCTCTTTTGGAAATAGACGCAACTGCCGGAGAGCATGAAATTCTGGAAGCATATAAAAGAAAAGTGTCTCTTTGGGAAAGCCTGAGTTCAAACCCAAAATTCAGGGACTTTGCCCTGCGAAGAATAGGTACCTTGCGGGAGGCCGTTGATATACTCCTCAATCATGACCGGCGAAGGAGATATGACTATGAATTATTTGGCAAAGGGAAAAAACCTGTCCGGAAAGCCTCGCAAGGAAAAAACAAAACCATAACGGCTGTCCTTGGCGGTGTAGCAATGGTAACTGTGGCGGCAATGATTGCCGTTGTTTTAAACAAGGGCAAGAATTTTCCTCCGGCAATAGTTGCCCCCGAGCCGTATATTTCCAAAAACAAGGACATGCATGATGTTTTGGTGCAGGAAGATGTATCTCCATTTTATAAGGGGTGGCTGGGCGCAACAATCCAGGAGATTGACCCTGCACTGGCGGAGGCTTTTGGTGTTGACATTACAGAAGGAGTCATTGTGACGGAGGCACTGGGTAACTCTCCCGCGGAATCCGCAGGACTCCGGAGCGGTGATATCATTGTTGAGTTTGACGGGACGAAGTTGCGGCACGCAAATCACCTGAATTTCATGGTGGAACAAACAGGAGCAGGGAAGCATGTTGCGATGAGAATCATACGAGACCGCAAAGAAATGGAGCTAAATGTGATTCTTGGCGAACGACCAACTGTACTCTATTCTGCTACGTCACCGGAAACGATACCTCCCGAAAAGAACATTGGCATAATGGTACAAAACGTATCCGAAAATGAAAACGGGGGTGAGGGGGTATTGGTTATTGATGTGCAACCGGAAAGCGCGGCTGCAAAATATAATATAGAAAAAGGTGATATCATTACGGAAATAAATAGAAATAAAATTTCAAATGTCGCTGAATTTATAAGGGCATTGATCTCTGCTGATGCCGATGAAAAAATACTCCTGCATATAAAGAAAAGCGATATTTCGCTTTATCTTACCATCGATCCTGCGGAATAATAGTATAAGGAGGATAAGAAAATTTCACAATTCTAAATTCCTACGCTGGTATATGCTCAATCAGGTTGAAACCACGGGTTTCAGCTTCCGGAAATTATCATTAATTCTGTCTGTCAAATCAGGTAAGATAGTATTTCAAGTTGAACTAAAAACTTACGGATTTTAGCTTTGAACCCAGTAAATGAATCGAATACCTTTGCTTTTGCCGAAAAGGAGTACAACGCTTGCCAGGCACGGCTCGATATCTTTTGTACCCAGAAAAGAGTGGTGTTTTAAAGCAACACAATCTTTTCTGCGATTGCCTATGTGTTCGCAAACAGGAATTGCCGGATAACGCCCCGGTTTTTCGGGTAATACGTTTTTATTTTCCATAAATAAGTCCTTTTTAAAAAAAATGGTTGTTGTTTTCGTTCCGCTTTCAGTATCATTATTGTCTCATAAGCTTCCTGTTTTTGGTATTTGAAACTCAAGCCAGAGGCCTGCGTTACTTTGCAAGATATTTCTGAATTATAGTCAAACAAATAAGGTTTTCGAAAAATTTACACCCCCCCGGCCCCTCTTTTTAGAGGGGAGATGAGAAGTCCCCTCTATCAAGAGGGGATTTAGGGGTGTGTTTGATAGTATGCTTAGTCAAATAAATCTATTTTTCAGAAAGCCATTTTATCGCCAAATTTCTAAAATCATATTTATTTGGCTATAACTCAATAACCATGAAAAAAGAATTTGTTCTCAATACTAACACTTTGGTTATGAAAAAAAACGGCTTGTTCCCAAGCTCCGGCTTGAGAACGGGGTTGTTTGAGAAGCTCCGGCTTCGAATGTAAAAGGGAATGAACCCATGACAGCTTGCAGGTTTTTCAGTATGTTACCCCTGACCTTCGCAATTCTATGGCAGATAAACCGCTAAACCAGTCAATTCAGGGGAAGCACAAAATAGGTCTGCACACTGTAAGCCATTTTGGTAAATTAACACTTAAAATCAATGGTTACATAGAGATACCTGCCAGAAAATAGCAATTTCCGGAATCGAATTGCAAAAGTCGGGTTACCGATGATATTTGAAGACCTCTTTTGAACCAAATAATTATTGCTAAATGGAAGCAAGAGCCTCCAATGCAATTGTGTTCCCAAGCCGGAGCTTGGGCACGAGCATTTCTGCTTTTCCAAAAATCTAAACCGTTACCAATTTAATTGTTTTTTCGAAATGAAAGAGGAATAAAAAAGGAGGCAATCTATGAAGGCAAAGGTGGATCAAGATATGTGTATCGGTTGCGCTTTATGTACTCAAATCTGTCCCGAAGTTTTTAAAATGGAAGATGACAAGGCAGTAGCATATGTTGCTATTGTTCCTAAAGAGGACGAAGATGCCTGTAAAGAGGCGGCAGGTGAATGTCCTGTCACTGCGATAATAATAGAAGAATAAGAGAATTTAAGCAGAGGGGCGGGGAAATCTTGAAAATCAGGAACGGGCTAACGGTTGTTATTGTTGTAAAACTAAACAGGATTATTTATAGTGTGAAGTGAAGGAAGGTTTAAATTTGCCATGTTTAAAATAAAACGGGTTTATGAAAAACCAGATGAAGGCGATGGGATAAGGGTATTGATTGATCGCCTATGGCCGCGGGGTCTCAAAAAAGAAGAGGCTAAAATCGACCATTGGATGAAAGAAATCAGTCCCAGTGATACGCTCCGTAAATGGTTTGCTCATAAAGAGGATCGGTGGCAGGAGTTTGAAAGCCGTTATATGAAAGAGTTGAAAGATAAAAACGACCTCTTGAAACAATTGATAGATTTGGGGAAAAAGGAAAAGGTTACTTTACTATATGCTGCCAAAGATGAGGGACGAAATAATGCACAAGTACTTTTGGAGGTGTTGAAAAAGAAATGAGTTGGGATTGTCCACATCAAAAAAAAGATGAATGTGTAAGATTAAAGAAATTATGCCTGCCATTGCAGAAAGGGTGTGTGCTGGAGGGAAGGGTACAATATATAGACTATCAACCGGATAAGAGAGAAGAAGTGTCAAATATTAAATATTTTAAAAAGCTAATTCCCAAAAAAGAGGATTAAACACATGTGCAACAAAACAAACCTGCTAAAGATTTTTAATATGTTTTTATTCCTGGGGTTGTCAGTTTTTAGCGTCGTATGTACTGAGGCTAATGAGTTACACAGAGATGACCAGGCATTGACCGGGGACTTTTCACATTTACCGAAGAAAGCTGTTGAAGTTGAAGAGCAATACCCACCAGATGTAAAGCCAGGTCCGGTAATAACCGCTGCGAATAAAATATGCGTCGAATGCCATAAAAACCAGACGCCTGCTCTGGTAATGGAATGGGAGCGATCACTGCATGCTCAAAAAGCGGTAGGGTGTGTTGATTGTCACAAGGCTAATGAAGGAGAAATAGACGCCTGGCAGCATATGGGAGCTTTGATTTCTACATTAGTTACTCCCAAAGACTGCTCAAATTGCCACGCAACTGAGTATAAAGAGTTTTCCAGAAGTCATCATGCAAAAGCCGGAGAGATCTTAGATAGCCTTGATAATGTGCTTGCAGAGAAGGTTATTGGCCTTCCGGACAATAATGCCGATGCCGTTAACGGTTGTTTGCAATGTCACGGAAGCATAATAAGATTTATGCGTAATGATGCGGGTGAAATATTGCGGGAAGGAGGAAAGCCGGTAATTGACCCTGATACATGGCCAAACAGTGGAATAGGCCGGTTAAATCCGGATGGTTCAAAAGGTTCGTGCCACGCATGCCATTCGAGACATTCATTTGAGGCAAAATTGTCCAGAGCGCCTGAAAATTGTGGTAAGTGCCACATGGGGCCCGACCATCCTCAAATGGAAATTTATAGAGAATCAAAGCATGGAATTGCATATACCGCCAATATTGATCACATGGCGCTGGATAAAGAAGGTGATTGGGTGTTGGGAAAGGATTACTCCGCAGCTCCGACGTGTACCACCTGCCATATCAGCAGCTATATGACATCGGAAGGACAGCATACCGCCAGCAACCATGATGTTGGAGAGCGAATTAGCTGGACACTTCGGCCGGTCGTCAGTACAAAGATAAATTTGGTGATATATGAAGATGGTTTTAAAGAAGATTATCCCGATACACGGAAATTGCCTGAGATTGGTGAAAGGGTTCAGGTGACTGAAAAAATCGTGCAGGAGGAAACGTTGGTTAATAAAATCGTCTCAAAACGTGTTGATAAAATTGTAACATGGCAGGAACGGCGTGAAAAAATGAAGGGCGTGTGTAGAAATTGCCATAACCATACTCATGTCGACAATTTTTACCACCAATTCGATAGTCTTGTGAACCTCTACAACGAAAAATTTGCGAAACCTGCACAGGCAATGATGACTGCGCTGGCTGAGGATGAAGTCTTAAATCCAAATGCACCATTTGAACATGAAGTACAATGGGTTTTCTGGGAATTGTGGCACCATGAAGGCAGAAGAGCGCGGCATGGAGCAAGCATGATGGGTCCTGATTATACTCACTGGCATGGCATGTATGAGGTGGCAAAACACTATTATATGAAGTTTTTACCTGCCGTAATTAAGGCCGCTGCCCAAAAGAGTGATGATATGAAGATAAAATACGAACAAAAAATTGAGAAATTGTTGGAACAAAAAGAACACTTGTGGATGAAGGGCCTTTCGGAAGAAGAAACAGAAGTATTAAAAGCTACCTATAAAAATCGTTATAATGAATAAAAATGTAAATATAGTATATCTCAAAACAATAATTGGTGGAATGAGGATCACAGATATGCTTGTTGGTGATCGCCTCTCAGAAATCTGTTAATTTAATTTTAAAAGAAGAAAGGGGAAATCTATGAAAGTATCTGTCTATGACACACACGTAGTGAAGAAAAACGGGCTGACAATGCATTTTGATATTATCGTCCCTGATGATCAGACACATGAAAAGGTTCTTCAATTTGGCCTTGAATATCTAAAAAGAGTGGGACAGGAGGGACAACCACTCACAACAAAAGAATGTCGTTTCTGCCACATGGAAGAGGCGTCAGAGGATATTGAAAAGGCTATTAAAGAAAGCGGTTATTACATTTATGAAATGGAAGGATGTCATTGAGAAACACTCCAACCCGATTTTGATGCGAGGCTAACATGGAATTCAAAAATTTGTCGAATACTATTAAAATACCAGTGATAGGTCTTGGAACATGGACTATTGGCGGAGGAGATGAAGCAGATACCACGTATGATAAAGAGAATATTTCTGCAATAAAAACTGCAATCAAACTTGGAATAACACACATTGATAACGCTGAAGCATATGCCCAAGGCCATTCACACGGCAACGTCAAAGTCACCCTACGAAAGACGCGGATCAAGAATTTGTGCCAAAAGCTCCCGTCAATAAGTGGAGAAGAAAGTAAAAAACGATAGAATTCCCATATAAATCTGCAGAAATGAGCAAAACAAGCAAAATGTAACGGGAGTATCCCTGTGGTAACGAAAGAGATAGTAAAAAAATAAAGGCTTTTTTTTGTTCTCTACATTACAAGCGAAGCATTTGAAGTGCAAGAAAAGGTCTTGCCGCAAAATTTCTGAGCGTCTTTGCAATATTTGGTACATTGAGAAAATGAAACAGCCCAACCACAAGGTTCTTCAAAGAAGCCATTGCCCTTGGGGCATTTTGTGTGCGTATTTGAGAATGGTCTTCACGGAAGGAGGTATCACGCACATAATGAAGTCCATTTTCTATTGACCAGTGTCCGCGGGAAAACTTAAGAATGGTTTTGGGACTTGCTTTTTGTTGTGTCAGGCTGGTAATACCGTAAACAATTTCCTCGGTCTTTTTGCCGGTCTTGACTTTTGTAAATATTCTATGAATGCAAAATACCTGCTTAACGTAGGGGAAATCAAGATATTCGTTTAATTCGGTGCTGGTCCAAATCCTGCGGATTTCAATGCGGCCATGGCCTTTTTCAATTGTTTCGTGCTGAGGGGGGAAAAGAACTGAGATTCAGTTCCTTGATGGCTTGTTTTATGGTTTTTTGATTATCTTTCACCGTGAATATATATTCTGCCTTTTTGTCTTCTACCAGATAACGGGCGGTTTCCTTTTGCGCATGTAAGGCATCGAAAGTAACGACACGGTCTTTTATGTCTAAATCATCAAACAATACCGGAACCATCGGTATTTCGTTTGTTTTGCGGTCTACCTGAGTTTGTGCGAGAACTATACCCTGTTTATGAAGAAAAGCGGCAAGCAAATGTACCTGTTTGCCGTCAGGCTGTCTTGCACCGCAAAGGGTTTTCCCGTCAACCGCAATGGGCAGGCTTTTATCACCTACAGATTGAAACCAACGCGAGAGGACTTTATCAACTGCTTCTGCATCCACCTGCTGTAAGAAACGCCTGATGGTAGGTTCACTCGGTGGTTCGTATCGTTTCGTTTTTGCATTGTAACGGCAGGAGAGACGTTTGAGCATATTTTGCGGACAACGCTTTGCCCACTCTGCAATGGCGGCAAAGCTCCAGGCATTGCAGATGATAGCACAGATAGAAATTGCCAGGATAGAACGTTTCCTGTGGCGAACGCCTCTGGGCATGCGATGTTCAGGGATTTGCTGCAATAATTCGTCAAGAAATTCCGCATCTTTTAAAGATAATTTCATAGGCTTTGTCTCCTTTCTTAATTGTATGGTAAGATTAAGGTTGTTAAGTTGTTTTTGGACTTGTGCTTTCAATGAGCGAACAAAGACCATCTTTGGCTTATTGTGCAGAAGATAGCCTTGTGATGATCTGGCAAAACCGGTTGAATGTCCTAAAAAAATCCATCCTGCGGCCTTATAGCAGACGCCTTTAAAAAAACGAGGATCGACAAAGGTCTCCACAAACCAGATTGGATGCCCATAGACCTTAGTCCAGTCTTGTGATAAGCGCTTAAGGTTAAGAGAAAGAATACGGGAGGCAAGGTTTGGTACGTGTATCTGAGGAAGGATCAGGAAACGTGAGTTGTTTGCTATGAGTTTCAGTCGTTGCGATTTTAAAAATGGCGGCCATCCAATCCACTTATCGCGAACGGTACATTTTAATGCTGCGGCAGCCCAGCCGATCAAGGCAAGCCATTGTCCCTGTGATTCCGCTACGTAGCGAATTGATTCTCCTACGAGAGAACGAAATACAAGGTAATGATGCTGGCGCATCAGTGTGTCCCAATTTGCCTGGTCGTTTTGTGAAACAGGACGAACGGTAATTGAATGAAGTAGTTCGTTGTGTGTGTTATCGATTGGTGTTGTATGCTGGTTCATGCCCTATAATATAAAATATTTTAGGGGGAATGTCCACGTTTTTTTACATATCTTTGTATATTATGCGCTTATGGAAAACTTTGACAGCGCCGTGAGGCCATTCAGAAGAACTGGTTGGAAGAGCAATCGTTGGTTTAGATAGAAAAAGCCTGTTTATCACCTCGAAAGTTTCACCGGAGCATTTAAGCTATGACAATCTTCTTGCTTCTGCAAAAGGAAGCCTGCAAAGATTAAATACGGATTATATTGATTTATATTTGATTCATGCGCCTAATCCGGATATCCCAATACAGGAAACCATGAAGGCAATGGATTTTTTAGTTGAACAGAAACTGGTTAGGTGTATTGGGGTAAGTAATTTTTCGGTTGACCAAATAAAAGAAGCGCAGAAATATACCAAAAACAAAATAGTTGCTAATCAAATTGAATACAACCTACTCGTAAGAGACAAAGGCAGAGTTACAGAGAATATGGAATCTGAAATAATTCCCTATTGCCAGGAAAATAATATTTTCATTATCGCATGGAGACCACTTGCAAAGGGTAAGCTTGCAAAACCGGGTTTCAAAATCTTAGATGAATTAGCTGATAAGTATCATAAGACGCAGGCCCAAATTGCAATAAATTGGCTAATTTCTAAAAAGGGGATTGTTGTCATTTCGAAATCAACAAAAGTTGAACATCTTGAAAAAAACCTGGGTGCAATTGGCTGGAAATTAAGACAAGAAGATACTGATAGATTAAATAACGAATTTATTAATTCAAGGACGTAAATAAATTTACAAGGTTGATTATTTTTAGAAATAAAGGCTTAAATTTGCCATATTTGAAATAAAACGTGTTTATGAAAAACCGGACGAGGGTGCTGGGATAGGGTATTGATTGATCGTCTATGGCCACGGGGACTCAAGAAAGAAGATGCCGCCAAAGATTATTGAATGAAAGAGATTGTTTCCTTTGCAGGAAGGCTGTGTGTTGAAAGGGGAAAAGTTACATTTACAGGCAACCAATTATATAATGCACATAAAATAAATTTAAAAAAGGGGGATGATAAGGATGACAAAGTTAGATCCAATTGTAGAATTTAGAGAAGACCACCGAAAGGTAAGGGACGGATTACTTGAATTAATGGAAGCCTTGCAATCAAAGGATGTTGTTACGGCAAGGAAAATACTTGGCAAAATAAACGTGGCTGTCGGCCCACATTTTCGATATGAGGAAGAAACTCTTTATCCCGCACTGCGGGTATTATTAGGCGAGCACGTAGACCAGTTAATAAAGGAGCATGATGGCGTAATAGCTACTGCCCGTTCTTGTGCTGAGCTATTAAAGAAGGATAGCCTGACAGATGAAGAGGCAAAAAAGGCGACCACGGCAGCAAGGGAGCTTTTAGTCCACGTCTCAAACTGTGACGGTTTGTCCATACTTTCCGAAAGATTGAGTAAAAAGGAAGTTGATAATTTAAGCGAGAAACTTGCTGCCGCAAGAAAGGCAGGCGTACCTTTACTGGATTGGGCAGAAACCATAAGAGGCAAATGAAATAAACCATGGAGACAGATAAGAAAGGTTTGGCGATCATATTTCATAGCGGTTCTTACGACCGCATTTATCACGGTTTTTCCATAGTCCTTGTAGCCCTGGCATTAGGCAGAGAGGTAAGGTGTTTTTTTACCTATTGGGCATTAGAATATCTGATAAAAGGAAAGTCTGTGTTCCAGCTTAATGAAGAGGGACAGACTCACAGGAAACTATTAGAAGCGCATATGAGAAAGGGCCATATTCAGGAAATATCTGAACTTTTAACTCAATCTAAGGCAATGGGTGCAAAGTTTTATGTGTGTACCAATTCTATGGGCTTGTTAAACATATCGCGGGATGAACTTGTAAATGAGGTTGATAAGAGTATGGGGTTAACCACATTTCTTGCAGAGACGGGTCAGGATCAAATCCTGTTTATTTAATTTATGAAAGAATGATAAAAGAAAAATAACTTGCAATTTTTCTTTATTTTTCTAAATTGATCATTTGATGAAAAAAAGTAATTTCCTATCATCTATCATCTAAAAAAGAAGAGTGGGCTTTGCGTATGAACGAGAATGTAATCGCTAACAAAAATAATTTTTTGAAGGTCAAAAAACGCCAGATCAGTGACGAACAAATCCGTAAATTTGAGGGATATGCCGCCGAGATATTTACCACGCTGGGGCTGAATTTGAATACCGCAGCCACAAAGGAAACGCCCCACCGTTTTATCAATGCTCTTATCGAGTCGACTGAGGGTTATGACGGCGATCCTAAATTAGTTAAGGTGTTTGAAACCGAGTGCCGCGGCGGGCCCGATTGTCGCCTGAGTCAGATAATCGAAGGCCCGATTCGCTTTTTCGCGCTCTGCGAACATCACTGCCTGCCGTTTTACGGCGTGGTCTATGTCGGCTATATCTCACATGAACATATTATCGGTCTTTCCAAACTCACGCGTCTGGTGCATCTTTTTTCGCGTCGTTTTGAGGTACAGGAACGAATCGGTCAGCAGATCGCCGACACCCTCAACCAACTTCTTCTTCCTCACGGCGTCGCTGTATACATTGAGGCGCATCACTTATGCGTCGAGATGCGCGGCGTTAAAGAAATCTCTTCCATTAGCCGCACGACGTTTTGGCGTGGAAATTATGATGGCGATCCGGCGCTGCGGGCGGAATTTCTGGCGGCATGCGGAAAGAAATAATGATAGTATAACGCGAGGACTTTGATGTCGACATTGCAAAACACAAAACGAGCATATTTGATCACCGGTGCAGCCAATCGGATCGGCCGGACATTAGCACTAAATCTAGCTCATCAAGCCTCCGTCGTAGTCATTCATTATCGCTCGTCTCAATCCGCCGCTGAAGAATTGGCCAAAGAAATCCGCGACAACGGAACCACGACCTTTACAATTGCCGCAAACCTTGAATCCCCTGCTGAGGCGCAAAATCTGCTCAAGCGAGTATGGGATATAGCAGGTCCGATAGATGTGCTAATTAACAATGCCTCTATTTTTGAAACCGGCCGCCTTACTGAAATTTCAATGGACGACATCCAGCGTAACATGATGACCAATGCCTTCGCTCCGTTTCTGCTTTCCCGTTCGTTTGCCCGGTTGAACAAGGATCGTGCGTCGGCCGTGCTGCCGGTAATCATTAATTTTCTTGATTCACGTATTACCGGGTACGACCGTCAGCACGTCGCGTATCATCTGGCGAAGCGCGCACTCTTTGCGCTGACAAAAATGATGGCGCTAGAATTTGCCCCTAATGTCCGCGCCAACGCTATTGCGCCGGGTCTGATACTGCCGCCGGCCGGTAAAGATCGGGCTTATCTTGAGCAGCTTAAATCCGCCAATCCACTCAATAGCATCGGTAGTGCCGACCAGATCACGACTGCCGTCCGCTTTCTGATCGATAACGAATTTGTCACCGGCCAGGTCATTTATGTCGATGGCGGCAGACACCTTATTGGCAATACGTACGGATAAAGAGTTATGGTATCTCTCAAAAAAAACAGTGTAAAAACCCGTTTTTAATTTATCTAAAGCCAGCCTTTATGCGGGCTTTACTTTCTAACAAATAGCATTTACCATGAAATTTTGAGATGATACGATTTATGGATAGAGAAAAGCTCGACAAAATTAGTATTACCGATCTGCTGCTTCGATGCGTTATCGGCCTAAACGACTGGGAACGCACGCAAAAACAGGATGTGCTAATCAACATTACTCTTTATGCCGATTTGAGTCGTCCCTGTAAAAGCGACCGCATCAAAGATTCCATTGACTACAAAGAAATTAAAAAACAGGTAATCACAATAGTGGAAAGCTCAAGTTTCTATCTCGTTGAGCGGCTGGCAGACAGCATCGCGCAGATTTGTCTTACACACCCGGTCGTCAAGGCCGTAACTATACGAGTTGATAAACCCGGTGCACTGCGATACGCAAAAAGCGTCAGTGTTGAAATTTTCAGGATGCGCAACGATGACTGAAATATTGCATACTAGGCCTGTGGTCGATGCCTTTATTGCCGTTGGCTCAAATATTGATCCGCAGGACAACATTTGCCGAGCCTTAACTATGCTCTGCACACAAATGCCGATTGCCGCCATATCGAATTTTTACAAGACCGTCGCAGTCAGTGCCTCTGAGCAACCTGATTTTCTAAACGGCGTTGTCAGAATTAAAACCGATCATCAACCGCGCGAAATAAAATTTGATATCCTGCGAAAAATTGAAGTACGCCTTGGCCGCGTGCGCTCTGTAGATAAATTCGCACCACGAACTATCGACCTCGACCTCATTCTGTACGGAACATCAGTAATTAATGATCCCGATCTTCGCCTGCCAGATCCGTCAATTTACACTTATTCGTTTGTGACCGTTCCACTTATAGAACTTGCACCTGACCTTGTCCTGCCGGATACCGGCAAACAACTTTCAACCGAACCTGTAACAAAACTTAAAATCGCCCTGCACCTTGAAAGCGAATTCACCGACATGCTTCGCCGCCTCATTTTGCGTTGACAGGCTACTCATTGAATAAAAATGCTAAAACTTAATAACATTGGGGTAGTAAGGAAGAGTGATATCGTCTATTGTGTAAGCTATCTTGTCGGGACCAGGGGCTAAAGATTACATATTATGGAAGAATTGCTAAAGTAACTTTATGGAAAATAAATATATAAAAAATGCGCTATGAAGAAACCTGTAATCTTTACCATTGGCCATTCTACTCGGCAAATAGATGAATTTATAAAACTGTTGCAGATATACAGCGTTAAAGTAGTGGTGGATGTGAGGACAATACCGAAATCTCGCCATAACCCACAATTTAATGAAGAGGATCTCAAGCAATCATTGCGGAAGGTGCATATCCGTTACAAGCATCTAAAGAAGCTTGGTGGATTGCGCCA
Source organism: Candidatus Kuenenia stuttgartiensis (assembly GCF_900232105.1). NCBI lineage: Bacteria > Pseudomonadati > Planctomycetota > Candidatus Brocadiia > Candidatus Brocadiales > Candidatus Brocadiaceae > Candidatus Kuenenia > Candidatus Kuenenia stuttgartensis. Next base: position 1,932,504 of record NZ_LT934425.1, read on the forward strand.
CACAACAAAAGATTCGTTAAATCTCGGTTGGCGCAACGCCTCATTTAGAGGATTCGCCGATTACATGGCAACGCCTGAATTTTCAGAAGGTTTGGAAAGCCTTATAAAGATCGCTAGTTTGAGAGAAACAACTATCATGTGTGCCGAAGCCGTGCCGTGGCGATGTCACCGCTCGCTCATTGCCGACGCACTCACGAAAAGAGGGTGGACAGTGAAAGACATCATGAGTCGCACCTCCGCCACAAAGCACCGCCTGACCCCTTTTTTGAAAGTAAAGAAAGGGCAACTCATATATCCCGGACCTAAAACATGATTCGCTATAGATACAAGAAGCCGGTAATACTTTTCGTGGGTATTAATCCCCATCCCGGATCGTTCAATCGTCGCGTGCCGTTTTCCAACAATAAGCTCTTTTGGTACCTCCTCTCGGAAGCCGGTCTCATTAAGGAGAAAAGAGAAGAATTACGTGACGACAAGACACTGGAGCGTGTCTACAAAGAAAAATTTAATACGGTATATGAGCTTGGATTCGTGAACATTATTGATAGACCGACACGAGATATAACAGGGATTAAGAAGCACGAGGAGTTGCCCGGACGTAAAAAGATTTCTCGTATTATAAAAGCCGAGATGCCGAAGGTGGTCTGCTTCATCGGCAAAGTCACTTATGAAAAGTACGCCGGATCAAAGGATTTCTCTTTTGGCTGGCAAGAAAATATAGGCGCGTCAAAAGTCTTTGTCATGCATTTCCCTTTACGCGGCGAAGCCCTTATTAGAGTCCGGGAATTGCAAGAGATTAAGCGAACTATCCAAAGTCTATGATACTGGGTTCATTGGTAGTGGTTTAGTTATATGGGTATATGTGCCGTAAATCAAGCATTCAATCAAAGAGCACTGTTCCACTGGCATCAGTCGTCGGACGTATGCGCTCTGGTTTTTGGTCGCCTTACTTCTTTTGATTCACGCAGTTATGATTATGATCCGCGACATCGTCTTTATTTTATTGCAAGCGGTCAACGCACCCCTTACTTTGGTGATTCTTCTTTTTACAGGGAAATATAAAAAAGGAATATGTCCAATTCACAAAATTGGAAAGAATCCGTTTTGATATATGGAATTTTTTAAGTTGTAGCCGCAAATTACGTTTACAAGAAACCGCTGAATTGATATAATTAACCACATATGAAACTAAACCTTATTCGTAGAAAAACGGAAGCTCCGGATGTCGAATCGTTTGTCTTCAGTCCCACAGAACCTCTCACCTGGAAAGCCGGACAGTTTCTCCACTATGTACTCCATCACGAGCCGACAGATAATCGTGGCTCAGATCGGTGGTTTACGGTAGCCTCGGCTCCGTTTGAGAAAGAGATAATGATTACGACAAGGCTAACTAGCGAAAAAGGGAGCAGCTTCAAGGCTGCACTTAACGCTTTACAGGTAGGCGAGTCGATAGAAATATCCGACATAGACGGCGATTTCATCGTGGACGATCCGACGCAGGAGTATGTCTTCATCGCAGGCGGTATCGGCATCACACCATTCCACTCCATACTTAAAGAAGCGGATCACGTAGATCTAAAACTACACGCAACGTTATTGTATGCCAACCGCGATCACAACATCCCATATAAAGAGGGGTTGGAGAAATTCGCAAAAAATAATCCAAACCTTGTCATGCATTATGTCATCGCTCCCGAGCGTATAGACGAAAACACATTTAAAAAACTGGTGCCGGATATACAAACACCAGTCTTTTATGTTTCGGGTCCCACGCCGATGGTGGAGAGCCTGGGTGGCATCTTAAAAAGAATGGGTATTGCGGCAGATCGTATAAAGCAGGATTATTTCCCAGGCTATACTGACGAACTGTATTCTGCTCGAAATACATTCTAATTTTGTCCAACAAACACCGTAAATAAATTTGCTATAATCGAATTATGACCAATGAAAAATTAATACAATCGGGTGTTGCGGGTGGAATTGCCGCTGCCTTCAACGCGCCTATTACCGGTATATTTTTAGCGTTGGAGATTATTTAGGAGAACCTGAACGTAAACGCCTTTGGCATCGTTGCATTGGCGGCAGCCGTGGCCGCGTCTGTGTTTACTCTGGTCGTATCAGGGGCTCCTCCTGCGTTTCACATCCCTGCATATACAATTAACTCAGCATGTGAATAGTCGCTCTATTTTGTGTTAGGAGTGCTCTCCGGGCTTAGTGCTGCATTCTATATTCGCTTGCATCATTTCACGCGGGATATCTTTGATACATGGAATGCCCCGCGCTGGTTTAAACCAGTTGCTGCCGGTCTCGCCGTTAGCCTCGTTGGAATTTATCTACCGCAGGTGCTTAGCACAGGTTATGCAACAACTGGAAATATCTTAGACGGCAAACCGCTTTCGGTTACTCTCCTGCTTTCGCTGGCATTATCCAGACTGGTGCTAACGCCGATTTGTATCTGTGGTGGTTTCCACGGCGGTGTGTTTGCGCCTGCCCTTTTTTCCGGTGCTTCACTTGGGGCTGCTTATGGACTCGTTGCTAAACAGGTTTTTCATTCTCTCAACATTTCACCACCTGCCATTGTGATGGTCGGGTGGCGGCCGTCCTTGCAGGCACAATACGTGCACCGATTGCCTCGTTCATGTTACTATTTGAAATGACTCATGGTTATCGGATCATTCTGCCGTTGATAGCTGCGGTAAACGTCAGCACGATTCAGTATATACCTTGGGATTGACGTTCAAGGGTATACGTCTGCAACGATGGCGTGACGTTGACGTTTTGGAAACAATTACGGTTGACAATGTCATGGAGACGGAGATCGACACTTTGCGGGAATCTGATTCGTTGACAGTGGCAATCGATTTACTTATGCGTAAACGATATCACGGCTTACCAGTGCTCAATGACGATGGTGAATTGACTGGCATTATCACCGTGCAAGATATTGATCACATACAGAGTGACGGTAGTGATATGATGCACACCATAGGTTTGCTGCGCAATACCGGTATTGCACGCACCTACGATCTGGCAGTAACCCGCCGTGCTGCAATTCGGCATAGTGCTTATTAAGTGCGACTAAGGGAGTTTGATTATGCAGAAATTTTTAAATCGAATCAATGATATACCATCGTCGTTTTGATTACTTTACGAAGAATGCATAAGGAGAATGTAAAACAATGGAAAGATACAAATGTATAATTTGTGGATATATCTACGACCCTAAATTTGGTGATCCTGACCATGGAATTAATCCTGGCACAAGCTTTCAGAATTTACCTGATGATTGGGTCTGTCCTCTGTGTGGCGCTCCAAAGGAACAGTTTGAACAAATTTGAAATTTTTGATTGAATGAGTAAAAAGGGTATTTCCTTTGTTTTTCTCAAAGCAAGGTTTTGGCGTATTTATCAGTTACTATAATAACGGATTCACAAGGAAACAGACGTATGGATCAGGATAAGAAACATGCTCATATCACAACACTTGGATCTAAACCTGCACGATTAATTGATTTGATAAATTACCAGGATTGCTCAGTGGTGAGCCGGGAGATCATGACTAAAAAGACAGGAACTATAACGGTGTTCGCCTTTGATGAAGGGCAGGGGTTGAGTGAACATACCGCGCCATTCGATGCCTTAGTTTATCTTCTTGAGGGTGAAGTGGAAATTGTTATATCTGGCAATCCCCTTCGCCTGAAAGAGGGCGAAATTGTTATCATGCCAGCCAACCAACCACATGCGCTGAAAGCAATAAAAAAATTTAAGATGCTGCTGACTATGATAAGGTCTTAATTTCATTGCCCAGTGATACTGTATAATGGGCAAGGGTGGATTAAGGCCGATAGGCCGAATCCACCGGAATAATTTTAGATTTATTCGAAGGTATCAGTCATGGAATCCAAAAAAAATATCGTTGTCGTGGGAGCAGGCTACGGAGGAATTACGTCTGTATTGCGATTAGCAAGGTTGTTCCGTAAGCACCCCGAATATCAAATACACCTTATAGATAGAAATCCCTATCATACGCTCAAGACACAATTACACGAGGCCGCCGTGCGAAAAAGGGAGGTATCTATTCCTATTAATCGCATTATACAAGGGAGAAACATTATCTTTCATCTTGGAGAAGTAACCAGGATTGATGCGAAAGAACATATCGTTTACATGGAAGGCGGGGCTTTACCCTTTCATTACTTGGTAATTGCACTTGGAAGTCAGGTAAATTTCCATAACATCCCTGGATTACAGGAAAATTCTTTCTCGCTTCAGACATTGAGAGACGCCCAACAAATCTATGCACATATTGATAAACTATGTGCACGTGCGGCATCAGAACCGAACGAGGAACTACGAAGAGATATGCTTCGGTTTGTCATTGGCGGTGGTGGTTTATCGGGGATAGAATTTGCCGCTGAACTTGCCGACTATACTGTTCATTGCACCCATAACTGTCACGTGAATTCTAATGAGGTTGAAATTATCATCGTAGAATCTGGTGACCACATAGTGCCAAGAATGGAGGCATCCTTTGCGACACGTATTCATAAAAAACTCCTTGAGAAAGGTGTAAAAATCATAACAAGAACAAAAATCATTAGTCGGACATCAGACACTACAACTCTTTCATCGGGTGAAGTGGTGAAAACGAAAACGGTGATTTGGACGGGAGGCACTCGTATTCATGAACTCATTGGAGAAAGTGGAATGAAAATCGGACAATCAGGACGTATTGTTGTTGATGAGTTTCTTCAGGTAGAAGGTTATCCTTTCATTTATGCCATTGGTGATAATGCCCTTGCAATAAATCCCTACTCAAAACAACCTGTTCCCGCTGCTGCCCAGTTTGCATTACAGCAAGGACGATTGGTAGCATACAATGTCTACGCGGATATTTTTAGGGGCATGAGAAAACCATATCACCCAAAAGTTCTGGGTGAAGTCGTCAGCCTGGGAAGACATCTTGCCGTTGGATGGTTCGCACTCCCCTTACTGAAGAAAATTACCTTTGTTGGTTTTTTGGGAAGTCTTCTTAAAACAGCAATTCAGGAAAAACACATCTTTCTCTTAAGAAAAGAGAGTAGAAACTGGATAACATATTAACAAATTTGCTTTCATAATAATGAAAGTATTAAGGTGACAGTTGTTGAACTTCTCTATCAAATCCTTCCTCCCTTGGATAAAGATATGGCATTGCTCGTCCAGAAACACGTTCGGATGATGGAAAATCTTTTGAGGGAAATGGCGGTGGTGCCGTGACAAAAGTTATCATAGGCAAACAACTGCTACCGGCAGATATATACTGTAAGAGTTCACAAATAGGGATTTCTAAAATTAGATTTAACCTCTGTAAACATAATCTGTAAACATAAATAGTTATAGCATTTTTGTAATCACATTTTGTGAACTCCTTGAGTATAATTATTCTTCCCATTATGAATTGCCTTAGGTTCTACGGCAATCAAAATAATTGTAACACTTTAGTTCTTTGAAAAATTAATAGCGAAAAAAGGTAAAAAAAGCTGGCGTCTGTTTTTCCTTTGTGGTATAAAAGGCTTCAATAAAGGGAAACAGTTTATGAAGCCTATCATATTCCAATACCGTTCACGAAAACTGCATGCGGACGATATCGCCTTTATAAAGGCGCTCATCGAGCAGCATTTTCTCAGAGGTCGGACTTATATTTCCTGCGAACTATGCAAGCATTGGAACTGGGTGCAGCCCAATGGCAAACATAAAGAATACGCAGCACGAGACCTCCTTTTGAGATTAGAAGAACAGGGATTGATAACGCTTCCTCCACGTATACGGGCCAAAAACAATCTGAAACCCAAGGTCTTTGTCCAGACACCCCTTTTCGTCAGGAGACCACTAGAAGGTAAAATCACAGAGTATGAAAACCTGACAATCCATGTGGTAAAAGACCCTCAGGAAAGATATCTCTGGGAGTATCTCTTCCAACACTATCACTACCTCGGCAATCCCCGGCTTGTTGGCGAACACCTCAGACACATCGTACGTATAGGCAATCAGGTTGTTGCCTGCCTGGGGTGGGCAAGCGCCGCATGGAAAGTCAAAGACCGTGATCGTTTCATTGAATGGGATGAGACGACTAAACGTACACACTTACATTTGATTGCAAATAACGTACGATTTCTCATTCTACCATGGGTTAAGATCAAACACCTTGCATCCAAGGTATTGTCACTTGCCCTCAGACGTCTGTCAGATGACTGGAATACCGTTTACGGCCATCCCGTTTATTTAGCCGAAACCTTTGTTGATACCGCGCGGTTTAAGGGTACCTGCTATCAGGCGGCCAATTGGATTCGTGCTGGCAAAACCAAAGGGAGCGCAAAACGGGGCAATCGCTATCTGTATCATGGCCAACCTAAGGATCTCTACCTCTACCCTCTTCAAAAAAACTTTCGGAGGTTTCTTGACTGTGACCAGGGATGAAGCCATAGCTATTTTGGAGATGGACAGAGAGGATGCGATTCAAGCCATCCTGATACTGGCGGAGAAAGCAGAAAAATATGACCGGCTTTGCGATAAACCGGGTCCGACTACCCCTTCCGGTTCGATACCGCCCTATCTAAAGCCCACAAAGAAAAAGAGAAAACGGCCTTGTGGCAGGAAAAAGGGACATAAGGGAGTTTGCCGGAAACGACCTGAAACAGTAACTGCCTATCAAACGCATTCCATGGAGAGTTGCCCTGATTGCCACCAGCCATTACAAAAACCGGTAAGAACTTATAAGCGATACATCGAAGATATTCCACGCCTTGACCCTGTTGTGACGGAACATACAGTTCATGGTTACTGGTGTGCTTGTTGCAAAAAGATAGTTCAACCCAAGGTCACAGATGCGTTGCATGGCGCCCGACTAGGATTGCGCCTTGTTGTCTTTACCGCATGGCTTCACTACTTAATCGGTATCAGTGTAAACAACATCGTAAAGATGCTTTCCGTATTTTTCAACCTTCAAATAAGCGCCGGCGGTCTAACCCAGGCATGGAAATCCCTTGCAACACTCCTGGAGCCACAGTATAACGAGATTGGCCAAAAAGTCTCCGCAAGCGCTGTCTTACATGCAGATGAAACCGGATGGAGGTTGAATGGAAAAACCCATTGGCTATGGTGTTTTACAACACAAAAACTCTGCTACTATCTCATAACACCAAGTCGGGGGTCTCCTGTCATAAAAAAACTCTTGGGCATTCTATTTGGTGGTATCCTGATCTGTGACTTTCTGGGCGCTTACAACAAGATAAGCGCACTGGCAAAGCAGCGGTGTTTCTATCATCTGTTCACGGAACTCGTGAAAGTAGATGCCCACAACCATTCTGCCGCATGGAAAGCTTTCCGGAAAAAACTCTCCCGGTTGCTCAAGGATGCCATCCGGTTATCAGAGAAAAAGAACCAGATAAGCCTGGTATGCTTTCTTCGGCTAAAAAAAAGATTGTATCGCAGGCTTGAACAGTTTTTGGCAACGCCTTGTCAGGATAAAGACGTACAAAGATTGACCAAACGCCTGAAGCGCCATAAACAGGAACTCTTTACGTTCCTGGAACATGAAGGTGTGAGTCCCTATAATAATCATGCCGAGCAACAGATGCGAAAGCCAGTATTGACCCGAAAGGTATCACAACAGAATCGTTCTGTTCAGGGCGCCAATACCCAGGCTATCCTTATGACGTTGCTTCGCTCTGCAGAATTGCAAGGAGACAACCCCGTGGAAAACCTTCTGGCATACGCCAAAAAAGCTCTTTTAACAAAAACCACTTCCGGCTTAACTTATAATATCGCTTGTTAATTTTTCAAAGAACTAAAGTGTTACAAATAATTAAGTGAAAGGCCATTGAAAGTCAGGCGATGGTCACGAACAGTTGAGATCCTGACATAAACTTGTGTGACGGGGTCTCCTGTCGCAAAAAAGGAGTTAGAATGATGTTCAAGAGAGTCGACCATGTGGAAATTGTACCAGGGAATGCGGAAAAGACCATAGACTTCTATGTAGACATTCTTGGCTTTAGAATCAGGAGTCGTAAGGAAATGAAAATGCCGCCCATGAAAGAGATTGTTTATATTGAACTTGGCGATACGGTGCTTGAAATCATCTCCGTGGACGATCCCAAGCCGAAATCCAATAACCCCTGGGAGGTAGGATACAGAGGCATTGCCCTCGAGGTGGACGATATGGCAATGACGGTGGATTATCTGAAGGGCAAAGGGATAGCCATAGCCCAAGAGCCAGTAGACCTGGGCAATTCGTTCCGTGGAGAGATAAGAGACCCGGATGGGCTTATTATAGAACTCCGGCAGTGGAAGTAGCAGAACGACGCCCATTAACGACCGGACGGTTTCAGCGGACAGGATGTCGTTGATGAGCCGGAGCGTTAGGCACAAGTAAAGTAACTATTCAGCGTAATTTATTAAACTACCGGAGATCAGAACGCAATTGCACTGGAAATTTTGTTTCCAGTGAGGGTCTGATTTGATAAATTACAAACTGTCTTAACCCTGTGATTTTATCCCCTATCTATCAGCAAACAGGCGAGAAACCGGAGTTTCTCGAACAAATGCGCATTCCCAAACAGATACTTCACTATGTTCTGTACAAGGTTTGGGAACGAGCCGTGTATCGTTTACGCTGAATAGTTACCAAGGAAATGCGATTGTGATAAGAGACTAAAAACATGAGGAGGTTTTACAGATGATCTCAGACAAGATGATGCAGCTTCTTAAATGTGAGGGTATAGTCGCAATAGTGACCATGGGCGGCGACGGTCCGCATGTGGTAAATACCTGGAATAGCTACATAGACGTCACCCTAGACGGGTATCTTTTGCTCCCTGTTGGAGGGTAAGAGCTATGGAGGACTTTATACTAAAAACTATTACCAATCCAGCGATTATTTTCTTGATACCAGCCTACTCAATTTCTTTTCACAACTGCCGTCCCCCAACTGGAACTTTCACTCAAGAGCAAGAAACTAAGGTAAAAATCTAGCTGGTCAAATTCTATAATATCACAGGCTTAAACAAATAACATTAACGCATCAGGAGGGATAAAAATGCAAAAGTATGGCTCTTTATTATCACGTTTATTAATATCGGCGATTTTCATATTTGCTGGATTGGGAAAAATCTTTGATCCGACATCAACTATGGGTTACATGAAATCAACTGGAATGCCCGCAGTGAGATTTTTTCTGGTAATGGCAATTATTTTTGAACTGGCAGGAGGGATTTCAGTGCTGATCGGATACAAAGCAAGATTAGGCGCACTTGGATTGATTGTATTTTTAATTCCTGTAACGTTGATTTTTCATAACAATTTCAGTGATCAGACGCAGTTAATCATGTTTATGAAAAACATGGCCATTTTGGGCGCACTCATTGCCATTGCGATAAACGGGCCAGGTGGCATGAGTTTAGACGGACGAAAACCGGCTTTATCATAGTTGCTTTTACTTAGACAGTAAAGCACTTTAAGAATATAAGCCCGTTTACACATTGCTGTCTTCGGTACCGGGTTCCTGGTCAAAGGCACGGGACCTTCGTGAAAACCGGCGAGCGATTTGCCATCGTAAAGAAGCGTCTTTCTTGGGCAAAAGCGGCAATGGAGATAACGATACTCTCCGTTACGCAGACATTGTAAACATAAGGAGCAATAAATTAGATGCAGCTCGAAACGCCTTCCGCAACCATAGAGCACTCCGCTCGAACGGTGTTCCCAATTCTGATTGCCATCGGTTTTTCGCATTTGTTGAACGATACGATTCAATCGTTGATTCCGGCCATTTACCCCATCGTCAAGGAATCGTTTCATTTGACTTTCGCGCAAGTCGGATTGATTACACTCACTTTTCAAATGACCGCTTCGTTATTGCAGCCAGTGGTCGGGTTTTACACAGATCGAAATCCGAAACCCTTCTCACTGGCCATAGGAATGTCGTTCACGTTGTTTGGGTTGATCTGCCTTGCGTTCGCCTCTGGTTTTCCCTGGTTGCTTTTTTCAGTCGGACTGGTTGGTTTGGGTTCGTCGATCTTCCATCCCGAATCTTCGCGCATCGCTTACATGGCATCGGGTGGCCGGCACGGATTTGCCCAATCGCTTTTTCAAGTCGGAGGAAATGCGGGAAGTGCGATCGGCCCGTTATGCGCCGCGTTGATTATTGCGGGACATGGACAGCGCAATATACTTTGGTTTTCACTTGCGGCAATTGTGGGAATCGCAGTCCTATACAAAGTCGGACAATGGTATCAAACTCATCATCACAGGATCGTCGGCGCAACAAAACACCCGCTTCGAAATGCTTCGTTGAGTTCAACAAAAATCGCGATGTCTCTGTTTATCCTAATTGCTCTGATTTTTTCAAAATATTTTTATTTGACCAGCCTCACGAGTTATTACACGTTTTATCTGATCCACACATTTCACGTCTCAGTGGCCAGCGCACAGGTTCATCTGTTCTTGTTTCTGTTTGCAGTCGCGGCGGGAACATTTATCGGCGGGCCGTTGGGTGATCGGTTCGGGCGTAAATACGTGATCTGGATTTCTATTCTTGGCGTGTCTCCGTTCACGATTGCTCTGCCTTACGCGAATCTGATGTGGACTTCAATTCTTACTGTGCCGATAGGCGTCATTTTGGCGTCGGCGTTTTCTGCCATCCTGGTTTATGCGCAGAATTTGCTGCCGGGAAAGATCGGAATGGTTGCGGGACTGTTTTTCGGTCTGGCCTTCGGCATGGCGGGCATCGGTTCAGCCATTTTGGGGAAGTTGGCCGATCTAACCAGTATTTCTTACGTCTTTCACGTTTGTTCCTATTTACCGCTGATCGGTCTGTTGACCGGCTTTTTGCCTAATATTGAGATAAGCGGTGATATTTCACAGGAGGAATAATGATGACTATTTTAGCGAAGATTGATGCACGCAGGGCGTTTGAGTTATTGGCGGATCCGGAAACACTGCTCGTTTGCGCTTACGAAGGAGACGAAGAATTCCAGCAGCACCACCTGGAGGGTGCGATCTCGCTGCACGACTTTTTGTCGCGAAAGGAGTCGTTGCGGAAGGGCCAGCCGATCATCTTTTACTGTGCCTGCCCACATGACGAAACAGCAAATGGCCAGGCGAGTAAGTATCAGAACGAAGGCTTCACGAATGTGAATGTCCTAGAAGGTGGAGTACACGTCTGGAAAGAGGCGGGCTGTACGGTTGCGATGTCTATGCCCCCAACCGAAATCGATCTCGACGCTTATTTCGCTCGCATCCGTTACGCCGGGCCGCGAAAACCGACGCTCGCCTTGCTTCATGCCATCGTTGCCCATCACGTCGCCGCAATCCCGTTCGAGAACCTCGACGTGCTGCTGAGCTGGCCCATCCTGCTGGAACCCGCTTCGCTCCAAAAAAAATTGATTCACGACCGCCGCGGTGGATACTGCTTCGAACAAAACGTGCTTTTTCTGCTTCTTGACACCCCCCAAGACAGAAGGAGATAGTACGATGTTCAAGAGAGTCGATCATGTAGAAATTGTACCAAAGGAATGCGGAAAAGACCATTGACTTCTATGTAGACGTTCTTGGCTTTAGCATCAGGAGTCGTAAGGAAATGAAAATACCGCCCATGAAAGAGATTGTTTATATTGAACTTGGCGATACGGTCATTGAGATTCTCCCCGTAGATGATCTCAGGCCAAAATCCGGAAATCCCTGGGAGATAGGATATAGGGGCATTGCCATTGAGGTGGACGATATGGCAACGGCGATGGATTATCTGAAGGGCAAAGGGATAGCCATCGCCCAGGAGCCAATAGACCTGGGCAATTCGTTCCGTGGAGAAATAAGAGACCAGGATGGACTTATTATAGAACTCCGGCTGTGGAAGTAGCAAAACGACGCACATTAACGACCGGCCGGTTCCAGCGGACAGGATGCCGTTGATGAGCCGGAGCGTCAGGCACAAGGAAATGCGATTGTGATAAGATACTTAAAAATGAGGAGGTTTTACAGATGATCCCAGACAAAATGATGCAGATTCTTAAATGTGAGGGTGTAGTCGCAATAGTGACCATGGGCGGCGATGGTCCGCATGTGGTAAATACCTGGAATAGCTACATAGATGTCACCCGAGATGAACATCTGTTGATCCCGGTTGGCGGCATGATACGGACAGAGGCCAATGTGGAGAAAAATAACAATATTCTTTTAACCCTTGGAAGCCGAGAGGTACAGGGATTCCGCGGTCCAGGTGCTGGGTTCCTGATCAAAGGCACGGCGACCTTCATAAAATCTGGCGGACAATTTGACATCGTAAAAAAGCGATTCTCCTGGGTAAGGGCAGCTATGGAGATAACAATCCTCTCTGCCACGCAGACATTGTAAAAACAGAGTTTGGCGTGTGAGATTAAAAAGGCGCTATCTTTATTGCAAAAGATGCGAACGATTCTTCGTAAGGCATGACAACTACTCAGCGATAAAATGCATCTGGAATAGGCCAATATGAGGGGCATGGCCGCCTGGATTGGATTGGAGGAATAACTATGGAGTAGTACAGATGCTTTGCTTGTGGATATGTCTATGACCCAAAATCTGGCGATCCTGACTATGAAATTACTCCTGCCACCCGTTTTCATAATCTACCTGATGATTGGGTCTGTCCGGAATGTGGGGCGCCAAAAGAACAATTTGAAAAAATTTAAAATCATCGAAAAAAGGTAACACTTTAGTTCTATGAAAAAAAACGCTCGTTCCCAAACAGATACTTCACTATGTTCAGTACAAGGTTTGGGAACTAGCCGTGTATCGTTTACGCTGAATAGTTACAGAAAATATACTATTTCCAATCATAGGGCATCTTTCTTAACAACAGCCTTGTGCCGTACAACACCCCGATACCTGTTCCAATAAGGATAAAAATGAGAATTACGGTTCTTTCGATATCTGCATTGGAAAGACTCATAAATATTGCTATAGGAATCGTTTCTGTTTTCATTGCCATTGAGCCTGCAATGGTGATAGTTGCACCAAATTCTCCAAGCGCCTTTGCCCATGTTAAAATAGCGCCGGCAATAATGCCACGTTTGCTCAGGGGAAGCGTGACCGTTAAAAATGATTTTAGCGGCGATGCGCCAAGCGAACTGGCAACATCCTCGTACTTGCCGGGTATTTCGTCCATCGCAGCCTTTATTAGCCGCGTTGCAATTCCGGCAGTAGTGATAAATTGGGCAAGGATAATCCCCGGGAAGGCAAACACGAACTGCACTCCGTGTTGCTGCAGCCAGCTTCCGGCAGGGTTGCTGAAAAAAATGAGAAGCATGGCGCCCAGCGCAGCAGGAGAAACAATCATTGGAAGTTCGAGCATCGTATCTATAATGCCTTTTCCGGGAAAATGACACCGCGACAATGCATAGGCGGAGGGGATGGCAATGAACAAAGAAATTAATGTCGCGATGGTAGCCGCTGACACGCTGAGGCGAATGGAATAAAAAGTTCTCTCATTAAAAAGCGTCTCTGCAAAAAGGGATCCCCTGAAAAAGTAGGCAAGTGATACAATAAGCCCGGCATAGAGGAAAAACGAGCAGAAAGCAAACATTATACAAAGTCTTTTAAATCTCATTTCCCGGTCGTCCATTCTGCCGGAACGGCATATTCGCCGCCAACAGGCTTTTGACCTATCCATGCAAAGGCTTCCTGTTCCGATGAAAAATATTGATACTCTTTGAATATTGATCGTACTTCTTCAGAAAGGATGAAATCAACAAACTGCTCAGCAAGCACTTTGTTTTTAGTAAAGGTGGAGACCGCGATAGGTATATAACCCACACGCACAACTTCATCGCTCTTTAGGGGAATTGTTTCAACTGTCTCCGGGTTCCAGTGCTGAAAAACACTCCACCCTATTACCGCATCCACCTGTTTTAAAGAGACAACCGTCAGTGTTTTTGCGCAACTCTCCGTATAATTTACAATGTTTTTTTTAAAATCTTTTTTCTGCTTTTTTGTGAAATTCTTTTCAATTATTTCCACTGCATACGCTCCGACACACACACCCTCCGGATTTGCTATGGCTACTTTAATACCGGGATGCGCCAAATCTTCCAGGCCTTTAATATGCTTCGGGTTGCCTTTTTGCACATTTATTGCAGGGACAAGATACACAACAATCCTTTCAGTTTCAGGATATACATAGCCTTCCCTTTTTGCCTTTTCCATATAGTCTGATGAACCCGGGAAATAAATATCTCCTTTCTTTGCCAATATCATCTGCGAGAGAATATATCCCGAACCACCAAATACTACCTCTACCCTAACACCCGTCTTTTTTTCAAACAGCTTCACCGCCTCCTCGGTCGGCGGCTTGCTTGCAGCGCCTACGAAAAGCAGAAGCCGTTCACCGTTTTCAGACAGAACTTCTGTTGCTACGAAAAATATTGCCACAGAAAAAACGGCACCGGCAAGAAATAGTCTGGATACCATAAGTTAACTCCTTGTTATATTATTAAATGAGGTTAATAAATTTTGTTCTATTACACTAAAACGTAATCGCCCTTATACTAAAATGCAATTTCGTACTGTAATCTGTACTTGTTTTCTCTTTTATCCTGTTCGTCGCCTTGCTCAGTGATAAAAGTGCCAAAATCGGCCTGTATTTTTGACCGATGACCACGGAAATAATAATTTATTCCCGCTGTATACTCCCTTTGAATATCGTTTGATACATCATCATCCGGGTCAACCATGGAATAGCGTGCCGCTATCTCAAGTTTTTTTGGTATAACAAAATAACCGGCCTGTGTAAAAAATCCGTCTGACCCCACGGAATCCCCGCCGCCATCAGACTCAGGATTTTCTGTCATCATATAGTATTCGCTATCCCATGCAATGCCCTTATACCTTAAGCCGAAATCAATCACACCTACTATTATATCCGTATCATCGCGTTTTACATCCCTCTTCTTTCCATTAAAGGCTACGGATGATCCAAAAGTAGCTTTAAGGGTTTTGGAATATCCAATGTCCGTTCCGTCGTAGTAATTAAATTTTCCAAACGGATTATATCTCAGGCTCAACACGGACATGATTTCGTTATCGAGATTTTCGTCTTTTCCTGTAATCCTTTTTGAGGGATTATCACCGGCCCCCTGAAATACTGCGGCATGGTATTCAATGTGTCCGTCAAACGGTCTTCCGTAAATATCCAGGCCATAGTCACGGTACTGGCCAAAGGCATCACTGGCAATGGCTCTATCCTGAAACAACAGTCTTTGCGAGGAGACAACCATTTCTCTGTTAAACGGTACTTTAAAATATCCAATTTTTGCGTTCAATTCTTTATAAGGCGTCCAGTACAAGTAGAAATCCCTTAATTGAACATCGAAGCTATCCGCATCTATAGCCCAGTAATAATTAATCGTTTTGCTATAGATGTTTCCCCCCATATAGATTCTTGCCCGGCGGACATCAATATTTTGAGTATCTACACCCCCGAAATCTCCGTCCTTGTCATTATACTGATACCTCATCTGCAATCTGCCGCCTATGTTTAGCGAATAATCGCCGCTGTGCGACCGAATACTTAGTGCATAGCTACT
Organism: Candidatus Kuenenia stuttgartiensis; assembly: GCF_900232105.1. Taxonomy (NCBI): domain Bacteria; kingdom Pseudomonadati; phylum Planctomycetota; class Candidatus Brocadiia; order Candidatus Brocadiales; family Candidatus Brocadiaceae; genus Candidatus Kuenenia; species Candidatus Kuenenia stuttgartensis. The sequence continues at coordinate 1,948,099 of NZ_LT934425.1, forward strand.
ATCATCAGGCGTGTAGAATATATCACATATATCTGCTTCTGTCCTGCTCCTCTCCAATAATGGAATGTCTGGCAGGCCAATCCCCAATTTCTCGCGCACCTCATCCGAGGACAGATAGTTCTCAACCTCATGCTTTACTTCATCTTTTATTTCTTCTGTTGCAATTACCACGGGTTTTTCACTTATAGACTCTACACGACTTTTCAATTCTTTGATTTGCTCCTGCTGGCTCAATGCTATGATTTCCATCTGTTTCAACATTTTTTGCTGTATTGAAAACGCCTCCTCCATTTGTTTCAATTGCCCTTTTAATTCCTCCAGTTCGTCACCATATGCCATGCAAGGCCGCATCGTATTGACTACTAAAACACTACATACTATTAATAAACGCCAAAGTACACGTTTAAATTTTCTGCCAAACACAAAAACCCTCCTTTCTAAAAAAAACTGCAAAAATAAATCACATCGGCGCTTCCGAAATACGATATATCATATTTGACATAACGATAATGAAAATTTACACTTTTTTATAGCGGCTTGAACAAGACAACATCTGAAGACTTTGCCCCAATAATAACGTCATCTCCAATTTTTAAGTTTAATCTTTGCACCTCTTCGGTATCGATGAGTGTTTTAAAATATTGCTCCGCGTGCAAAACAGTAACTATTGTCATGATAGTATCGTGTTCGGTACCGACGACTTTACCTGCCAGCTGTATCCGCGTACTGAGCCTTTTCCCCAAAAAAACTTCTTCCGGAGTCCCCTGCTTTATTACACTGCCGGAATGTATCACAACAACGTTGTCTGCCATTTTATAGGTTTCCGGAATATCATGTGTTACATACAGGGTTGTTACCTTAAGCTGGCGCAGGATACGCTTCAGATCATCCTGCAATTGCCTGCGCGTCTGCCAATCCACGGCGGAAAGCGGTTCGTCCATTAACAAAATATCGGGTTCTCTTGCCAGCGCCCTTATAAGCGCTACTCTTTGTTTTTGTCCGCCTGACAATTGAGACGGATAATAATGCTCGTAACCGGAAAGCCCGACAAGTGCAAGCAGGTCTTTTACTTTATCCCCCTCATGCCTTTTTTTTGCCCCATATAATACATTCTTTTCAACCGTCAGGTGCGGAAACAATGCATAATCCTGAAAGACAAAGCCAACCGACCGGTATTGTGGGGGAAGGTTTATATTGTTTTGCTTGTCAAACCAGACGTCGTTTCCGTTTTGAATGCTGCCATTATCCGCCGTTGACAGTCCGGAGACAAAACGCAATATGCTCGACTTTCCTGCGCCTGACGGACCAAATAAAACGGTGACCTCCCCCGTGGATATTTTAAATGCAGCATCGAGTTGAAAGGAATGCCATTTTTTCTGAAGGTTGACAACTAACAATTGCGTGCTTCTCCGTTCATTTAGATGCCCTTTTTGTTTTTAAATAAAATCAATTCGGTTGATTTGATAATTGCTGTTATTTCTTCTCCTGTTTGCATATTCATTTCTTCTAATGAAGCATTGGTGACAATTGCGCAGAGCGTGTCTCCCTGGGATTCAAAAATAACCTTTGACAGCACATCGCCCCGGAGAATGGTTACAACAACTCCTGTTATAAAATTTCTGGCGCTCAACATGCCTCGAAATGCCTTTGCCAGTATCAGGTCTGTGCTTTTCATAAGCACACTGATAGCATCCCCCTCGAAAATATTCATATCGTCGCAAGAGGCTGTAGTGATAACGGCGCTCAGAGGGATGTCTTTCCACATGATTTGAATATGGGTATGAATCCTGCCCTTATTGATTTTCATTATTTTGCCATTAAGTTTGCAGGCCATAGTTATTTTCCGAAAATGCGCTTAAATTCCTTTTCCGCTAAAGTGTTAAGCCTGTTTTTATAGGTATTAAAATTTATCATCAGCCTTTTCGCGTCCTCTGTCAGTACCGCGCCACCGCCGCCCTTTCCCCCCGTAGTAACTTTTAACAATTTAATCCCCAACACCTTTTCAGTAGCCCTTATTTTCCCCCATGCCGCACGATATGACATCCCCATCTCCTTTGCCGCGGCGTTAAGAGAACCAAGCCTGTCTACCGCCTCAAGCAGCAATCTCCTGCCTTCGGCAAATGCAACGCCATCCCCGCATTCCAGCCATATTTTTATTTTTGCCTTCATACATTACCCCTTCGGCGGCTTTCACGTACATATCCTTTGCGCGATTAGGTTGCAAATCTGAACCCGGCGAGTACATCATTTCGTTAAAATGTGTACGTAAAAAAATGTCCTTGCGAGGAGTGGAGCGACAAAGCAATCTCTTGTTCCCAAAAAACTTAAGATTGCTTCGCTGTCGTTTGCAATGACGGTATCAATGTAGATATTTTAATGAAACGTTATACTAGTCGCACTACTTGAGTTAATCCCGCAAGATGTAAATTCCTGTATATAAAATCTGATTACGCATTATGCCATAATAGACATAGCGATATCAATGATAATTTGTTTTTAGTGGGCATTGAGAATTGAATATTTTTCTTACTGCACAACATGCGTTGCACGGTTTTTAAAATAGATATTGCAGATACTCTGGCAAATACTATAATAATTTGATTATGCACGGATTTTCACCTGTAATTGCCATTGTTGACAATTTTTTCCCTTGCTAAACCATGATAAAATTTCTGGAACCTGAATGGCACGACAAATTATCATCTACCAACACCGTCCTTCTGCGCTGGCTTAAAAATGAAAAAGATATTCCCACAGGATTTGTATTGGCTGCCCTTGAGCAAACAGCCGGTCATGGTCGAAGCAATCATCATTGGCTTTCACAACCTGGAGAAGATCTCACCTTTTCCTTTCTTTTGTCTACCCGGCATGACCTTTCGGGGCTTGCTTCACTCTCCATGGCAATTTCACTGGGAATCGCTTCCGCCCTGGATACCTTTGGTTTCACGACACAAACGAAGTGGCCAAACGACCTTCTTGTGAGGGGTCGTAAAATCGGTGGAATTCTTTCCGAGGAGAGTGGCGTGAAACGCCCGAACGGGCATGCTGCCATCGTTGTTGGCGTGGGAGTCAATGTGAATATGCAGGAGCCGCAGGTTTCTTCTATGAAAAAACCCGCAACTTCTCTTCGCATAGAGACCGGCAAAAAACATCTCATCAGGGATGTTCTCAATATTATTCTTGAAATGCTGCCTCAGTGGATCGACCGTTGGGAAGCCGGCGGATTTCCAGCCATACGTAACGAATGGCTCGCGCGCTGCTGTTTCGTAGGAGAGCGTATAACCCTGGGAGAGGGAATGGAACAAAGGTCGGGTATCTTGACGGGATTCGGGGAGAAAGGGCAAATCATCCTTCGCGGTGATGATGGTTTATTGTGTGATGTTTGGGCGGGAGAAGTAGAATAACCCGCCTTTTAGTTTATAAACGCAAGCACCTGTCCGGTGACAATCTGGTCGCATTCTTTTACCTTTATATCTATTACTGTTCCCTCTGCAGGGCTTGAAACGTGTATTTCCATTTTCATTGCCTCAACAACTAAAATTGACTGCCCGGAATGAAGATAATCTCCGATCCTTGAGGTGAGCCGAATCACCTTCCCGGGCATTTGCGCTTTTACCGCAAGGCCTTCTTCCTTAATTTTCTTTACGCCTACAGCCGTTACTGCCTCCGGTGTTTTGTGAATTTCTACCTGATAGATTTTACCATTTACCTTTGCCTTGTTTCCTTCAATCGTAACCGAATACTCTTTTCCGTTCACCGTCAGCAGGTATTCCTGCGATCTGACTTGCCGGTTCTGTTCGTCATTGGCAACGATTTGTCCTCCCTTTTTATCCACCAGGCGAATCCCCATCTCTGCTTTTCCCTTAAGGAATTTCAACCCCTTATCCGTGCATGTGGCAACGATGAAAATATTCTCATCCGTCTCTGCAATGCCCTCCTGTTTAAGTATTTCCCGGACATGTCTAACACTCTTTTTTGGATCCTCATCGTTTATTTCAAGCGGAGAACGCACGGTTGGTTCCAGTTTAAGTTGTTCTGCCGCTATTTTCACAATTTCCGGATCTGGCGGCACGGGGGTTTTCCCGAAATAACCCAGTACCATTTTGCCGTAGCCCGGAGCGATTTTCTGCCAGGGACCGAAAAGAACATTGTTAAATGCCTGTTGGAAGTAAAACTGGGAAACGGGTGTCACTGAGGTTCCATATCCGCCCAATTTGACCACTTCGCTCATGGATTTGATCACCTCCGGATATTTATCCATAATGCCGTTATCGCGAAGCATTTGTGTATTTGCCGTAAGAGCGCCGCCGGGCATGGGACTCCATAAAATAAGCGGCTCTACAGATGTTGCCTCAGGGGGAAGAAAATAATCTTTCATACATTCCTTAAAAACCTCTTCCGCCTCGCGAACTTTGTCAATATTGACATCAAGATCATATCCGGTCCCACGCAGGGCATGCCACATGACCAAAATATCAGTCTGGCATGTACCACCGGAACAGGGCGACAGGGAAAGGTCGATAGCATCAGCGCCACCATCCAGGGCCGCCTTGTTGGCGCTCACGCCAATACCCGCGGTTTCGTGCGTATGAAAATGAATAAACATATCTTCCGGAAGTATTTTTCGCGCCCGTTTTATGGTCTCATACACCTTTGACGGCACGGCTGTGCCGGAAGCATCCTTAAAACACAAGGAGTGAAATGGTATTCCCTCGTCCAATATCTGACGCAGTATTCTAATATAAAAATCCGGGTCGTGCGCACCGGTGCATCCGGGCGGCAATTCCATCATTGTTATGCATATCTGGTGTTTCAGCCCCGCCTCAGCAATGCATTTACCGCTGAAAATAAGATTTCTCACATCATTGAGCGCATCGAAATTCCTGATTGTTGTAATACCGTGCTTTTTGAAAAGTTGGGCGTGCATCCGTATAATTTCACCAGATTGAGACTCCAGCCCCACGACATTGACGCCCCGGGACAGAGTCTGGAGATCTGCGCCATGGCCGGCGGTTTCGCGGAACGTATCCATCATGGCAAACGCATCTTCATTGCAATAGAAATACAGAGATTGAAAACGTGCGCCTCCTCCTGCTTCAAAATAGGAAATACCGGCGTCTCTTGCCGCCTCCAAAGCCGGAAGAAAATCCCTGGTAAGAACACGGGCGCCATACACGGATTGAAACCCGTCCCTGAATGCCGTACACATAAATTGAACTTTTTTCGTCATTTTGTATCTTTGCAACAGAAAAATATTATTTCACAAATATCGACCACAAGATACCGGCGGCAATCGCCGACCCAAGCACACCTGCAACATTTGGCGCCATTGCGTGCATAAGGAGGAAATTATGCGGGTCCTCCTTCTGCCCTACCATCTGCACCACGCGTGCTGAGTCAGGCACAGCGGATACGCCCGCTGCCCCAATGAGAGGGTTTATCTTATCCTTTAGAAAAAGATTCATGCATTTTGCAAAAACCACGCCGCCTGCCGTTGCTATACCAAAAGAAATGGCGCCCAATGCAAAAACGAGAAGGGATTGCGATGTTAAAAAGGTTTGTGCCTGCGCGCTTGCGCCCACTGAAAATCCGAGAATAATCGTCACAGTATCGATCATGGCGTTGCGTGCAGTGTTCGCCAATCGCTCTGTTACACAACTTTCCTTCAAAAGGTTGCCAAGGCAAAGCATGCCAATAAGCACTATTGAACCTGGCGCAATCAAAGCGGAAATCAGAAACACGGCAACGGGGAAAATAATTTTTTCCCTCTGTGATACATGCCGCGGTTCTTTCATACGAATGAGCCTCTCTTTTTTCGTGGTGAGCAATCTCATTATCGGAGGCTGAATAACCGGAACCAGTGCCATATAGGAATAGGCGGCAATCGCAATGGATCCCAACAAATGCGGCGCCAGCTTTGACGATAAAAATATTGCCGTAGGGCCATCCGCTCCGCCAATAATGCCAATAGCGCCCGACTCTGAGGGGCTAAACCCTAAATAGAGCGCGCCTATGAGGGTAAGAAAAATGCCTATCTGTGCCGCCGCCCCAAGCAACACAAGCTTTGGATTCGACAACATGGCGGAAAAATCAGTCATAGCACCGATCCCAAGGAAAATAAGCGGCGGATATATTCCTTTGCTTACCCCAAGGTAAAGAAAACTCAGAACACTCCCTTCCTGATATACGTTGAGCGCCATGCTGTCTATGGAGGGAATATTTCCCACTATCGCCCCAAATCCTATCGGCAAAAGCAGTAATGGCTCATAATCTTTAATAATTGCCAGACTTACAAAAAAAATCCCGACAATGATCATGAGGGCATTGCCCCACGTCATCATTGCAAATCCTGTTGTCTTAAGAAATTCGAAGAGAATCTCCATTAAGCCCTCCCAAAAAAAGACCGGAGATAACACATTTTACTAAAATGATTCTTTGCCAACCATACTGCCGCCCGCTTCACTATGCAGGGCAAAGCCGATTGCCGCAAGCGCCTCGTCTTCAGGCGCTGAGTAAAATGCCGGTATATGATGCGAAGTTTCTTCCGCAGGAAGTATGCTGGCAAATATTCTTAAAAAAATGGGAAGGAGATAAATAAAAAAACTGGTTATCGCGAGTGCGGCAAACACAATCAGCATACCGCTGATTGTGATCATAATTCCTTGTCCGTTGACTATATTTTGAACCCCTGAATTCATAGTTGTTTTCCCCGTTCTTATTTTTAAGATATGTTATGGGTTGACTTTAAAATTTTAATATCCTATATTTTTTTTTAGTAAGATGCAATTATTTTTTAAGGTTTCCCTGTCAGTATCCGTCAAATCTTCTGTTACAAAGTTCCTTTTAACACTATGGTTGCTTTTATTCCTGGTTCTACTCACAAAAATCATATCGCTTATGATATTAATTGGTTACGCTTTCGATACGGGTATCTTTGGCGATACCTTTTTGGGGTTTAACAGATGATTTATCTATTTTCTGTTTAAAGTGGGATGTTTCGGTTTTAGTTTATGGTAAAGCATTATGTTGTTTTTACGTTTGGCGAATCGGAAAAATGGTAGAAATGTGTTATTCAGCAAGGTATAATTTTTTTGCTTATCGCCTGCATAACAAATTCATTTATATACTGTTACCTTTCATGATAAAATATTGCGTTTACGGGATATCCATAATTATTGTACTCTTTTCTTTAACGGGTCGTAGTTAACGTAATTGCATTGGAAGCTCTTGCTTCCCTTTCGCAAGAATTATTCGGGTCAAAATAGGCCTTTGAATATCCTGGATAACCCGGTTTCATTCTTTTTTCCATTCGAAGCCAGAGCTTGGGAACGAGGACGATAGTGTTACACGTTTAAAAATGTTTCCTTAGCAGGTATTCATGGGTAAAAGCCTTTTTATGTAAGTTTTTTACACACACTGGACAAGGGTTTTTATGAAAAATGTACTTGGTGTTTTAGGGAAAAAGCTGCTTCTGTATTTTGTAAGCATATCCCTTATTCCCGCAACACTGTTGTGTTGCATTCACTATCTGCATAACAAAAAACTACTGGAGACAGAGTTATTTAATGAAATGTCGCTGGTGGGCGCATCTCTGTCGGAACACATCAATGCCTTTTTAGTTTACGGCGAGAATTCGGCAAAACACTATGCCTCCGATGGTTTTATCAGAGAACATCTCGAAAGCATTAACGATGATACGGAAAATACTGTGGCTATCCAGGCGCTGAACAAATATCTGCAATACAAGACCAGCCTCGAACCAAGATTTCGTGAGACCTTTACGACAAATACAAAGGGCATAGCAGTGGCGTCCAGCAATGCGCAGCGTGTTGGTATGGATATGTCGCAAGACCTTTCTGCCTTAAAAACAAAAGGCGGGACGTTCGTAAAGGATGTTTATCCGTGCGACATTACAGGGGAATACTGTTTAACCTTTTGCTCTTCCGTTATAAATAAGGATACAAACGAATTTTTAGGCATGATCGGGATACGCATACTTGCCGCTGAACTGGAAAGTATCACTGTGGGCGCAAAACAAGAGGCATCTGCCTTATTACTTCCTGCGCATACGCCGACGATGTATAGTGAGGGAAAAACAAACATAGTGACGGAAGAACCTTGTTTTAACGCGCAAGATGCTGATACTTCATATAAAAGAAATCATACGATAAGACCTCCTTTTGAATTAACCACACTGACACGCCGAGGCGAAACAAGCGAGGCATATCTTGTCAATAAACAAAGGCTAATGCTAACCTCCTCCCGGTTCATAGATAATGTCCTGTTGAGACAGGCGGTGGACACCTTGCCCGTCAATGTTTTAATAAGCGAAGGCAGGGAGATGGCAGGCATCTATAATGATTACATGGGAACGCCTGTCATCGGCGTTTCAAAATATATAAAACCCATGGGCTGGATATTGCTTGTGGAAGCGGATATCGCAGAGGCGTTTAAGCCTGTATACAGGGCAAGAAACTACTCTATCGTTATTATAGTGACCAGCGTGTTTGTTATTTCCGTCGTAGCATTTTTCATATCCGGCAGGATTGTCAATCCCTTAAAATCATTGATGACAGCAATGGGCAAGGTATCAAAAGGCGATATAGGGCATCACATACGCGTTACGTCAAAGGATGAGCTCGGAGAACTCGCGAAGGGATTTAATCGTATGACGACAGATTTGATAAAGGCGCGGGATGAATTGCGAGATCTTTTTGATGCGGCTAACGATCCCATGGTCACATTGAAAGAGGGCAATATGGTCAACAATATGAATAGCAGGGTCTCTGAGTTATTTGGCTACACGCAAAAAGATTTGCTCTCTAAGAAAATCGTCAGTATCATCAGAAAGGAAGATGTTCCCATAGTTGAAGAGTCACTTGATAACGCATGGCGGTTAAAACCAGGAGAAAAATATCCTATGTTTGAGGTGGGCGTTATGAAAAAGGACGGGAATGTGCTGGTTTGCGAACTGGATTTAAACCGGACACAGTTTGGAATACAACCCCATTTCAGGAACATAACAAAGAGAAAATTGCTGGAGCAAAGAATACTGGAAGAAAAACAAAAACTTGAAGCATCAAACACCCGCCTTCAATCCCTGCTGGCAGAACTGGAACGGACACAGATGCAGTTGCTGCAATCCGAAAAAATGGCTTCCCTTGGTCAATTGGCGGCAGGCATTGCCCATGAAATAAACAATCCGGTCGGCTATATCTCCAGCAATCTGGAATGGATGCATAATAAATTTGCCGTCATCAAGGCGATGCTGGAGGAGTTGAAGATAGAATCAAAGCCACAAAGCCGCCCATGGGATAATAGGAAAAACATTGCCTCTCACATGGAGAAAAGCATAAACGAATCCATGGAGGGTACAAGGAGGATTCAGAGCATTGTTAACTCACTCCGTATTTTCTCTCACAGGTCAGAAGATAAACCGGAACCGGCTGATATTAATGCGGAGATAGAAAGCGCCCTGAATATCATCCGGAACGAGATTAAGTACAAAGCCACATTGATTAAGTCTTACGGAAATATCCCCCCGATACCTTGCAACCGGCGCCAATTAGGGCAGGTCTTTATGAATATCATCCTGAATGCGGCACAGGCTTTGAAGGAAATGGGGGAGATAAGAATAGCAACGTATAGAAAAGACTATTTTATCTTTATTGTGATTAGCGATAACGGCCCTGGCATACCGGAGCAAGATCTTCCAAAAATATTTGAACCCTTTTTTACCACCAAAGAACCAGGCATGGGAACGGGACTGGGGCTTTCCATTGCTTACAACATAATAGCGAGCCACAATGGCACAATAGAGGTTGACAGCAAAGTAAATACAGGAACAACATTTACGATAAAGCTGCCTGTTACCATATAATACAGTCGGCAGTCTGCAATCTACAGTCGGCAAATTGCAGACTGCGGATTGTAAAATTTTTTTCTGAGGGACGCAAATGAAGCAAAAGACAATACTTATTGTTGATGATGAAAAAAACATCCTTGCGACATTAAAAAGAATCCTGGAAGAAGAGAAGGAAGGTTACAGGGTATTTTTCGCAGATAGCGGAATAAAGGGACTGGAAATTCTTAAGTGTGAAAATATACATCTGATAATCACCAATTACAGGATGCCAGGCATGGACGGCTTACAGGTTCTGAAAAGGGCTACGATGCTTTCGCCGGATGCGGTTAAGTTTATGTTAACCGGATATGCTGACCTGGATGTTGTTATGAAAGCAAAAAACGAGGGTGGTGTATACCGGTTCTTCACAAAACCATGGAGCAATAACGAAATATTAGGTGCCGTAAAACAGGCTTTTTGTAATTTTGACACATGCAATAACCTGGAATTTGGTACGGACAATAACCTGGCATTTGGTACGGAATAAAAGTAACTATTCAGCGTAAACGATACACGGCTCGTTCCCAAACTCCAGTTTGGGAATGCATTTGTTCGAGAAACTCCGGTTTCTCGCCTGTTTGCTGATAGATAGGGAATAAAATCACAGGGTTAAGACAGTTTGTAATTTGTCAAGTCTGACACGCACTGGAAACAAAGTTTCCAGTGCAATTGTGTTCCCAAACTGTGGTTTGGTAACGAGTTGCGCTCTGATCTCCGGTAGTTTAATAAATTACGCTGAATAGTTACGAATAAAAAATGAAAGAGTCCTGCTCTTTATTTACAAGTCTGAATGAAAACGCCATTCCCGTGTAAGGAGGAATGGCCAATGAGGGGTGCCCTAAGATGAAACAAAACACAATACTTATTGTAGACGACGAAGAAAATATACTTAATTCTTTAGGCAGGTTGCTGGATGATCTGGGCTGCACGGTTTTTTTTGCATATGACGGCAAGAAGGGTTTGGAGATAATAAAGGATAAAGATATTCACCTGGTGATATCCGATTACAGGATGCCCGGCATGGATGGCATAAAATTTCTTGATGAGGTCAAAAAGATTTCGCCGGGAACTATCCGGCTCATGCTGACAGGATACGCCGATATTGATCTGGCAATAAAGGCAATAAACGAAGGCGAGGTTTACCGGTTTATTACAAAACCATGGAACAATATCGAACTTTTGGTCACAGTAAATCAGGGCCTGGAATATTTCAACATGCAAAGAGAACTGTGCCGGTTGAACAAACTCATACAGTCTCAAAATGAAGCGCTTAAAGAATGGAACTCAAAACTCGAACAAAAGGTGTCGGAACAAACAAAATATATACAGGATTTCTTTCTGGAGTCCATTAAGTCCCTTGTAGTTGCGCTGGAAGTAAAGGATAAATATACAGAAGGACATTCAAGGCGCGTCTCTGAATATGCCACATACATTTGCCGGAAGATGTCACTGCCGGAAGCATTTATAGAGGACGTAAAACTGGGGAGTTTATTGCATGATATCGGGAAAATAGGCATCAAAGAATCTATCTTAGGCAAAAACACCGGTTTGACGAAAGAAGAATACGAGCATATTAAAACCCACCCATCCATCGGAGAGCGTATCTTAACACCCATTATCAAAAACAGTACTGTCATTAATATTATCAGATATCACCATGAGCATTTAGACGGCAATGGCTACCCTGATGGACTGAAAGGTGCCGTAATCCCTCTGGAAGCCAGGATAGTCGCTGTTGCGGATGCACATGATGCATTACTGTCAGAACGTCCTTATCGTAAAGCCAGAGACCCATTAAGCGCCAAGAAAGAATTGGTAAAATGTGCCGATATACAGTTTGATTCAAAGGTAGTTGAAATTCTCACATCAAACGAACACAATGTGACGGACAGCCCGTTCAGGTGAATCATTTTTTTAAAAACCCTTATAAAAGACCGATCTATTACCCTACGCTTCTCATACTTTTATAAATGAACATTCTCATATCCATAGACCATACAGTTAAAAAGTTTCTCCTTTCAATGGGACAGGTAACGTTGCTGGCCTTCAAAGGGTTTTGGGGCATTTTTTTGCCGCCTTTTAATCCGAAGCTGCTACTGAAGGAAATTGACAATTTCGGCGCCGGTTCATTTCTGCTTGTGAATATCATTGCCTTGTTTACCGGCATGGTCATGTCGCTCCAGACAATTTACGGATTGCGCATGTATGGGGCAGAGATGTATGTGGGAAGCGTTGTTTCCCTTTCCATTGTGAGGGAACTAGGTCCGGTTCTCACCTCTATTATGGTGGGAGCACGTATCGGCTCAGGCATTGCGGCAGAAATCGGCTCGATGCAGGTAACAGAGCAAATTGACGCCATGCGGGCTTTAGGAGCAAGCCCCATCAAAAAACTGGTATCTCCAAAAATATTCGCCGGATTGATTACGCTGCCCCTCCTTACGGTCACAGCGGATTTCATTGGTATTTTTGGCGGACTCATAATTGCAACCTTTGAATTGGATATAGACCATATTTTCTATATTAATTCTATTTTAACCACCATTACCATTTCTGATTTCATTAGCGGCATTGGCAAAACAGTCTTTTTTGGACTGCTTATTGCCGTTATCGGCTGTTATTTCGGGCTTAAAACATCAGGGGGTACCACCGGCGTGGGGCGTTCCACCACTATTTCTGTGGTAACAATCTCGATTTCCATCCTAATTGCAGATTTCTTCCTCACAAAATTGTTTCTTATGATCTTCTGATGAAAAAACCCATAATTGAAATTAAACATGTCTATAAATCATTTAACAATCATCCGGTTCTGAATGATATAAATCTTTCCGTACAGGAAGGGGAAATCATATCGCTCCTTGGCGCAAGCGGAACGGGGAAAAGTGTTCTTTTGAAAGGACTTATCGGCTTAATAAAGCCGGATAAGGGCGATATCTTTGTTATGGGTAAAAATGTTGCACAAATGAATGAAGATGCATTAATTAAATTACGGGTTCATGTGGGAATGCTGTTTCAGGGTGCAGCATTGTTTGACTCATTAACCGTATTTGAAAATATTGCCTATCCGCTACGGGAACACCTTAGTCTTTCAGAAGTAGAAATAAGGTCACGCGTTTCAGAAAAATTACAACTGGTAGGCCTTAAAGGCATTGAGGCAAAAATGCCGGATGAATTGAGCGGAGGCATGAAAAAGAGGGTAGGCCTGGCAAGGGCTATCGCCACTGACCCGGATATTATTTTATATGATGAGCCCACTACAGGTTTAGACCCCATTAATGCGCAGCGCATTAATGATCTCATTATGGAATTACAGAAAAAACTTGGCATTACCACTATCGTTGTAACCCATGATCTCCATTGTGTGAAAACGATATCAGACCGCATCGCAATGCTTCATGAGGGAAAAATCATTTTTGTTGGAACATGGCAGGAAATAACATCCTGCCCATTAAATGAAGTAAAGGACTTTATCAGCGGCAATATCTGTTTGTAAAAGTGTTACAAAAGGAGAAAGTATGCGTAAAGAACACGTTGCAGAATTACGGGCGGGAATTTTTACTATTATTACGTTGATATGTCTTAGCATAGCGCTGTTTATTCTTGGTTCACAAAAAGGATATTTCAGACCCCATGTTACACTGAAGGCACGGTTCCTCCATGTCTATGGACTGCAAAAGGGCGTTCCGGTGCGTTTTATGGGGGTAACGGTAGGCCAGGTTAGAAACATCATACTCCCGGAGGAGTCGCCATGCAATGAGATTGAAGTAGTGATGCAAGTAGATAAAGCCGTCCAGAAAAATATCCTGACAGATTCCGTTGCCACCATAAAATGGCTCAGTTATGTTACAGGTGATTCATACGTGGAAATCTCTTCGAAAGACTGTACCGGACATATTATAAAGGATGGAGATACCATTAAGGGCGCTGAACCAATGGACTATACCTCCGCCATTGAAAATGGAACCATTGCTATAAAATCTATCGCTCGGTTCTTTAACAAACTGGATGAAGGAAAATTCGCGGAAACCTTAATCAGCGTATCGCTGTCGTTGAATGAAAGCATTACCCAATTCAGGGAGAGTACAGGGCTTTTAAATGCATTAATTTATGACGTACGTGGAAGGCTCCTCATGGATAATTTAATTACCGCCTCTGACTCGTTTAATGAAATTATTGCAAAAGTAGCGGAGGGCGAGGGCACACTTGGGGCATTAATTGCAGACCCGGAATTGTACGACAATATGAAAAGTCTTTTGGGAGGTGCAGAAAGAAGCCGTATCCTGCGAAATGTCATCCGGAAGAGTATTGAAAAGGGGAAAACAAATACCACTCAATAACAATTTTTGATGTACGATTTTTAAATCGTACATCTAATGCCGTAAATGTTCATGCTGGAAATAAAAATACAGAATACGAAACAAATCCGAATAATAAAACATAAAATTCAAAACAAATCTAAAACACACTTATCTGCGTGCGATCAAGCACAGGCAGGCAACAACGACACCCTACTTGCGTTTCCGATGATACCATTCGGTATGTTCATGCTGCTTCAGATATGCTCCCTTGGCGCCCAACTGCGGCAGCCGATTAATCATATCCAGCACAAGGTGAAATCTTTCGAGATCATTTAAAACAATCATGTCCATGCATGTTTTTATTGTTGGTACGGTGGTACGTCAACCGATGCACCAGCCAGGGTAGCCGTTTCTCAAGGAACTTTAAATGATCGGGGTACTCTGAATCCACCAGCAGTGGGATCTGGTGGGATCGAAAGGTGCCCTCAATTTGAAGTCCATCGACGACTTTAGGGCCAGTCCAGCCTTTGGGTGAATTGAGGACGATCATTGGCCATCGTGGACGAGTAGTGTCGTTCTTCTTCCGTGCATTATCTTGGATTTGCCGAATACTTTCGATGACCTGTTCCAAAGTACTGGCCATGAGTTGGTGCATCTCTTCCGGCTCATCACCTTCCACAAAGTAAGGTGTCCATCCGCAGCCTCTCAAAAATTGCTCTAATTCCTCTGGCTCTATGCGGGCAAGTACGGTTGGGTTAGCTATTTTATAGCCGTTAAGATGCAGGATCGGTAGTACTACTCCATCGTTGATCGGATTGAGAAATTTGTTGGAGTGCCATGCTGTTGACGGTCATCTCAATATCTTTCTTCGTCTATAGTTAAAGTTTACTTACGCGTTTGCTTCAACGGGAACGCTCGTTGACAGCCTATTCATCAACCCAATATCCCTGGCGATTGTAATATTGATGCAGTACTGTCTCATACTCTCGAGTCAGTAGAGACTCCTCTGTATATTCCGGTGACTGCTTGATGGTCTCACGAGAAAGATTGACAAATACTTTCGACTTATCCCAACTAATGCGCTCGATCCATTGCGGTGAAATCAGCACCTTTTTCCCAGACCACCATTTCTGTGTATCGATGATTAGATAACGAATAACCCACATCTCGTCATCGATAATAAAATCATTGACATAGCCAATCTCGTCGTCTGAAGCCTGGATGCGATAGCTGCTCACCTCGCGAGTGCTGCGCAAATGGGGATCCCACTCTTCCGTATCTTGATAAGAGTCCAGCATGTGTGGGCCGCCAAAATGCGGCGGAAATCCATAATATGCGCGGTAGGTTTCCTCGAATTGTCGCGAGACGGGCTTGTCACTGTTCAAGGATGGGCTGCCCTCGATCTGCTTTTTGGTTAAATCAATGGTGATGTATTGCTCTTTTTCATTCACGGCGCCAAACGCATACGGAGAAATTAACACCTCTCTGCCCGTAAGCCAGTTTCCCGTGTCGGCCACCAGATAGCGAATGACCCAGTACTGATCATCAAAGTAAAATTCTTCGACTTTCCCTATTTCCCCGTCAAGGCCGCGCAATGTATAACCTTTTAGTGTTTTACCTTTGTATAGCATAGTCGTATTCCTTTCGTACTTTAAGTTTCGTTTTATTCGCTGTTGCCACCCGGCTGACAGCGTATTTGAGAAATCGGTTTCACTGCGATCTGCACTGGCGACAACACTCCTATTGCACCGGTGGCGGCGGCTCCGCTATGGTGGGCGGGCACACCGAAAACGGATCGAGACGAGAGATTTATTTCGCCGCATAGTCCGAATTCCTTTTTTCATTGGAGCCAATCTATCAGGAAACCTGATGCTGGCCTGGCATCATAGGATTCAGGAATGAGACTACCTTTCTGGTTTCCTGCTGAGTCGCTGAAGGTTAAATTCGTACCTGGTAAACCGATACGGTCAATGTTTCCATGAAAACTTCGTTCCAGCGATTCACCTGTCTGATACAATGCAAACTTGATGCTCGATGAGCCACCATTGATCGTCAGCACGCCAGCGTGAATCCGATTTGCGGATAAACAGGTTTGTCATTCTGCAACCTCCAATCCAAACGAAGCCAGCTTCGCGCATGTAGAACTGTAATCCGTATGAAGAACACTTCGAATCCCCAAACTTTCTGCAACCTCGACGAACATGGGGGTGTTTTCGATATAGACTACCTGCCGGGCTGGCGTCTGGGCAATATCCAGCGCAAGCCGAAAGATGTCAGTGTCTGGCTTACGGACATGGACGAAGCAGGAGGAAATAAAAAAATCCACGAACCCATCAAGCTTGAACGTTCGAATTCGGTACACATTCAGTTCCCGTGCTTCGTTGCTGACAACGACAATCTTCAATCCACATCGTGCCTTAAGCCGGCGGACCAAGTCAATCATTTTGGGATACGGCTTCGACTGGGCGAACATGAATTTCCGAAACTGCGCCGGAGTAAACGGCCGCTCCTTGTAAAACACCACCCGATCTAGATATTCTTCCAGCGTGAGCTTTCCCTCCTCGTAGGTTTCGACAGTTAGATGATGTCGGTCATTCATCTCGGCCAACTCCAGCTTGAAATTTATCGCCGCCCGTTTACGAGCATGATGGTCCCATCCGTTAGTGAGCAAAACGCCGCCAATATCCAGGAACAATGTTGTAATTGAACTGCCCTTTTTCATTTAGTCTCTCTCAGGTTGATTCTTATTCAGCCTGCGAAAAAATTACCACCGTGTATGGCCCTATACTGATTTTGCCGGAGCAAGGCAGCCCCTCGATTATTTCCTCCTGAGCCTCGACATCAGGGGTTGGATAATTTGTAAAATTAGGGCCGTAGTTATATGCGTCACTGTTAAATCGAGTCTTCCACAATCCGGCACGCGGAAAACCTATGACATAACACTCGCGGTTTTGATTCGCCATATTCACTACCACAACAACAACGTTATCTGTTGGATATTGTTTGTCCCAGTGATGGAAAGCGATGGTCTTTATCCTGGAACCAGCGATCTTCCCGCAACTCCAGCGCTTCAAAAATCATCGGGATACCTGCCAAAGTAAGAACACGTGCACTTCCTAACGTAGAGCGTTTCTTGGAAAACCAGCTATCCACCTTACCTGGCCATATCGCCCTTATAGTTGGACAATATTTTGCCGGACATTTCTTGCCGTAACAGTAATTATATAATAGTGACTACAAAAACGGCAATAAATATAAAAGAGAAAGGAAAAGGAACCAGGTTAGGAGAGTTAGGAAGAATAGAAATAATTAGTGGTGGAGCGCTGGCGGCGGGAGAAGGTAGAGTAGTTGCTGGCACGGCGGCTATCATCACTGTGGGAGCCGTGACTGGTTATCATTAGAATTTGTTTCGGGTTTCGTGTTTTGTACTTCGGATTTCACCGTTAAAGGTACTACTTGCTGCAATGCCAATTGCTTTAACGTTTTGTAATCAACCTTTCCTGTGGAAAGCAAGGGAATGGCATCTATGTGGAGATAGTGATCTGGCTGTGAAAGCTTTATAATGCCATGTTTATCAAGTGCAGCGTTCAACGAAAGTTTATCAGGGTTTGGGTGGACAACGAATGCCACGATCTGTTCGCCCTTTTGTGCATGCGGGATGTTTACTACGGCGCAGTTTCTTTTTTCTCCCTCTGTTATTTCATCCAAAATGCAGGATAATTTATCCTCAATGGAGGAAAGGGACACCATTTCTCCGCCAATCTTGGCGAATCTTTTCAGACGATCGGTAATGTATAAAAAGCCGTTGTCAAATTTCCCGATGTCGCCTGTTATGTAATATCCTTCGTGAAAGGCACATTCCGTCAGTTCCGGGGAGTTATAATACCCTTCCATGAAATTAGGACCCTGCACAAGAATTAAGCCTTCCTCTCCCTGGGGTACTTCACAATACGTTTCAACATCTACAATTTTACAATTAATATTTGGCAAGAGTTTTCCCACGCTTCCATGCCGGAAATCATACGCCTTATTCGCGCTGATGCAGGCGCAGCTCTCCGTAGTGCCATACGCTTCATATATAGGGATACCAAACTTTTCCTGAAATTTTTCCCTTACTGCACTGTTTAATTTTTCCGCTCCGGCATACGCCAGACGTATAGTGGAGGTCTGTTCTTTGTGCCATTTTTTCACAAAACCACGATACAGAGTGCTCGTACCCAGCACGATAGTAACCTTTTTATCATGTACGATCCTCCCCAGCTTTTCATATTCCGTAGGGTTTGGATGGAATACCACGCCAAGTCCCTTTAATAATGGCAACCATAAACATACGACAAAGCCAAATACATGAAAAAAAGGCATAGCACCTAAAAAGACATCTTCGGGAATAGGATCAAATATGGTAGAAATGTTTTGTATGGTTGTATAGACATTTTGGTTTGTCAGTGGCACGCCTTTCGGATGGGATTCTGACCCGGAGGTAAAAAGTATAACCGCATTTTTCTTCGGTAGATCGCAAGCTGAAAATTCCTGAATAAGAGAATCTTTCGATCTGAATTTACATGCAAGGTACGTCAGTATTTTTTTTTTCTTTGAAATGTTGTTTTTTATGTCCTCGATAAAAATCATTCTTTTGTCGAAAGGTATGCCCGCTTTTTCAATAAAAACCTTCGAGGTCAGTATAGAGCGTACGTCGCACATTTTTAAAACGTAATCCTGCTCTTCTTTGCTCGCAACGAAATTCAATCCTACAGGGACCTTTCCGGCAAAGGCTGTCGCTATATTTGCCAATGCGCCTCCGATTGAAGGGGGGAATACAACGGCAATATTTTCACCTTCCATGTCGCGAATATATTTTGACAAAAGAATGCCGCCTGTAAGGGTCTGCCCGAAGGTAAGTGATATCCCAAACGAATCAAAGAAAACAGTTTTATTAAAATTATTTTTTGCTGTGGTTATAAAACTTTTTAAAATCATTAATATTCCTTTTAGATTTACGATTTTGGATTTACGAAGCACGATTTAAAATAGTACTTCGTACTCCATTCTCGT
This sequence comes from Candidatus Kuenenia stuttgartiensis, assembly GCF_900232105.1. Lineage (NCBI taxonomy): Bacteria > Pseudomonadati > Planctomycetota > Candidatus Brocadiia > Candidatus Brocadiales > Candidatus Brocadiaceae > Candidatus Kuenenia > Candidatus Kuenenia stuttgartensis. Next base: position 1,967,350 of record NZ_LT934425.1, read on the forward strand.
TTCCAGGTCGGAACCTGGGAACGAGAGGAAAGTTTTGTTCATATTTTAATGTTTCTATAATTGGAGTCAATTATTTAATCAGTTTATACTCAATAGTCTTACAATTGTAACGAAGCAATCGCTTCTTCCTGCAAATCTGGGATTCCTAAGCTTATATAGCCAGAACCAAACAGGCACAAAGCACGAAATACTAAACAAATTCTAATCACCGAAGGCCTAACTAGATAGATTACGCTGAATAGTTATAAATATTTTGCCAAAAAGCGCAAAGAAATTACCGATGAGGTACTAAACATTAAATATATTGTATCTGTTTTTCGTTGTTTATTCTAAATACTTGATTTATATTTTCAACATATGAATACCACAAAATGGTTTGCAAAAGACTTTATTATACAGAACACACTGTCCGCAATAAAAGACGCTATTTCCAATGCAGGGGGTAATGAGGTCTTTTTAATCGGGAAGCCTGATGAGAATTATATGATAGCCGATATAGAAGTGTATGCTATGGGAAATAAAAATGCTGTGCCTGCCATTCTTCGTGAGGTAAAGCATGGAGAGGTTATTATCCACAATCACCCTAACGGAAACCTTACCCCTTCTGAAGAGGATATTGAAGTTGCTTCCGAAATGGGTTCCCTCGGCGCAGGATTTTACATTATCAATAATGAGGTAGAATACTTATACCCTGTGGTGAAAATTGCGAAAGAACATCCTTATGAAAAACTGGATTGTGTGATGTTGTCGAATTTATTACGCCCGGGCGGAATATTGTCTGTTACTATCCCTGGCTACGAATACAGGGAATCGCAGGTAGATATGCTTACATCGGTATCAGATGCCTTCAATAATGACACAGTTGCAACAATTGAAGCAGGCACCGGAACGGGAAAATCACTGGCATACCTCCTTCCTGCAATATTCTGGACCGTGAAAAATAAGGAAAGAGTGGTTATATCCACAAATACAATAAACCTGCAGGAACAGTTGATGTACAAGGATATCCCTACACTAAAGATAGAAAATATTCCCAACTTTAAAAGCGTCCTTGTTAAGGGAAGAAATAATTATATTTGTTTAAGGAAAGCACAGAACTTGCAGTTTGAAGGCGATATGCTTATTGAGGAAAGGGAAAAAAAACAATTAATACATATACTGTCATGGGCGGAAAAAACAAGGGATGGAAGCAAAGCAGACCTGAACCTTCTTGTTAATGATAATGTCTGGGAAATGGTTCAGTCTGAAGCAGACCAATGTACACGGTTAAAGTGTAATTTTTATAATAAATGTTTTTTTTATTCTGCAAGGCGGAATGCGTCAAGCGCAGATATCCTTGTGATAAATCACCATCTTTTGATGGCTGATTTGGTCTTAAGGAAAGAAACCAGAGGTTATGATTCAACTGCGATACTGCCACCATTTAAGAGGATTATAATAGATGAAGCGCATAATCTGGAGTCGGTCGCAACATCTAATATAGGCTTGTCTTTCTCCAGAATGCGGATTTTAAAACCTTTGGGTAAGCTTGTTAATCAAAAGGATAACAAAAAGGGGCTTTTGCCATTTCTTAAAAATAAAATTAAAGATGTTGATTTTCAATGTAACAAGGATATTACGGTAGATATTACAGAAGGAATTTATCCTCAATTACTCGACATGCGGATAGAAATTTACGCATGTGTTACCAATACTTTTTCTGATATTTTTGAGTCTGTAAACAGCTATATTAATAATAAATTTTTAGAAAACGGAACAGAACTCAAACTAAGAATAACTGACGAACTGCTCTCTACACCGTTGTGGTCAGATAGTATTGAAAAAAAAATACGGCATCTTTGCACGGAAATACATAACTTCGTAATTTTATTAAATAAGTTAATTGCTGCCATTGAAAGACTTGATAAAGAGTCCCGGGATATATTGTCGTCTCTGTTCATAGACATAACATCATGTAAAACTCGTCTTAATACTGCAAAAAATGATCTCTTTTCTTTTATACGTTCTGAAGAAAATCTATGCAGATGGATTGAATTAAGAAGTTACAACGATAATTTCTTTATAAAATTCTGCAATGCACCAATAGATATTTCAAATGCCTTAAAGGCATACCTGTTTGATAATTACCGGACAATTATATTAACCTCTGCAACATTAACCATAGATAACACATTCACTTTTTACCAAAAAAATACGGGACTTCATTTACTTCCGGAAAAAAGGATTACGGAACTGATTCTTAGCTCTCCCTTTGATTATAAATCTCAATCTATGATATGTATACCAACAGACATCTCTGACCCTGATGACTCATATTATAAAAAAGATTTAGTAGAAAATTTAAGCAAACTGATCGCCATCACTGATGGACGTTCACTTGTATTATTTACATCATACCGGCTCCTTAATGATATATTTGATATGCTGAAACCGTATTTTACCGGGCAAGGCTATACCTGTTTAAAGCAGGGAGAAGACAACAGACACAACTTACTGGAAACATTTAAAAATGACAAAACATCAATATTATTCGCCACCGATAGTTTTTGGGAAGGCATTGATGTAAAAGGGGATGCGCTGGAGTGTGTTATTATTACCCGTCTGCCTTTTAAAGTACCAAATGAACCAATTATTGAAGCAAGGACAGAGGCTATTGAGATGAAAGGGGGCAACTCATTTTATGATTATTCCCTGCCAGTTGCTGTGTTAAAATTAAAACAAGGATTTGGAAGACTGATAAGAAGCAAGGAAGACAGAGGCGTGGTATTTATATTTGATAGACGTATCGCTACAAAAAGTTATGGTAAAGTATTTATTAAATCACTCCCGAAGGCAAAATGCATAAAGAAAAACACGGAACACGTGTTTAAAGAGTTGGAGAATTTTTTTAAGAGGAGGTAAATATTATGAAAATCTTTTTGACGGGCAGCACTGGTTTTGTCGGAAAACAGTTATTAAACAAACTCATTGAAAATAAATATAAAGTAAAATGCCTGGTAAGAAAAGGCTCTGAACATAAATTGGGACAATATATCAACCAGATAGAAGTTGTAAACGGAGATATTACAGATCCGCCTTGTCTTAAAAACGCTATAGCTGATTGTGAAGCAGTAATTAATATTGTTGGTATTATCAGGGAAATACCGGGAAAAGGGGTTACTTTTGAAAAACTTCACTATGAAGGTACGCACAACCTCATAAGAGAAGCGAAAAAACAAGGTGTTGACAGATTTATACAAATGAGCGCTTTAGGGGCAAAGCAGGAAGGAAAGACGCTGTATCAACAAACAAAATTCCTGGCGGAAGAGTGTATAAGGAAAAGCGGGCTTAATTATACTATTTTCCGTCCATCTATCATATTTGGTAAGGAAGATAAGTTCGTTAACACATTTGCAGGTATGCTAAAAATTCAGCAGTTTATCCCCGTAATCGGAGATGGTAAATATAAACTGCAACCGGTAGCCGTTGAAAATGTCGTTGCCGCGTTTGTTGACTCGATAGAAAGAAGAGACACGTTTGGAAAATCGTATGAAGTAGGAGGACCAGAAAAAATTGAATTTAATGACATTATTAATATTATCGGAAAGGTACTTTGTTTACCTCCCTATAAAATTCATATTCCAGTCTGGATTATGAACACTTTGGCTGAAATGTTTGATTGGATACCTGCCTTTCCCGTAACAAAAGATCAAATAACAATGTTGCTGGAAGGAAATACCTGCGATGAAAAACCCTTTTTAGACCATTTTAAAATAAACCCTATATATTTTAAGGAAGGTATTTCAAGATACCTTTTCTGAACTGGCATAGCCAAGCCATAACCAAACAAGAAATGCGAAAGGGGAACTACATATTGCACAGATTTAAAAAAAGGCACTAATTAAAATGAGATTTAAAAAAAATAAAGTGTTATCAAAAACTCTAATTTATGGTGTAAATTTATTGTTTATTAATATGTAGATAATTTACACCCAAACGATATCTTTTTATTTTTAAGTTTAATATATAATTTTTATATGTAGGTAAAACACAGGTATTTTACAATAAAAAAAAGGATATAAGTCTTTATTTTATAAATGTTTATTGAAAAATAACACATATTTTAACAATCAACATAATAAGATTACGGTTTATTTTAAATAGATAATTATATAATAAATACCATAAGAATAATTGTTTTTAAAAAGATGGGGACAGAACCTTAGACGGGTAAAAAGAGGTTTAAAATATAGATTTTAACGTTAAAATTCCAAAGAGTGATAATTAACCCTGTCATGGTTGTTTCAACATCGCATGGAGGTTTGAGATGGAGTGTTTTTATATTGGTTTAAATATTTCAATTTTGCCTATTTAAAGCAAATGATCTCTTATAAGTAGCAGGTATTGCATCACTACAAGCGCGATACCCTGCATCTCCAGAGTCTTTTTTCTATCCCGTGAATTTTTCAAAAAGCTAAAATGTTACCAATCATTGGATTTCACCGACACCGTTCATTTTAACCCACCTGAATGAAGAATCACATAAAAAGATAACGTTGAATAAATAGCTAATTACAAATATAATAAATTCCGTCTTAAATTTATCTGGAGTTTTACTCTTTTAAAAGAGAAGGGGTGTTTGTGTGAATTTTCTTCGTTTTTTCAAATCAACCGCAACGTATTATTTGCCGGCAATACTTTTAGCCGGTGCTTTTCAATATTCTTTAGTTTATGCATCCTCCGTAAAAGACCAAATGCCTTACCGGAGTAACATGGCCCACGAACAATATTTACAAGGTGTAGAATATGCAAAATACGGACTACATAATGAAGCAATTGAATTATTCAGGAAATCACTCGCGACAGACCCGGATAATATTGATACCTGTATTAGTCTTGGCGAAGTGTATGCAGATAAAAGAATGGATAGTGAGGCAATAGAGCTATTTCAAAAAGTCCTGAAAATAAACCCCAATCAACCACAAGCATATTTTAAAATTGGTACCGTATATTTTGATATGGAAGAATATGAACCTGCCATTGAATATCTTAAGAAAACGATTGAAATGAATCCTGATTATAAGGTTGCATATTCTTTGTTGGGTATTTCATACGCGAAAAGCGGCAAATATGACGAAGCAGTTAAGGTGCTTAAAAAACGCATTGAACTGGACCCCAATCTGGCGATAACCTATTCTAATCTGGGACTGGTCTATACAATGAAAGGATCAAATAAGGAAGCATTGGTGGAATATAATAAGGCTTTGGGAATTAATCCTTATCATGAAGAAACATTATTTAATATTGCCTTTCTGTATGAAAACATGGGGCAGATTGATGAAGCGCTCGCATATTATAACAAAACCGTTGAATGCAACTCCGGTAATGCAAAGGCACAATACAATTTAGGGTTAAATTATCTAAAGAAAAAACAATATGACGAGGCAATTAATGCCTTTGAAATTTCACTTATGGCAAATCCGGACAATATCGAAGCATATAATAATTTAGGCAATGTTTATGCGGCAAAAGGGATGGAAGAAAAAGCAAAAAATTATTTTTCTTTGTACAATAAACAATTAAAGCTGCAACAAAAGAAATAATTAAAGAAGGTATCGTTCCTAATAGATGTAGTGACGAAGCATTGACCGTTCGGGTATGAATTTATTTGTAACATTGCAACAAGTATTATTTTCATATAACATCCTTTTTTGTGCTTAGGGTGGAGCGGATAAACCCTGTTTTCCAGTGAGATTGCCCGGGCTTATCAATAGCATAGACAATCAGGCTTTGCCCTTGCGTCCATTGCAATAAATGTACAAATTCTTATTATTCATCTTTCGAAGACCTTATTTATCGGACAACAAGATATCCTGAGAAAGGAATTTTTTTATGAAGAAAAACTATCTGTTTACCCCAGGACCTACAATGGTACCGCCTGAGGTTTCGCTCGCTGAAGCGCAACCAATGATACACCACAGAACACCACAATTTTCCCAAATATTTTACGAATTGAGCGAGGATTTAAAGTATCTGTTTCAAACAAAAACAGGAGAGGTTTATACGTTAATGTCCTCCGGCACCGGCGCAATGGAGGCGTGCGTTGCCAACGTCCTGTCGAAAGGTGATAAAGCACTGGTAATTACCTCTGGCAAATTCGGAGAACGTTGGGTGGAGCTATGCAAGTGTTTCGGCATTGAAACAGAGGTCGTTAGTGTGGAGTATGGAAAAGGGGTAGAACCTTCCAGGGTGGAAGAAATTCTTAAGAAAAACAGTGAAATAAAGGTAGTTTTTGCAACACAAAGCGAAACATCGACAGGTGCGCTGCACGATATAAAGGCCATTTCACAGATTGTGAAAAAATACAGTGCACTGATAGTAGTGGACGCTATTACCGGCATCGGTGTTCATAAATTTCTTATGGACGAATGGAATGTTGATGTAGCGGTAACCGGTTCGCAGAAGGGGTGCATGTTGCCGCCTGGGCTGGCATTTGTTTGCGTAAACAGCGGGGCATGGGAGGCTGTTGAAAAAGGGGATTTACCCAGATATTACTGGGATTTTAGGAAGATGCGCAAAAATCTTAAAAACAAAACAACGCCATTTACCCCTGCAGTATCACTCGTTATGGCAATGAAGACTGCAATGGAGATGATTAAAAAAGAAGGCATTGAGAATGTGTGGGCAAGGCATGAACGTCTCGCAAATGCCACCAGGGAAGGTGTGAAGGCATTAGGATTGGAACTCTTTGCCGGGAATAGTTCAAGCAATGTTTTGACTGCCATAAAGGCGCCGGAAGGCGTCGATGTTGATAAAATTATTAAAAAATTAAGGGATGAAACAGGCGTTACTTTTACCGGAGGGCAGGACTCCTTAAAGGGAAAGATGATACGCATAGGCCACATGGGCTATGTTAACGATTTTGATATTATTCTGGCGATTTCTGCACTTGAGAAAGGCCTCCATGAAGCCGGCTATCCGGTTGAGTTAGGGAAAGGAATAACCAGAGTACAGTCATTATTGGTAAAGGGGAGATAAATAATAATAACTATATAATGTGTACCGCCGGCTACATACACATAAAAAGGAATAATAAATGCCAAAGGAGTTGTAGAGACAGGTTTAAAACCTGTCTCTACGGTTGTATATGAATGCAGTTATAACAATTTGCAGCAAATGCTTCGCCCCTACTTTACTTTAAATCGGGAACGCGCCCATTTCAGTTATATAATCGAAATTCATCTCCATTACCGCACCTGTTTCCAGCAGTAATGAACCGGATACATATCATTTATCAACGCAAGCGCCTCAACAATTGCGCCGGCTATACCCCAAAGCCCGAGCAGATATGCCACTACTTCCGCACGTGTTCAGTCCAATATTTTCTGCTCCGCTTCAGGAATCGGAATATTCCTGTCTTTCGCCAAAATCAACGCCTCTTTGTATTGCAACGGGAGATGGGCAATCCGCGCCAGTGTTCCCAGATCATAAAGCAGCTCTGCCACAGAGGTCTGGTCTATGATGTTTATGTAAGGAAGGACTATTTGGCAAGGATAACGAATAAAATCCCGTTTAATCTTTTCAAATCCAGAGACTTCTCCTCGATTGAAAGGCTCGGTATCACTCTTCCACGCTGACTTGTCCGGCAAGCCCTTATGATGCCCGTCAATTGCAATTGATGCCTCAATGATTCTACAAAGTAGTGCATAACCCGGCACCCCATGAAACATGAGGCACACTGCCGCGTTTCCCGCCGTTTGTGAGATAGTCCTGAAATGCCTGTTGATACTTGCCAAGGTCATGCAACAACGCTGCTATCTTGAAAATTTGTTTGTAGTTTTTGTGACATGCAAAGTATTCCGCAAACATTGCCGTTTGATGCAGATGTTTTGATAAGCTGTGTTTCTCTTTATTACTATTTTCTGAAGGTGCAAAATACTCAGGCATTATATTCCTTCAATACACAAACCTACCCAATAAGCCAAATCCCCGGCGCCAAATTCATGTAGTGCGACGAAGTTCGTCGCACTAAAAAGGACAATTTCAAGTTTCAAAAAACCAGATTTCCGCTAAAGAGCATTGTGGAGTCCGAAACAAATTCTAATGACAAAATATTATGATATGCTAAACAAACGCATCTTTCATCTTTTGTACCAGCCTGGTTCCGGCTTTTCCATGTTGGGAATTTAAGAGAAGGCATTGCCATTGCAGAGGGAAAATGATATGATTCCTTGGTCAAAAATCACAGAACGGCTGCCCTTAATAACCCCGAAACATTATTTTAGAGTAAAGACGCACGGCTGTACATCTTTGCATTCGTATTAAAACACACCCCTTATATCCCCTCTTTTTAGAGGGAACCTGGGGTATTTTATACATTACGGGTTCACAAATTGGCAACACTTTAGTTTTTTGAAAAATTCCAACAACAGCGATGTTTGCCGCATAGTATAGGGGCGAAGCATTTGTTGTAAATTATCATAAATGCATTCATACACAAACAAGCAAATGCTTCGCCCCTACGGTTTCAAAAAACTAAAGTGTTACCATTTTTTTGATTCGTTCGGGTTAGAAAGTTACCGGATACCTAAATTTGTCCTGAAAGGCCACAAAAATGAGAAAAATACCGAGAACAATGAGTACGCAGCATCCCGACAATGTAATAATGCCGTTTTTTACGGAGGGAGCCCCTTTTCATGGCGAAGATGAAATAAAAGAGGCATATTATGTGTTTTCTCATTTGCGATGTGATGAACAGATGTGGGATTGCGAAGGGAAGGAAGTGGATGAATTTGTCATCAAGAAGTTGCTCACGCGGTATGAAAATTTTTTCAAAAACAAGAGGATTGGCAAGGATCTGTTTATTACCTTGCGCGCGCCGAATCCGGCGTATGAGATGAGTGAGGCAAAAATACTTCTTGAAACCCTGGAAAGCGCCCCGCGTTCCTACGATACCGCCAGGATATTTTACGGAGATGGCGCGGTGCCGCCTATTTTTGAAGTTATTATTCCCATGACGACCAACGCTGATATCATAAACCGCGTATATCATTATTATCATGATTTTGTGGTGGGCAAACAGTATAAGAAATGTTTCAGCGGAGATATTACCATCAGGGAATGGATTGGCGAGTTTATGCCGGAGACTATAGAGGTTATTCCCCTGGTTGAAGATGTCCAATATATGCTTTCTGCCGATGCCATAGTACAGGATTATTTGAAAGATAAAAACTTTCCCTATCAGCGAGTTTTCCTCGGACGTTCTGATCCCGCGCTGAACTACGGTTTTCTGCCTGCCGTACTGGTGGTAAAAATCGCCTTGCAAAGATTAAACCTGTTGCAGGAAAAGCTTAAAATTCCGATATATCCCATTCTTGGCGTAGGCTCCAACCTTTTTCGGGGAAACATGACGCCGTTTAACGTGAAAGAATGCCTCAATGAATACCCGAGCGTTCAGACGTTTACCATACAATCTGCCTTTAAGTATGACTACGATGAGGAAGTAGTCAGAAAGGCTGTTGAAACAATCAATAATCAGGAAAGAAAGCCGCCGGTGGTAATTGACGAAGAAACCGCATTGGATATTACGAAAAGATTATCGTCCGCTTACCGGGAGCAAATCAAGGAGCTTGCACCTTTGATCGGTGATATAGCGCGGTTTGTTCCCAGGAGAAGGATGCGCAAGCTGCATATCGGGCTCTTTGGGTATTCAAGAAACGTGGAGGGGATTACCCTGCCAAGGGTAATATCTTTTTGCGCCGCCTTGTATTCGATTGGATTACCGCCTGAATTGTTAGGGCTGCACGCCCTCACCGGGAAAGACCTCTCATTTCTTAAAACAGCGTATCCCGGTTTCTTTGAAGATATTTCGATAGCTGCGTCCTACTACAATGAAGACGTTAAAAAACTAATATCTCCAAAAATTGCAAAGGATATTGAAAAAGCATTGGGCGTGACAAACTATGTAGAAAATCTCCTGCATAGCGAATATACCACCCAAATCATCAATGCCCTGCTTTCAAAAAAAGAGGAAACCGTTTCTGAAAACATTATTTCCGCTGGAAAGGTGAGGGGATTCCTTGGATAATATTAGTCGATGTTACGAATGCCTTTTGGCAAAAGAAATATTTACCGGGGAATATGCTACACAACATCGCACAGGTTTAATACGGACAACCGATCTATTCCACAGGCTAAATCCGCACGGCCTGTATATTAATTTACCTATTCACCGCCTGTAAAGCAATTTGAGTAAAATGCCAAATACGGCGCTTGACGGAAGGAGAGAAAATATGAACCGTTTGAACGTAGGCTGTATATATTCCTTAACTTTTCTGTTTTTTGTTTTACTGAATTTTTCCGGCTGTCAGACTACATATTATAAAACAATGGAAAGGGTTGGTTACCACAAAAGGGATATATTTACAAATCGGGTAAAAGATACAAGAAATATTCTTGAAGAGACAGAGGAACAATTCAAATCTGCACTGGTTGGATCCAGGTCGTTTGCTGATGCTGAAGGCAGCACGTATGAGCAAAAATATAATACGTTGAATAAAGAATATGAGAGATGCCGTGATAAATCATTGTTGCTAAGTTCACATATTAAATCGATAGAAAAAGTAGCAGAAGCTTTTTTCAATGAGTGGGAAATGGAGTTAGAGCATTATGTAAGTAATTCGCTCAGGCAAGATAGCCAGGAAAAATTAGCGCAGAAAAGAGGCCAATATGAGCATCTTATAAATTCCATGAAATATATTGAGAGAAAAATGGACCCGGTACTCATCAATTTCCGTGACCAGGTGCTGTATTTGAAACATAATCTTAATACACAGTCGATTGTTTCTTTGCAGGATGAGCTTGCCCTGTTTGAAGATGAAGTCCTATCCCTGATTAAAGAGATAGAAATTTCCATTGGAATTGCCGACTCATTCATCAATTCAATAGTGAAATAACGTGACGCTTTAGTTTTTGAAAAAGCAGGGGGCGAAGCATTTGCCCGTTTGGGTATGAACGAATTAAGACAATTTGTAGCAAATGCTTCGCCCCCCACTATGATTATTGGAATTTTTCAAAAAACCAAAGTGTTACAAAAAAATGTATTTTGACAGTTAAAGATAATGAATATATGTAACTATTCAGCGTAATTTATTAAACTACCGGAGATCAGAGCGCAACTCGTTCCCAAACCTTGTACTGAACATAGTGAAGTATCTGTTTGGGAACGAGCCGTGTATCGTTTATGCTGAATAGTTACATTAATGCAAGAAAGAGAGAGACTTTTCGCGCTGCATTTATAGCGGGAAACCAATGTTACATGATTGCAAACCATTCAAAGACGTGCGCTTTTATAACCTTCGGCTGCAAGGTAAATCAGTATGAAACACAGGCGCTTCGGGAATCCCTTATCGCAAAGGGATTTATGGAAATATCCCCTGAAATGGCGGCAGATGTTTATGTAATCAATACATGTACGGTAACTTCTGCAAGCGATGAGAAATCCCGTAATTATATAAAACGCCTGAAGAAGAAAAGCCCGAAGTCCTCCATTGTCGTCACCGGCTGTTATGCGGAATCAGACGCCGCGGCAATAAAGAAAATCGACGGCGTTAGCCATGTCATTACAAAGGCAGATGAATCATCCCTGGCAGAAATCATCGTCGGAAACGATGATCCTTGTATCCCGCAAATCACTTCATTACCGCCATACCTTTTACAAAACAATACGTTCCAAAAAGATTCGATTTACCGCCTGAATATCAGCCGTTTTCATGGGCATACCAGGGCATTTTTGAAAATAGAAGACGGTTGTGACATGTACTGCTCATATTGCATCATTCCTTATGTTCGCGGCGCAATCAAGAGCAGGAAATGGCAGGATATTCATGACGAGGCAAAACGCCTTATCCATAATGGCTACAAAGAAATCGTACTCACGGGAATTCACCTTGGCGCCTATGGCAAAGAAATGTCTGACGGCATTTCACTTGTAAAAATTCTTGAAAGGTTGAGCGAATTTTCCGGTTTGGGAAGGATCCGATTAAGTTCTATTGAAGTAAACGAAATAACTCCGGAACTCATGCACCTCATTGCAGAGAGAAAAACCATATGCCCCCACCTTCACATTCCATTACAAAGCGGCGATGACCTGATTCTCAAAAGAATGAACCGGAAATACACTGCTGCTTACTATCAGGAAATTCTGGACACTATTCGCTCAAACATCAAATTACCCGCCATTACTACGGATGTCATGGTCGGTTTCCCGGGGGAAACGGAGAGGCACTTTCAAAATACTGTTGATTTTTGCACGAAGGCAGGCTACAGCCGCATGCATATATTCCCGTTTAGCATAAGAAAAGGGACGCCTGCCGCAAGTATGCAAAACCACTGTGCTTCACCGAGTATCACACAAAGGAAAGACCTGCTGAAGGCGCATGCCGACACGCTGTCATATGCGTACAAAAAACAATTTCTTAATCATATTGGCGAAGTACTTGTTGAATGGGAAAGAGATGCGAAGACGAATAAATTATGTGGATATACGGAGAGATATATAAAGGTGCTCTTCGATGGCCCTGATACACTGAAAAATTCCATTGTGCCGGTACAGATAGAAAGGATTGAGCGGTCGGATGTTTTTGGCAAACTTAATAATTAACTACTCAATAAGCAGTCGGCGGTCTACAGTCGGCAATCAGCAATAAGCAGCCGGCAATCCTTTGTCCCCCGCTGGCGGGGGTGCAGTGGGTGGAAATTGTAGACTGTAGATTGCCGACTGTGGATTGTAAAAAGGACTCCTGTATGAGATATTTATTCATTGTAATTATATTTTTCACCTGTACTTTTTGCCCCTCCCTTTTATTTGCGTTGCCAGCAGATGATGTTGTTCCTCTGGTGGACCAGGAGTACTATTTTCACGTACACAGGGCGATGAAAGACGCCAAAAACTCCATTTTTTGCGTTATGTACTCTGCAAACATCAACCCGAAATACCCGAAAAGCAAGGAATATCAACTGCTGGATGGGCTTGTCGACGCTCATAAACGAGGCGTAGCCGTAACGGTAATATTTGAAAAAAACATTGCCTTCTGGGAAAAAGGAGCCAAGGGCAAAACGGTGGAAAAAAAGAGTCCGAAGGCATACGAGTTTCTCAAAGAAAAGGGTGTTCCTGTTTTTTACGACAGTGTTAAAAATATCACTCATAGCAAAATACTGGTTATCGATAATTACGTCACCATTCTTGGTAGTACAAACTGGACGTACAGCGCCTTGAATAAAAACCACGAGGCCTCCGTCCTGATCAAGTCCAGGAGCGTAGCGGAGTCTTTTCTTGCGAAACTCAATAAGATCCCAAGGGATTAACCGAGACTGCTTATTGATCATAAATGGCGCTTGTTTAGAATTTCAAATCATTTTGTCATTAGAATTTGTTTCCTACTTCGTATTTCGAATTTCACGAGTATCTTATTTCACCATTAAATATTTTGACAAAAATGCAAAGATATTACTGATAAGCACAAAGCCCTCCCCACTATGTTTCATTATTATCGACGGCAAATCTCTTTTTCATCGAAAACATTTTACAATAAAAGCGAATTGATAGTATAATGACACGCATGGAAAATGTTACCCAATGGAACCTAATTTTTACCGGGCTTGAAGGTTTTGGCCTCCGTGCGATGGTGTTTATAATTGCAATAGCGATTCTCTTTTTTTCATGGTCGAGCATCAAAAATATCCGGCCTGTTTCCCGGCGCATACTCTTATTTTCTTTACGGCTGGCAGGAACCCTGCTGATAGTCCTTCTCCTTTTTCAACCACACCTGGAGCAAAAAGAGGTATTGAAGCTGAAAAATAAGGTGGTTTGCCTTCTCGATGCTTCGAAAAGCATGTCTCTTAAATGCGGAGATATTGCGGTTACCCGGGCACAGTTGCTTGATAATTTTTTTACGGAGAATGATGCTTTTTTCAAGGAACTGCAAAGTTCTTTTGACGTAAATTTCTTCACTTTTTCCGATATCCCAACGGAAACCTCCTATAAAGATATCAGGACGGGTATTACTCCAGATGGAGAAGATACGGATTTTGCGCAAACTCTGAAATATTTACAACAACGTTACAAAGACGATAATGTGAAGGCTTTTTTCCTTTTTTCAGACGGGAAAGACACGGTGGAACGCCCGGCGAATGTAAATGCCTCGGAGGTTATAGCAGGCATTGCAAGAGAATTTTCTTCCCCCTTTTTTACCTTTGCACCCGCAGAGAATATGGAGGCAAGAGATGTTGCTTTAAGCAGCATTTCCTACAACACATTTACTTTTGCGCGAAACCCATGGAAGGTAGACGCCACGATAAAGGTGATGGGATACAACAACCTGAAACTACCCGTTACGCTTAAAGAAGGGAGCGACATTATTTCTACAAAGGTTATCACTGCCAATGAAGAAGGTGAATACAACGTCACCCTCTCATTTACTCCATACAAAACAGGAACCTTTCTTTATACCGTATCGATTCCCGTTCAGCCGAAGGAAGCAATTACTGAAAATAATCAGGTAAGCTTTCTTGTTAAGATAGTGCGGGACAAGATCAGGGTAATGCATGTTTGCGGAAGGCCCTCATGGGACGAACGTTTTTTGAGACAAGCGCTGAAGAACGACCCGAACATTGACCTTGTTTCTTTTTTCATCCTGCGGACGCCGAATGATATTTCCAACGCAAGCAATGATGAACTCAGCCTTATTCCCTTCCCCGTGGACGAACTCTTCACAGAGGTACTTAACAGTTTTGACCTGGTGATATTTCAAAACTTTGACTACCGCCCTTACGATTCCCCGATATACCGGTTTTCTTACTATTTAAGCAACATTGAAACATTCGTAAAGGACCATGGCGGCGGCTTTCTCATGATGGGGGGGGACTTGTCTTTTACACAGGGAGGGTATGACGGCACCTCTATAGAAGAAATTCTGCCGGTTTACCTTACGTCCGGCAAAGACCTTACGGAAACAGCCGGATTACGCGCAGCTCTTACAGAAAACGGACAACGACACCCAGTGACAACCCTTGATATAAATAACGACAGAAACCTCTCCATATGGGAAAATCTCCCGGAACTTGATGGCTGTAATATTACGACACAACCAAAGGCTGACGCTGTAGTATTGGCCACATATCCATCACAGGGAGAGCCTCCACTCATTGCTGTTCGCGATGTCGGGGAGGGAAGATGCATGGCTATTACCGCCGATTCCCTTTGGCGATGGAATTTTCTATCAGTGGGGAGAGGGGGCAGCAACAGATATTATATGAAATTCTGGCAAAATACCATCAAATGGCTTATTAAAGACCCCCTGTTTAACCCAATTCATATAACAATAAACAAGGACACGTTCCTTCCGCAGGAAGAAGTACAGGTAAATATAAAGGTTTTGGAAAAAAGCTACCAGCCATGGGAAGGGGTGCATTTGGAGATAGACGTCACAAACGAATTTACCGGTAAAAGCATTTTCATTAACAAAGGAATAACCGGGCGCGACGGACAATATACCTTTAATTTTAAATACGAAGAGGAAGGGTTTTATATTATCAAAACAATTGCAAAAAATGAGAGCGGGGAGATCGGGCAGGAACATACCGTGTTTAATATTATGAAAGCGGATAAAGAATTTAAGGACACTTCGATCGAAAGGGAATTGCTTATGAAATTGGCGGAGGTTTCCGGGGGCAAATATTTCAATTTGCCCCAAAAGGATATCAGGGGAAAAATTTCCATAGAAAATCCGCCCATTACGAAACTTGTCGGAAAAAAGCAAATCTCCCTCTGGGACAAGGGGTACGTTTTTGTGATTATTATATCAATCGTGTCCTTTGATTGGTGGATAAGAAAACGCAGCGGCCTAAGCTGAACTCCATGCATTTGCAGTAAATCCAGGACCAATAAGGGGTATGATGTGTAGTGGCAAGGGGCGTGCCTTGCCATTGCAGGATGGAAAATAGCATGATCCCTGTTTTTACGATCCTCGTTCCTACGCTCTGCATTCCGGTAATTTAATAAATTCCGCTGAATAAATACGAGTATTCATAAAAATAAGAAAGGGAAAAAATATGAAAAAATGTATGTCTATGTTCGGAGGTTCTTTTTTATTTACCTTAATTATATGTACCCCTTTTGCCTTTGCTGCCGGCGTGGAAAAAGTAAATCTGGGCATATATGGCGCTCAGGTACAGGATATTACATCATATGATAATTCAGGCACAACGGAAATTCTTATTGGTATTGATAGCATCAAAGGGGTATACAAATGGAATACGAGTACTTCTTTTTCATGGGAAGCGGTCACTTATCCCGATATCACCGGCAAGTGTTCAGAGATTGAAGCAAACCTTGTATCCGGCTATGAAAATGATATTTATGCGATCATCAGCGACAGTACCGGCGCCTCACAAATATATGCAAGCGACAGCGGTGGCAGTTACGGAAGCTGGGTTAATATTGCAACCGTTATTCCTGCTCCAGGGGTATTAACTGCCCATAGTTCAGGCTTATACGCCGGCACTTATCAGGGGGATGTTTACAGAAATACCGGTGGAACCGGCAATCCGTTTACCTTGCTGTATTCTTTTGGCTCCGGTTCAGAAATCACCTCTCTTTCTGTCTATGATGCGGATACTATGTTTGTTATGGTAAGAACCGGAGGCAGCATTGTAACGCCATATAAATTGGACGGTTCGCCTTTAATTGCAACTGCACTTACACTGCCATCAAGTCCTGCATCCGGTTCAGGTTCCGTTGCGGTTGAAATAATCGGCGTAGACCCTACAGACGTTAACACTATTTTCATCGCAGGCGGCTCAGCAAACCCTCAGGTTTATAAGACAACAACCGGGGACTCCCCCTGGACTTCTTCATGGGATTTTGAAAGTTCCGGCGCTGATAATTTTCCGGGAGGATTCCCTCAATATATTAGATTTAATAACAACCGTGTCTTTATCAGCGCTTCTGTATTGGACGGTGCATCAGGTTCATGGTCTCATGCGCCGATCCTTTCCTCAACGGTTGGTTCATATACCGTTGATACCCATGTTAATGACGGGGCATTAGATATTAATCCCAATGATACAACCAACATTTACATGGCAACTGACTGGGCTATTGGAGAGCTTAATTATAATTCAGGCACATGGACCGCCGTCTCGGAAGTTGGAAATAACAATGGCATAGAAGGGGTTGTCTTAAATGATATAGATTTCTATGAATACTCTTCCACCCATAAAGAACTATGGATTGCCTCAAAAAGCGGCGTTGGCAGGGCAGTCAATTTCGACCCCACAGATTCCTTATCAACAGCAAGTTCTTCAGACTGGATTTTTCCTATGTTTCCTGAGACTGACGGGCCTCCGGTAACGGAAGTAACCATAAATCCAAATGACCCCTCAATAGTATTCGTAGGTAATAATGCGGGAAGGGTTTATGTGACAACAACAGGCACATCCACTTCACCGGCATGGGCAAAGGTATTCCAGGCAGAAGATCATACCGGCGAGTTTGGTTCTACACGCCCGGAGCATTCAAATATTACCGCAATTGGTTTTGTGCCTTCCGTCTGCAACAGGATATACATTGCAGGCACAAACTGGGAAACCGGAGCAAACGGGGGAATATTTTATAGTGACGATGACGGCATTACCTGGACGGCCGATACCATAAACAGCACTGGCGCAACTATTGATTTTCCGGTAAATACACTTTGGGTAACTGACAGTGAAGTCTGGGCTGGAGTTGGCGGGGAAAACAGTGCGGAAACAGGACTTCGCTGGAGGCTTTCCGTATGCTTAACCAATAGTTTCTGGGAGCCATCTACCGGAACAAATATTGATAATGAAGTTGTAACGTCCATAGACGGAACTACGATCTCCGGGGATGTAACAGTTTATATTGCAACAAAAGGGGGCGTTTACAAGGGAGAAAAACCTTCGGGCAGTTCTGCATGGACATGGCAAACGGTAACCCCTTCTTCCGCAACATCCACTGATTTCACCTCTGTTACGGTCAACCCTTCCGATGCTAACAATGCATATGCTGCAGTGGGTAATTGTATTTATGAAACCACAGACGGCGGCGTTACATGGACTATTTTTGGCTCGTCCTGCAGCGATTCACATGAAGATGTTAACGTATTGATATTTGACGATATTCTGGCAGGTACGGCAATCGGATTGTTTTCTTACAGCAGTAACGATACAACTCCAACTCCAACACAAACGCCAACCCTTACCCCAGATATACCTGCCAGCCCTACTCCAAGAACAACACCCACACTTACGCCTACAACAACTCCAAAAGAAGAGTGCCAGGCTGATTCCATGCAGGTTTCATCTGATAAAACTTCATTATTTGTTGGAGAAGTCAAGGACGTATATGTAAAAATCACAGGAAATGACAACTGCCTTGTCGAAGGCGCCAGTATTAAAGCAAAGGTGACAAAGGGCAAGCGGTTATTAAACCTGTCATCCAGGAAAGAAACTACTGATGCAAACGGAGAAGCTGTTTTTGCGATAACCGCCAACAAAAGTGGCAAAGCAAAAGTTATGTTTAAGTCGAACAATCTGAAGAAAAAAATATCCGTAACAATAGAGGAAGATTAACCACTCAAGTCAAAAGTGAAAGTGAGGCTTTCACTCTGGCTTTATCTCTCACTCCGAAGGGCTGCTACGTGGTTAAGAGCGTGTTTACTGCGAGGTTGCTTCGGAAAAAGACCCTCGCAATGACATGCTGGATCCCTCGCAATGACAAGGTGGTTAAACTCTCTTTGGTCACGGCTTTGCCGCACTATATATTTAATGGCGAAATCCCCTATGTATGAATCCGAAGAGCAATTTAATGAAAGGTTTTTTGCAGCATGCCGCCTGTATTAAAAATAGCGTTACGCGCCATATTAAGGAATAAATTACGCTCCTCACTTACAATACTTGGTATCGTTATCGGAGTGGGGGCGGTAATTGTCATGGTAGGTATCGGACAGGGTGCGAAGGACTTGATTGAGAAACAAATAGAAAGCCTGGGCACAAACGTACTCATTATTATCCCTGTCAGCACTTCTCACACCGCCGCCAGGGGAACGGAAGGAACCATTACCCTCACTGCGGAAGACGTAGCGGCAATAGCGAAGGAATGCCGGGAGGTAAGCCATGTATCGGCGAATTTACGAACGGCTTCCCAGGTGGTATATGGAAACCAAAACTGGTCAACAAGCATTGTAGGCATTCACCCGGATTATCAGATTATACGGAACTGGGAGCTGGAGGCAGGCAGGTTTATCAGATCGCAGGACGTCAAGATAATGGCAAAGGTATGCGTATTGGGGCAAACGGTTGTCGTGAATTTATTCGGGTCTCTCGACCCGGTGGGCAGGTGGATACGCATTAACAATATCCCGTTCAAAGTAATTGGTGTATTAAAGGCGAAAGGGCAGTCTCCGATGGGTACAGACCAGGACGATACCGTGCTTATGCCGTATACCACCGTTCAGAGAAAGATTATGGGCGTTACACATGTTAGCGCTATCCTTGCTTCTTCGTATACCGCGACGGGACGTTTCAGGGCTATCGGGCAGATTACCGATCTGTTGCGAGAGCGCCACCGGCTGCGGGCTGGGGATGAAGATGACTTCCGGATTATCAGCCAGGTCGAATATGCATCCACAATGACGGAAACCAGCCGCACAATGACCATACTGCTGGGGAGTATCGCGTCTGTTTCTTTAGTTGTGGGAGGTATCGGGATAATGAATATCATGCTTGTCTCCACCACCGAAAGAACGAGGGAAATAGGCATCAGGATGGCGGTTGGGGCGAAGGAAAGGGATATCCTTCTTCAATTTCTGATAGAGGCGACAGTATTGAGTTCCATCGGCGGGATTATCGGCGTAATCTCCGGCATTGTCTTTTCAAATGCTATTTCACTTTACGGTGGATGGCCTTCGATGCTCACCCCATTGCCAGTGGCAATAGCATTTCTCTTCTCCAATATAGTAGGTATATTTTTTGGATACTATCCCGCAAGAAAGGCGTCAAGGCTGAATCCTATTGAAGCGCTCAGGTACGAATAAGAAATGTTACAAAATGTTCAACATTCAACTCTCAAATTGTCGCTCATGTGCATTTAACATTGAACATTGAACTAAGCCTGTATCCAAACCCCACACGAACAAACAACGTTTGTCCGTGCCACCCATGTTGCACAAAAATATGTATGACAATTTCCAAAAAACTAAAGTGCTACGCAAAAAGATATTTTTTGCTTATAATAGCCGTCTATGAAAAAAGAGTTCCATTCAAAAGGCACATACGTAAGATTGTTATGCTACCTGAAGCCATATTGGCGGAGGGTGATTGTCATTCTGCTGCTTTCAATAATCAGCGCTTTTGTTGCCGTGTTGCCTATTCAAATATTGGGGATAGCGGTTGATGAAATAAGAATGGCGGACCGCCATGCTAATAGGAATGTAGAGACAACGCATGCGTTGTCTCTACCCGCACAAAAGGCAAACATGTCTGGCGATGAACCGGTTCTTAAAAAGAAATATTCCATTCCCGTTGCAAAACCGTTGCTGAAAATGTCAGGATATATTCATAACCATTGGTTCCTGGAGTATAATTACATTATGGTTACGCTCGTATTCCTTGCCTCGGGTTTTCTCGTGTTGCACGCAATAAGCAGTTGTATATCACTGGCGCATGGGTATATTACCTCGGAGCTTGGACAGCGGCTTGTGTATGACATGCGGAATCAGCTTTATGGCCATATCCAGCGATTCCCACTAAGTTATTTCGAAAATAACAAAACCGGCGACATTATGAGCAGAATTATGAACGATGTGAATTCACTGGAACAGGCGATTGTGGGTCCGGTGATTACGTTCATTACCGATATGTTCAAATTCTTCTGGATTATTTATTTTTGCATGAAACTGGATTGGCAGCTTACCAGCATCGTTTTGTTTGTATGTCCTTTTATTTCACTCTGTACCTATAGTTTCGGGAAAAGAATCAGAAGGATTTTCCGCTCGTTACGCGAAAAGACGGGCGATCTTAATGCACTTATTCAGGACAATATATCCGGTATTCGTGTCATAGCGGGTTTCGCGAAAGAGACGGAAGAACTGGAACGTTTTAAACACAAAAACTACGAGAACTACTTTCTTCACGTCCGCATTCTTAGGCTTGTGAATACCCTGCGGCCGGCGGTTGATTTAATAACGGAGACCGGCGCAGTGGCTGTTATCTGTCTGGGAGGATACAAGGTGCTGCAGGGGCAGCTTTCTGCGGGAACGTTTGTTATTTTCTTTCCCTACCTGCAAATGATGTATGGTCCTATTACCGGGCTGACGCGGTTTTATAATCAGGTGCAGCGCGCTATTGCATCAACCGAACGTGTTTTTGAAGCGCTTGATACGCCCGTAGAATTGCAAGACGCTCCGGATGCCCTGCCATTGCCTGTGGTACAGGGATTTGTGGAATTCAAACATGTACACTTTATGTACGGGAAGGACAAAGAGGTGTTAACGGATATTAATATAACTGCATGCCCTGGCCAAATGATTGCCTTTGTAGGGCCTAGCGGGAGCGGAAAGACCACGCTGACCAAACTGCTGCCACGGTTTTATGACCCGGTAAAGGGGGACATATTTATTGATGGGTATAATATAAAAAACGTCACCCTGCATTCTCTGCGAAAACAAATGGCGATGGTGCTTCAGGAAACCTTTCTTTTTAACGACACGGTAAGAACAAACATCGCTTACGCAAGATCGGACGCTTCGGATAAAGACGTTGAATATGCTGCGAAAGCTGCAAATGCGCACGACTTTATCATGCAGCTCCCGAATGGTTACTATTCCATTATAGGAGAGCGTGGGGTAAAACTTTCAGGTGGACAGAAACAACGCATCGCAATCGCGCGGGCCATCCTTGCAAATCCCAGAATACTGATCCTGGACGAAGCTACTTCCTCCGTAGATACGGAAACGGAACAGCTCATCCAGAATGCCATCTACCGGTTGATAAAAAACAGAACAACCTTTATTATTGCCCACAGATTATCAACGATTCTCCATGCAGACAGGATTGTTGTTTTGGAAAATGGAAGGATCGTCGAGGCAGGTCTTCATCAGGAACTTCTTGCGAATAATGGACTGTACAAAAAGCTCTTTGAGATGCAATTCGATACTCAGGAAAAAATAAAACCGAAACCAGAAACCGAAACCGGAGAAGACATGAAAAACCCCGAACCGGTCATAGATATAGAAGAACTCCGGCAAACCATGGAATGGTAGAAAAAGAGTAACACTTTAGTTTTTTAAAAAATGTATTACCTATAAGCTCCGTAGGAGCAGCCTGTTTGTAGCAAAATAGAATATTATAACAGATCGTAGAGACAGGTTTGAAACCTGTCTCTGCAATTAGGAGCGACCTGTCTCTTGTAAATCCATATTAAACAGGTCTGCCTGAATACGTACAGGCCGCTCCTACGGAGCTATTTACTCTATTGAATTTTATTGTGCTACAAACAGACCGCCCCTAACGGGGCGACATGGTATTTTTTCTATACCGTGAATTTTTCAAAAAGCTGAAATGTTACGAAAAAGGGGATAAATCTTGCATACTTACCAAATTTTTTAAAACAAACTGATTTTACTTTTACAACAGTAGTCATGTTCGAATTAAAATAACAGCATATCGAAGCTATCAATCGTTGCTTTGCTGTATATTCCAGAATTGAGCAAGTGGTTCTCTGTGGCTCCCGTGCTATAGGAAATTACAAGGATGGCTCTGATATTGATTTGACAATTTTGACTTTGAAAAATCGCAAATATCTAATATCTAGCAGGTTAGGTAGAACTATTTGTTATAGTCTTTTTTTGATAATCAGGTTTAAGAATTAAGGAAATGGGTTTTTGTGTCTTTAATGCGCTTACTTTTAATATTGAAAAACCAATAACTTCTCCATCCTTATCTACTTTTTCCATAACAGCATCATTCTCAGTTTCTTTAAAAAAACCTTCTTTCCTATCAAACAACACTTCAAGGTAATCCCCTTCCTGGTCGTACCATACTTTTATTTCTCTTCCCATAATATTCCCCCCTTTTTTATTGTATCTGTAAAGTATGCAGTAATAATAAATGAGTCATCAATTCATGATTTTATGACAACACCGAGATATTTTTCGGTAACAGGGGTTCTGGAGTATTTTTTGTAAAACAACTCTACTTCATTATCCGTTTTCGATCTTACGATCATGAAAGGATTTTTAAGTGTGTCCTTTATTTTATCATATTGATTTAGCATTTCAGGATGATCTTGTTCAATATGGTCTTTTCTGTCACCAGTAAATCTTATAGTTCGATTCTGGTAATCTTTAATGATTTCTATTTTATTTTTATTATTTTAGGCCCATAACGTTCAAATTGAGGGGCTGCGCACTTTTGCGCAGTCCCTCTCGAATACAGGGTTATACACAGGTTTAATAGCCAGCATTTCATTGCCACCTCGCTGAAACTCGTAAGGAACACGCTTGACCTCAACGCCGAAGCCGTGATTCTCAAGGTGTTTGCTCACAAAATCAAGGTGGGATGATGGCGTGCTATCGAGCGCAAGCAGTGGAAACACACGCACTTCGCGAGCAACACGCAACATTTCTTGAAGAGCCTGAAGATGAAACTCCGCCGATAAGTGGGCGCTGTACAAAAATAGAAAATGAGACGATAAGGCGATGTCGAATTGTCCGCTTTTGAAAGGTAACGACGGTAACTCCCCTGCAATGTATCGGCCTTCCTGTTTTCCTGTTTCGAAGTCAGCAAGGAAAATTTCCATTGCTGACATGCGAACATTCCCGGGTTGTTCCACTGACGGAATAGCTCTCCCCCAAACGTAGTCGTTTTTGTTCTTGCGCATTTGTGTCATCACGGCTTCATACGTATCAGAGACGCGGCTTCTAATCTGCGCAGTATCAAAAACATAGATCGGATCGACTGAGACGACGTTACCACCGCGCTTGCTCAGTGCGGAATTGAATGCGGCAGGGCCATCACCGCAGCCGAGAATATGAAGCACCAGATCGCCCTCTGTGAGGCCGAACATGCGGATGTATTCGTCATACGAACGCCCCCACGGTACAACTTTGTCGAGCGTAAATCCCATAAATGGCCTGCCTGTCTAACGGTTAAAATCACTGGCCGGCTCCGGTGTGTTAAAGAAAAAAACGTGCTGCTAGTTCCGGTCAAGTGCATTTTTTTGTTAGCTGAATCACGTTAATATACTCAGCAATTTATAGGATTCCTCAAGTAAAACCCGTCTACATGCGACATCCTTAACGTCTTTAAGTTCAGTGAAGATTTCAACATATCGGTTTCTGATCTTTATGAATTCTGAAGAGTTATAGAGTTGTGAGATCCATTTGATTTCTGTAACGGACAAATTGTCAAGGATTTGCGAGGGTGTATATTCAAAATAATCGCTTTCGCAGTCGTTTGAAGAGTGCCATATGTTGTATTCAGGTATCTCTATACCAATGATTTTTGGTATAAAGTATAAATTTGAAAGCATTAATTCAGCTAATTTGATTTTTGCTTCACCAGCTTTACCCATTTGATACAGCATGATTGCCCAACATAATAGTTGAATCGGTTCTCCGCTATCATCTGGGAATTCATTCTCGTACCATTCAATGTATGTCGATGATTTTTTCAGATCACCGAGTAAAAAATAAAGACAGAAAAGCAAATATCTTTTACCAGCACCGTCATTGATTGAACCATAAGTTTTCTTTTCTTTATTCAAGGAGCTTTTATAACTTGAAATGTGCTGTTTAATCTTTTTTTCTGTATCTGGAATATTCATATATGTTTTACTTTCTTCCTTTTATAGGTTTTCAGCCAACGTCGCAAATCAGCCGCGCCGCTTTTTGGCGTCGGCCGAATTTGCCTTGTTATGTTCTTTTTTTCCAGTGCCGTGGATGACGACTGCCATGCATAACGGCAAGTACCACAACCGAGTCTTCATCGACTCGATAAAATATCCCAAAAGGAAATCGGCGCACTACAGCACGGCGACTTTGCCTATGCACTACGGGGTAAATATTCGGATTTTCTGAGATTGTATCTAATGCAACAAGAACGTCATCAAGAAACTCTTGGCCAAGACCTTTACGTTGCCTATCATACCACGTCGCAGCATCTTCAATATCTGCTTCAGCTTCTGGTCGAAGATAAACCTTAAGACTCACAATCGTTTCCTAATGTCAGATATTGCTTCACCGGCTAAGCGGCCTTTAAGTCGTTCCGATTCGTAAGCATTCAAGCGTCGGTCAAGTTCCTCTTTTTGTTCATCGGTTAATGGCAATGCCGCTTGATCAGTAGCAATGCTATCCCAGATATCCTCAACCAGTCTTATCCTCTCTTCAATCGGGAGATTACGTAAATAAGCTGTCATCGTTACTTCCTCCGTTTATATTTTAACAGTATTTGACTCACAATATTTTGAAACAGGACCATTGATTATCACAATCAATTGCCCTGATGGCTTGAGAAAAACACTATTATCAGGTAAAATTGTCGCGTAGTTTTTAAAAAATTACTTTATAATTTTATTTCTTATACATTGTAGGATAGGAGAAAAAGATGTCAAACAAAAAAGGGGGAGGTTGCCAGATGAAGCGAAAGATATAATGAGGCTTAAGCATTATTATATCCATCCATAAAGAACGATCATACGGTGATTGGATCAAACGATATATTCAATACCACTGAATGACCGGTAGAGTGACCGAAACAGCTTTCGCTTGCATTTTTACAATCGCAAAGTAAAATGAAACATCCATGGCCTAAAAGTCACAGAGTGAAGTGAAAATAAATAATCCACAGATTACTTGGCGCGGCCTTTGGCCGCAACCAAATTCGAAATACGAATGTCGAAATATGAAACAAGTTCAAATGACAAAAAACCCAATACTCCAAACTTTACGTAAGCCTCATCTAATCAATGTCTTACGGTTGTGTAGTTTGAAAAACTAGCATAAAAAACAAGAAGTTGATGGATAGTAGTACGGATTTCTACAGATCAGGAGAAGATTAAAGAAGTTTTTTATCTGTTGTGAGATCTTTGAATGCGGTAGTTTTTCATAAAACATGACGATAGTGATACACGGGAATCCGGCGAATAAAATGCCCGTGAGTTTTCAGTATGAAGCGCTGTATATGGAAAGGGACTTGCGTTAAATCATCTTTGGTGATATATGAAGAAGGCAAAGTTTTACCCGTATTGAAATACAGTATAAGAAAGCTTTGATAAAAGCAAAGAATTGATTGTTTACGAAAATTTATAAACGTTGAGAATGAAACATGAACGTAGAAACCGATAAGAAATCAGGATATGTATTTAAAGCCCCCAGAGGCACTGAAGATGTTTTGCCAGGCAATTGGGATTTGTGGAAGAAACTGGAGGAGGCGGGCCGTCAGGAGTTCGAATTATGCGGATACTATGAAATCCGCACCCCGGTTTTTGAAGACACGCGCCTTTTTGTAAGAAGCATAGGCGAGGCGACTGATATTGTGGAAAAAGAGATGTATACCTTTTCAGACAGTGAAGATTCGAGCATAACATTGCGTCCTGAAAATACCGCGCCTGTTATGCGGGCATATCTGGAATATGAACTGCACAAAACAAAAAAATTTCAAAAGTACTATTACATCGGTCCGCAATTCAGGAAAGAACGCCCTCAGGCAGGCAGACTTCGCCAGTTCCACCAGATGGGGATAGAAGCGGTTGGCGCAAACGACCCATTACTCGACGTAGAAACGATTGGTGTTGCAGTGAGGATTTTTGAGCGTATCGGGTTGAAAGGTTACAATGTGAAGATCAATTCAATAGGTTGTAATGAATGCAGGCCGGTATTCAGAAATATCATAAAGGACATCCTCTGCGAGCGCGAGACTGCATTATGCGAACTTTGCCAATCACGGCTTCACAGGAATGTATTTCGTATACTTGATTGCAAGAATGAAAAATGCAAGGAAGTAACACATCAACTGCCGCCTGTGAATGACTATCTCTGTGAAGAATGCCGTATTCATGCAAATAGCGTCAGAGAAGCCTTGGTGGGAATAGGCATCCCTTATATTGCGGATGCGCATCTTGTGAGAGGGTTGGATTACTATACGAAAACGGTTTTCGAAATTACCCATTCTTCATTAGGTGCCCGCGATGCAATCTGCGCCGGCGGGAGGTACGACAATCTGATCGCCGATATGGGAGGGCCTTCCATCGGTGCTGTCGGGTTTGCGATAGGAATGGAGGCAACTATTCTTGCGATGCAAAATGTATTAAACAAAAAAAAACAGCCTGTTCATCTCGAAATTAACGAGCCTGCGCCAACGGTTTACATCGTTTCTATCGACAAGGAGATCAAAAAGCATTGCTTTTACCTGCTCAACCTTTTGAGAAAGTCCGGTATTTCCGCGGATCTGGATTATGAAGGGAGGAGTCCGAAGGCACAAATGCGTGTTGCAAATAAACTGGGGGTAAAATACGTTCTGGTGCTGGGGCCTGATGAATTGGAAAGGGGTAATGTTAAGGTAAAAATAATGGAAACGGGCGAAGAGGTTATCGTAAGGCAGGATGAGATACTCAATTGGTTCCTTCAAAAACGATAAACCGGCAAGCGCAATTTAGTCTCACGTCCGTAGTTAAAGAATAGCAAGACACGCGATACAGCAAAAAGGAATTTTTAGATAAAGATCAACGGTATTGCAACCCTCTCTTCACAACAAAAATCCCGCCCTGAATCTTCCTTGCAATAAAGACACATTATTTTTTTTCGGACCATTTTAAATGAGAAATTTGTAATCCACAGGAGGCAGTAAACACATGTCTAAATTAAAGCGAACGTGTACGTGTGGACAGTTGCGCTTAAAAGAGGTCGATTCAACGGTAGTTTTGATGGGATGGGTAGATAGCGTTCGGGACCACGGAGGAGTAATTTTTATCGATCTCAGGGACAGAGAGGGAATTACCCAGGTGGTTTTTAATCCTGACACGGCAAATAAATCATGTGAACTTGCACATCAATTAAGATCTGAATACGTTATCGCAATAAAGGGAAAGGTTGCTGCCAGGCCCGCCGGTACCGTCAATCCGGATTTAGCTACCGGCGAGATAGAGGTGCTTGCCGATGAGCTTGAAATTTTTAATAAATCCGAAACGCCGCCATTTGAAATCATTGACAATTCCAACGTTTCATTAGAATTAAGGCTGAAATATCGTTATCTGGACCTGAGACGTTCAGAAATGCAAACGCATTTAATTTTCCGTCATAAGGTGTGCCAGACTATACGTGAATATTTTAACACACGGGGTTTTATTGATATTGAGACGCCTGTACTGACAAAGAGTACCCCCGAGGGCGCCAGGGACTATCTGGTTCCCAGCAGGGTGAATCATGGCAAGGTATATGCTTTACCGCAATCTCCGCAACTATTTAAGCAGGTGCTTATGGTTTCAGGGTTTGACCGCTATTTTCAAATCGTCCGGTGTTTCCGGGACGAAGATCTCCGCGCACAACGGCAACCGGAGTTTACCCAAATCGATATGGAAATGTCTTTTGTGGATGAGGAGGATATTATACAGGTTATCGAAGGGCTGATTGCTGCGATTTTTGAAAAGGTTGTGGGGAAACCGGTCAACCTGCCGTTCCCCAGATTATTGTATCAGGAGTCCATGGCGTCCTATGGATGCGACGCCCCTGATTTACGATTCGGTATGAGGATACAGGATGTTTCTCACATTGTAAAAGAATCAAACTTTAAGGTTTTTTTAGAGACAATTAACTCCGGCGGGCAGGTGCGGGCGATAAACGCGGCAGGGTGCGGGCATTATTCGAGAAAAGATATAGATGAATTAACGGAATTTGTAAGCCAGTTTGGCGCCAGGGGGCTGGCCTGGTTCAAAGTGGAAGAAACAGGTCTGGTTTCCTCAATAACTAAATTTTTTCCTCCGGAAATATTGCAGAAAATTCAGCAGCACATGAATGCTAAAGCCGGTGATTTGCTCCTGTTTGTTGCGGATAAGGAAAAGGTCGTATCCCAATCCCTGGCGCATCTCCGGACGCATCTTGGTCATAAAAACAATCTTATCAATGCAGAGGAATTTAATTTTGTATGGATTGTTGATTTCCCGCTGTTCGAATATAATGAAGATGCGAAACGTTACGTGGCCCTCCATCACCCGTTTACCTCGCCCCGGTCTGAAGATATTCCTTTCCTGGAGGAAAAACCCTTGGAAGTCAGGGCAAGGGCATACGATCTCGTGCTGAATGGCGTGGAGCTTGGAGGAGGCAGTATTCGTATTCATTCCCCTGAAATACAGAAAAGGGTGTTTCGCCTGCTGGGGATAAACGATAACGATGCGTATCAGAAATTTGGATTTCTGCTGGATGCGTTAAAATTCGGAGCACCGCCCCATGGCGGAATTGCATTGGGAATTGACCGCATGATTGCATTGTTGTTGCACCTTGACGATATCCGGGAAGTAATCGCATTTCCAAAAACACAGAAAGCTACCTGCCCCATGACGGAAGCCCCTTCTGAAGCAGACCCGCAACAATTAAAAGAACTGGGCATAAGCCTTGCCTGAATATTTTGCCGGGTATTAAAATGAACCTTTATAGAAAGGAGGATATTTTCACTAAAGGGAGAATGTCCTGGTTTTTCAGAAAAGACCTCAGGAAAAAGGAAGGATACGCCGAAGAATATTTATGAAACAAAAAATGCTTATTATGATTCTATGCGCGTCATTTGTCGTGCTGCTAACTTCAGTTGGCTTTTATATATATTTGAAGCGCCAACACCATTCATTATCGTACCTGCAAATGGCTGGAGAATATGTGCAGCAGGGGAAATACGACGACGCCATTCATTTATTGAAAGAGACATTGCGTAATAATCCTCACATTGCGGAGGCGCATGCCGCGTTGGGCATGATATACAACAAAAAAGACCTGCCCGATGAATCTTTGCAGGAATTGAAAATTGCGCTAACGATGAAACCTGACCTTATAAGTATTTATCAGGAAATGTATAAGGTTTACAAGAAAAAGGGCATGGAGGAAGAAGCACAAAAGGCTTTAGGTTCTTATGAAAAATTGAAAGGAAACGAATAAAATTTAATTTGTATAGTTTTTGCAAAAGTGTTAACATTTTTTTATGAAGAACTATTTAAGACTATTTCCTATATTCATATTTGTTGGCATTTTTACTATGTCTTCTGTATTTGCCGACGCAAATAGCGAAGCAAACAAATTTTACCTGGATGCGTACAATCTGTACAAGCTGGGGAAACTGGATGAATCTCTGGTATTGCTGGAAAAGGTAATAACTTTGAATCCCAATCACCCAGAGGCTCATTTTGGGATGGGAAGCATATACTTCCGCCAGGAAAAATTCCAAAAAGCCGTTGAAGCATTTACGAAGGTGACGGAAATCAAACCTAATTATGTGGAGGCATATCAACGGCTCTGGCTGGCATATAAAAAACTGGGCATGAGTGAAAAAGCCGAACAGGAACTCCTAAAATACCGCAAACTGATAGAAGACCGTATGCAGTCAATGTCGGGTGGTTCGCCTCAGGTGGTAAAACCAACGGCTCCCGCACAAAAGGAACCTGCGAAAGAAAAGGAACCTGCGAAAGAACAGGAAGAGAAACCAGCAGAACCGGCAGAAACAAAACAAGTGGCAAGGCCAGTGCCGGAAAAAATAACCCCATCGGGAACAACTAAATCGCCGGAATCGCATGTGACGGAATCCAAGCCGGCTGAAAAAGAACCCGTGGCCGAAGTTGCGAAAACGGAGGTGAAAAAGCAACCGGAACCCGTTGCCGTAGTACCTGTGAAACCGCAAAAAAAAGAGGCACAATCGCCTTCTGTTGTTGTTCCGCCGGAATCTCCGCCGGTTGTACCGGAAACAAGGCCTTTAAGACCGGAAAGTCCGTCGGTTGAACTGAAATATAAACCGCATCTCGATACGGAGTCTGCCGCCAAATATAAAAAATCTTACAAAGGCGACGATCCTACCCTGAAGGGTTTCATTAGAAAATTAAAATCCACGGCTTCATTTTTGATTAAAAATCCTTTCCGTAGAAGCGACGGAGCAACGGAAAAATCTTATTTTGCAAAACTGGTAAAGGGTGCAGTATATTATGTAGTGGTAATTCAAATTTGGTTATGCGTTGCTGCGGCGCTATGCATTTATTTTTCTAAACCGAGAAGTAACGACAAGGGAAATGTCTGAGTATAATAAGGATATAAACTATGAAACTATGCCCTTTTTGTGCAGAAGAAATTAAGGACGAAGCTATTAAGTGCCGTTTTTGCGGCGAATTTTTGACTTCTTCTCACGAAGAGGTCGGTGAAAGAGAGCCCAAAACCGGATATACTCCCTCATCTAAAAACCTCTATAAAAAAACAAGGCCTCAGAAGGGCAAAAAAACTCTTCCGCAACACATTGCTGGTAAGGAAGAAGAACGGCTAATGTCTCAACAACAATCGGAGGGGCAAACACCGCTTCAGACGGTTTATGCGCCGCCGGCAGTTGAAGTGAAGAAATCGATAAAAGAAGCATCTGCCATTGTCTTCCCTGGAAAATCCGGCGAGGTAAAAAAGAAGAAAAAAGACTGGGTATTAATAATTGCGATTATTGTATTTGGTATTTTACTTCTGGTAATACAATTCAGCAAACAACTTGGCATAGAGGGATTTCCGTAATCTTCAGAACATCGTAGTTTTTTGAAAAATTCCAATAATAGCGATGTTTGCCTCATAGTGTAGGGGCGAAGCATTTGCTGCAACTAAAAAGGGGTGCATCCCGCTCTTTTATAAAAGCGGTATGCACCCCGGTATGCTTCCTTCCGCAGAGTAAAAGCTCTTATCGCCACTACCTGAATGAAGGTATATCCTCAGATTCGGTTTCGGAAAGGATTGCTGCAACAGTCATTGTTATTCCACGAATTTCATTTCCAATATAGCGTACCTTGCTTTTCCTGTCTAATACATATATCAAGGGTAAATTCTGCACATTATAAAGTTGGGCCAGTTCACCTTTAAATTGTTCTCCGTCAAATATCTGCGGCCAATCAAACCGTTCTTGTTGCATAAAACTTATAAGGTTTTCAAGATCATTATCCAGACTTATTCCTATGAATTTCACCCCCTGACTTCCCAAATTGGTGTACATTCTCATGATCTTCGGAAATTCCTGGATGCATGGTTCTGCCCATGTCGCCCAGAAAAACAAGAGAACAACCTCGCCCTTGTAGTCCGCCAGGTTAACAGTCTTTCCATTTACATCCTTTACGCTGAACATTGGGGCTTCCACACCCATTTGTGTAGTGTTGCTCAAGTCTCCTCTAAAACTGGCGGCAGCCTGGGGTTCTATTTCTTTTAATGCCGCAATAGTTTTTTTTGCATTTACAACGTCACCCTTACCCAGAAGGGCCTGTATTTTAAAATAAAGCGTTCGCGCCTTAAAATTTTTGTCGACCCCTTCCTGACTCAATACAGTATCAAAGCATTTTACCGCCTCATCAAATTTTCTCGTCATGTTGTACACATTACCGATAAAAAAGGTTGCTTCCAGACCCTCCCAGGTTCCCTCGTATTTTTTTTCCAGTTTTTTTAAATCCTTAAGGAAATCTTTGTAGAAATTTTCAGCATCTTTTAATTTCATTTCCGTTAACCCGCTCAGGTTTTTTCTTAGCAATTCAAGTTGTTTTGCAGCTTCCTGATTATGTGCAAGCTCCTTTGCAAAAGATACCTGGCTTACAAAAGAAAAAAACAGTGCCGAAATTATTGTTACAACAAAAAGACAATTTTTCTTCATGGTATAAACTCCTAAAGTCCCTATGGATAATGTGATGTTAAAAAAATAACGCCTGTAATATAGCGGCAATTCAAGAATTGCAGTTGCTATAGTACTACACGGTGAAAGCTTATTTTTTGCGGGTTTTTTTCGCGGCCTTCATGTTCTTCGCGGTTGAACTATTTTGGGTTTGCAGCTTTGCCTTCTATGTCAGCAAGGATACAAAACATGGCAACAGTCTGAGGGCAAAGCATTTGCTATAAATTGTCATGAATGCGTTCATACCCAAACGTGCAAATGCTTCGCCCTTACTTTTTAAAAAAACTAAAATGTTACAATAAATCTATTTTTCAGAAAGCCGCCTAAAGCCTGATTTATATTGAAAAGAAATAAGGGAAGGAGGGGGGAAATATTTTACACGTTCGTATTAACATGCTATGAATTTGAAAAGTTCCCGCAATCCTTACGTTAAAAAAGAATACAAGACAGCGGGCTATGCTAACACAGAATACATCCTTTATTCAAGACTCATTTTCGGTAAAATTATTAACACTATATGACAAACGCGGCTATCGTTGGAATTTTTTAAAAAACGAACTTGTTACGTTTTTTACAATGCTTATAGAAAAGGTGTGTTTTAAAATTTACGTTGCAAAAAAGCCGTCTTTCCTTTTAGAATGAAACTGGTGGTTTTCTTATTAATTTGATATTTACAGACAGTGTTCATGTTTTCGATAAAAAGATTTTTGTCACGGATGCCATGTTTTTTATAATCCGATATTTTTAAAACCATTATCTATATTTTTATCAGATGAATAACCGGGAGTACGTATAAAATGATACAAACGAAACGTCTCATATCTTTTGCAATCGTGAATTTTTTAGTCATCTTTCTTATTTCACTGAAGGCGCATGCCGAACCGCTCAAATTAGACGTAAAGGAACACGTTCTCGGGAACGGCCTGAAGCTGCTCATGCTGGAGAAACACGAGGTGCCTATTGTCTGCCTTCGGATTAATTTCCGGGTAGGTTCTGTGGATGAAAGGCCTGGTATTACCGGCGTTTCTCATCTCTTCGAGCACATGATGTTTAAGGGAACAAAAATATTTGGAACGAAAGATTATGCTGTCGAAAAACCGTTGCTTGAAAAAGAAGACGCGCTGGTAGCAGAAATTGCATGGGAAACCGGAAAAGAACTCCATGACAAGAAAAAAATTGCCGCATTAGAAAAAGAATTGCAAACGACAAGGGGAAGACTGCGGGATTTGGCGGTAAAGGATGAAATATTTTCCCTCTACCTGCGACATGGTGCGGTCGGATTAAATGCTGCAACATCTTCTGACGGCACGTTCTATATCTGCAACATTCCCGCAAATAAACTGGAGTTGTGGGCTTTTATCGAATCAGACCGAATGAAAAACCGCGTATTAAGGGAATTCTATTCCGAACGTGACGTTGTAATGGAAGAGCGGCGGACAAGAACGGAAACAAGCCCGTTTGGCGCATTAATAGAACAACTTAATGCGGTAACATTTATTGCGCATCCCTATCGTTTGCCCACAATAGGATGGAGTTCAGATATTCAAAATCTAACAAAGGCGGAAACCGCCGGGTATTTTGAACAATATTATACCCCGAATAATGCCGTGATTGTGATGGTAGGGAATTTTAAGCAGGATGATGCAATAAAACTGATTGAAAAATATTTTGGCGATATTCCCCGCCAGCCTGACCCGCCAAAAGTTAAGACCGCTGAGCCTGAGCAAAAGGGAGAGCGGCGGATAGAGGTGGAGTTTGATTCGAACCCTTATATGGCTATTTCATATCACATTTCGGGAATAGACCACCCCGACATCTATGCATTGGATGTATTGAGTTCCCTTCTTTCTGACGGAAGAACATCGCGTTTGTATAAATCTATGATCGAGGGAAAACGCATTGCAGTAATGGCGAATGCAGGCATTGGCGTCGGAAGATTTCCGGAAACCTTTACCTTTTATGCCGCCCCCAGAGCCCCCCATACCGTTGAAGAGGTAGAGGCGGCGTTTTATGAGGAAGTAGAATTGCTCAAAACCAAGCCTCCATCTGAATGGGAGTTGCAAAAGATTAAAAATCAATTGGAGGCAAGCTTCATACGAAGGCTGGAAAGTGCCTCCGGCCTTGCCAGTGAGATAGGGTATTATGAGATTATTTCCGACTGGAGGTATATTAACACCGTTCTGGAAAAAGTAAGCGAAGTCACTGCTGAGGATGTCACAAGGGTTGCAAAGAAATATCTGATAAAGAAAAACCGTACCGTTGCTATGTTGGTTAAGAAAGAAAATGGGGAGAGTGCAAAGTGAGCATAAAAAGATATCAGCATCTTATTATATGTGTAGTCTGTTTCGTATGTGTTTTTTCTATAAACAATTTCCGGACACTACGTGCGGAGCACCAAAAAGAGGTACCTCCCTCCTCCGGCAAGCCTAAATCCGAAGGAGCAAGGATATTATCAAAATTTAAATTTGCACCTCTCGGCTTTAATCCTCCAAAGGCAGAGAGGCTGGTGTTGGATAACGGCGTAATCCTTTACTTGCTGGAAAATCATGATTTACCGATTATAAATGTAACGGCGCGAATCAGAACAGGGGCTATTTATGAACCAGCGGAAAAGGCCGGGCTGGCAAGTTTGACGGGAGATGTTATGCGGAGCGGTGGCACGGTATCCATGCCGCCTGACAAAATGAATGAGGAACTGGAATTCATAGCAGCCTCAGTGGAGACTTTTATAGGCAGAGAGTCAGGCGGTGCAAGCCTCTCCGTGCTTAAAAAAGACATGGACAAAGGGCTTAGGATTTTTGCCGACGTGCTGAGAAATCCCGCATTTCCCGAAGACAAAATAAGGATGGAAAAGGATGAAACCATTGAATCCATCCGAAGGGAAAACGACCGGCCACAGCAAATCGCAGGGAGAGAATTTCGCAAGATACTCTATGAAAGCAGTCATCCGTACAGCAGAAGAGTGGACGGCACTCTGGAATCCATAGAAAAAATTACGAGAAACGACATGATTGCATTTCATAAAAAATTTTTCCGTCCGAACAATATAATAATTGGCATTTCCGGCGATTTTGACCGAAAAGCGATGATTAGTAAATTGAATGAGGTTTTTAAGGGATGGGAAAAGGGGAAAAACATTATCCCTGATATACCAAAGGTCAAATACGAACTAAACAAATCGGTAAACTACGTATATAAAGACATCAATCAGGCAAACGTCATCATGGGGCACCTGGGGATACACAGGAGGAGCCCTGACTATTTCCCCATTGAGATTATGAATTTTATTCTTGGCGGCGGAGGGTTTAATGCCCGAATAACAAGCAGGATACGTTCCGATGAAGGGCTTGCTTATTCAGCATTTAGCAGTTTTCAAACATCTCAGGACCTTGGCATGTTTTATGTAATGTGCCAGACCAAACTGGAATCCACCAATCGCGCTATTTCAATTGCGCTGGAGGAAATCGAAAGAATGCGCACCACACCGGTAGACAATGAAGAATTAACGCATGCCAAAGAGACTTTCTTAAATCAGTTTGTTTTCCGTTTTACTACAAGCGCGAGCATTGTTGCGCAAATGGTAGATATTGAATACGAAGGCCTGCCGCTGGACTATCTGGAAACGTATGAGAATAATATCCAGGCAGTGTCTGTTGAAGACATAAAAAGGGTGGCACAAAAATATTTACACCCGGACAAAATCTGCATCCTTGTTGTTGGAAATAAGGATAAATTTGACAAACCGCTTGACACTTTCGGCAAGGTCAACGAGGTCTTGTTGGAGTAAGCTCCGGAAATACCCGCAAAAAACGAGGCTGAATAAACCATGGTTGAAACAATGGCGATAACAATGGAGCTGCCGGAGGGGGCAAATATAATAATCGGCCAGGCCCATTTCATAAAAACGGCAGAGGATATTTACGAAACCCTTATAAATGCAGCGCCGGGAATAAAATTTGGCATTGCGTTTTGCGAAGCTTCCGGCCCCAGGCTTATAAGAATCGAGGGGAACGATGAATATCTGCAGGAGACGTCCGCAAGAAATGCGAAAAACATTGCCGCAGGCCATACATTTGTAATCCTAATGAAAGAGGCATATCCCATAAATGTATTAAATGCCCTGAAATTATGTCCAGAGGTGTGTACTGTTTTTTGTGCTACCGCCAATCCCCTTCAGGTTATTGTGGCCAAAACAGTGCAGGGGAACGGCATAATCGGCGTAGTTGACGGATATAGTCCGGCAGGGACCGAAACTGAAAAAGATATTAGGGACAGAAGACAACTATTGCGTAAAATAGGATATAAGCTCCCTTGAACTGGCTTTTCATTTCTCTCTTTTGTGCATTTTGCGTGGCAACCGCTGATGCACTGAGCAAAAAGGTTCTAAAAGAAAAAAACGAGTATATTGTTTTATGGGTGCGCATTGGATTTGCCTCTCCGTTTTTGCTGTGTTTCCTGCCTTTCATAGAAATACCAACACTGGACCACATCTTTTTTCTTATTCTCATCTTCCTTGTCCCGTTGGAGACAACCGCACTCATATTGTATATGAAGGCGATAAAAATTTCACCGTTGTCAATGACATTGCCTTTCCTTGCATTAAGTCCGGGGTTTTTAATAGTAACCTCAAATATCATCCTTGGCGAAAGGCTGCATAAGCACGGCATTATCGGTGTACTGCTTGTCACATTGGGTGCGTATTTGCTTAATGTAAAAATGAGCCGGCAGGGAATATTGCAGCCGTTTAAGGCAATTTTGAGGGAACGCGGCTCTGTTTACATGATCATTGTCGCCTTTATCTACAGCATTACCTCCAATTTGGGGAAATTGGCGATCCAGCATTCCAGCCCGTTGTTTTTTTCAGCAACCTATTTTCCATTCCTGTCGTTAGTTCTTTTTCCTCTTCTTCTGTGGAAAAATAATGGCAAAATAAGACAGCCGTTGAGTTCTCATCTCGCTATCTTTATTTTAATAGGATTGTTGATCGTGTTTTCAACGGTCAGCCACTTCTACGCGGTGACATTAACAGAAGTCCCCTATTTCATCTCGGTGAAAAGGACGAGTCTGCTTTTCGGCATTCTCTATGGGGCAATTTTGTTTAAAGAAAAAAATATTGCCGAACGACTTGTCGGGGGGATGGTAATGTTTGCAGGAGTTATTGTTATTCTCTTGTTTTAGGGCAGCCCTGAGCTGTTCCGGAATTCGGGGGACACCATACGTAGTTATTGACTCAATGTTGAAAAACAGCTAAGATTCCCCGTGGTCAGGATTGCTCGTGTGGCAGTCCCAGTCTCATGCTATGACGTCAGAATTCTGCTATACCATAATTATGCAGTTTAATGCCGGACGGCAAGTGAAAATATTTTTACCCGGGAGAAACCGCCTTGTTTGAACAAACCTTCAAGAATATAGACGACATCCTCCACAAAGACGCCGGTTGCAGCAGCGAACTGGACTATGTGGAGCAGACCTCGTGGATTCTTTTCCTGAAATATCTGGATGATTTTGAGAAGGATAAGAAAACCGCGGCAGAGCTTGCCGGTAAATACTATGAAGGTATTATTGACAAACAATACAAATGGGAAGTCTGGGCAGTGCCCAAAGGCAAAGACGGCAAGATCGATCATCATAAGGCGCTTACCGGCGATGACCTGAAAGACTTTGTTGACCACAAGCTGTTCCCTTACCTGAAAAAATTCAAAACGTCAGCCGAAAGCGCCGACACCATCGAATACAAGGTCGGCGAGATTTTC
This sequence comes from Candidatus Kuenenia stuttgartiensis, assembly GCF_900232105.1. Lineage (NCBI taxonomy): Bacteria > Pseudomonadati > Planctomycetota > Candidatus Brocadiia > Candidatus Brocadiales > Candidatus Brocadiaceae > Candidatus Kuenenia > Candidatus Kuenenia stuttgartensis. The sequence goes on from NZ_LT934425.1 coordinate 2,006,031, forward strand.
AGCGAGCTGAAAAACAAGATTCAGAGCGGCTATAACCTGCGCGAAGTCATTAATCGTATCGATGAACTCCGCTTTCGCTCCCACGCTGAGAAGCATGAGATGTCGCACCTGTACGAAAACAAAATCAAGAATATGGGCAACGCCGGCAGAAACGGCGGCGAATACTACACGCCCCGTCCGCTCATAAAAACCATCGTGAAGGTGGTTGCACCCACCATCGGCAACAAGGTGTATGACGGCGCGGTCGCTTCGGCGGGCTTCCTGGCGGAGGCTTTTGAATATCTGAAAACCAGCAAGAACCTAACCACCAAAGATGCGGAGACACTTCAGAAAAGAACCTTCTACGGAAAGGAAAAGAAGTCGCTCGCCTACATCATCGGCACGATGAACATGATTCTGCACGGCATCGAAGCGCCCAACATCGTGCATACCAACACGCTGACGGAAAACATGGCCGATATCCAGGAAAAAGACCGTTACGACGTCATCCTTGCCAATCCCCCGTTTGGCGGTAAGGAACGCACCGAGGTGCAGCAGAACTTCCCTATCAAAACCGGCGAAACGGCTTTTCTGTTCCTTCAGCATTTCATCAAAATCCTGAAAGCGGGCGGAAAAGCGGGTGTGGTGATTAAGAATACCTTTCTTTCCAACACTGATAATGCGTCCGTATCTTTGCGCAAACTGTTATTGGAAAGTTGTAATCTGCATACGGTGCTGGATCTGCCCGGCGGCACCTTTACCGGTGCGGGCGTCAAAACAGTGGTGCTGTTTTTTGAAAAAGGCGTACCAACTCAAAACGTCTGGTTTTATCAGCTCAATCTGGACAGAAAACTCGGCAAGACCAACCCGTTGAACGAAAACGATCTGGCGGAGTTTGTAGAATTACAAAAGACCAAGGCCAATTCGGAAAACTCATGGTCGGTGAATGTGGCCGATGTAGATAAAACCACATTCGGCCTGTCGGTGAAGAATCCGCATAAAAAAGATGAACCCGCGCTACGTGAACCGGGAATAATTTTGGACGAGATGAAGGCGCTGGATGAAGAGAGTGAAATGATTTTCAAAAATATTTTAAGGATTTTATGAGAGCTATTCTAAAATATTCAAAAAGGCAGATTGATAAAGCTGGTGGTGTTTTGTCAGGCGTGCCTGATCAAAAGATGAACAAGGATCAAGCTATAGAAATTCTAGAAAACTTTCGATCATTACATATCCACCCTCTTATTGTATTTAGAGTGTCTTTGCAAAGAAAGTCTGAAATTATTTCTGGTGATGTACTAATTTCACAACGATTAAAAAGAGCACCATCAATTGTCAATAAATTAAAAATCCAGAAAAAGATGTCTTTATCGCAGATGCAGGATGTGGGTGGTTTGCGTATCGTACTGAATAATCTTGACGAAGTATATAAGCTTAAAGATCTAATACGTGCTGGCGAGACACAAATCGCCTTCAAATCTATTCTTTTAAAAGAAATAGATTATATTAATAACCCTAAAGAAAGTGGATACAGAAGCATTCATTTGATTTATAAATATAATAAAAATGCTCCTAATGCGAGTCAGTGTCGAATTGAAATACAGATTAGAACAAAAATACATCACGCATGGGCGACGGCAGTTGAAGTTATAGGCACGTACCTCAGGCAACCATTAAAACAAAGTTTTGGGGATAAAGAACTATTAGATTTATTTAAAGAAATAAGTAAAGTATTTATTTTATTGGAAAACAAAAAAATGGATATTTCTTTATTCAAAAATACAGTAAATAGAATAGATGAATTAAAATTGCGCGACAAATTACAAGGATTTTCAATGGTAACAAGGATTTCAGATCAGAACGATGAAAATAAAAAAGGTAAATATTTTCTTATATCCTTGAATTTTAAGAATAAGACATTGACTGTAAAAAGATTCACTGCCTCAAAGTTAGATCAAGCAAATAGTGAATATTCTGAATTAGAAAAAAAATACTTGAATGATAATAATACGGAAGTTGTTCTTGTATCAGTAGATGATATTAATAATCTAAGAAAATTGTATCCTAATTATTTCTTGGACACACAAGAATTTGTAAAGTTCCTAGACATAGTGAACAAGGAAATTGAAAAATATGAAAACTAACTGGCAAATAAAAAAACTCGGCGAGGTTTGTGAAATCAAACCACCAAAAAAAGAAGCAAGAGACCGATTGAATGATGATGACATTGTCTCGTTTGTGCCTATGGAAGATTTGGGAATATTGACAAAGAATTTTATTGCAACAAAGGAAAGACCGCTGAAAGAAGTATCTGGAAGCTATACGTATTTTTCCGATAATGATGTGCTTCTCGCAAAAATTACGCCTTGTTTCGAAAATGGCAAAATTGGAATTGCTCGCAATTTAAAGAATGGTATTGGTTTCGGCTCAAGTGAATATATTATTTTTCGATCACGTGGCGAAGTAATACCTGATTACTTGTACTACTATTTAGCTCGTGACCAGTTCAGGCAAGACGGCAAAAAAGTGATGACTGGCGCAGTTGGCCATAAACGAGTGCCGAAAGACTTTGTTGAAAACCAAAAAATACCTTATCCCAATTCCCTCCCCGAACAACAGCGTATCGTTGCCATTCTGGAGGAGGCTTTTGCCGCCATCGCCACAGCAAAAGAAAAAACCGAAAAGAATCTGCAAAACGCCCGCGAGCTTTTTGCGTCGTATCTGCAGAGTGTCTTTGCCAATCCGGGGGACGGGTGGGAAGAGAAGACATTGGGGGAATGCTTTAAATTAAAAAGTGGCGATAATATAACAAGCAAAATGATGATTGAGAATGGAAAGTATCCTGTTTATGGTGGTAATGGAATCGCGGGGATGTATAATAAATTTAATCTATCAGGGAGCAATGTAATTGTAGGTAGAGTCGGAGCTTTATGCGGAAATGTAAGGCATATAGAAGAGGCTATTTGGCTCACTGATAATGGATTCAAAATAACAGATTGTAAATATGATTTTGATAATGCGTTTCTTGCATATTTATTGAACTTAAAGAATCTACGAAATTATGCAAGGCAAGCAGCACAACCAGTCATTTCAAATTCATCATTAGAAGAGGTGTTACTACAATTTCCAAAATCATTAAAAGACCAAAAATCCATCGTCACCAAACTCGATGCGCTTTCCGCCGAAACCAAAAAGCTCGAGGCCATTTACCGGCAAAAGCTCGCAGACCTGGACGAATTGAAAAAATCGGTATTGCAAAAGGCGTTCACAGGACAATTGACAATGGAAAATTGAGAATGGGTGATTGAAAACGAGCAATGTGGTCAAAGAGAAGTCGTTTTACGTTCGCGGTGCGGGTAGTGGACCGGCTACCGAACGTTGTCAGCGCCTGAATACCAGCGAAGCGGAGTCGGCCATCAACGACAACAAGGAACTCTTGAAACTGTTAACCCGTATCATCAACTCAACTAAACAAGGAATGGACACATGACCGCTGTCAATTACCAATTGTCCACTGAATACCGTGAAATTGGCTGTTTTTTCTTAGATTTTCACGATTATGTTGACAAAAGAGTGAAAGATTTTATACTGTAGCTATGGCAAAAATCTTACATGTTTTTAATTCAATCAATCGCTTGAGAGAGCGGTATTATGTTGCGGCGGTCGGTAAACAATCGCTTTTGGATTTATTGAGCGAAGCGGAGGTTGCCGAGCAGGTGTATAACTCTAACGCCATCGAGAACAGCACCCTCACCCTTGAAGAAACTGAAAAAATCCTTTTGCAGATACATTTAGACAGATACATCACGGAAAGAGAAATCTTTGAAGCAAAAAATCTCGCACGGGTAGTTTCTTACATCAATATCAAGGCCAAAGAACAAGAGCTTACCCTTGAGGTTATGCTATCGCTTCACAAGATGCTTATAGCGAATATCAGGGATGATATCGCCGGCAGATTTCGCAAGGACGGTGAGTGGGTCAGGGTTGCAAACCACATAGCGCCAGACCCAAAAGAAGTGGCAGGAAGATTGGAAAAAATGCTTGCCGGATATAACGCCGCCAGCCATGAAAATATTATAAAACGTATTGCGCGGCTGCATCTTACCTTTGAACACACCCACCCGTTTGTTGATGGCAATGGCCGTATCGGAAGGGTAATAAATAACTATTTGCTTATACGGGAAGGCTTTGTGCCGATGAATATTAAATTCATTGACAGGAAGATGTATTACGAGGCGTTTAAGGAGTTTGACGAAAAAGGCACTGCCAAAATCATGGAGGAAATAGTCGGCAAAGCGCTTACGAATAGTTATCACAAGAGACTTGCGTATCTGGAAGGAGCACACATTATGACGCTTGCTGAATATGCAAAAAAGCATAAAGTATCGCACTCTAATTTGATAAATAAAGCACATCGCCAAACTATAGAAGCCTTTTTTGAAAAAGGCGTTTGGAAGATTGGAGATTACAAACCATGAACGAAGCGGAACACCCCTATTCAAAGATAAAAGCCATTATCAAGCAGGGCAAAGGGTTGACCGTTGAGTTCAAGGAGTGTAATACCGCCCTCAACAAAGATATTTACGAGACGGTGTGCGCCTTCCTGAACCGCTTCGGCGGCGAGCTTCTGCTTGGCGTTAGAGATGACGGCGTGATAACCGGTATAGTCCCTGAGTGCCTCCACCAGATCAAAAATGATTTTACGACAGCCGTCAATAATCCACAGAAAATCAGCCCGTCGTTTTATCTCTCAATGGATGAGGCCGTAATCGACGGGAAAACCATTCTCTCCATTTACATCCCCGAAAGCTCCCAGGTTCACCGCTGTAACGGGAAAATATACGACCGGAATGAAGACGGTGATTTCAATATCACGGACAACCACAACCTTGTATCCGCACTTTACCTGCGAAAGCAGATCGGCTACTCAGAAAACACTATTTACCCATATACTGAACTTGCCGATCTGCGGCCTGATGTTATAGCAAGAGTTCGAAAAATGGCTTTGCTCCAGTCGGAAAACCACCCATGGGGCGCTATGAGTGACCTTGACCTTTTGAGAAGCGTTCAGTTGTATAGGAAGGATTTTCAAACCGGGAAAGACGGTTTTACGCTTGCCGCAATACTGCTCTTTGGAAAAGACGAGACCATTCTATCGGTAGTGCCGCATTTCAGAATCGATGCCATTCTGAGACGGGACAACATCGACCGTTATGACGACCGTGACGATATCCGCACGAATCTCATCGAAAGTTATGACCGCCTGCTACGATTTGGAGAGAAACATCTGAACGATCCGTTTTATCTGGAAAATGGCCAGAGGATAAGCCTGCGCGGCCATATTTTACGGGAAGTAATCAGCAATATCCTTATCCACCGCGAGTATGCCAATGCGTTTCCAGCGAAGTTCGTCATTGATAGAGAAAAACTTTTCACGGAGAACAGCAATAAACCTCACGGGTATGGCATGATTGATCCGTCACATTTTACGCCCTATCCAAAAAATCCTTCTATTGCGCGATTATTCAGGGAAATTGGACGGGCGGATGAGCTTGGGTCTGGTGTTAGGAATCTGTTTAAGTATTGCAAGGCCTATTGCGGCCACGATCCGCAACTCATAGAACAGGATATTTTCAAATTCATCCTGCCGCTTACCGGGGAAGCTACCCCTCAAGCTACCCCCCAAGCTACAGGGGAAGACGAACGGACAAAAAAAATAATGAATTACTGTCTTAACCCAAGAACAAGAGAGGAAATACAGGAGTTTACCGGTTACAAAGACAGAAAACATTTTCGTTTAGAAATCTTACAGCCGCTTCTTGATAAGGGCTTGCTGCACCCGACTATACCCGATAAACTGACAAGCCCGAAACAGAAGTATTACTCTGCAAAGAAACGAGAGAACCTATGAACGAAGCGGAAACCAGAGCGGAACTGATTGACCCGAAGCTCAAAGAAAGCGGCCGGGGCGTGGTGGACGGGTCAAAAATATTGCGTGAATACAATATCACTGCCGGCAAAATCCAGACCGGCGGCGGGCGTGCCAAGCCGTTGATTGCCGATTATGTGCTGGTGTATCAGGGGCGCAAACTGGCCGTTGTCGAAGCCAAGAGCGATGAGTTTGTCGTGGGCAAAGGGTGGCGCAGGCCAAGAACTACGCCGAAAAGTTAAAATTGGATACTACCTTTGCCAGCAACGGTAAAGAGATTTATCAAATCTGCATGAAAACCGGCGGAGAAGGTTTGGTTGCTGGTTTTCCCGCACCGGATGAACTCTGGAATAAAACCTTCGCCACGCAAAATCGGTGGCGGGACAAGTTTAATCAGGTGCCGTTTGAGGATGTGGGCGGCACGAAGAGTGTGCGCTACTACCAGGAAATCGCGGTCAACAATACCATGGCCGCTATTGCCGAAGATAAACAGCGTATTTTGCTCACCATGGCGACAGGTACCGGAAAAACCTTTATTGTCTTTCAGATTGCGTGGAAGCTGTTTCAGACTCGCTGGAACTTAAAGCGCGACGGTTCGCGCAGGCCGCGGATTTTGTTTTTGGCTGATAGAAATATTTTGGCGGATCAGGCGTTTAACGCATTTTCCGTTTTCCCTGAAGATGCGTTGGTGCGGATTAACCCTAAAGAAATCAGCAAAAAAGGCGGTGTGCCCACCAACGGCAGCATTTTCTTTACCATCTTCCAGACCTTCATGAGCGGGGGTTCGACAGGCTCAGGGCAGGCTCCTTCGGCAGGCTCACCACATCGACCTGTCGAAGGGTGTTTTGGCGAATATCCTCCAAACTATTTTGATTTCATTATCATCGACGAGTGCCATCGCGGCGGGGCGAACAACGAAGGCAACTGGCGCGGCATCATGGAATACTTTTCTCCTGCGGTTCAGCTTGGTTTAGCCGCAACGCCCAAACGCGAAGATAATGCGGATACCTACAAATATTTCGGAGAGCCGGTGTATATCTATTCGCTCAAAGAGGGCATCAACGACGGCTTTCTGACGCTGTTCAAGGTAAAGCGGATCAAGACCACGCTGGACGATTATATTTATACCTCGGATGATCAGATTATTGAAGGTGAAATAGAAGAAGGCAAAATTTACACAGAACCAGACTTTAATAAGATTATCGAGATTAAAGAGCACGAAGCCAGGTGGGTGCAAATATTTCTCTCGGAAATCAATCAGAACGAAAAGGCTATTGTTTTCTGCGCTACCCAGGACCATGCGCTGGCAGTGCGCGATTTGGTCAATCAATTCAAAAAGAGCAAGGAACCAAATTACTGCGCCCGTGTTACCGCCAATGATGGCGCGATGGGTAAACAGTATTTGCGCGAGTTTCAGGATAATGAAAAGACTATCCCGACTATTCTGACTACCTCGCAAAAGCTATCTACCGGTGTGGATGCCTGTAATATCCGCAATATTATCCTCATGCGTCCGGTCGATTCTATGATCGAGTTTAAGCAGATTGTGGGGCGCGGCACACGGCTATTTGATGGGAAAGAGTTTTTCACAATCTATGATTTTGTCGATGCCTACCATCATTTTGCCGACCCTGAATGGGATGGCGAGCCTGTTGTTGATGATTCCTGCCCTAAGTGCGGCTACAGTCCGTGTACCTGTGTAAAAAAACCGCAGGGACATTGTCCGGAATGTGGTGAACGGCCTTGTATCTGTATAAAAGAACCGACCGAACCCTGTTCTGTTTGTGGAAATGCCCCATGCATCTGTAACAGGAAACAAAAGGTAAAAATCAAACTGCGCGATGGTAAGGAGCGCGAAATTCAGCATATGATAGCCACTTCATTTTGGAGCGCCGAGGGAAGGCCGATCTCTGCAGAAGAGTTTTTACAGAATATGTTTGGAAAGCTGCCGGTTTCAAAGAGGTCAATTGTTCCGAACTATTACGTATATTTTATCTATTTCAATCCAGTTTCTTCTTTAAATCCGCACATTACATTCATATTTTGTACTGCCTGGCCTGCGGCGCCCTTGATTAAATTATCGATGGCAGAAAGAATCACTATCCTTTTTTCTGTTACCTTTACCGCAATATCGCAGAAGTTTGTGTGGCTTACGTCTTTTGTTTTCGGCAGGGTGTTGTTTTCTTTTAAGCGGATAAAGGGTTCTTTTTGATAAAATTCCCTATAGATATTCAATGCTGCCTCATCGTTCAGAGCTGAAGCGCCTGTCCTTATTTTGGGGTTGCAGTAAATAGTGCATAATATGCCTCTGTTCATGGGGATGAGGTGGGGAACAAACTGGATGGATACGGATTTGCCGGTTTGGGTGGATAGTATATGTTCTATTTCAGGACTGTGGCGATGGCCGCCCACAGCGTATGCCTCGGTATTTTCGTTGCATTCGCAGTAGTGTGTGTCTTCCCGTGCTTCTCGTCCTTTCCCGGAAACGCCCGACTTTGCATCCACAATGATATCATCGGGTTCTATAAGACCTTTCGCAAGCAATGGCGCTAATGCCAGTATGGTTGCGGTAGTGTAGCATCCAGGATTTGCCGTTAATTGAGTATTTTTAATTTTATCGCGAAAAAGCTCCGGCAGGCCGTAGACGGCTTTTGTTATGCCGGTGCTATCGGTATGCCGGGCCTTATACCATTTTTCATACAACGCGCTATCCTGAAACCGGTAATCAGCACTGAAGTCTATTGCCTTTATTCCTTTCTGAATAAAATGCGGCACATATTTCATTGAAATCGTGGGCGGCAGGGTAATAAAGGCAACATCCAGGTTATCAGGGACTTCTTTTTCCTGAATACTATTGCAAGGCAATTCGATTTGACCTTGCAATGAAGGAAATATATCGGAAATTTTAGGACGGTCTGTTCTCCTCACACCGAGAAAGGAAATTTTCACTTCCGGATGGCGAAGAAGGATTTTGATGAGTTCAAGGCTGGTGTAAGCAGTAGCACCAATAATTCCAATGTTTAACATAGCTGTATCTCCCTGCAAGAACGAAAACAGTCATTGGCATTGGTCAACCGCCAACCGCCAACTGCCGATTGCTGACTGTGGATTGTGGATTGTGGACTGTAGATTGCCTATGCCTGTTTTTAAGTATTATTCGCTCCATAAAGAATAGACTTCCTCAAATCCTGCTAATAAACTTTATCCTTTTTTTGGCTCTTCTGCGCCGAAAACAATTGGCAGCATTTCATCTACCCTTTCTACAAATGCGAAATTCAATCTTTTTTTTGCATTTTCAGGAACTTCGGTTAAATCTTTCTCATTTCTCTTCGGTAAGACAACCGTTGTAATCCCTGCCCTCTTGGCTGCCAGTACCTTTTCTTTTATGCCTCCAACGGGTAGAACCCTTCCGCGCAGCGTGATTTCGCCCGTCATTGCCACATTAGAGAGGATTGGCGTCCCTTTCAAAAGTGAGATAAGCGCCATAGCCATTGTTACTCCGGCAGAAGGTCCGTCTTTTGGAATAGCTCCCGCAGGAACATGAATGTGAAAGTCGTATTTATCAAAATCCTTAAATGAAATCTTCAGGCTTTCGAGTTTTGACCTGATATAGCTCATTGCTGCCTGGGCAGATTCTTTCATAATATCCCCTAAACATCCGGTCAGGGTGAGTTTCCCAGTGCCTGGCATAAAAGTCGCCTCAATAAAAAGTATGTCTCCGCCGGCCTGCGTCCACGCGAGACCGGTGGCAACTCCGGCGTCAGTGGTTCGTTCCGCCGCCTCAGAGAAAAACTTGATTGGCCCTAGAAGCGTATTTAATTGTTCCGCATTTATGGTTACCGACGTCTCTTCTCCGGAAGCGATTTTCTTCGCCGTTTTCCTGCAAAGGTGTGCGATTTCACGCTCCAGGTTTCTCAATCCTGCCTCCCGTGTGTAATCAGTGATTACCATCTTTATTGCATCGTCTGTAATCGTTAGCTGCTCCTCCTTGAGGCCGTGGGCTTTTAGCTGCTTGGGAAGGATGAATTTTTTCACGATGGATATTTTTTCTTCCGCAGTATATCCTGAAAGTTCCAACACCTCCATACGATCTTTCAGTGCAGGCGGTACCGTATCTAATATGTTTGCGGTGGTGATAAACATTACATTTGAAAGGTCAAACGCTACGTCGAGATAATGGTCGGAAAAGGCATGGTTTTGTTCAGGGTCAAGCACTTCCAGCAAGGCGGCTGAGGGGTCTCCGCGGAAATCAGCGCCAAGTTTGTCAATTTCGTCCAGCATGAATACCGGATTGTTTGATTCCGCCTTTTTCAGTCCCTGTATGATCCTGCCCGGCAATGCACCGATATATGTGCGCCTGTGACCCCTTATCTCCGCCTCGTCTCTTACTCCGCCCAGGGACATACGGACAAATTTCCTGCCCATCGAACGTGCAATTGACATCCCAACAGAGGTTTTCCCTGTGCCGGGCGGTCCGACAAAGCACAAGATCGGCCCCTTCATATCATCCTTGAGTTTCCTTACCGCAAGATATTCAAGGATCCGTTCCTTTAATTTTTCTAAATCGTAGTGATCTTCATCCAATATTGTGCTTGCCGTTTTAATATCCAGTTGGTCTTTTGTAGAAACCGACCATGGAAGGGCAATCAACAGATCCAGGTATGTCCTTGAAACCGTATATTCCGCCGAAGCAGAATGCATTTTTGCAAGCCGTTCAAGCTCTCGTTCGGCCTCTTTTTTTGCTTCGGCAGGCATTTTGGCATTTTCGATTTTTTCCTTTAATTCTTTTATCTCCATTGAACGTTCGTCGCCTTCGCCCAGTTCATCCTGAATCGCCTTTAGCTGCTGCCTCAGATAATATTCCTTCTGTCCCTTTTCCATTTCGTTCCTTACCTGAGACTGGATTTTTGTAGCCATTTCCAGGACTTCCAATTCGCTGGCAATCAGTGTAGTAACTTTTTGCAAACGCAATTTTACGTTTGCCAGTTCAAGCACCTTTTGTTTTTCCGCCACGCTAACATTTAAATGCGAAGTAATAAGATCCGCTAAACGGCTGGGATTTTCAATATTAACGACAGCTATCTTCAATTCTTCGGGCAGTGATGGCATCATGGAGATCATGTGCGCAAATTGGTCCGCCGCATTTCTTGCCAGTGCCTCTGTCTCTCTATCGTCTTCAATGATATCTTCGATAGCGCTGATTTTTGCTTTAAAATAAGGATCGGATTGAACGTATTCCCCGATTTTTACCCTGCGAAGTCCCTGGACAAGCATTTTTGCAGAATTATCGGGCATGCGCAGCATTTGAAGAACGACAGCCGCCGTGGCGCACTCATAGATATCGGATTGTTTTAGCACTTTAATATCTTTATCTTTCTGCGCGGTCAGGGTCAGGAATCGGTTCCCGGCTAAAACATCGTTCAGGAGTTTAATATCCCTATCGGTATAAACGCTTAACGCCGCGACCATTCCCGGGAATACAACGGTGTCTTTCACTGGAAGCACAGGGGTTTCATGTGGTATTTTTATTCTTTCTATTTTGTCCTGTACTTCTTCTTCAACCGTAAGTACAGGATGCTCCTGGTCTTCGCCATGGTTATTATTTTCGCTATTTGTCATGTTGTGTATTGTTTCCTCTCCGGCAATACAGGGAATGGTTAAAGGTTAATTTTTATGGCAAATGCTTCCGGCTCTTTTTGCTGAATTTTTGGCAGGATTATTTGTAAAAAACCTTCCTTGTATGAGGCTTTTATATTATTTGTATCAACTGGTTTGGGCATATAAAATGCTCTTTCAAAATATCCATACCTGATTTCTACCTGATAGAAACATATCTTTTCGTGAGGTGAGTCGTCAGTTCTGTGACCAGTTATCGTAAGGGTGTCTTTTGAAAAAGAAACCTGCACATTGTGCGGTTTAGTGCCAGGAATGGCCATTTTTACAATAATGTCTTCAGGTGTTTCGTAAATATCTGCCTGGGGTTTCCAGGGAGACATTGAATCGAAAGAATATTCTTTCCCGGCAAAAGAAAAAAATTCGCTTAAGATTTGTTCTATCTTATTTTGTTTTGCATCGGCTTTGTAATAAGTGTCGTTATCATTTGAAATCATTTTAGAATGAAACCTCCAGGTCAAAAGGAAAACGATGTCAATATAACAATTTTCATTTTCAAGTACAAGAGAATTTGCAGCATAAGCATCTGCAAAGAAATAATGATAAAACTGGCATTAGCGCCAAATTCTGCCGAAATAAAAAACCCCGCAAAAGCGGGGTTTTTTGTGATGGCGGTAAAAACGTAAAAAAATTAATACATATCTCCATAACCACCATAGCCGCCGCCAGGAGGCATTGGAGGGGTCTTCTTTTTCTCCGGTATCTTGCCTATTATGGCGTCTGTTGTAAGCAGCAAAGTGGAAACGCTCGCTGCATTTTGCAGTGCGGTTCTCACCACTTTCGTCGGATCAATGATGCCTTCGCTCACCATATTGCAATACCGGTTTGCCCCCGCATCATAGCCTTCATTTCCTTTCGCATTTTCAACATTCTGTACGACAATTGCAGCGCTAACCCCTGCATTCGCTGCGATTTGTCTTAATGGCGCCCTTAAAGCCCTCTGAAGGATATCAACGCCTATTTTTTCATCGCCTGTAAGGGCAAGATCATTCAGGGGGGAAATAGACCTGAGAAGTGATACGCCTCCGCCGGGAAGGATGCCTTCTTCAACGGCAGCTCGGGTTGCATGGAGTGCATCTTCAACACGCGCCTTCTTTTCCTTCATTTCACTTTCCGTTGCCGCGCCTACATTGATCATTACCACGCCGCCAGCCATCTTGGCAAGCCTCTCCTGAAGCTTTTCCCTGTCGTAATCCGATGTGGTAGTCGAGATTTCCCTTTTTATCTGTTCAATACGATCCTTGATTTTTTTGCTTTCACCGGCGCCCTCGATGATGATTGTATTTTCCTTGTCGATTTCTATCTTCTTTGCGCGGCCAAGGTCGCTTAATTCTAACGTTTCAAGGTTAATACCCAAATCTTCAAAAACAGCCTGGCCGCCGGTAAGGACAGCGATGTCTTCCAGCATCGCCTTGCGTTTATCACCAAAACCCGGCGCCTTAACTGCAGCGCATTTCAGCGACCCACGAAGCTTGTTCACAACAAGCAAGGTCAAGGCTTCGCCTTCTATCTCTTCGGCAATAATCAAAAGAGGTTTGCCTGTTTGAGAAATTTTCTCCAATATCGGCACCAGCATCTTGGTGGTGGTTATCTTTTTCTCATGAATAAGCAGGTAAGGGTCTTCCAGAACACATTGCATCGTGTTAGGATTCGTGACGAAATAAGGAGAGAGATATCCTTTGTCAAACTGCAATCCTTCAATCCATTTCGCTTCAGTTTGCAAACTTTTGCCTTCCTCTACCGTAATCACGCCATCTTTGCCGACCTTATCCATAGCGTCGGCGATAATTTTACCGATTTCAGCATCGTAATTAGAGGCTACCGTGGCAATCTGCTCAACCTCTTTTCTTCCCTTTACCGGAATACTCATCTGCCGCAGCTTGTCCACTACACACTGAACGGCCTTGTCTATGCCGCGCTTCAACGCCATTACGTTGGCTCCAGCAGTAACATTCTTAAGCCCTTCTACAAATATTGCCTCTGCAAGCACCGTAGCTGTGGTTGTTCCGTCACCGGCAACATCGCTCGTTTTTGCGGCAACGGACTTTACCATTTGCGCACCGATGTTTTGCATGTGGTCGGGCAAGTCTATTTCTTTCGCAACAGTTACCCCGTCCTTCGTAATCGTTGGCGAACCAAAACTTTTTTGAATAATAACATTACGTCCCCTCGGTCCCAACGTTACCTTTACCGCATCTGCTAATTGTTTTACGCCAATCTTGATTGCCTCCAGCGCGTCGTGATCATAAATAATTTTTTTTGCCGACATAACAAAGTTTCCTCCAAATGTATGTACTGCTGACTTTAATAAATCTTTTAACGGCTGAATTAACGGAGCAAACAGTATGCCGAACAATGCCTGCCACCCCTCAGTTGACTTCTTTTTCCCCTGCAAATTAACTTATTTAATCACAATAGGATATGTGAAAAGTTTTTTGCACAAAAAAATCTTTACGGATTACATAAACAAAAGTATGCCATTGTGGCAGTGCTTTGCTTAAAACCACCCTTTTAGATGTGTCAATATGACAGTATTACATGGTAGGCGAATGGTATTCGGCGGACGAGCAGGCTTTGCACGAAACCTACCGGCAAAAACAGTCGGCAGTCGGCAATCCACAGTCTACAATTTGCCGATTGCCTGCTGTAAGTACTTTCCATTCTAATGATGGACGACGGATGATAGATGATGGACGATGTTCGTCCTTCGTCCATCGCCCAAAGTTGGGTCGGGATAGGACACTTCATGTATTTTAAGAATTAATCAGGGAGTGTCCCTCTATTTTCAGGTGATCAATTATGTACCAATTCTTTCTCTATTGCTGTTTGAACAAGCTGATTTAATGACAAGCCTTTTTGAATAGCTCTCTCGGCTGCTTTTCTGTGCATCTCTGGCGGTATACGAACATTAAAACTTCCCCTATATGACTTTATAGGCACTTTACCCATTTCTCTGCAAAGAGCAGCATAATCATCCGCCGCATTGTGAAATGCCTTTACTAGTTCTTCTACACTATGACCCTCAAAGATTACAAGGTCATCTATACCCTCGATTTTCCCATGAAAAACTTTATCCTCTGCGCTGAAATGCACAGTTCCCGTGAAACCTTTGTACGTTAAAACATCCTTCATTGTATTAACCCCTTATTTCTTAATGCTTCTTCTATATAATCCAATTGATATCTCTTAAGCTCAACTCCCGGATGTGGTTTATGCAATCTTATAATATGCCTTGTTTCCGGATTAATAAAGGTTACCCCCGACCCGGTAGTTTTGCCTGACTTTGCCTTTTCATAACCAAATCCAGCCAGAAGACTTTTAAGATCATCATAGGTGAAATCCTTTGGCTTTGATAAGAAACGCCTCAATAATTTCTCAGCCTTACTCATGCTATAAATATAACAGCAAAATAAAAATGTGCAACTGTAATATAGTTGCTATTCCTGTTTTCTCTTATTGCGTAGCACTTTAATTTTTTGAAAAAGATATTCACGTATGCATGGTATTAACAGATCTGTCTAGGATTCTCATTCCTGTTGACTGGTCGAACCAATGAACCGCATCCGGGGAAAATGCCAGGCCAACAAGGTCGCCAGCCGAGACCGTTGATTCGGTATTTTTTACTGACCAAAGTATATCCGGGGAGATCCTCACATGGCATACTGATTCATGCCCAAGGTATTCAATATGTTCCACAATGCTTTTAATGGCGTTTTTAAAATCCGGCGAAACGCATTGCAATTTTTCAGGACGTATCCCCAGAATAACCTGCGGCGTATTTGCCGGGGGAACCGGGGATTCAAGGATTGTTTCCCCTAAGGCAAAAGAACTTGCCGTGATTAGCCGCACCTCTGCAAAATTCATGGCCGGAGCGCCAACAAACCCAGCGATGAAGGTGTTTTGAGGCGCATTGTATATTTCATAAGGAGTCCCTATCTGTTGCAGATGCCCCTTATCCATAACAGCAATCCGGTCTCCCAGTGTGAGCGCCTCGGTTTGATCATGGGTAACGTAGACGGTGGTAACATTCCGTTGTTTTTGAAGTTTTTTTAATTCCCCCCTCGCTGAAATTCTTAGGCGTGCGTCAAGGTTGCTCAAAGGTTCGTCCATTAAAAATACCTGCGGATTTCTCACGAGCGCCCTTGCCAGTGCAACCCGCTGTTTTTCGCCGCCGGAAAGTTCTTTTGGATACTTTTGCAATAAGTTGTTTATTCCCAGCATCCTGGCGGTATTTTCCACGTTTTCATTTAGATCCTTTGCCTTTCGTATCCTGAGAGGAAATGCAATATTGTCAAATATTTTCATATGCGGATATAAGGCATAGTTCTGAAACACCAGGGCAATGTCCCTTTTGCCGGGAGGCACAGTATTTACAAGGTTATCATTAAAATAAATATCTCCCGAAGAGGGAGTCTCCAGCCCCGCGATCATATTTAATGTCGTGGTCTTTCCGCTCCCGCTCGATCCGAGTACTACAAGGAATTCACCGTCTTGTATCTCCATGTTCAGGCAATTCACCGCAGCGGTGTGTTTGTAATATTTTGTAATATTTCTTAAGTGAATTCTCATTCTTTCACCGCTCCGGAAATAATGCCCTGTACGATATACCTTTGAAAGGCAAGTAAAAAAATAAGGAGCGGAACGGTAACAATCACTGAAGCTGCGGCAATATCTCCCCACGGAACCTCATATGTGCCCTGGAACAGGGCAATGCCTACAGAAGCGAGCCTGGAGGATTCGTCAAGGGTAAAAGTAAGGGCAAACAGAAACTCATTCCAGCAAAAAATAAAGGTTAGAATTGCTGTGGAAATCAGCCCCGGCAATGCAATTGGCGCAATAACGTACCTAAGCGCCTGAAAATGGGTACAGCCGTCAATGAGAGAGGCGTTATCCATTTCGATGGGTATTTTATCAATATATTTTATCATAAGAAATAGCGCCAATGGAAAGTTGTGGGCGCTGTAGGCACAAATAAGCGAAACGGGTAAATTTATCCACCCCAGGGTGTAAAAAAGTTTATACAGGGCGGCAACAAGACAGATCGACGGAAGGGTAAACAAAACAACAATCATAAACAATATCGCCGTTTTCCCTCTGAACGAAAAACGCGAAACACTGTAGGCGGCGAGCAATGCACATGGTATGGCTACGCATACGGTAGAAAGCGAGACCATGAAACTATTGAACAAATAATACGGGAAATGGCTTTTAAAGAGGACGTTTTTGTAAGAGTCAAGGACATACGTTTCAGGGAAAACGGGAGGCAATTGCATAATCTCTGAAGGGGGTTTGAAGGAGGTTAATACAATCCATGCAAACGGGCCTATGCTCCAACAGACCGCCATGAGGGTAAATAGAAAAAAAAGGCATCTTTTTCGCATTTTATAAAGGATGTTATCCGCCTTGCCTACACATTTAAGAAAGCAGGGGCGAGGCACTTGCCCGTTTGGGCATGAGCACATTTATGACAATTTACGGCAAGTGCCTCGCCCCTGCTTTGCGATTATTGGAATTTTTCAAAAACTAAAATGTTACCTATAAAAATAAAGATACGTAATCGGGTTTTTTGGGCCTTAATCGTGACCGTTATAAGACACAAGGAAGGTAAAATTATATACAATACGCATATTTATGAGAAGAAAAAAAGACGGCATTTGAACAGTGTAAAGGGTGTCTGGCAGATACTTTCTATTGAAAAGCCCTAGTGTGTACTTTATAATCGATTCATTAATATTTGCAACAGTTTTCCGATAACCAAAAATGGAAACATGTTGTAATCATTAAAAATCGCATATCTTTGATAAGAAACAGGTGCTCAGGTTGCAAGGAATTAATAACAAGTACACAATACTTAATTTAGCAATAAAGGATTTGGGGTTAAGCGCCTTCACAAACTTCATCGGTATTAATCTGCGTTTTTTTACGGAAAATACCCTAAACGCATTTATCTTTTTTAATATTATCCAGGCGGATGACCCCGCAAACAGGTATGATATACATACCCCAAGCCCCCCCGATATAGCCGGAGATGCAGCAACCATAATTACCCTTACTATCGCGTACCTTTTTTTTACGTCCTATAACGTAAGAAATGCGCTCAACGTCACAATCCGCAATAATAATAAAATGGATGCGCAGTACATTAAAGCGGTCAAACATTTAGAAGCGTGTTACCGATGGGTAAAAAACTTTTTTTTGGTAACCGTGGCAGGTTTTGGAGTATATCTTTTTTCGAAATATGTATTGTCAACGGGAATCGACGTGGTCTTTGTTGAAGGCAATGCTATTTCAAATATTTTAGGCATCGTAAGCTGTCTTCTCCAAATCTGTTACCCCTTTATCTTTGTTTATGTATATTGTAAATATGTATTCGCAAATACGGCTATTGCCCTGTTGTTCTATACTTTTTTCTTTATAAGGAATCTTTTTGCGACGGGTTTGCTGGGATTTGTTACTTATTATGATCTGCATGTAGTTGCCCCTTTTTTAGATTGGCTGACGATTCTTATACTATTATATTCCATAGGCTGCATAATGCTGCATCATCGCGCCTCTAAATTGTTTCATAAAATTGAATTTAAGGGATGACAGGTTTACAACCTGAACCCATAGTTTTATGTTTAGGAATTTCAATATTTTCAGTTAAATAATGAACAAACCCACCCCTCAATCCCCTCCCAAGAGAGGACTTATAAAATTCCCCTCTTGAGAGGGGTCGGAGGTGGGTAAAAATGAATGCCGTTGGGTTTTTGGCTTTTCAAACCTTAGCCTAACGTAACCATAGGAGGTATTTTTCAGTTGAAAACCTTAAAAAAGTACATCATTAAAGTTGTTGTATGCGTAGCAATGTGTTTGCTGTGGACGTCACTGTGTATACAGGCACAGGACCAAACCGTTGCCGTTGAGAAAAAAGCAGATGAGATTAAACTAGCGGGACAGCGTACGACAATAAAAAACGAAGATCTTGAAAAGGCGAAAAATAGACTCGAAGAAATAAAGGTCAGCGCAGAAAAGACTATTGCTGAAAATGAAACGGCAATTTTGAAATTGCAAAGCGATCGGGAATCAACATCTTCCTACCTTAAAAAATTAACGGAAGAAAAAAATACCTATCCGGCAGAAGAACCGCATGTGAAATATTTGGAATTGTTAGACAAAGAGATCGGCATCCTAAAAGAAAAAATTGACGCGGGCAATGAGCAATTAGAAGAGTGCGAGGATCTCATCGCAGCACTTCAGCATCAGGTAAAGACATATGCAAATTACGTTTCATTATTAACCTCGGCGTTAAAGTTAAATGAAACAATTGCAGCAACCCCTGCCGACCAGGCGGCGCTTGTCAGACAGGAAGCTGAGATTGCAAAGGGATATATCAAAGCGGCGCAGGCAAGCATGAAAGAAAAAGAATCATTAATTGCCATTGCTACAAAAGAATTGGAGGATTACAGGCTTAAAGCGCCCGTTATCATGCAAGGGCTTGTTAAGGTGCTGGAGTCATTGAAGGCGGATACTGCCGGCAGTAAATTGGAAAGTCTGGTGCAGGAAAAGATAAACAATGTTTTGTTCTGGCAAAAGGAGGTAAGCAATCTATGGATTTCAATATTAAAAAAAAGACTGACGATAGCAAAAATTCAATATGATGAAGCAATTCAGGCGCTAAAGTCTGCAGAATTCAACGCGGAGTTATTGGCAGAAAAAGCCGGCCTTTTGGAGGAAAAGCAGAAAACAGAAGAATTGAAAAGAAAACAGGAAGAGCTGGCGTACGCAAAAAAGGTTGAAGAAGTTACAAAAAAGGCTGCGGAGGTCACCCGGGCAGAGACGGAAAAAACCATACAGGAGGCTGCTAAGAAAGGAGAAGAAATTGTTCAGGAGCAAATGATAACCACCTCCCCAGAAAAAAAGAGGGTGCTGGAATTAGAGGCGGAAGTCTACAAACAGAACGGTATGGTGGCAAAAATGAAGGACGCACTTATTACGGAAGGCGCACAGCGATATAAAGGGCGTACCGAACTTAAAAAATTACAGGCAGACATTGGCGTTTTTCTGAGTAAGGGCGCCACGGCAAAAGATATCGAGGAAATGGAAAAGAAGGTCGCTGCGGAGGAAAAGCGTTATTCAGAGGCGGTCAATTCAGTAAAAAGCCTTATTGTTTCCTTAGATCAGGTGAAGAAACTCCTTTCTGATAAACTTGCCCTTTCCAGCGAAGAGATGTCAAATATTAAAAAGGAAGTTTCCTCTTTTGCCGATAAGGAATTGGCGCAGCAGGCAATTAATCATGTGGAACAAAGAATCAAGGCGCAGGAAGAACAGTTCTCTCTTGTTCTGGAAAGAGTAAATATTTTATATGAACGTCTGGAAATAAGGGAATATGGCATGTCAGTGCTTTCAAATGTCAAAGAAAAATTACAACAGATGAAAGCGGCAAACATATGGAAAAGGGATGAAGTGCAGATAACCACCCAAACCTTTGACGTAATTTACCTTGATGTTATAAACCTTCCTTCAGGTATTCATGCTCTTCTTGAAACAGCAAAGAGCCATATGAAAAACGCAGCGGCATATATTACTCTTGAGAAAAATACGGTTCGTTTCTGGTTAAGATGCCTTGGATTGGCGTCACTCATAGCATTATTTTATTTTTCCAACCGGTATATACGCCGATGGAGCACAGACACCCTGCAACAGTTGCATGAATCAATAACCTTTACCTATTTTAAATCGCGGTTGCTCCCCAGCCTGCTTGTAATACTGGATAAGAGTATTACTGTGCTCTGGGTGGCGGTCCTTTGCATATTGATACGCGCGTTATTCCCTGTAAAAATACCGTCAACAACTTCAGCGATGTATATACTATTATATATTTCTCTTTATACGGCGCTGAAAGGTTTTCTTGTGGAGTCTTTCGGTCCGGAAAAGGGACACAGGAAACTCGTTGTTTCACTCGCCTACATATCACCAAAGCATATTTACAAGTCATTAAGCATCATTTTGCTCTTTTCCCTCATTTCCTTGTCTTTTATTACGGTACTTACCGTATTTCAGTACAAAAGAGACGTTATTGACCTGTTCTGGTTCATCTATCGAATAGGAATGCTGCTCCTGCTTTTGTGGCTTGCAACCCAAAAATCCCTGTTTTTCAAATTGTTGCCTGGAAAGAACAGCCAGTTGGGAAGGCTCATTCAGCGTATTATTGGCATTATTTACCCGGTGTTTGTGGTGTTTGTCGTCTCTCTTTTTGCGATACGCAGTCTGGGATATCCTATATTGACGTATGTACTGCTGAAAACATGTATAAAAAGTATAGTTGCCGCAATTATCGCTCTATGGATAGCGAAATTCCTGCTTTACCGGATAAGCAGAATGAGAGAAAGACTTTTTGCGGCGAGAAAAATAGAAAAGAACACCCCCGAAGAAAAGAAATTTAATGCGGCGACTGCGGCTTACGGTATCTCATTAAACTACGTCGCCTCCATTGTTTGTGCGATAGTTATTGTACGGATATGGATGGGAACCTTCCGGGATGCAGTGGATTCTCCCGCCGCGCCCTATCTTATTCAGAAGATTTTTGCACAGGTAGGCATAATTTTCAGGAGCATTGGCAATGGCCTGTTGTACCGTTTCGTAATGCAGGAGGGAAGGTACACAACGCCGCTGAGAATTATCTTTGCAATACTCGTATTGGTTGCGTTTTTCTTCCTTGCGCGTTATATAAAAAAATTGATGGAAGAAAGGGTGTTTTCCAGGCTGGGAATGGAACGAGGGCTTAAGCATTCGTTCTCCAACCTTATCCGATATTTTATCGTAGCCATCGCCGTGCTTATCGGGTTCAATCTGGCGGGAATACCTTTACGCAGCCTTGCCTTCTTTGCCGGCGCATTTGGCATCGGGATCGGATTCGGCATGCAAAACATCATAAGTAATTTTGTCAGCGGTATCATACTTTTACTTGAACGACCAATGCGTGTGGGCGACGTGGTAATCCTTGACGACGGGACATTAGGCACTATTGAAAAAATCAGCACCCGAAGCACCACAATGATCACCCCGGACAATTTTGTTTTAACCATACCCAACTCAAAGTTCGTTGAAGGCAGGGTGACAAATTGGTCATTGCCTGATTCCGTGATGCGGGGCAGTGTTCAGGTGGGGGTTGCTTATGGGTCTGATGTCGCCCTCGTAAAAAAATGCCTCTTAGAAATTGCCGCACAAAATCAGAATGTAAAGAAATTCCCTGAACCTTATGTACGGTTTGATGATTTTGGCGATAGCTCGCTTGTCTTTAAATTATTCTATTGGGCGGATGACCCCGGAAAACGATGGTTTGCCATGAGCGAGATGCGTTTTAGCATCGATGAAGTATTTCGCAAAAATAAAATAGAAATTGCATTTCCCCAAAGAGATATTCATATTCGTTCCTATGTGCCATTCCCCGGCAGCAACACGGTGCATGAAAACAACAAACGGGAAGAAACACAGGAAAAACCGCAGAATACCTGATGGAATGCTAAGGAATTTCAATGCGTAGAGGCGAAGCATCTGCTATAAACGGTTACGACTCGTTCCTCATCCGATATCTAAGTCCACTAAGTTCCCGGCGCGGCCTCTGGCCGCAACCAAATTCGAAATACAAAACAAATTCAAATGATAAAAAACCCAATGCTACAAACTTTACGTAAGCCCCATCTAATCCATTCTTTACAGTTCTGCATTTTGAAAAACCAGCATTAAAAACAAAAGGTTGATGGATAGTCGTCTGTCGTGCGATGCGGTTCGTCGCAATACAAATGACAATTTCCAGTTTCAAAAGGCTAAACTGTTGTATATTTTCTGATGTTCAATTTAACTACAAGAATAAAAATATTTGAAATCTTACTCATTTTTGGTTTAATGCTACCGCAGATTGAAAAAGCATTTTCCTGTCATCTCTACTTTACACCTCTCTTCTCACATCACACCATTCGGAAGTAGGCGGAGAATTTGAAAGAATCAAATATGAATCGTAATTTTGAAAAAAACGAATGTGGAAACATTATCGCGGCGTTTCTGTTTTTCATCTTTCTTCTTGCAGGCATTTCCGGGACACTTTTTGCTGCCGGTACGGAAACGGCACATCAGTGGGAAACGCCTCAAAAACCGGTTTCTCAAACATCCAACGGTGGTATTGATACTTCGGTATTAGATATGCATTCCTCTGAAGTTCTCTGGCTTGAAAGCGAAGGGGTAGCCATTGCCACGAGACATGAAACACCCGTGAGCAAGGCGCCGGGAATTGTTACCGTAATAACGGCTGAAGAAATCAAACACCTGGGCTACCGCACCTTTGCGGAAATCTTAAGGACCGTGCCTGGATTTGAAATCCTTAAGTTGCCTGATTTTGGCGACGTGGTGCCGGCTGTGCGTGGCCTTGAGGCCGCAAACAAGGTAAGGCTGATGCTTGATGGACACTTTGTAAACAGTCCCCTGAAGGGGAGTTCCTTTAACGCTTTTGATGACTTCCCGGTGCAAAATATAAAGAAGATAGAAATTATTCGAGGGCCTGGATCCGCAGTGTACGGAGAAAATGCATTCCTGGCCGTCATCAATATCATCACTAAGGATGCAGGCGATATCGACGGCGCCAGAATAAGCAGCGGCTACGGGAGTTTTAACACATACGAGGAGAATGTTATATTCGGCAAGAAATACGGGAAGGTTGACATCTCCGGCATGCTTCATTACCGGTCAACGGATGGTTTTAGCGGTACGTTAGAGAGAGACGTGCAGACAACGCTCGATGAAGTTTTTGGCACTTCGGCATCAAATACGCCTGGAAATGTGCATGATAAACGGCAGGAATTCGCAATGAATCTCAAAGTTGAGTACGATAACCTGTGGTTTCATGGATGGTATAACAATAAAAACAGGGAAACCTTTGTCGGTCCCCAATACGTGTTGAGCAATGATTCCGATATAGAAAACAATTATGTTTTCGGCGAAATAGGATACAAAAAGATTTTTGACGGGGGACTTACCATAAAGCCAAGAATTTATTATGACCAATTCGATATCAGGCCTGAAATTGAAGCATACCCGGAAGGCTCGGTACTCGCCTTTGACACAAACAAGGACGGCGTCTACGACACCACGGTATCATTTCCTGATGGTTTTATTGGCATTGGCAGTGAGATTGAAAGGATAGCAGGGGCGGAAGTGCCCTTTGATTATGAGTTATTTGATAAAAACATCCTCACCGTAGGACTGGAATATCGTTGGGTGAATCAGGGAAACGTCCGCTATCAAAGCAACTTTAATCCTGCAACCTACGAAGTCTTTGACGCAGTACAAAATCTTTCAGATACCTACCCGTATCTGAAAGAGGCGACCCGCCGGATATTGTCCGTATATTTACAGGATACCTGGGACTTGACAGACACCCTGAACTTAACGCTGGGGGTGCGCCATGACCAGTACAGCGATTTTGGCGGGGCAACCAGTCCACGCACCGGCCTGACCTGGGCGTTTATGAAAAACGCCTCGCTGAAACTCCTGTACGGAGAGGCATTCCGCGCGCCGGATTTTATGGAAATGTACATCCAAAACAATCCGGCACTTCAGGGAAACGAAGACCTCGACCCTGAAATTATCAAGACCTATGAAGCGGGATTGAGTTATAGATTTAACAAATATGTTACGGGCGGTTTAAATTATTTTTACAACGATATACAGGACTTTATCGTCAAGCGGCCGTTAACTCCCGGCAGCACCACCTTACGTTACGAAAATTATGGAGACGGGCACGTGCATGGAGTCGAAATGGAAACGAATGTGGATATTGGCGGAGGCAACTACCTGTTTATGAATTATTCGTTTCAGGATCCTAATGATGACAACGGCAACGATTTGCCATACGTCGCCCGGCACAAGGGCAACTTTGGGGTAAACGTGCGTTACTGGAAATATATAAACACCAACGTAAACACATTTGTCAGTGGAAGGCGGTCGAGGGAGGCTGATGACGCAAGGGATGACATGCCTTCATATGCATTGCTGAATCTTTCCGTAATTGGCAAGGAATTTTTCAGGACGATGGAAATACAGGGCACGGTGTTTAACCTGCTCGACAAGGATTACAATGACCCGGGGACTGCATCCATGTCAAGCGACCTTCCCCGTCCCGGGAGGTCGTTTTTTATTGGATTAAGTTATCAATTTTAGCTCCAGGGAACCGGATGGGTATGCATACACAGGGACAGGAATTGGTTCACGCCGCATCGCACCTTTCAATCGCCTTTATTGGCAACATTTCAAAGCAGATAGCACCCGTTTTCGTTTTTTTTCTGGCATTGTTTGCTGCCGTAATGTTAGGGGCTATTCCAAATGCAAATGGGAGCGGATACCGCGCCGTTATCGTGAAAAGCCTGGATATTCCGGCATATAATGACGTTGCCAAAGGTTTTAAAAAGCAGTGCCGTCATTACGGTATATCTCTCATGGCAACGTACGATTTAAAAGGAGACATTGAAGAAGGAAAACGGGACATCCAAATTATACAGGAACTCAAACCTGAGCCGGATATCATCATCACCATAGGAGTCCTTGCAACAACGCTCGCAAGAAAACACATCAGCAATATACCCCTGCTGTTTTGCGCCGTTATTAATCATGAACTGCTGGATTTGAGCGGCGAAAATATCTACGGCATCTCTTCCAGCGTGCCTTTCGAAGAACAATTTGCTGTAGTGAATAAGATGTTTCAGTCGCAAAAAACGATCGGGATAATATATGACCCGGCAAAAACCGAAAAGATTGTGTCAGAACTAACGTCTTTAGACGGCAGGCACGGCTACAAGTTTATTACCAGAAAGGTTACTTCCGGAAATGCCATCAAACCCGCGCTTGACGATTTCCGTAAGAAAATTGACGTTTTGTGGGTAGTGCCGGACGATACCGTGATTTCAAAGGAGTCAATCGGCATATTTCAGGATGCGGTAACGGAAAACCGCCTGCCCATATTTTGTACTTCGAGTGCGCTTGTCAGGACCGGTGCGCTGGTCTCTATCTCCCCGGATTATTATTCGATGGGTGAACAGGCGGCAAAAATGGCGCAGGAGTTATTGCATGACCCCTCACAAAATTCGCCGCGCTGTATGAAACCGGAAAAATTGACAATCACGATCAATGCCAGGACAGCGGAAATGCTGAAAATAGATATATCGCAGTTTTTTTCATTACCCGACGTGGTGATATACAAGTAATCTAAAAATGAGTAACACTTTGGTTTTTAAAAAAAGCGTATTACCGATAAGCTCCGTAGTAGCAACCTGTTTGTAGATAGGATATCATAACAGATCGTAGAGACAGGTTTGAAACCTGTCTCTATAATCAGGAGCGGCCTGTCTTCCTGTCAATCATATACAGGCCGCTCCTGCGGAGCTATTTACCTGTTGAATTTTATTGTGCTACAAACAGACCGCCTCTAAAGGGGCTACATTGTTTTTTATGTCCCCTTGGATTTTTCAAATAACTAAGGTGCTATGAATTATTTGATCAAAAACAACCCCCCCCTTTTTTCCCCTTTATTAAGGGGGACTTTTGCGGCCGTTTGCTTAACTTAATGACATTGGTTTGCAACCTGAACCCGCCGGGAATGTTTGCCGCACGGTATAGGGGCGAAGTATTTGCTATAACTGGTATAATGCGTTCATGCCCAAACACGCAAATGCTTCGCCCCTACGGTTTCAAAATATTAAAGTGTTACTGATTTTTCAAAAAACTAAATTGTTACAAAAATGAGCATTCGGATAAAACTCATCTTATTTATAAGCGGAATCATCATTATCATTGATGCCCTCAGTTGCATGTCATTCTTTTTTTACTCAAAAAAGAGATACCGCGTGGAACTGAGGTATTTTGGAGAGACACTGGTTAATTTGTTTAGCAGGGATAATGAAATACGATATGCCCTGGAATATGAACAGCCATTGCTCTTTGCGTCACCGGTAAGAAGGATAAAGGAATTTGACAGGGAAAACGTCGTGTGCTACATCAGCATTTCAAATGACAGGGAAAAGCTCTTTGAAGACAAAGCGACGTGGCTGGATATTGAAACAAACGAAATCCCCGGGAGGAACCATCAGGACGATACCTCTGATACAGACTACAGGGTAATCACCGTATCCGGGAAAAGATTCTATGAATATTTTACCCCTATCCGCGAAAGGCAGGTATTTTCAGGCGAGGGCCTTGCGGAGCAGATACTAAGCGAAGAATCGGTCAACAGGAAAAATATGCCGAAAGGGTTCGTGCAGGTGCTGTTATCCACCCACAGGTTAGATGAAAAAATACGCAGTGTTATCATATACAGCATTATGCCGGTAGGTATCGGCATTGTTTTTGGAGGTCTCGGCATTATGCTGCTTTTGACAAAATATATCGTGTCTCCTTTGCAGCATCTGACGAATGTTACCCTGGAGATAGCCGGAGGAAATCTTGACCGTAAGGTACACGCTTCCCATAATGATGAAATAGGGCAATTGTGCGATAATTTCAATCAGATGACTGATGCACTGAGAAACTCACACAACCATCTAACCGCCGAAATCGCCGATCATAAACGGGCAAAGGAACAGCTTCTGAAATTGTCCCAGGCCGTGGAACAGAGTTTCACGGCAATTGTCATTACCGATGTTGCCTGCGCTATAGAGCATGTTAATCCCAAGTTTACGGAGGTCACAGGCTATGCACGGGAAGAAGCCCTGGGGAATAAATTATTTGACCTGCTCTTATTCAATATGTCCGACGAAAGACACGAAAATATTATTACAATGGTGCTTTCCGGTGAAATATGGCGAAAGGAATTGGTTAATAGCAGAAAAGATGGTGAACAATTTTTTGCACAGGTAACCATTTCTGCAGTGCGGGGCGATGACGGATACATTATAAACTTTATCGGAGTCATAGAGGATATTACCGAAAGAAAGAAGTTTGAGGAGATGCTGGTCGTCATGGCGGAACACGACCCCCTTACCAACCTCTTTAATCGGCGCCGGTTTCAGGTGGAACTGGAATATTGGCTTGGATACAGCAAACGATACAACACGGGTGGGGCGTTGTTGTTTCTTGATATTGATAATTTTAAATATATTAATGATACGCTTGGCCATAAGGTGGGCGATGAAATACTGGTCGAGTTTGCAATACTCTTAAAAGAACGTGTACGCCCGAACGACATAATTGCCAGGCTTGGCGGCGATGAATTTGCCGTTATTTTGCCCAATACAAACGTTGATCACGCCCGGTCTTTTGCAGAACAAATAACACAGTCAGCGCAGAAACATTTCCGGGTGTTGAATGAACGCGGACATAATATTACAACAAGCCTGGGGATAGCGCTTTTCCCCGATCACAGCCTTGAAGCTGATGCGCTCCTTGCCTGCGCGGATATGGCCATGTATGGCGCAAAAGAGGCGGGCAAGAACCAGTGCTGCATATTTTCCCTTGAACAGAAACAGAATATCGAATCCAGGTTTTTGTGGGACAAGCGAATTCGTAGTGCTTTGGGAAAAGATGATTTTGAAATATACCTACAACCTATAGTAGATTTGCGGAGTAACGCTGTATTCGGCTACGAAGCATTGTTGCGAATGGTCGGCGAGAATGGAGAATTGATACCACCTGCCGAATTTCTCCCCTATGCCGAGAGACACGGCTCCATTCTTGATATTGATCGCTGGGTAGTGCGCAACGCCTTCCGGCTTTTTGTCAGATATAATATGCAGGAGAAAAAAGCAGTGCTCGAAATCAACCTCTCCGGTAAGGCAATTACCGATTCGGGAATGCTTTCTTTTATTAAAGAGGAGTTGTCCGCATCGCAGGCGGATGCGAGATACATAACATTTGAGGTTACGGAAAGCGCCGTCGTGGAAAATATAGAGTACGCCCGGTACTTTATGAATGACCTTTGCAACCAGGGTTTCCGGTTTGCGCTTGATGATTTTGGAATCGGATTTTGTTCGTTTACTTACCTCAAGCATCTTCCGGTAGATTTTCTGAAGATTGACGGAGGTTTTATTCGCAACCTGCCAGACAATCCGACAGATCAATGTTTTGTAAAGGCAATTGCTGATATCGGAAACGGACTGGAGAAAAAAATTATAGCTGAATTTGTAGAAAACAAACAGACCATTTCCTTGCTTAAGGAGATTGGAGTTGTCTACGGGCAGGGACACTTTTTCAGCAAGGCACTTTCCGCCTCTGAAATTTTTAAAACCTCCTCCTAACCCACACACTGGGGGGGGAAATGTTAAACTGGTACATTTGGGAGCTCGTAGAGACATGACATGCCATGTCTCTACGGGCTGCAACCAAATTCGAAATACGAATATCGAAATACGAAACAAATTCAAATGACCAAAAACCCAATGCTCCAAACTTCCGGTGTTGTTTCATTGGGATTTTGTATTTTGGAATTTGTCTCGTATTTCGTGCTTCGTGTTTAGTATTTTTTATCCACAATCATGGTATTGTTATTATGGAAAATTCGCAAAAACAGCCAAATAAATCTTCACCTGTAAAAAAACAACTTATTATTATCTTTTTTCTTACAACGGCTTTATTTGCCGGAATTGCAATAAAGGCAGGAAGAGATTACCATTGGTGGTTGCCGGAAACGGAAATCGTAAGCGTTCTTACCCCCGAAGACATAAAAACAAAAATCGATATTAATGAGTCCCCCTGGTATGAATTGTTATTATTGCCAAAAGTAGGAGAGGCAAAGGCAAAAGCAATTGTTGCCTATCGCGAAAAATATGGCAGATTTGAAAGCCTGGATGAATTGAGCCGCATCGACGGCATAGGAAAGAAGATAATAGCGTTATTAAAAGATTGCGCGATAGCAGGTACCGGCAGTGCGCATGTATCAGACAATCATGAATGAAATAACAACTAACGAAAATAGCCGTAAAGGAACCGGAATATCTGTTTTCAGACTAAACGATAGGAAAGTATGTGTTTATGTATGATTTTGAATTAATCTCCCCCTTCGAACCCGAAGGCGACCAGCCGGAGGCAATCCGCAAACTGGTGGAAAATTACAGGAAAAACGTCACATTTCAAACATTGCTTGGTGTTACAGGATCGGGCAAGACATTTACTATGGCAAATGTCATTGCTGCATTAGGAAAACCGACACTGGTTATGACTCACAATAAAACCCTTGCAGCGCAGCTTTACAGCGAATTTAAAGATTTTTTCCCTAAGAATGCGGTGGGGTACTTCGTGAGTTATTACGATTATTATCAACCCGAGGCATATATTCCGCAGCGTGATATTTATATTGAAAAAGAGGCAACGATTAACCAGGAAATTGACCGGTTACGATTGGCGGCGACCAGTGTCCTTATGTCGCGCAAAGACGTAATTATTGTCGCAAGCGTTTCCTGTATATATGGTCTTGGATCCCCGGCAGAATATCAGGAAATGTATCTGCATCTCAGCAAGGGCGATGAAGTAGAACGGGACACTGTTTTGAAAAAACTTATCAGTATTCAATACGAACGGAATGACAGCCATTTTAGACGCGGAACATTCCGGGTACGGGGGGATGTTATCGAAGTGTTTCCCGCCTACGAAGAGTTTGCGTACCGGGTGGAATTGTTCGGGGATGAGGTGGATAAGATTTCCATGATAGACCCTTTAACTGGCAATACATTGCAAAAAATAAAAGAGGTTTCTGTTTATCCTGCAAAGCATTTTGTCATGCCGGAAGAGAAAATAGAACGTGTTGTCCAATCAATTACCGCTGAATTAAATGACCGCCTTAAGGACCTTCGTTCCCGTGATAAGTTGTTGGAGGCGCAGCGTCTGGAAGCGCGGACGCGGTATGATATTGAAATGCTTCTGGAAATAGGGTATTGCCATGGCATTGAAAATTATTCAAGGCACATAAGCGGACGAGCGCCGGGAGAGCCGCCTTATACGCTGTTTGATTATTTCCCGAAAGATTTTTTCCTCATCGTTGACGAGTCCCATGTTTCAACGCCTCAAATTGCCGGCATGTATCATGGGGACAGGGCGCGTAAAGAAACGCTGGTTGAATATGGCTTCCGGTTGCCATCCGCCCTTGATAACCGTCCGCTGAGGTTTGATGAGTGGGAATCAAGGATTAAGCAGATACTTTTTGTTTCAGCAACCCCCGGCCCTTACGAACTGAAAAAATCTCAAAACAATATCGTGGAACAGATTATTCGCCCTACCGGCCTTGTGGATCCGATAATTTACGTAAAACCTGCAAAAACACAGGTCAATGATTTGATAACGGAAATTAAAAAAAGAACTTTGAGAAAAGAACGGACGCTTGTCACCACATTGACAAAACGGCTGGCGGAGGACTTAAGCGGGTATTTAAAGGAAGAGGGGATTAAGTGTATGTATCTGCACTCCGAGATTAATGCCATAGAAAGAGTCACTATTCTCAGGGAGTTGAGAATGGGGACGTTTGATGTATTAATTGGCGTCAATTTGTTACGGGAAGGATTAGACTTACCCGAGGTTTCTTTGGTGGCTATTCTTGATGCGGACAAGGAAGGTTTTCTCCGTTCGGAAACCTCCCTTATACAAACCATTGGCAGGACAGCCCGGAATGTCAACGCTGAGGTGATATTGTATGGGGATGAAATAACAAAATCCATGCGGCGGGCAATTGACGAAACCAACCGGCGCCGGGCAATTCAAAGCGCATATAATAAGGAACATAACATTACTCCCGCTACAATACAAAAGGAAATCAAAAAGGGGATAGAGTCCGATATTTCTTCGCATAAGATAGTCTATGAAGCCGTTGCGGAAAGCGAAGAAGAATACATTACCCAGGAGTACCTTAACGAATTGGAAGCCGAAATGCTGAAAGCCGCCGAGGAATTGGCGTTTGAGAGGGCGGCGGAATTAAGAGACAAGATACAACAGCTTAAAAAAAGTGTGTAGTAAAGATCAAACGGCATTTTATCGTAATTTGATAACGTAGGGGCAAAGCATTTGCCGGTTTAGGCATGAGCGCATGTCTGCCGGTTATCGCAAATGCTTCGCCCCTACATTTTGTTTCCAGACGTAAGCCAGTGGCTTTAGTCTGATTGAGTATATATGCTTTAAAATCCCAATCTCTTATCCAGTTTTAAAGGATGAAATTGTTTTCCCTGTGCGTGAAATGTCCGTAATGATCTTTTCAATATTTCCACACGGTAAGGCATAGGCGATAAATATTTCATCCGCCAGTTCTGCCATTAAGTGGTTCCTCTGGTTGGCCGTTTCTCTGGTAACTCGTTTAACCTTTTCATCAAATGGTGTAGCGATCAACAGTCTGTTTTTATCCAGGGCATCCTTTAATTCGGGCTCTAGTCTCTTTTTAAGACCTCTTGCCAGTGCAAGGATGATGGGCTGTGCGCCTTTGAGCAGGTAATGCAACACATCTTTCTCTATTTTGGAATGAAAACCTGATATGACACAAACGCCTTTTTCCCTTTGTGCAATTGCCCAGTCATACGATTTGAGGATGATATCAGCCGGGCATTTGCGGGAACATAAGAAGGCGATTTTGTGGTCTTTAAGTATCTGCTTATTCCCCATATAATTTATATTGTTTTGTGATAGGGGCGAAGCATTTTCCATGACAATGCCCGGAAGCGGTTTAATGGGCAAGGAAAATGCTTTGCCCCTACAGGCATCGTTTTGATTATTATTTGTTGTCGCCATTATTATGTCCCCTGCGGTATTTGATGTCGTAGTTCCGTAAGTATTACCCCATTGATTCTTAATGCAGAGAGCAGGTTAGTATTTTGTTCTTCTTTTGGGATGCAGTTATTTCTTTTTCAATTCTTAATCGGGATAGGCAATTCTTTTTGCTGATTTGGCAAGCACTCGCGATATCTTTTTAGTAATTTCGCCCTTTATCAAGGCGTGGGCATAGTTGGCGGGTTGCGGGTCATGCACACATTCTAGCCCCAATTCTCTTGGTTGTTGTGCTTTTAGATAATACAACCTAAATCTGTGTATATCTTGAATACTATCCTCGTAGGAGGTTAATCTTTCAACGTTTACAGAAAGGCCATACTCTCCTTTTTTTAATTGAAATGCACATGAGGTAAGCGTGCCATCATCCCTTACATAATTAGGATCAATAAAGGGAACTCTTCTCAGCAGATTATCATTATCCAGTATGGCTTCCATTAAAACAGTTCAAGTATTTGAGGCAATAAATGATCAAGCGCACCCTCTGAAATACAGGCATCGCCCTCATAAATCAAAACCTCATTTGAATTATCGGCATTGAAATATACTTCAGCCTCGTAATTTCCTTTTCTAAGCTCTACCACAATTTCCCCATTAGGTCCTGGAGCAACAAAGTAAACCGGAATTCCATGCGCATCAATGACTCTTATAAATGATAATGCATTAACAATGGCGCTTTCTGAAGGTTTTTCAGCTCCATAACTATCCCAATTATCTGCAAAATTTCTAAAACCTAAAATTTTTGAGGTAGCCTTCATGGCTGCATTACTTAATGAAGGCGTTTGTGGATAAATGTCTATAACAATGCTCGTATTCCATTCCTGTTGTTCGGTTTCGAATGCTTCTGAAAGATAAATAGAAGAGCTTGCGCAACGTTTTCTATATGGAGACGCTTCTTGTAAAGCTGTCATAAAACTTCCCCCTTGTCATTTCTTTAAATAACGGTGAAATAATCTCGTGTGCATGTGTGCACCATTTCGTCATTTCATTTCTAGTAAACCTGCCTTTTTTGACAATTGCTGTTTGCCAAACCAGTGTGGGATCATGGGTTTTTTTATCACTGCCTGTTGTTACGTTAATGTGCAAAGCAGACCCATCTTTTAACCCGAATGTTTGATTCAGGTTCAGACCTTCCATCGGACCGAGTGTGTCAAAATGGTTATGCAGTTCTATTTTCAGTGAATCATGTATAAAGGGTAATAAATTATCTTTGACGGTTACTTGATAATCTTTCAATTTTACAGCATCAATGTAGCGTAGGCTGCAAAAATTCAGGTTTATTTTTTGATTATATGCCTCAAATAGCTTATTGGTAGATTCTAAAATCAGTGGGAAAAAGGTATCCTTCCAACAATACTTTTTGTCGGTATCATTTACTGTAAAAATCCCGGGACCCAATTGCAGTACGGGCCAAATATCTTCACCTTTCCAAAACTGATAGATAACGGAATAGTTTAGTAAATCTGTTGGAAAATCATCGGGAATTTTACGTACTATGTGAGGAAAATCATTTTTTAGCAAGGTGGCCAATGTTCCTAAAGCAATAGCAAAACCCTCATCAAATTCCCGATTGCTGTCCGGATTTATATTTAAATCCCAGCGAATTTCAAATATCACTTCTTGTAAGGGTGCGTTAGGGAGTTTTTCGATATGTTCGTTATTCGATATCATATTTTATTAATAATACGATTTATTTGTTAATATAGGAATAGGGCTATTCCTATAGATTTATTGATCTTATACATTGTTTAACCTGAAATCAAGGATTGAGTATTGAAGAGAAATTAAAAAAAACACAAAAGCAAAAATCAATTATTACGAAAAATTTGATGGAATATTCCAATGAAATAAAACTTATTCTTTGTCTTCGTCTTCGTCTTCGTCTTCAAGTTCTTTGCCCATGCGGTATTAATATCATAGTTGATACCTTGTCCTGAGCCAAGCCGAAGGAATGAAGTCTAATTCCTCATCGGTGAAACCGTAGTGGCGAGCTAAACCGCAAACAAGCTGTTATTTAATGGAATGCGCCAATTCAATTTTAGAAAATGCTTTCATTAACATTCCTTCTATGTTTACAATGAACAATCCCATGGCAAAAGAAGTCCGTTGGGCTTTGGCACAAGTTTTTTGCAACGTGTTATCTGCCGGTGCAAACACATTTTCTAATAGAAGGACAAATTTATAATCTTCCGACCACATATCGTCTTCTAGTTTTCCCTCCTAAAATTATCCTCAATCTCATTTAGTCTTTCCCGGCACTGATTTATCATGTGTAAAACACATTTAGTACAGTAGAAAGAATCCTTGTACATACCATCTTTGACCTTAAGAACGAGTTGACCCTTCTGGATAGAATGGGCATCATCGTGATAGCATTTTCGCTTTCTGCCAGCGACATCAACCGAATGAGTCTTAAGCATGCTTTTGTATTTTGCCATTTCAGTTACCTTCCATTTTTTTTCTAATTTCAGACACCAGTTTATCAATAATTTCATCCATGTTGTCATGAGCATTTTTGAGTTGGTTTTCCGTGAGTAAATCTCGTTCCCGTGAGCAAACATGCAAGTATTCAAGGACTGCTCTATTAATTAAAATTATTGCCGCCGGAAGATTAGCAGATGCAGTTGTTGATGGAAAATGCTTTGGGAGGTCTAATCCACCAATCTTCAACTGAAGTTCATTTAATAGTTGCTTTGCTGCAGAACGTACTCTCTCATCAAGACGCCGCCTTGCTGCCTTTCTCGCTTCTTGTGGGGACACCTGAAGTTTACTGAGAGTTCCTCTTTTTTGTGCTTGTAAGTATGATTGCATGAGCTTAGTCTCTAATTCCTCACGAGACAAACCAAAAACTTCAAAATCAATCCCTCGCATTTGCATTGTCTGAATTAAGTCCTCGACAGCTATTCTGGTGTCTTCTGGTACAAAATGATCCTGAACAAAATGTACGATGGCCTCTTCAATTACCTCCATTTCAGGTCTGAAGCGTTTGCGACTTGGAGCAGGGTCTTTTTCACTGCTTTTATGAAGAATGAACTCATGCTTACCAAATGCAAGTTCTGCAAAGAATGCCTCATCATCTTGGTCAAATTCCTTTAACTCATTCCACCACCGGTCAACATTGAGGCCAACATGAGAAACAACAAAACCACGATTAGCTGGATGACCAGGAGCGTTTTGTTTAATAACACGCATTACACGACCCACGAATTGAACGTATGGCATCAAATGCCTGTAAGGCCTGAATATCGCAGCTACGCTTAAGTTTGGATAATCTGCACCTTCACCAAGCATTTGGACTTGTACTATTGCATCAATACTTTTTGTTTGTAGCTTATTTCTAACCTTATATTGTTCTTCTTCTGGCAGATTACTGTGTATAATTTCTGTTCGAATGTTCCTCTCGGTGTATAAAGCCCTAATTGAATTTGCATGGTCAATTGAGCATGCAACGGCTATTATTTGGTGCACTTCCCCACTTTCTTTCAATTCTTGCAGGCTTTGGATGGAAGCATCAACAATGCTTTCGTTACATTCACGAGACAGTGCTACGCCTTTACTAAACCAATCTTTTTCCCGTAACATCAGGACGTCGTTTAGCCCAACTTTTCGGTTCTCGCCTTTGTAGGTAAAATAGATTTCTTGAGGCTCTAGCATACGAGAGGCAATGTCCTTGATGTACCCATCTCTTATCGCTTTCGCGATAGGAAAACGGTAGATTCTTTCTCCCTCAACCTTCTTCCCATCGGCTCTGAGTGGTGTTGCTGTGAAACTGACCTTCTTTGCATCGGGAAACTTGTTTAGCACTTCTTGCCAAGTCGGGGCAACATTATGGTGTGCCTCATCGATAAGTATCATATCAAAGAAATCTGGCGCAAGCATTTTAATCCATTTCTTTGAACTTTTGGTTGTAAGCTGCTGAATGTTAGTAACTACGATATCAGCACCATCGCAGTCGTGTATGCTAGCCTCGCTGTCGAGGTAGGCACAGGTAGGGCCATACCCGTTTGAGAGAACACCAAATCTCCGAAGAAAACTGCCACCGCAACTATAATCAAAATTGTCGTGTAGATTTCTTCTAATTTCAAGATTCGGCGCTATTGCCAAAACGCGCCCAGAACTTACGTGAAAGGGTAGCAAAGACATTGCCCCCGTTTTACCACACCCAACTGGAAGTTGAATTATCGCATGGTCGGAATAAGATTCGAAGTACCTCTTCGCAGCATAATATGCTTCTTTCTGCGGTACCCTAAGCCTATCGTTCTTCTCAATATTCGGTGCTAGCGTTTGAAAAGGGTTGGCTCTCAATGTTACTGCAGGAATTCGTGTTAGCTCTTTCTCAATCCATTGTTTGGTATCAGGTAAAGTGGAGAGTGATAATGCATGCCTAAATACCTTTACTGCTTCAGAATAACGGCGGGAATCACAGAGACAACTAGCCTGGCTAATGAAATTGATAACTGCATTTTCCACTTCACCTTTAGTCAAATATGCTCTGGCTATGATAGCCTCAAATACCGCAACTTCAGAACCTAGGTGGAAGATATCGCGATTATTTTTACTGAGCTTTGCATACTCAAGGGCAAGGAGTTTAGCATTTTTTTCTTTCTTGAGTTCATTTAGGTCCATTGTCACTCCTCACTTCTCTGGTAATACCATAGCCTTGCCTTTGAATCTTTGTATATGGCCACACAGACATACCCTGGTCTGCGAAATGGATTCTCAAGTAACTGCACAGATTTTTTTGCGCATATTTCTTCAATGTCGCCGTTCTGCTGACCACTTACTTCAATCATTTCTTCTCTTTCTCCGATCCAATAGTCGGCTTTTTCTCCTCGACGAGTTACCTCCGTGATTTCTCGATTGACGTTCAAATGCAAGAGTATACAACTGAGGCCAAGAGTCGCGAACTCAGTGATAACTGGTTCTTGGTAGGTGTTAATGCATTTATTATAGTCATCTCTAAGTCCTGACCAATTTAAATTAACATCCGTCTCAGTAGCCTCTAAGGCTGATGACCGGTAACTATTTCGCAAAGTTTTATGCCCATCTGTATAACGTTCTGTTCCTAAGAGTCTTCTGACTAAAGGAGAACGAAAATCCTCTGCACGAATTCTCGGATGATGATTGTGCAGTTCGTTCACATTAACTACGTTGTTATTGTCAGGGTCTAAAACATTTCGTCGATTCATTTACGCTCCCTTGAAGTTATCTTGAAATTTAATACGGTCTTTATTTGCAATAAATGATACATGGTCGTTTATATCTATACTCAACGTTTTCATATCTTCGCTCACACGAACAAATAACTCGTTTGTATCCGAAATACTTCGCTTTTCGTCCACTTTTTGGATGATATCCGAAGTATTTCTAACATTTACAAACTGGTTGAAGACTAAAGGCTCTTGCCTTGACAATTTATGGCACTTTTAATTTCCTCCTTTCTTCCTCTCTTCCTCGCTCATAACCTCATGCTGAACTTGATTCAGTATCCGTTTGTGAACGCAATTTCTGGTAAACCACTTGCTTTGTCTGAAACAGAGTTTAGAAACCCCTATGCAATCTCAATCCTCTACGTCCAGTTCTTTGCCCATACGGTATTTAATGTCGTAGTTGATGATGAAGTCTAATTCCTCATCGGTGAAACCGTAATGTTGGGCTAATACTTTGTCTATTTCGTCTATGATGGGTTTTGAGAGCCTTGGATAAAATTCTTGATAAGTAATGCTTCCTGTTTTTGCTGAGACCTTTTCCTTGAATTGACTATTATTTTTGTAGTCAACCATTAATTCATCACAAAGCTTCGAAAGCATTTTTAAATTCTCTGGTTTTAAATCAGCAACTGAAAATGGAAATTCTTTTAAGTCGCTTGGATTCAAATCTCTACAATTAGTTGTAAGAATAAAGTACCAATAAAATAGACTACTACTCAATATTGAAATAATTGCCTTTTTATTAGACTCTGACTTAAAAAATAAATAATTTTCTCGACTTGAGATAGCTTTGACTCCATTCAAAATGAAATTAGGGCTAAAATCCGTAAATATTTTCCAATATCTACCGCCACCTATTCGATAGAAAATTTTATGTTGCCCTTCTCTTTGTAAATCAAAAGCTAATATTTTCCCCCTCTTCTTTAATTTTTTTAAAATATCATTCTCAATTTTGTAACCGATTTTAGGAATTACGTAATCTTTAGCCTGCAATGAATTTTCACTATAAATGAGTTTTTCGAACAAAATCGATCTCTCTTCGGACTTCCATTTTATAAAAAAAGTCGTATGGATTGATTCAAAGTTTTTCTTAGGTGAAATAATGAAAATTGTAAGCAAGACTTCTGCTCCAGTAAATAGTTTACTTGGACGTTCGGCAAAGTTGCTCAACCAAACTTCTTTTGAATCAAAAGACAGTTTTTGTATACACTCCATCCGTTGTGTACAAATAACACTTATTGGTACAATAAGGCTAAAATAACCTTTTTCGGAAATTATTCTTCTTGACCTTTCACAAACAAAGCCAAATAAGTTTCCGCATTCCTGAACACTATAATTGTTTAGGGTGTAATCTTTTCTTACTTTTGAATACTCCACATACGGCGGATTGCCAATAACCACACCGAACCCGCCTTTTTCTTGTATGGTTTCATAAAATTCCGCAAACCAGTGGAAGGGTTGATGGCTGGCCTTCCATTTTTCAAGGTCCTTTGGTTTCCCCTCTATATCAATTTTATAGAGCTGCGCGAGATAGATATTTAACGTATCATTTAACTTTCTCAACCGCTCCTCTAAATCCTTCTTTGCGCCGCTCATTGCGGGACTGTCAATTATCACCTGTGAATTTTTAAAATTCTCGTACGCCATTTTTATCATTTCTGCCTGTTCTTTTATCGATTCGATTTCCTTCTTTGAGAAAAGACGGCCTTTTGCCTTTTCCACTTCTTCAAGTCTTGCAAAGCCCACAAGCGTATTGCCTGACCGGATATTGAAGTCAATATCAGGCAGCGGCTCTAATCCCAGATTCGGCTTTTTATAGTCCACGTCCACCGTTGCCACCAGTTTCAGGAATAACCTCAGCTTGGCAATTTCTACCGCCTCATGCATGATGTCAACGCCGTAGATGTTTTTTAAAATGATGTTCTTATAAATGAAATATTGGAGACTGGGGTGTTCGAGTGATTTAACTGCCGCTAAGGTTTCCTGGAAGAATTTGTATTTTGACACACCCTTTTGCCCCTTATCAGGAGTAGAATTTTTGGCATCTGTCATAAATGCCTCCATACGCTGAATGCATGCCTCGTATAACGGTTCAAGGATGTTGATTGCGGCAAAAAGGAAAGCGCCTGAACCGCAGGTGGGGTCAAGTATGGATATGTTTGTTAAGGCTTTATAAAAGTGTCTGATTAATTCAGGATCATCAGTGCTTTCGATTACATCCTGAGCAAATTGCCGGATGTTAAGGTTGTATGTGATAAGGTCGTTTATCTCGTGTATTTCACCGTTTTCAATCTTTTGCGTTGTCTCTGCATAACGTTTCCTTCGTTCAACCACCTCACGCCATATTTCAGTGGGAAGTCCATATTCCGGCGGGGTGGGTTTATTCCATGCTGTGCGTTTGGAAACGTCATTCAGTCCGGCAGCAATTTCAGATGGCAACGGTAATTGTGGTGGTAATGGTAGGGGCGAAGCATTCTCTGGTGTGTGCGATGGTTGTAGAGAATCGTTCCGCTGTTCTGCGGATAAATGTTGTGCGGGTTGTGACAGAGAATGCTTCGCCCCTACGGGAATAACGATGCCGTGTTTTACAGCATCATACAGGTATTTATCAGGTTCTGTTTGCAGGAATCTCCATATTTCGGCATCGGGGTTTAGCGCTTTGGGATAAGTTCTTTTTACCTCATCGAACAGGTAAGGGATTACGCAGTTTTTACTGATGTAGTCCGTAATGTCCTCTTTGGTATAATATGCCCCCATAGATGCCCGGTCGTTGATGTATTTTTCAAATATGTAACCAATTACATCGGGATTTATGTCTTTACCTGTGGCGGTAATGCGTGTATCCAGGTGCCATTCATACTGGTCAAAGAAGCTGAATACCTGCTCAAATGCCTCATCTGCTATCTCAATGTTGTCATAGTTTTGCTCTATGTGGTGAACATCAAACAAGCCGCCGTTGAGATACGGCACAATGCCGATTTCATTGGTGATCTCTGGCGTTCTTTCATACGAACCCAGTCCCTTATGGAAAAGGATGAGCAGGAAGTTTCTATAAAATGAGTAAAACCTATTCTTGCCCCTTTTCTCCTGTGTGGCTTTCAGCCTGTTTTTCAGGTAGTCTTTGTCATTATCTAAAAACCCTTTTTTCTGGATAAAGTAGATGAACATCAGGCGGTTCAGCATCAGGGATGCATACCAATCCTTATCTACATTTTCGCTGATGCCCTTGATGAAATCTAAAAATGAGGTGTGTTCTTTTTTGAACTGGTCGTAAAAACGCTTTGTAACTTTTTCGGCATTGGCGTTGAATTGCTCTTGTATGAGGGATTTAACGTCCACGATGCGGATCTTTTCCTCATCATCTATGGAAAAGAAAAGGCCCTTGAGTTTCTGGAACAATAGTTCCGGTTCCTGATGTATGTAGTAATGCGTCTCCCTTACAGCCAATGGTTTTCCTTGTTCACGGATTACCAGTTGCCAGATTTGGTGTTTTTGAGAAAGATCGCTAAAGATGATGAGGTGTTCAAAATAGAGTTTGGTAATGGCGCTGTCTATTTTTTTTCTGATGTGATAATCGGGCATCTTGCCATGATTACCTGGAAAGCAGGCAAAGATCACAAAGCCTTTTTTTTCTGCCACGGCCTCCAAATTGTACGTTTCGTTTTCAACGACTACAGATTCTTTTTTCCGTACATTGTCCCACCCCAGTTCATTAAAAAGCTCTTTGAATTGATAGTTTTTTATGAGATGTTTAAAACGTGTTTTGTCTATGGAGGTATTCATTTTCTTGATTTATTATAATTGCCGTATCTGGTATAGGGGCGAAGCATTTGCCTGCGTATGGTTTAACTCGTTCAACAGAGTGGAGTCGGCGCGTGTACCGTATTTACATCCTTATCTTCTATGCAGGCAAATGCTTCGCCCCTACGTTTTAGGGTTGTTTTTTAATTAGCCCTAAAGAACAAATAATTTGAGGTTCTTTGTATGTTTTTTCCTCTTCTTTTGTATTACATAATTTATCTTCATCTCTCAGTGATACGACCAGGTTTGCCAGGTCTTCATCAGATATGCCCGCCTTTAACTGCCTGTTTAATGTTTCCCGTGCGAATTCTTTCAGCGGGAATTTATATATATCGTCTATAGCCCTTTTCATTGCATCATTTACAAACAGGGTACCTTTGTATTCCTCATAATGGCGGTTCAATCGCATATATGTTCTATATCGGGCGCTTGATTTTTTGCCTAACTGGCCGCCAATGGTGCTCTCAACTTGTATGATATGCTCTATTCCTTTTTCCACCAGCTTGTGATGATTATCCAATTTAAATAATGGCGTTGTATCAGGATTGCATTCTGCCGCCCTTAGAATAACAAGTTGCGATTGTGTAATAATTTCACCCTTTCTGTCTACCCATATTAAAACATCATTGTCATCTGCCGTTCTTGTGTAAACAACAACCCCGTCATCTATTTTCTCATCTTCGTGTTTCAGTGATTTCGTGGCATAGATTACATGAGGCAAATCAGGGATTGTTTTTTTCAAGGTTGGGTCGGCATCGGTGGCATTTTTCCATATCTGATAAGCATAGGACGCCAAATCAACTTCTGTATCGTCTTCTTCATCGAGTATGCCCTGTTTTTCGTTATAAAAGTCGTGAATTCTAACCGGGTCACCGTCAAAAAATACCTCATCAGAACCAACCACCTCAGCGTTTTCCTTTATTCTCTTTCCAAGCCTGCCTCTTAATTTTATA
This sequence comes from Candidatus Kuenenia stuttgartiensis, assembly GCF_900232105.1. Taxonomy (NCBI): domain Bacteria; kingdom Pseudomonadati; phylum Planctomycetota; class Candidatus Brocadiia; order Candidatus Brocadiales; family Candidatus Brocadiaceae; genus Candidatus Kuenenia; species Candidatus Kuenenia stuttgartensis. Next base: position 2,048,336 of record NZ_LT934425.1, read on the forward strand.
ATTTTTTCTATACCATCCTCAGGTAAAAATGAATAGCAGAGTATTTTGTCTGACTTCTGCCCGATTCGGTCTACCCTTCCTGCCCTTTGAATAAGCCGGATTATAGCCCAGGGCAGATCATAATTGACGATGATATGTCCGTCCTGCAGGTTTTGACCTTCACTTAAGACATCGGTTGTTATTAAAACCCTTATCTCATCGCGGGCATTTGCGATTTCTTTTTTGTTATTGCTTACCGGGCTAAATCTATATGCAAACGTTGTAGGGTCTTCACTATCGCCCGTAACACATTCTATTTGATGTACGTTTCTCTTTTTCAATTCATCATGTAAGTAATATGCGGTATCTGAGAATTGTGTGAATATCAAAAGTTTTCCTTTCGGATATTTATTTGCGCAAAGATCATATAATGCGTTTAATCGCCTGTCATCAGCGGGGTTCCAGTCCTTGCCTATCTTTAATATTTTTAGAATTTCTTTACTGTCATTGATTAATATATTTTTCAATGTATTTTCAAAGAAACCGCTTCTGATCCAGTCAAAACGGTTATGATAGTTGGTTTCATATAATGTATAAATCTTCTTAGCCTGTGCATAGTAACCCTCTTCATCAAGTAAAATCTTCATTGTGCCTTCGTTTGTGCCTGCATTATCGAAGTCAACATCATCCAGAAATTCATCAAGCATATTTGCTTCCTGAGCGCCTATTGGGAGCAGCAGGTTGTTCTCTAATGCATAAACATAAATATAATTACGCAGAATATGGCGGCTTAATGATACCAGAAAAGAATAACCACTGCTTTCTAACCTTTTAAAGAGATTTGTCCTGCAAAAGCCCATGAGCCGCCTGCCTGCATGAGATAGATTATCCTGTATAACTGTTTCTTCTTTTGTTGGTTTAAGGGTGGTCTTTTTATCAAGATAATTACCCAGTCCGTATCTCGGAAGATTTAGACTGTTAATGGTATCTACAACTGTGTCAGAATATAATTTTGCATATTGGTCTTTCGGGTCGTTGTGGTTAAAATCGTATTCAACCTTTTTCGGTACCCTGTCGGGGAAATAGGAACGACTGCCGTCTGAAAACAGGAGATATTTCCTGCCGTTGACAGGGTCTGTTTCCGCATAATTCTGTTTAATAAAACTTCTTGGCCTTCTTACCATATATAACCGCATCAGTTCCCGCCAATCATCAGCGTAGGAGCTTTTTTCGAATGCGGGTAATGTTGTTGCAGAGTACTGATATTTAGCCATAAATTGAACCCTGCCGCCTATACTTTCGATAAACTTTTCGGGGCTGATACCTAAATCTTTATCTTCCTGAATAAAAAGGCGAAGTTGATTGGATAAATCAAGGTACGTTTTATTATACGGTGTAGCAGAAATCATAATGACTTTGCTCTCGTTAATCTGGATGTATTCCTGAATAGCCCTGTATCGTTTGCCTTCCCTGTTTCTTAAATTATGGCTCTCGTCAATGATGATTAATCGGTATCTTCTTAGTTTTGGCAGAACAGACTGGACTTGTGTAATGGGCAAGACCTTTGCCCGTAATTGGTATGTATGCGCGTAATCCTCCCACATGTTTGTCAGGTTTTTCGGGCAGATTATAAGCGTTTCGAGGAAAAAGTCTTCTTCGAATATCTTTGCCAAAGCCGTTGCTGTAAGGGTTTTCCCAAACCCAACAACATCGCCAATTAAAACGCCGTCTCTTTTGTTCAGGTAATGCGCGGCGATTGAAACAGCCTTTTGCTGGAAGCTATGTAATTTCTCTTGAAGTATCTTTGGGATTTTAAATTCTGTTAACCCCGCACGCGCCTCACGGGATAAGTGGTAGGCAATTTTTAGATAGATGTGAAAAGGCGAAACCAATCTGTCAGCAGCCCAGCTATTATCAATTATCTCTGCTAATTCTCCGGATATATCTATGCACCATCTGTCATTCCATCTGTCTTCAAACCATTTTGTCAGCTTTAATGCTGCATCTTGTTCCAAAACGTCAACATTTAATTCACCCTGATGAAGCAGTCCGGCAAGGGTTAAATTGCTGCTGCCCAGGTAACCGATAATGGGACTTATTTTGTCGTCTCTGAATAATAGGTATAATTTGGCGTGTAATGTGTGTCTTAGAAAAAGTTTAACAAGTACCTTTTTGTCTTTTATCTGTTGAGATAACCTTCTTAAACCAATCTCGTCTTCATCTGTGGGAATGCCAATGGTTAATTGATCTTTAAATTCCTGCGCTAATTTCTTCCTTATGGTGGATGCCGTCTGATTGTCAATAATAGCATGTTCAGCTTTACAGAAATACTCCCGTATGATTTCAAGCGGAGGTTTTTGCATCCCTATGAGCAACCTGCAACAATTCCCCTCATCCCCTTTTAAATTGTCTATATGAACTGCAACCTGTTTCCACCCTCTTAAATTGAAATAACCAACACAAAAGTCGCCCCTGTAAGACACCTCCAGGGTATTGTTTAATCCCTGAACTAAATGGTTTTCGATGTTATCAAATATTTTTGGCAAGGTATTTATATCCCGAATGACAATGAATGATAAAATGATAGGAAATTGCTTTTTCTCTGTGGGGGGGATATTAAAACAAAAATGATTAATAAAGCAAGTATTTTATTCTTTGTAAGAGTGTAGTTTTTTGAAAAATTCCAATAATAGCGATGTTTGCCTAATAGTGTAGGAGCGAAGCATTTGCCGTAAATTGTCATAAATGCCTTCATACCCAAACGGGCAAATGCTTCGACCCTACTTTTTCAAAAACTAAAGTGTTACCAATATTCAATTCTACAGAAATAAGGATATGCGGGGTATTCCCGGCAAAGTAATTGAATGGGATGGTTTTACTGTAAAAATCAAATACAATCATATATATTTAATTGACATTTTCAATTCCTGGAAAGTTCTCGAAAATCTACTAAAAAATATTGGATTAGAAAAACCACACCCAGGGCAATCCAGCTGGCCACAAAAAGCTTGGCGGCCAATTTATTCGTTATGCAAAACCTTTTTAATGTCGGGTCACAATGAACGGACTGATTAAATTGCTCATCAAATCCCTATCCCTTACAGTAGTGTTGGTGTTTGTAGGAATTTCCCTATCACATGCTGCTGAGTTGCAGAAACTCACTAATGCCAAATTGATAAATAACCCGGCAAATGATGGCGATAGCTTCTTTGTGGAAGCTGATGGAAAACCTCTCCATATCAGGCTTTATTTTGTTGACTGTCCTGAAACTTCAGCCGGCTCTAAAAGCGATGCGCAGCGAGTAAGGGAACAAATGCGCTATTTCGGATTGCCTGGCGTAGAACGCACTATTCATTTTGGCAATGAAGCAAAAATTTTTGCAGAAAGTATCCTTGCGAAACCTTTTACTATTCATACAGCCTTTGCAAGTGCCTTGGGAAGGTCAGCCAAAGGCCGCATATATGGGTTCATCACTACATCCGATGGAGATGATTTTGCGAGTCTACTCGTTAAAAAGGGTTTTGCCCGCACTTATGGTATAGGCAGAGAAACACCCGATGGAGTATCACGTGCTGAAATGATTGAAAGACTTCGGGATCTTGAGATTTCGGCCATTTTGAAACGTGTTGGTATTTGGTCGGTTTGTGACCCGGATCAGATTGCTGAACTTCGTTCAAAGCAACGTAGTGAAGATCAGGAATTAAAGGAATTACAAGGCCAGGTTAAAAAAGCACTCTCCCCCCAAAGCTTGCTTGACCTAAACACTGCCAGTAAAGAAGAGCTTCAATCTATCAAAGGAATCGGTCCTGTTCTTGCAGAAAGAATTATAGCCGGTCGCCCCTATAGAGCCGTAGATGATTTGCTAAAAGTGAAAGGAATTAGCACTAAAACACTTGAAAAGATTCGTCCTTATGTTGCGGCAGGTAAAGAGTAGAGGAAAAACAGTCCCCAGTCTTCAATCTGCCGACTGTATTAAAAATTTTGCCAAAAAATGCAAAGAAATTACTGATTATGGTATCCATTCAACGGCATTTCCAACGGAAATGATGGTAGAAAAATCTTTTGACTGAGATCTTTTCCCCTCCTCATGAAATACTTGCCCCATATCATAGATTGAATTATCCAATTTAAAAGGAATGGCAAATCCTTTCTCATTAATATCGGCAACCACTATCTTACAAAGAGTTCCGAAGTCTCCAAATTCAAGGTTATAGCGGGGGTCTGTTTTGTCCGGGGATGATAGACGGTACCAGCCATCAGGATCTTTGCTTAATATCCAATTTTGGCAGAGTCCACCATCATAAGATGATGTAAGTATCACGTTATAAGGCTTCTCCAGCCCTATCCAAAAGCGAAATTCATTGATATACCTTGGTACATGTTCGCACCATATAAATATTTCTGCCTGATTATATTTAATAACAGAAGGTGTGGAAAAGCGTATGATTCCTTCTATAGTCCTCCCAAAGATAGAAGAAGGTTCTACTTCGTCATGCAATAAAGGTGTGCCGGTAATGCCACCGTAAGTAATTTCGTTTTTTACAATAAATTTTCCATCCTCCGGTTTTTTGGGAGTAATATATTTTATTTTATATTGACCTTTTATATCTTTGATTGTTTGTTTAAATCTTTCTCGGAATACGGCTATATTTTCAGCATGAACATAAGTACCTCCGGTTTCCAGTGCGATATTTTTTAACACCTCCTCTTCGCTGCCTCTCCCTATTCCCAGTATATAGATGTGAACGTCCCTCTCTTTTGCCAGGGATATAACATTACCGGGAGTATTAAAACTGCTATTGTCAAATCCGTCAGATAAGAATACGAGGGTTTTAAAAATATCTGGGTCTGGTTTTTCCGGGAATTGTTTTAATCCTTTTAGCACCGCATCCCAGCAACTCGAAAAATCCCGGTAAATCTTGCCGGAACTAAACTGGCTAACGGCTTCTATGGCGGCATTCTTATACGTCGTAAAATCTTGTAGAATTGCAGGAGGTTCATCGGGTCTATGGAACTCAACCACACCTACCTGATGTGTATCATTAAGACTTTCTATTAAATCTTTAGCGCTTAGTGCCATCCGGGTAATATCCCCGTTCTTTTCATACATTGATGCTGAATAGTCCAGAACTATCATAACCTGTAATTGAAAATCGTCTTGTGTGTAAAGAAGTGCATGGCTCTCCAGATAATCAATCTCCGTTCCGTTTTCCCAAATCCTTATGTTTTTCCGGACAACTTTATTAGGGTCAAATAAAATAGCGTGATTGCTCTGGTCTCTTAATGAGAATATAAATTGTATCGTGTTGGGAATCTGATGGTCTGTTGTTTGATTTAATATCTTTATATTCCGAACAGGCTGTAGGATCTTTATGGGACGGACTTCATCAAATAATGCCGGATTTCCGGCATCTTCTACCCGAATTGCATAATCATCCCCCTCCCGGATAAAATCATCAACTTTCCAGAGAAATGATCCTTTGGAAGTATCATCTTTCCTGAAATTATAATTGTCCGCAATGGTTCCAATTTTTTCTTCTTTTGAATAGAGAAAAATGTTTACACTTTCGCTTACGCCTGAAGTTGCCGTCCATTCTATTGACCTGTTATCACCTACGGATAATGAAGTGCTTGCTGCCGGAGATATAAGGGTTAATCTTTCTTCACTTTTTTGCACTAGTATTCGAACTTTAGCATCCCCTGCATTTGTGAAAATCCTTAATTCATCCATAGAACTACCATAGGACATCAAGTTTCTATCTATCTTTACGCTAATTTTTCCCGGGGTTTCCTTTATAGCGCCGGTTACAGGTTTAATGGTAAGCCAATGGGGGGTTTTTTTGTTCTCGATTTCAAAATTTAGATTTTTAACGTCCGGACGAAAAAAACCTTCAGCCTTTGCCGTATTTTTAATAGTAAATTCCATCTCTGTTTGTTTGTCTCCAAAATTCAAACTGATTGGAGAGATTTCAAGTATTGGCGGTGCATCTCTGCGCAACAAAATAATCAGTATTGCAATAAATATTAAAGCAATGGTAATGTAAATAAATTTTTTTTTCTTCTTTGTCCTATATGGTTTTTTCTTTTCGCTATTATCTTTCGGTATATATGACATTTTTTCAAAACTCCTTTTCTTGTATCAATTTTTTAAACAATTATTCAAAATTATTGAATCATTGTAACTATTCAGCGTAAACATTACGGCTGCACCCCCGCTTGTTCTCAAACCCTGTGTTGAGCCTGCCGAATTATCAGTTTGGAAACACATTTATCTGGGAAACTCCGGTTTTTCATACGGGTTAAGGCTTGCAAGCCATGGTTTAACGTTTAGGAATTTCAAGGTTAGGACTGAAAGGCTGTTAGTGTATATAGCCAGGGGTGCAGTCCTGGTTATATGCTTTCTGCTCTTCAGGCCTGTTGTATTTCGGTTGCTTAATATATTACTAATGAATAGTTTCGAATTGTTTTATATTCAATATTAAGCTTGTGCCAAACAATATGGACAATAGCCACTCTCTATCAAATAATATTAAAAATATCATCTATCCCTCAATATACCTGTATAGGCTCTGTTGAAAAATCCATAGTTGCCAAAATTTTTAAAAAATTCTATTTAACCATACTAACAACTTATGGCACATGTTTTTTTTAAACTGCGGAAATTTCGACGTTATCAATTGAGTTCGCCATTGTAATTATTAATCATAAATTCTGCAATCGATTTTTAAGGAGCAATAATCCGCCATTTACAATGTCCCCGGCTGACAAAAAACAATGGAAAAAATCGGAATTACGCATTTCCATCATGGTTGCTGCTAAATCAACATCGATAAACTTCTCTTTAAGCCTGTGTTCTGAAGTTAGGTTGCTTTTGGCAGTAATTTTTTAGAGATAAAACAAATTTTGGGGTCAAGATAAAAAGAAGGCGAATCGGTGTTCAAAGAAACGGCATGATGAATTAGAGAGTGGCAATGCAGAATAGGCAATAAAGGCTGTAAGGATATTGTTGTCTTATACTCCATGTTCCGGAAAAAAATTACTAAGTAAATCGTAAATCAAATGCTGTAAATGTTCACGTTGGGTTTCGATCTAATTTGCCGGAGCATCTAATCCTAATGACACCACCCTTTCTTTTGGGGACTTCATCCGTCTGAAATAATCCTTCGCAAGAGAAGCAACTACAGGGGAAAGCACCGTAAGCGCTATAAGATTTGGCGCTGCCATAAGGCCGTTCATAGAATCACAGAAATTGATAATGGGGTCTATTTTCACAGTGGCGCCAAGGAGGATGAATCCAAGGTAGCTTATGCGGTACAGATGAACGGCCTTCTTTCCAAAAAGGTAGTCTGCTGCACGGTCGCCATAATACGACCACGAAATCAGGGTGGAAAACGCAAAGAATATGATGCTTGCGGCGACAAACTTCGCGCCTATATTGTTGCCAATGCCCATCGAAAACGCCATGCCGGTTAATTCACCTTTTACATGACATACCTCATGGGCGCCTGTTACAATGATAACGAGTGCCGTCATGGAACAAATACAAATAGTATCAATAAACGGGCCAAGCATGGCGACAAGCCCCTCCCGGATAGGTTCCTTTGTCCTTGCCGCCCCGTGCGCAATCGCGGCGGAACCAAGTCCCGCTTCGTTAGAAAAAAGCCCCCTGGAAACTCCGGAGCGAATCACACTTCCAAGTATACCTCCCGCTATCGACTCAGGGGCGTGGAAGGCATAATAAAATATCGTATACAATCCGGAGGGAACTGCTGAATAATGTATGCCTAAAATAATAATCCCGCCGATAACGTAAAAGATACACATAAATGGAACAATCTTTGAGGCCACACGTCCCACACTTTTAATACCGCCGATAATTACAAGACCCACCAGTATCGCAATAATAAACCCCACAATGATATTAAACAATAGGTTTGGCTCGCTGCTGCCACGAATAAGTTCGTTCAGGCTTACCACAACATTATTGATCTGAAACATATTTCCGCTGCCAAAACTTGCCATAATCGCAAAGAAGGCAAATAACACCGCAAGCCATTTGAATTTTGCTCCCATGCCAATCTCAATAAAATGCATGGGTCCCCCATGCGCCTCTCCGTTTTCATCAATACGCCTGAAATGCACGGCAAGCGAACAGGAGGTAAACTTTGTCGCCATGCCGACAAGTGCGGTAATCCACATCCAGAATACGGCGCCAGGCCCTCCCATCAATATTGCTGCAGCTACTCCGACAATGTTCCCGGTGCCAATGGTCGCGGAAAGGGCTGTGGCAAGCGCCTGAAAGTGGGTAATTTCCCCCGGATCCCGCACATCATCATAGTTACCCTGAAGCACTTTTATTCCGTGAGTGAACCCCCTGAGCTGAACAAACAATAACCGAAACGTTAAATACAGTCCTGTCCCCACTAGGAGCGCCATAAGAGGTAAGCCCCATACATAACCGTTAAACGTCTCAAGGCATTTTCCCATTGTTCACTCCTCATCCTAAGCTGGCATAGCCAGCACCAAAATAAGCAAAAAATATGAAATACGAAACAAATTCCAAAATCCTTCCCCCTTATCGCCTCCAAAGGGAGACAATGTCCCACGCTGGCTGGGGTGCAGAGGGTGGATTCGTATTTTCGGATTTCACCATTAAAAATTTTGCAAAAAAATGCAAAGAAATTACTGAAGCACAGGGTTAGCGCGTGTACAACATTTTACGTCCTTATCTTCTATGCAGGCAAATGCTTCGCCCCCCCCTGCCTGGATGTTTTCATTGTGTTTTTAAAAGGAATATGGTAAAAGTCCCTAATTATTAGTTATTTTATTATAATTTGCAAAAATAACTAAAAAAAATTTGCGTATGCGTATGAATCGGGTCAATGCCTCATCCCCTGAAACCAGGCTGACTATAAATAATTTCTGTTTACGCGTTCGTTTTTATAAAAGCAATGCGTAATCGCCTCAACCCTTTCTAAACACAATAAACCATGAAGATAGAATGGATTAAACGTATAACTCCTTGCCTGCCAATAATTTTTATTTTTGGTTGCAGTGCTTTGCAAAAACAAAGCATTTATGATGAAACGCGGTCACAGATGCTGGAAAAAAGAATGAATGATTTGTCCAAATCCGTCACCATTCTCGTTAAAGATGTAAACATGATACATAATGAAATAGAGATACTCGCAAACAGCCAGGATGCTCTTATGCAAAAAATTAGCTCCGTGGAAGAGGGAGTTGCTTGCCTCAGCAAGAGCTTTCCAGACTCTTCAGACACAAGTGTCGGCGGTTCAGAACATAATCAAATTTCCGGAGGACGAAAGGAAGCAGATGTTAGTTACAATGATAACGCAGGGCACAGGCGCACATCTGCCCCTGACGGGAGTATCCATGACGAAACAATTCATGCCGTTGTCAGAAACATTGCCGCGGGTTTCTGGGACGCATTGTTAGAAAATAACCTTGACACCGCAAAGACTTTTGCAACCATGGCAAGCGGGAAAAATTTGACCATCAACAAAAATATAGATGACAGTAGCAACCATGTAACTTTTGGAGATATCGTTGCTGACAATGATAAGGCAACAATAGAAACCATGTTGAATACACAAAAGGATGGATCCCAAATAAGTATTCCACTGCAAACAATCCTTGTTAAAGAAAAAAATCAATGGAAAGTGGATGCCGATCTTACCATGATGTCTGTTTTTGGAGGCGCTATGGGAGAAGTCATAGAAGGCATTGGAGAGGCAGTGAAAAATAGCGGTGAAGGTATGGGCAGGTCTCTTGCTGAAGGCATGTCAAAAGAATTAGAAGATATGGCAAACGGCAAAGAAAATATGGGGCAACAGGGCGCAACGCCGGCACCTTAGTCGGCAACAACAGTCGGCAAATTGCAGATTGAGGATTGCAGACTGAAAACTGTTCTCATGCCTGCTTCTGGCGTGCCATCTTATAGGGGTAAGAGGCATTTGCCGGGAATAGTGTCGCGGGTTGCAGTATTTTACGAGGTTCCCTTGTCCATACCGGCAAATGCATTGTCCCTTACACAGGTCTGTAAAACTTTGTTCTTATGGAGATATTTCAAAAAACGAAGTGGGTGTCACAATCCCGCTCTCCGTATTTCTTTTGCCTTTACAACCAGCCTACATTACATCCATGGCGCGAAATAATCAATATGATACACATCAATTATCAACCAAAACAGCTTTGTCCATGCGGTAGTAAATTTCTGTAGTTTTTCCGGTTCACTTTTATATGCCTCTGCCAAAAGGTTAAACAAGTATTGATGAATGTACCCCCAGAGTGCCAGGTTTAGTCTCATGGGTATGTACAAATCCTCATTTCCAAAGATCGGAACATGCACTGCGCCAACCCATCTCACATAATTCCAGAATTCCTCATCCCACTTGCATTCAACGATTTTCAGGATAAATATTTTTTGTCTTGCCCTTCGCACCTTTACGTATTCATCAGAGATATTCCCTGTTTCATCCATAAACCATCTTGACAACCATGGGTCATTAACCAGTTTTTCCCAATAGATATGATCAAGGATTTTCTCCAGATTTGGCGCAACAAATTCCTCTACCGATTGCTTAATCGCCGCAGTATCCTTGTCATTGAAATCCAGGCATTTCGACATATATTCAAATCGCTTCATTATATCCATACTCGTATCCCTGTAAATATTCCATGCATTATTAAATGCCGGCACATCCAGGATACGGGATGATTTGCCTGTCGATCTTTTATTTTTTGCTTCCATTGGAAAAGTCTTCATCCACGCTTCTGCCATTGCTGTTGCCATTACGTTACGCTCCTTACAACTAAGTTAAAAAAGTAAATAGTCCAAATAATCTCAAATAACAAAATAACCTTTCCACTGAATCTCTTCCCACTGCACCTCCTGATTAGTCTAAAATGTAATATAAATACGATATCTGCGTTTTGTAATAAGCAATCATCGTGCCTAAAAAAATCCATATTTTTGCCGATTTCTTAACTTAATAGCTACAAAAGATTTACGGATGTAATCCTCTTATGGCAGGCATAGTTGATTATTTAAAACACCTAGGGGAAAAACAAAAGAATCGAAATTTTTTCGGAGAATGCATTCCGGGATAAAAAAACAGCGAAATAATTTCGCTACTCCTGCCTTCTTAATTGGTGCTGTTTTCATAGGGTACTTTTTCGGTTTTTTGAAAAAAGGCAATTAGTGAATATTTGTAACAATTTAGTTTTTTGAAAAAGGCATGAGATTTTGATGTTTTTATGAAAACGCATGAATAAACTTTTGATACGTGCTGGATTTTGTTAACATTTAAAGCAATTGAAAAAGGCATTTTGCTTTACCAGCGGTTCTTATATCAAAATAACGACCCACAGAAAGGTTGCATGGCGTTTTCCTGCAAAGGTATCATAAAAAGCATGGAAACATTCTTTCTCCGTTTTTTTAGGAGAGTAAATAGAAAACGGAAACGGGAAATAATAGGGTGCTTGAAACGGTATATATTGCTTTAGGTGCGAATTTGGGCAATAGGGAGAGAAATTTAAGGAACGCTTATGAGTATATGAGTGCGTCTGAAGATATTCACACCTTAAAAATTTCGCGCTTTTATGAAACAGCCCCTCTTGGGGGACCTCTACAGCCGATGTTTTTAAATGCGGCTCTTGAATTGCAAACATCACTAACACCCCACCAATTGCTGGAAAAACTTCAGCATATAGAATTGCGTATGGGCAGGATACGTAAGGAAAAATGGGGACCTAGAACCATAGATATCGACATCTTGCTTTTTGGCGACAGAATTGTGGAAGATGATCAACTAAAAATTCCTCATCCCTTGATGCATGAAAGAATATTTGTGCTGGAACCTCTCGTTGAAATAGCGCCAGATATGGTACATCCCGTTTTAAAAAAAACAATACTTCAGATATATCAGGAGTTTAAAACTTTTAACCAATAAGGTTTGCGAAATTACATGTTTTCAAGGCTGGACAGATACCTGTTAAAAGCGTTTTTCCCAACATTTTTTTTGTGTCTCCTCATTATTTCAGGCACATATGTTATTATTGACCTTCTTCAAAAGCTGGATGATTTTTTGGAGATGGGAATAAATTCATTTGGCGTTGCATCGCGTTATTATGCCTACCTCTTTCCGGTGATAATCACGCAATTTTTTCCTGCCATTACTTTAGTTGCGGTGGGCATTGTACTGGTCAGACTATCCAGAAACAAGGAAATACTGGCGATGCAGGTTGCGGGAATTTCACTATACCGAATATTGCTGCCCATATTTGTCGTGACGGTGTTTATGGGGTTTGCGTCGTTTGGCGATCAGGAATGGATTGTTCCCCGGTTTGCTGAAAAATTGGAGGCTATGCAGCAAAATACCTTTGATAGCGACGTTCAACGGAACCTGCTTGTGCATGATGATGAAAACAATGCATTAATCAGAATATGGAAATATAGTAATAAAACGCAAAAAATGGATTCTGTGTTTATCCTTTCGCGGGATGAAAATGGAAAGAAAAGATTCACCCTTAATGCAAAGAAAGCGGAATGGATTGGAAATAACACGTGGGTATTAAGCAAGATATTAAAACATGTTTATGACGAACGGGGGAGATGGGTGGCTCCGGTTCATCGGTTGGATACGCTTGAGTTCGTATCCTCCGTAACTCCATTAGAACTTGGAAAGAAAAAATTAGATTCCAGTTTGTTAAGCCTTGAACAGTTAAATGAATTATGCGAAAAGGAACCCGATAATCCGAAGAATAAGGTATTGTTTCATTCAAGAATTGCCTATACGCTTACGCATATTGTGTTGCTTTTTTTGGGAATACCTCTTGTTGTTGGGTTTGAAAGAATGAGTAAAAACATTTTTTTGCGCGTAAGTTTGTGTATCCTTGCCTGTGGGGTGTTTTATGCGGTGTCTTTTATTTGTTCCAATCTTGGCAATACGGGAATGGTTCACCCCGTATTGGCGGCATGGATGCCCATTGTACTTTTTGGGTCTGTGGGAATATTCTTTTTTGATATGATGAATGCTTAATGCGATTAATAATTATGTACAGGCATTATTAGACGTATTCTATCCGCGGATTTGCCTCTATTGCAATAGGAATATAAATTACCATTGCGAGCAGTATATTTGCGGTACATGCAGGAAAAATATTCCATTTGTAAATGAGAGACATTGTATTCGGTGTGGGAGTGTTTTAGGGCAGTATTCCGTCGCGTCTGAGGTAAAAGGCTGTGCTTTTTGCCGGTCAGAGCATCTTTACCATGATTCATTAACGGCAATTGCATATTATGATGGTGCGATTAAAGCTTTAATACATAAATATAAATATGAAAGACAGCGTTTCTTATATAAGGCAATAGGGGACTTTCTGCGGAAAAACAAAAAACTTGGGGAACTTATGCGGGAAATAGATATTATTGTACCGGTACCCCTTTATTGGCGAAAGAAATTGCAGAGAGGCTTCAATCAATCAGAGCTTATAGCGCGTGAAATTCATCGGGCTTTTTTAACGCCTTTCTCCGTAAATAACCTTATCAGAATCAAAAACACTACTTCACAAACAAGATTATCTAAAAGCAAAAGATATTCAAATGTCCAAAAGGCGTTTTTTATTAAAAACCCGGCAATAATGAAGGGAAAAAGGGTATTATTGGTGGACGATGTTCTCACTACTGGCTTAACCATGCGTGAGTGCGCAAAAAAACTGAAAAAAACAGGGGCCAAATCCATACATTTGTTTGTTTTTGCAATTGCAGAGTATAAGAATTAGGTATTCTGCTTTAATTTCCTTGACGGAAAGTCTTATATCAGTAAAATGTAAAGGTTTTAAGTGAATATTTTTTATTTAAAGAAAGGAATTGTGCTTTGGATAATATAACAATAGTTGCCAGACATTTGGATATTACGGAAGCAATAAGAAATTATGCCTTGCAAAAAGCTGAAAAAATAAAAAAATTTTTCGAATGGATTTTGCATGTACAGGTAACGCTTGACATAGGGGGGGATAGCAGCCATCTTGTCGAAATGGTTGTCAATGTTTCAAGAGGACCCACGATTGTGGCAGAGGCGTCAAATACAGACATGTATCGTTCTATAGATATTGTTGTGGATAAAGTAGTTGCGCAATTGAAAAAACACAAGGGGAAAATAGAATCTAAAATTGTTCGTCAAAAGAAGCATTCTATTGGAGAAGTCGCAGAATCTGAAGGCAAACAAGAGGTATAGAGGTATAAAAGAATACTTATTGGGGGTGCAAGGGTAATGAAATTAACTGATTTTATTGTATCTGAGGCGATTATAACAGAAATACAGTCCGTTGAAAAAGAAGCAGTCATCAGGGAGATGGTATGTGCTCTTCGTGATGCGAAAAAAATCGATGCAAAAGATGTTGGAAGGATTATTGAAGCCCTTATGAAAAGGGAAGAATTAGGAAGTACGGGCATAGGCAAGGGAGTGGCCGTACCCCACACAAAGCATGAAAGTATAAAAAATGTTATAGGTTCTGTGGCCCGTTCTGCAAAAGGGGTCGATTTTAATGCATTGGACGGCGAACCAGTATTCCTGTTTTTTTTGCTGCTTTCCCCCACCGATTCCACCGGGTCACATCTCGCCGCTTTAGAGAAAATATCTACCGCAATCAGAGATGATGATTTCCGTCGCTTTATGCGTGAAGCAAAAGGCATTGAAGGGATGGTAGATACACTGAAGGAAGTAGACGGTATTCAGGTGTAATACTCAGCAGGGTGCTTTTATTCCTCAATACCCACGCTGGCATAACCGGAACCAAACAAGTACTAAATAAAAAATACGAGGCACGAGGCACGAAGCACGAAACAAATTCCAAAATACAAAATCCCAATGAACAAAACCGTAACACTTTAGTTTTTTGAAAAACCGGGTTTTTAAATAGTTGAAATTTAGAATTTGTTTAGAATTTCGTATTTAGCTTTCGGGTTTCACCATTAAACATTTTGCCAAAAAGCACGCACTGACGAATGGAAGTGTGCAAAGAAATTACTGATAAGCTATTATGGCGAACGGCTGTCGGACTAATTTTTTGCATGGCGACGGACAAGCTATCGCAAGAGTGAAAGAGCATTATTCTCCTGTTTTTCAAGCATTACCATTTATTTAGATACAGTATTTTATTGTAGTTTTGTAGAGAAGCGTATAATGGATTTTTTCTTTGTAAACTCCAAAATATCTGAACGGAAAGTGAAGATATGGAATTCAAATGGCCTGCACGCGCGGCCTGCAACCAAATTTTCCGAAATTGCCAATAAATATACTTCTGAGATACGCGTGGAAGCAAAGGGTAAAAATATTGATGGCAAAAGCATCATTGAGCTTTTAACGCTTGGTGCGGAAAATGGCACGGAGTTATTAATAAGTGCGAAAGGGGTGGATTGTGCAGAAGCGCTGGACGCTCTGGAAGAACTGGTGAATAGCAAGTTTGAAGAAGAATTTATGGAAATCCGAAAAGGCATAGCCGTTTCACCGGGGGTTGTGATCCGGCAGGCTTTTTTGTTTGAGAGCGAAGGCTTCCGGATACCACGCCACGTCATAAAAAATGAGGCAGTTGAAGATGAGGTTTGCAGACTCGAAAAAGCGATCGATGCCTCTAAAAAAGAAATAGAGGATTTGGAAAAGAAGGTTTCTGAGAATTTAGGTTCTGAAATAGGGTCCATTTTCGGCACTCACAGAATGGTTTTGCAGGATGCACGGTTGAAAGATGAAATTATAAAACGGATTCGGAAAACCAACTTTACGCCTGAATTTGCAGTTTCTCTCGCCTTGCGTGTATATATCAGGAAATTTCAGGATATTAAAGATTCATACCTGGCGGAAAGGGTAACAGATATCTTTGATGTTGAACGCCGTCTTTTAAGAAATTTGTTGGGTGAAAAGAGGGAAGAACTTAAAAATCTTGAGGAAGAAGTAGTTTTAGTGGCGCACGACCTTACCCCTTCCCAAACGGCCATGCTTGATCCTCAAAAAGTGAAGGGTTTTGCCACCGATGGCGGAGGACGTACTTCTCATACGGCAATCGTTGCGCGTGCATTGGGGATTCCTGCAGTGGTAGGGCTTGGCACTGTTACCTCGGATGTTTTTGGAGGTGATATCGTAATTGTAGACGGAAACCGGGGATTGGTAATTGTCAGGCCAGACGATGAGACGTTAGCAACGTACCAAAGTAAGGTAAAGAGTATCGATGTTTTTGAGAAAAAACTGGCGATAGAACTAAAAGACCAACCTTCCACCACGGCGGATGGAAGACATATTTCCATTTTCGGCAATATTGAATTTCCACGGGAAATAGGTGTAAATTTAAACTACGGTGCGGAAGGGATAGGCCTTTACAGAACGGAGTTTCTCTATTTGAATTCTCCAACGCCTCCGACAGAAGAGCAGCATTTGGAGGCATACACTACCGTTGTTCAGGAACTAAAGGGAAGACCTGTTATCATCAGAACGCTTGATTTAGGTGCAGATAAGCTGCCATACCTGGAACATAGAAAAGAGGGAAATCCTTTCCTTGGGTGTCGTTCTATACGTTATTGTTTTGAAAACCCTTCCATATTTAAAATACAGCTTAGAGCCTTGCTGAGAGCCTCTGCTCTGGGAGAGGTGAAAATATTGTTTCCCTTAATTTCATCCATCCAGGAACTGAGACGGGCAAAACAGATGGTGTATGAGACGATGGAAGATCTGGACAAAGAGAATATTTCCTTTGATAAAAACGTCAAAATGGGAACGATGCTGGAAGTCCCCTCTTCTGTTATGATTTCAGACATGTTGGCAAAAGAATGCGATTTTTTTAGCATAGGCACAAACGATCTTATCCAATATTCTTTGGCGGTTGATAGAAACAACGAACGGGTGGCATATTTATATTGTCCTGTACATCCGGCGATTTTAAGGTTTTTGAAATTTGCGATAAAATCTGCACATGAAAATGATATTCCTGTTGGAATTTGCGGCGAAATGGGAGGGGAACTGGAATATACGATCCCCCTTGTAGGGCTTGGTCTGAAAGAGTTTAGCGTCGCTCCCGCAACAATCATACCCGAGATGAAAAAGATTATCCGGTCTGTTTCTTTTGAAGAAGCCAGGGAAGTGGCGGAAACTGTATTTAAGTTTGACAATCCGGAAAAAACCAAAAAATATCTTAATGATTTTGTAAGAAAAATTTTACCGGAAGTATATTAATACTTTATCAGTAATCTCCTTGCACACTTCCATTCGTCAGTGCGTGTTTTTTGGCAAAATATTTAATAGTGAAACCCGAAAGCTAAATACGAAATTCTAAACAAATTCTAAATTTTAGTAACTATTCAGCGTAAACGATACACGGCTCGTTCCCAAACTCCAGTTTGGGAATGCATTTGTTCGAGAAACTCCGGTTTCTCGCCTGTTTGCTGATAGATAGGGAATAAAATCACAGGGTTAAGACAGTTTGTAATTCGTCAAGTCTGACACGCACTGGAAACAAAGTTTCCAGTGCAATTGTGTTCCCAAACTGTGGTTTGGTAACGAGTTGCGCTCTGATCTCCGGTAGTTTAATAAATTACGCTGAATAGTTACAAATTTTAACTATTTAAAAACCCGGTTTTTCAAAAAACTAAAGTGTTACGGTTTTGTTCATTGGGATTTTGTATTTTTGAATTTGTTTCGTGCTTCGTGCTTCGCGCTTCGTGTTTCGTATTTTTTATTTAGTACTTGTTTGGTCCTGGCTATGCCAGTTTAAGAATGTATATCTTTACGGTAAAGTTGTTTTTTTCACCTCACTGTTTTATGAAGGATGGCTGGCCATAGGAGAAAAAATACGCATTCGTTTTTCCAAATCGGGGGATATTCGGTTTATTTCCCATAATGATTTGATGAGAACCATTGAACGGATAATACGAAGAGCAAATATCCCCATCGCAATGTCCAAAGGTTTTAATCCTCACCCAAAAATATCCATGCCGTTAGCGCTTGGTGTTGGCATGAGCGGAGAAGATGAAATTTTGGAATTGGAGTTGCTCCATCATGAACCGCTTGAGTTACTGGCGGAACGGTTCCGGAGGCAATTGCCGGAAGGGATTCGCATTGTTTCGGCCCGGCAGATACCGCTATCGGAAAGAGGCGCTGTTGATAATGTGACATATAAGATTATTTTTAAAAATAAAGATATTCTGCAAACCTTAAAAATTGAAGATTTCTGGAATGAACATTCTATCGTAATAAAACGCATGAAAAAAGAGGTGCAAAAATCCGTAGAAATCAGATCTTCTGTTCAAAAAATCTGGCGGGAGAACGAAGCCCTGTTTTTAACTTTCCGATTGACGCCGGATGGTATGCCGAGGCCTGAAGAAGTCGTAAGTGCCCTTGGGGTCGATATAAATAACGAGCTTTTTGAAATTATCAGGACGGAAGTGGATATCTCTTCTGTATAAAGAATGGAAAAAACAACGAAAACGAAAACAAGGATGCTTATAAATGCGATTGAACCTGAAGAGTGTCGTATCGCTATATTAGAAAACAACATTCTTGAGGAATTGTATATTGAAAGAAGCTCACGTGAGCAGATTGCAGGGAATATTTACAAAGGAAGAGTGGTTAATATAGAACCAAACCTGGAAGCGGCATTTGTTGATATAGGGCTCAAAAAAAACGGATTTCTCCATGCTTCGGATGTGTTGGTTCCGTCAGAAGGAAAGAATCAGGGAGAAGAAGCGGATCCCCCCCCTGTAAGACACCATCGGATACGCGATGTTTTGCAACAAGGTAAGGAGATACTTGTTCAGGTAACAAAGGAAAGCCTTGGGACAAAGGGACCCAGTTTGACCACCTATATAAGTTTGCCGGGCAGATATCTGGTTTTAATGCCGGAAGTAAAGCGTTACGGCGTTTCCAAGAAAATAACCGAGGAAGAAGAGAGACAAAGGTTAAAGAAAATCCTTGAAAGCTTAAATCCCCCGAAGAATATTGGTTTTATAGTTCGAACCGCCGGTGTACAACAAACAAAGAGAGAACTACAGAAAGATTTTCATTATCTGTTGAAACTATGGAAGAATATCTGTAAAAAGTCGAAAGAGATTGACGCGCCAGGCGTAATTTATCAGGAAAGCGACCTGGTGATTCGCGTAATTCGTGATATATTTAGCCAGGATATAAATGAAATCATTGTAGATTCAGAATCTGTTTTTAAGAGAACACGAGAGTTCCTGCGGATAATAATGCCTAAATATGAAAAACAGCTTAAATTCTACAACAAAGAGAAGCCATTATTTCATAATTTTGGAATTGAAAATGCCATTGAAGAAATAAACTCGCGAAAAATTCCGTTGCTGCATGGCGGATCAATCGTTCTTGAACAGACAGAAGCATTAGTTGCGATTGATGTGAATAGCGGTAAATATAAAGGGAAATGCGATCCCGAAGAGACGGCGTTCAGGACGAATATGATTGCGGCAAAAGAAATTGCACGCCAAATAAGACTGCGGGATTTAGGGGGAGTAATTGTTATTGATTTTATCGATATGCGGAATGAAAAACATATCCAGGCGGTTGAGAAGGCAATTGCGGATTCGTTGAAGAGGCATCGCGCAAGAACAAAGATGCTGAAAATGTCAAAATTTGGTACAATTGAAATCACCAGACAGAGAATCCGGCCAAGTCTGAGAGACGTTTTGTTTGAAGAATGCAAATTTTGCTGCGGAACAGGCTACGCAAAAACAGTAGAATCTCTGTGTTTAAATATCATGAGAGATGTAAAATTTGCTTTACATTTACCTCAAGTCGTAAGGATTGAAATAACTTCAAATAATGACGTAGTCGATTATTTACAGAATCAGAAAAGAAAACAAATGGCGGAGATTGAAGATGCGTATAACAAAAAAATAGTTATTTTTACCGATACAGCAAATGAATATGGCAAAATAGATATTCGTTATTTTGATAATAAGGGTGAACCCGTTACCGTATAATTTTTAATTCAGTTTTAAGACAAGGAGGAGAAATAAAGAGATGTATGCTATTATAAACGACAGGGGCAAACAATATAAGGTGAGAACCGGAGAACAGTTTTGTATTGATTTAAAGGCGGATGCCAAAGTTGGAGATGATCTGGAGTTTGACAATGTGCTGGTTTGTTCAGATGAATCCGGAAATGCAACATTTGGAAGCGCTGCAAATGCAAAGGTCGTTGCGGAGGTAAAAGGTGTAATAAAAGATAAAAAATGCGTGACGATAAAGTTTCGAAGGAGAAAAGCGTCTATGAGAAAACGCGGACATCGTGAGAGATACACAAAGATCAAGGTAAAAGAGATAATTGCCGGGTAGCAATCCGGGAAATAGTGCAGATACTATTTTAATACACGGGAAGTACATTTTGTATAAACGTAGTTTTTCAGGGTGGCGCGGACAACATGTTTGTCCGTGTCTGCCCGTATGGTTAATTTAAGAGGAGAAAAAAATGGCACATAAAAAAGGACAAGGTTCTTCAAGGAATGGAAGAGACAGCAACCCCCAAATGAGAGGCATTAAAAAATTTGGCGGCCAATCCGTGATAACCGGCTCAATCATAGTTCGTCAATGCGGCACTAAATTCAGGCCAGGCAAAAATGTGGGACTTGGGAGAGATTATACGATTTTTTCCATGATAGAAGGCGTGGTGAAATTTGACACGAAACGCCGTATAAGTGTATATCCTGCCACTAATTAAATAGGCTGTTTATTTTCACCATAAAATCAATTTCTCCATTTCTTTTAGATTTGGAGTGGTAATATAGTATTACTCTGTAAAAACGTACTTTCTTGATAATAGTTTGCCCACCCCTAAGCTGGCAAGCATGAAATCCGAAACAAATTCTAATGACGAACTGATTTTCGCACTCGTTCCCAAATGCTACAGCTTGGGAACGAGTGTTTAAACAAGCACGAAATCCGAAAGAAGTATTCGTTTAGCATTCCAAATAAATTCCCTGAAAAACAGTGACCATATCATATCCACTTCCGCGATTATCATAATTAATCACTTGGGCACTTTTTGACAAAAAAGGTAACTATCCGGCGCGATTTATTAAATTACCGGAGATCAGAGCGCAACTCGTTCCCAAACAGATACTTCACTAAGTTCAGTACAAGGTTTGGGAACGAGCCGTGTATCGTTTACGCTGAATAGTTACCAAAAAAGGCACTTCAGCCGTTCTGGATTTTAGTTCGCAGGATTAAAGTAAAGTGTCCCTGGAATTACCTTCCCATACTGGTCACGGACTTTACGGTATCCACCATTTCATTTCTTTTTTATTGTTAACGGGCATTTTTTTTCTCAAAAAATTCATCTTTTAAAAAAATCCATTAAAATGGTATACTTCTAACAATTAAAATTAAGATGCAAAATATAATTGTAAGCAACGCCTCAGTTTTTTGAAAAAAACCATTAATAGCGATGTTTGCCGCAATAATGTAGAGGCGAAGCATTTGTTATAAATAAGTTCATACCCAAACGGGCAAATGCTTCGCCCCTACTTTTTCAAAAAACCAAATTGTTGCAATTGTATTTGATCTCCTGACAAATTAACTCTGTATTTTGGGGGAAAAATGGTAAATGAGAAAAGCGATGTATTGAAAAAAATACTCGAAACTGCTATTGTGCAGGAAAACAAATCTAAAAAATTTTATTTGAAAATGCGGGATCAAATACAAAATGAAGATGCCAGAAAGCGTTTAAAGCTGATGGCTGACTCAGAACAAGAACATGAAGAAATAGTTACTTCCTGGTATGAAGAGGCATATGGAAAAACATTTGATCCTGAAAGTACCACTTCGCATGAAAACAGACTTGATGTACAAAAACTTGACGACAATGCAGCGCTCATTGATGTTGTACGGCTTATTGCGAAGGCGGAAAATAAGGCATACCAATTTTACAAAAATGCCGCTTTTACCGCCAAAACACCGGAAGAAAAAAAATTATTTGAAACCCTTGCCAGCGCTGAACAAATGCATGCAGATCAATCTTTGACCGAGCTGGATATGCTTGCCGGCGAGGAATTCTTTTTTTCAGACGAGGAGATCCCCTGGGAAATATAAAACAATCGTGACACTTTAGATTTTTGAAAAACGCAAGAACGCAAGAACGAGAGGCAAGGATGTCCGCCGTCCCTATATCGGGCGGCAAACATCGTTAGTATTGGAATTTTTCAAAAGACTAAAGTGTTACGTATTTTCGGTTTTTTCCGGCAAAGAGCAAAATGATTCTTTGCCATCAACTATTACCACTAAAGTTAAAAGGTTTGCAACTATGCCCAGAGATATTCCCGTTGGAAACGGATCATTATTGGTGACCTTCGATTCAAGCTATTCGGTTCGGGATTTTTACTTCCCTTATGTTGGAAAAGAAAACCATACCAGGGGTTATCCATGCCGGTTTGGGCTATGGACACAGGAAGGTTTTTCGTGGATTAATCCCAAAGAATGGAATATTTCTTTGGGGTATCTTGATGAAACGTTGGTGACTGCTGTGTTCCTCCGTCATGAAAAGCTGTGCCTTCAACTCATGTGTAACGATGTAGTTGATTTTGAGAAAAATATTTATTTGCGGAAAATGATAATTAAAAACTCCGCCCCAACAGAAAGAGAAATACGTCTTTTTTTCCATCAGGATCTGAGTGTTATGGAAAATGAAATTGGCGATACGGTGTTTTACGACGCAAAACAAAACTGCCTCATTCATTATAAAGGTCCCCGTTACTTTTTAATCAACTGTTCGGCCGGAGACGTGTGGGGGGTGCGCGAATACGCTACCGGCATAAAACGGCACCAGGGGGCGGAAGGCACCTGGCGTGATGCGGAAGACGGCATTCTGGGAGGTAATCCAATTGCCCAGGGATCTGTAGACTCGACAATCGGCATTTCCCTGAAAATCCCTCCTTTCGGAGAATCGGTTGCATACTATTGGATTGCCGTCGGCAGGACGTATGCCGAAGTAAATTTGTTAAATAATATTCTTTTAAGCGAAAAGCCGCAAGCCATACTCGACCGTACTGCAAGCTACTGGAAACATTGGGTCAATAAAGAGGAATTTAATTATGGGAACCTTCCGGCTGAAGTAATTAATCTCTTTAAACGCAGTTTGTTGGTGCTTAAAACACAGATCGACAACGGCGGGGCAATTATTGCTGCAAATGATTCGGATATCCTTCAATACGCAAAAGATACCTATAGTTATATGTGGCCAAGGGATGGTGCTTTAGTTGCCCATGCGCTCATGAGCGCTGGCTATAGCACTGTCTGCAGAAAGTTTTTTGACTTTTGTGCGAACGTGGTTGCTCCGTACAACTTTTGTGCAAGTGTTATGGTCGAAGACGGCTTTTTATTGCACAAATACAACCCTGACGGTTCATTCGGCAGTTCGTGGCACCCTTGGGTAAGAGGAGAAGAAATACATGTGCCTATCCAGGAAGACGAAACAGCCCTTCTTCTCTGGGCGATTGGGCAATATTATGACATGTATCGGAAAATCGATGTAATACGCCCGCTATACCATTCGTTTATTGAAAAGGCCGCAGATTTTCTTGTAAGCTACAGAGATGATGAAACGGAATTGCCCCTCCCTTCGTATGATCTTTGGGAAGAAAGACGCGGTATTTTATCGTTTACAGTAGCTACCGTATACGGAGGCCTGATGGCCGCGTCCAGGCTCTCCGAAATATTCAATTACACGGAAAAGACAAAACTATACCGGCAGACTGCTGAAAAAATTAGAAAAGCGATGGATCAATATCTTTATAGTGAAAAGCTTAACCGGTTTTTACGCATGATAGTTCCGAAAGAAGAAGGTGGATTTGAAATAGACGAAACTGTTGACGCAAGCCTTTACGGGCTGTTTGCCTTTGGCGCTTACCCACCGGATGATGTCAGAGTACAAAACACTATGAAGGCAATTGAAGAGGTCTTGTGGGTAAAGACGGAAATAGGAGGAATTGCCCGATACGAAAGGGATTTTTATCAGCGTGCCGGCAATGATGACTCAATTCCAGGGAACCCCTGGATTATTTGCACTATGTGGCTGGCGCAGTATTATATTGCAATTACAAAATCCGTGAAAGACCTTGATAGGTCAATATACTATTTAAAATGGGCTGTTTCACGCGCACTGCCTTCCGGCGTGCTTGCGGAACAAATTAACCCCTTTACCGGAGAGCCGATGTCTGTCTCACCCTTAACATGGAGCCACGCCACCCTCGTTCAAACAGTCATGGACTACCTGAAAAAATTACAGGAACTGCATACCTGCGGGCAATGTGGCAGATCAATATTTCTGCATGAAAGGGATGGCAGGCAGCAAATAAAAAAACATCTGCCCGGGAACCTTGTTTCTTTTGAGGAACAAGATGTCCGCCAGTATGCCGATAACGTAATCTTAAAGAAAAATGGCGCGGCTATCTCTGTAAATATAGACAAAAATAAATGTGTTGGCTGCGGAATTTGCGCAGTAAGAGCCGGCGATGCGATTGCACTTGTAAATGATAAGGCAAGGCTTGTTCCGGAGAAAACAGGCACGTGGGATGTTGAGGAAGGATTTGAAAAGTGTTGTCCGTTAGGGGCTATTCTCGTTAAAAAAGAAACATGAAAATAAGACATAAACTGGTAATCATTTTGGCAGTTTTACTGATCGCATTGAACGGTATCGTGGGGTTTTTTATCTACAAGCAAACACGCCAGGAATTCACAAAAGAAATCCGGGGAAAGGCAAAAATGCTGGTGATACAACTGGAAACGACACGGAATTATCTTGCCTCCATCATGCATAAAATAGAACTTAACGAGCAAACAAAAAAATTTATTCCTGCCGTTGCCACAAACGCCATCAGTAAAAATTTTGCAGAAAAAACGGGTTATGTCATTAAACAGACGAGCTTAAGATACCGGAATGAAGAAAACAAACCCGATCTCTTCGAAGAAAAAATACTCAGGAAAATGGAAGAAGACCCTACTATTAAGGAATACTGGGCAGACGATGTTTTTGATGGAAAAAGAGTAGAACGTTACCTATATCCGCTATATGTAACAAAAGACTGCCTTCTTTGTCACGGGCCAAGAGAAAAGGCACCACCGGTTGTGCGGGATTATTATGATGCGGGCTATGATTACCAACTGGGAGAAATAAGGGGGGCGTTCAGCGTCATTATACCAAAGGAAATAGCTGAACAGCGGTATGCCGCGGCTATTATATTTTTCATTATTATTGGAACGGCAAGCATTTTACTGGTAGTGGTCATTATATTTTTCACTACAAACAAATTCCTGAAGCCTATAGAAAAATTAACTGCCGCCGCCACGGCCATTAAAAAAACCGGCGATTTAACAACAAGGGTAGAAATTTCAACCAATGATGAAGTCGGGCAGTTGGGAGAAGCTTTTAATGACATGTCGGACAAGTTGAGGTCATCGTATGCTATGCTGGAGCAGCGTATTACTGAGAAAACAGAACATTTACAAAAGGCGGTCTCTGCGCTGAAGCGTGCGAACAGGATGAAATCAGAGTTTTTAGCCAATATGTCTCACGAACTCCGTACCCCTCTTAACGCAATAATCGGATTTGCGGAGGTGCTGAAAGATAAACTCTGCGGAGAGTTAAATGCCGAGCAGGAAGATTTTGTTAAGGACATCCACAGCAGCGGGAGACATCTTCTGCAAATGATTAACGATATACTGGATTTGTCAAAAATCGAAGCCGGCAAGATGGAACTGCAGTATGAATCATTTCTTGTATCCGACGCCATCGAGGATGTCTATACTATTTTAAAAGGCCTGGCCAAAAAGAAGCAGCTTCAGTTAAAAACGGTTATACAAGAAGATGTGAAAGATATTGAAGCAGACCGGGTGAAATTTAAACAGATATTATACAACCTTCTCTCAAACTCCATAAAATTCACGCCGCAGAATGGTACAATTACAACAAATGCAGCTATTGTGGACGGAAAAATGCAGGTTTCCGTGTCTGATTCAGGCATAGGGATAAAACCCGAGGACCGTGAAAAAGTGTTTAAAGAATTCTGGCAGGCAGACAGCTCGTTTTCAAGAAAATATGAAGGCACAGGGTTGGGACTTGCTTTAACCAGGAGGATTGTTGAGATGCACGGGGGAAAGATTTGGCTCAAAAGTGAATATGGGAAAGGGAGTACTTTTTATTTTACGATTCCAGTAACAAAATCTCAAAGAATCCTGCATCCGGAGGATGAGATGGCTACGGTATGTCCCATATGCGGCGAGGAGGTAGGGGATGAAGGAACACATGTGCATAAGCTGTCCCCGGTAGTAACAAAAGGAAAAAAAACTATTCTCGTTATAGAAGATAATCGTATGTCTGCCAATCTCCTTACCTTATATTTAACGAATGCCGGATATAACGTCGTTGTAACGGCAGACGGAGTAGGTGCAGTTGAAAAGGCGAAACAATGCAACCCGTTCCTGATTACGCTTGACATTTTGCTGCCGGGAATTGACGGATGGGAAGTCATTTCTAAACTGAAGGGCGATAAAGATACCGCTCACATACCGGTAATAATCGTTTCAATCTTTGACAACAAAGAACTTGGGTACAGTCTGGGTGCTGCTGAATATCTGATAAAACCTGTAGGCAGAAAACAGCTAGTAGATGCAGTAAATGCGGTTGCCAATACCTTAAAAACAAAAGAAGAACCAGTGAAAATTCTCGTGGTGGACGATGACGAGAAGGCGGTCAAACATATAACCACTATTCTAAAAGAAAAGGGGTGTGATGTTTTAAAGGCGTACAGCGGCGAAGCAGGCATCAACCTCGCTTTAGAAAAGCACCCTGATATTATCATCCTGGACCTGATGATGCCGGGCATGAGCGGATTTGAAGTCATAGAAATATTAAAAGCACATCCGGTTGCAAAAGAAATCCCTATTATTATTTGCTCCGCAAAGGATATTACCCCGGAAGAGAAAAAAGAATTAAACGGCAACATACTGGCCTTAATTCAAAAGGGAAGTCATACTGAGGAGGATCTCCTTATGGCAATCAGGAAAATAGAGCAAACCCACCATAAAGGATAGTGGTACCCCTATAATAAAATGAAACATCCATAAGCCGTTGCTCACAAGGGGAGATAAAACTTCCACTAGTCGAAGGCTCACAAAAGGGCATGAAAAATTTTATTTTTAAACAGCCAAATTCATTTTCGAAAGAAAATTACTATACAACCGATATATCGGGAAGGGGACAATGAATGTCGAATAAAAACGTAATGGTAGTAGAAGATAATGAAAAAAACAGAAAATTGATACGCGTCGTGCTTAAAGCAAAGGGATATAATGTCATCGAAGCAACTACCGGCGAGGAAGCATTAAGTTTGTTGAAAGAACAAATACCGGATATCATTCTTATGGACATACAACTTCCAGGGATTGACGGGCTGACACTGATACGGCAAATCAAAGCCGATGCCGGTAAAAAAGATATTCCCATAATAGCGGTAACTGCCCATGCAATGAAGGGGGACCAACAAAAGATACTGGATACGGGTTGTGACGCATATATGAGCAAACCTATTGATACAAGAGAATTGCCTCTTACTATAGAAAAATATTTAAAAAAATAAATAGTCTGTTCAGAACACAGAAAAAAGGACTTTGTAGTTGCTATTCCTGTATTTTGACAGGCATTACTTTTATCAGAAAGAGAACACGGGTATTCTATGGCAAAAATACTGGTAGCCGATGATATAACACAAAATGTCAAACTGCTGAGGGTTATTTTAACAGCATTCAAATATGAAGTAATCGAAGCATATGACGGAGAAGAGGCTTTAAACAAGGCAAGAACGGAAAACCCCGATTTAATTTTGCTTGACATAATGATGCCTAAGATTACCGGATACGAAGTTTGTAAAAAATTACGCGCGGATGAGGCCACAAAAAACATCCCGATAATAATGATTACCGCTTTGCATGAAATGGACGACCGCATTAAGGGGATTGAGGCAGGTGCGGATGATTTTATCAGCAAGCCCTTCAACAAAACAGAACTCCTTGCAAGGGTAAAATCATTGCTTCGTCCGAGAACTGTGGCAGGCAGGGAGGATGAATCTGAAGTACTCAACATAATACTGGCAAATATAGATGAAGGCGTTGTTGTGGTCAACGGTCAGTGGGAAATTAAAAATATTAATCAAACCGCACAGCAACTATTGCAAATCCCAGGAACGGAGCAAAAGGACATGCTTGCCTGCCTCTCTCAAATGGAGCTGACAACGCCCGTTGATACGCTTGCCAACGCACAGGAAAAAGACACAAATTTTCAGATATCCATTTCCAAAGGACAAACGCCGGTAAAAATAAACGCCCGATTAATAAAGATTTTCGATGCAGATAAAAAGTTGTCAACCGGTGTACTGATTATGAAGAATCCATAGAGAAAAAGAAGATAACTAAAATGACTACATTATTTGAAGATGGCTTGCACGGTCTTAACAAGCAACATCTTTCCATGCTCATACATAGCATAGAACATGGCTCAAGATCCGTTATCGTTACCGACGTAAAGGGCTGTATCCAATATGTCAATCCTGCCTTTGTTAAAATAACCGGATATGCCAAAGAAGAGGCCATTGGAAAAAATCCACGCATATTAAAATCCGGAGAAACCCCTCAGGGACAGTACAAACAGCTCTGGGAAACCATTGTCTCCGGAAACGAATGGGAGGGGGAATTCCACAACCGGAAAAAGACCGGAGAATATTATTGGGTCTTTGCAACCATTTCCCCAATGAAGAACGAAGAAGGGGCCATTACCCATTTCGTTGCAATTCAAAGAGAAATCACTGAACGCAAGCGTAAAGAAGTACGCTTCAATGCGTTTGTCAAAAACACGGCGGACGCCCTTATTGCCATCGATGAACAGGGCGTTGTTGAACTATTTAATCCTGCCGCAGAAAAGATGTTTGGTTATAAAAAAGAAGAGGTTGTTGGCGAAAACGTTATTATGCTAATGCCGGAATCATACCGCAAAAAACATGAAGATGGGTTAAAAAGATATTTGAACACGGGAAAGGCCAGAATACTTGGCACAGGGCCTATCGAACTGGAAGCACTGCGAAAAGACGGAACGGCTTTCCCTATAGAATTAACGATAGGAGATGCCCGCCTGGATGAATATTTTACCTTTATTGGCATTATCCGCGATATTACCGAGCGCAAATGGGCGGAACAGAAATTGATACACTCTATGGAAGAATTGTCCCGTTCCAACGCAGAACTTCAGCAATTTGCCTATGTCGCATCGCATGACCTGCAGGAACCGCTGCGTATGATTACCAGTTATACCAAACTACTGGAGCGCCGTTATAAAGACAAACTTGATTCCAATGCCAACGAATACATTGCCTTTGCAGTGGACGGCGCAATGAGGATGCAACAGCTCATTAATGACCTGCTGGCATATTCGCGTGTGACTTCCCGATGCAGGAATTTTGAACCTGTTAATTGCACGGAGGTGTTTAACCGTGTTGCCAAAAACCTTAAAATAGCCATTGAGGAAAGTGGGGCTGCAATAACCCAGGATCACTTGCCGGTTGTAATGGCCGATCCATCTCAGCTCACACAATTATTTCAGAATCTTATTGGCAACGCCCTTAAATTCCGCGGCGAAGCGCCTCCGCGTGTACATATTTCTGCAGAGAAAAAAGAGAGTGAATGGATATTCTCTGTCAGCGACAATGGTATCGGAATAGACCCGCAGTATTACGATCGCATATTCATTGTTTTCCAGAGATTGCATGGCAAAGAAGACTATCCAGGATCCGGGATAGGGCTTTCCATTTGCAAAAAGATCGTTGAACGCCATTCCGGACGGATATGGTTAAAATCAGAGCCGGGGAAAGGCGCTACATTTTATTTCTCACTGCCCGTAAGAAATTAATTCAAAGGATAGTACCTTACTGGTAATTTCTTTGCACACTTCCATTCGCCAGTGCGTGCTTTTTGGCAAAATATTTAATGGTAAAATCCGAAATTCTAAATTTCAATTTTCAAATATTTAAAAACCCGGTTTTTTAAAAAACTAAAGTGTTACGGTTTTGTTCATTGGGATTTTGTATTTTGGAATTTGTTTCGTGCTTCGTATTTTTTATCTCGTGATTGTTTGGTTCTGGCGATGACAGCGTAGGAATTTCAATGTTAATGTAGAGACGCATTGCATGCATCTCTACATTGACATCAATAACAGAATAAAGTCGCTGCTAAAGGCAGCCTAATTTATGGAGATGATTCATATATGCATACTTTATCAAATATCAGGCCTGTTGAAATTCTGCTGGTGGAAGATAATCCGGGCGATGTTCGCCTTACGCAGGAAGCCCTCGAAGAAAGCAAGTTGTACAATAATCTCACGGTAGTTACCGACGGTGTTGAGGCGATGAGATGCCTCCGCAAGGAAGGTAAATACGCTGATGCAACAAGGCCCGATATCATCCTGCTGGATTTGAATTTGCCAAAAAAGGATGGCCGCGAGGTGCTTGCAGAAATTAAAACTGATGAAAAACTGAAATTAATTCCTATTGTAATCCTGACCACATCAAGCAACGAGGAAGATATACTTAAGTCGTATGGCCTCCATGCGAACTGTTACGTAACCAAACCTGTTGATTTTGATGAATTCATAAAGATTGTGCAGGCTGTCCATAATTTTTGGTTTAGTATTGTGAAACTCCCCGCAGAATAAAAGAGATGCTATTGTTATGAAAAATGAAATAAAGGTGCTTTTGGTAGAAGACAACCCTGGCGACGTATACCTGGTTAGGGAAATGCTGGATGATATACAAAGCGTATCCTTCAGCCTTGAGTGCGCCTACCGCCTTTCTTCCGCATTGCAGAAACTGGAAAATGATTTTATAGACGTTATTCTCCTGGACCTTTCACTGCCTGACAGCCAGGGATTAAAAACATTCTGTTCAATACAAGCACATGCTTCAAGAACGCCAATTGTTGTGTTAAGCGGACTTGGCGATGAAGAGGTCGCAGTTGAAGCATTGAAGAAGGGTGCGCAGGACTACCTGATTAAAGGGAAAATAGACGGAGATTCACTTGCCCGCACCATGCGCTATTCCATGGAACGTAAGCAGATCGAACTGGAACTGCAGGACGGAAAACAGCGCTATAAACGACTTGTGGAAATACTGCCCGATATTATCTATAGAATTGACGCAAACGGCTATTTTACCTTCATAAATGAAGCCGTGCAGGTCTTTGGCTATGAGCCTGACGAACTCATCGGCAAACATTTTAGTGAACTGATACACCCTGATGACTTGAAAAAAGTAAGTCGCTCCGAAGTGCTGTCAGAATATTCAGGAAAGACAAGCGACTACAAAACCACGCCTAAATTGTTTGACGAACGAAGAACCGGACAAAGAAAAACCACAGGTTTGCAGATACGGGTAAAATCAAAGAAATCCCCGGAGTACATGGAATACACCATTCAGATTATAAAATGGCCCAAAAAGCATGAAAAGATCATTGAGGTTGCCGCTACAGGACATTACGACTCCGATATTATGAAGAACGATAAGCGATTCGTCGGAACCGTCGGCGTAATAAGAGATATTACCGGGAGTAAACACGCGGAGGAAATGATCTGTACGTTGTCCCTTGCCGTTGAACAAAGCCCGGCAATGATTGCCGTCACCGATACGGATGGCCGCATTGACTATATTAACCCGAAGTTCTGCAAAGTGACCGGCTTTGAACCGGAAGAAGTTCTGGGAAAAAATCTGATAGACATCATACAGCCCGGCGGTGAATCTTTATCCATGGCGGATAAAACGTTGTGGAAAGCAATCACCTCGAAAGGAGAATGGAAGGAAGCATTTTCCAGCAGGAAAAAACACGGAGAACTCTTTTGGACATCACTGTCTCTTTCCGCTATCAAAAGCAATGAAGGATTTATTTCCCATTATCTCGCAATTATGGAAGATATCACAGAGCATAAACAGGCGGAAGAAAGAATCCATTATCTGGCGTACTACGATTCACTGACTGCTTTGCCAAACAGGGAATTATTTCACGACCGTCTTAATATGGCAATAATACACGCTCATCGCAAACAACAAATGCTGGCAGTGGCATTCATTGATATCGACAGATTCAAAAAAGTCAACGATACACTGGGGCATAGCACAGGAGACCGCCTCCTGAAGATAATCGCAGACAGATTAAAAAGCTGCATACGCGAAGAAGATACGGTCAGCCGTCAGGGAGGAGACGAATTTGTGCTATTATTGACGGAAATTTCCAGGATGGAAGATGCAAATGACGTCACACAGAGAATTTTAAAGAAATTAAAAGAGCCGGTAATCATAGACGACCATGATCTCTGCATTAGCGCCAGTATTGGAATCGCCCTGTATCCGGGTGACGGCACAACAGCGGAAGCATTGCTGAAAAATGCCGATTCCGCCATGTACATTTCAAAGGAAAGCGGCAGGGACAACTATCATTTTTACTCCTCAACTGTGCAGGAAAAAGCCTACGAGCAGCTCCTCGAAGAAATGTACCTGCGCCGTGCCCTGGAGAACAGGGAGCTGGTTTTATACTATCAGCCGCAGGTGAATATTGCTACAGGGCGATTGGTTGGCATGGAAGCCCTTTTGCGTTGGAAACATCCTAAAAAAGGATTGATTTCCCCCGCAGAATTTATACCATTGGCGGAAGACACCGGGCAAATCGTGCCTATCGATTTCTGGGTGTTGCACACGGCCTGCAAACAGAACATGGCATGGCAAAGAGCCGGCCTCCCTTCCGTACCCATAGCGGTAAACATTTCAGGACATACTTTTGGACGCGAAAACCTGATAGATTTTGTGAATAACGTCTTACATGATACCCGTATGTCTCCCGATGCCCTTGATCTTGAGATCACGGAAGGTATTGCCATCCAAAACCTGCAAACCACCATTTACAAACTGAATAAATTGAAAAGCCTCGGGATTCAGATCACTATTGATGATTTTGGTACGGGCTTTTCCTCTTTAAGCTATCTCAGTAAATTCCCTATACAAAAACTCAAAATTGGCATGACATTTATTCATAACCTACATAAAGACCCGACTAATTCAGCGATTGTAAAAGCAGTTATCGCCATGGCAAAAAGTCTTCAACTTACGGTAATTGCTGAGGGCGTAGAGACAGATGAACAATTTGAATTTCTCCAGGGGCTGCAATGCGATGAATTCCAGGGCTATCTTTGCAGTAAAGCAGTGACGTCAGAAGAAATGGGAAGGTTTCTGGCAAAAAATGCCGGGAAGTTACTTTAAATTTATGTTTAGGAATTTCAATATTTTTATAGAGACGCATTGCAAGCGTCTCCCCGTTTACTATACCGGCCGCATTCCCGATTTTTTGTGCAACTATTAAGCGTAAACATTACACGACTCCAGGCGGGTTCAGGTTACAAATCTGAACCCGCGAATGTAGTTTCCATTGCCATTACGTTCCCAAACAGATACTTCACTATGTTCAGGACAAGATTTGAGAACGAGTTGTGCTTCGGTAGTTTAATAGATTACGCTGAATAGTTCTTTTTTGTAACCGTTCAGAGGGGTCAGGACGACACAACCCTGACAGGGTTCAGAACCATGTCAGGGTTAACACTACGGCAACGTTTCATTAAAACATGGCAAAAGTTACAAAAAATCAGGAATACCCCCCATTTTTCTTGGTATTGTGTTTGCCATGTTCTACTTTGGAACCCTGTAAGGGTTGTTTCGTACGGAGCCGATTTTGCGCCAGAGTTTCTATATCAACAGTTATGCCTTAACTACGCGCTTAAGCCGACGCCAAAAACTTAAAGCGGCTCTGGTAAGCGGAAAAACAATAGCGTAAAATGTAACTTCTCAATAAGTTGAGGTTTTTATAATAATTTCTACAGTCTACAGTAGGCAATCCACAATTTGCCGACTGTACGTATTCCCAAAAAATTGATACCGTGTTATTATAAAATAAGGGCATCTTATGAGAGTGGCAGTATATGAAAAATTTGCTCAACCATTGACTATTCAAGAGGTGCCTGATCCAGCGCCTGAGAAAACCGGCGTGGTGATTCGCGTGGGAGCTACCGGAATGTGCCGGAGTGACTGGCATGGATGGATGGGACACGATCCCTGCATTCGTTTGCCACATGTTCCCGGACACGAAATTGCAGGTGTTGTTGAAGAAACCGGGAAGGAAGTGTCACTGTGGAAGAAGGGAGACAGGGTGACCCTTCCGTTTGTGTGCGGATGCGGTGCATGCCCGCAATGCGCTTCTGGGAATCATCAGGTTTGTGACCGTCAGTCTCAGCCGGGATTCACCCATTGGGGTTCTTTTGCGCAGTACGTGGCAATCGATTATGCAGATGTTAATTTAGTACAGTTACCGGAAGATATTGATTTCGTAACCGCGGCGAGCCTCGGATGCCGCTTCAGCACTTCGTTTCGCGCAATTGTTGCACAGGGGAAGGTTTCAGCCGGGCAGTGGGTTGCTGTGCATGGATGCGGAGGCGTTGGTTTGTCGGCAATTATGATTGCAAGCGCCCTGGGGGCGAATGTTGTGGCGGTTGATATACAAAAAGAGAAACTTGATTTTGCCGGATCGGTTGGAGCTGTTGCGTTGGTGAATGCCGGGGAGGTGGAGGATGTGGCAGGAGCTATATTGGACATAACAAAAGGCGGGGTGCATGTTTCTGTCGATGCGCTTGGAAGTTCAAATACATGCTTTAATTCAATAGCTACTTTAAGAAAACGGGGGAAACATCTCCAGGTCGGACTGATGCTGGCGGAACACCGGCATCCCCCTATACCCATGGACAAGGTGATCGCAAATGAACTCGAAATACTGGGATGTCATGGAATGCAGGCGCATGAATACGGCGCTATGTTGGAGATGGTTTGCGAAGGGAAATTACGTCCGGAAAAATTGATTGGAAAAACAATCGGCCTTGAGGATGCGGCGCGTGAACTTCCAGACATGAACCGCTTCGGGTCTGTTGGTGTGATAGTAATAAATGAGTTTTAAAGGTAAGTGTAATACTATATGGTAAAAATATCCAATAAGGTAACCATTCCGATAGACGAAATATCGATGCACCCAATTCGTGCGCAGGGTGCGGGAGGGCAGCATGTCAACAAGGTTGCCACTGCTGTTCAGTTGCGCTTCGATATCAATGCGTCGTCGTTGCCTGATTTTTATAAAGAAAGGCTTTTATCGCTGAGTGACCGCCGTATTTCAGGAGAAGGGGTGATCGTTATCAAGGCGCAGAAATATCGCAGCCAGGACAAAAATAAAGAGGATGCGCTCAACCGGCTGCGGGATTTTATAAAAAGTGCGGTTATTGTGCAAAAAAAACGGAAGCCCACGAAACCTAAAAAAGCTGCAAAGGAAAAGCGTTTGGAAAGTAAGACGAATCGTGGACGATTGAAGATATCGAGAAAACCAGTGGAGTATTAAAATGCATTTGCCTGTGGGGCTGATTTTTTGCAGTTTGCGTTTTTATCAGTACTGAACGAAGTAGGCATCTTTAAAGGTACTCCCTTTATAGTTGATGCCTCTGATCTTTTCCCTAAGTTTTTTTGCCTCATCCGTAGAAACATCGGCAAAATCACCAACGTCCACCGACAATAGCTTGCCGTATTGATATATCCTTGCTTTATGGATGCCATTGCTTTGCAGATATGCTATCAGTTCTTCCGCGCCTTTTTTATTCTTTTCTATGTTCTGCAGGGTAACTATCCGGAGACTCCACATGTTATTTTGGGGTGCGGCGTCTGTTAGAATGGAAGTCTCTTCTGTTTGGGGTGACTGGCTATCCTGCGCTTGTTGTAGTTGCGCTGAAGACATGTTTGCTTCTTCAGATACCGGCTTCATTTTGCGGAATTCTTCCGATAAGGTGTTGATAGTTTGCAATATGCCTTGATTTATACTGCCCATTTTGCCGACTGATTTGGCGAGTTCCGCAATGTCTTTGTTGTGTTTTTGGGTTGCATGGTCAACCATGTCTTCCATCACGCTTATTTTGGCGTCATAACCGGCAAAGCGACGGCTATTGTCTCTGCTGGTTTTGCCCGTGAAAAAAAGCATAAATAAAAAAGCAACTATTGCCTGAGATGCGAGTATGGCCGCCACTTTTATTGCAATTCGTTTAAGGCGGTTTCCCTCTTCGTTGATTCCTCGTATTTTGTTAATAAAATGCATATCGGATACCGGGGTTATTTTATGGTTTCTGTTGATAAACGGTAATAGTTTTGTATTTTGAAAATTCTAAGTAAAGTGAAACGTAACCCGGCAGGCCATGTTGTTTTCCCCTGACGGACACCTGATAACCGGACGATACACGTCACTATCCAATTCATTATTGGGAAGTATGGTACTACATGAGAATACGCAAGTCAATGCGTTTTATGTATTTGGACAGTGCAACGCAAAAAACTTCTAAAAATCGTATCTGATTGCTAAGGAAACACACAATATTTTGCCAAAACAGGAAGGGGTAAGTGTATGAATAGATGCTTTCAAAACGTTATACTTGGTGCAATTTTCGTATCTGTGGCGGGAGGTTCTGTCTGTGTAATGGCGCGGGATGCGGCTACTTACCTGACGAATAAAATCAAACCCGCGGTTGTTTCTCTCACGTCTTTCGATAAAGACGGGAATGAGTTTAATCAGGGGGGTGGGTTCATTATAAATGAGCGAGGCGATATTATTACCCATAGTAAAGTATTCATGGATGCGCATAGTATTCGGGTTAAAAACTTTCAGGGCAATAGCTATTCCGTAACAAAAATTCTTGCGGAGGATAAAGAAGGCGGCCTTGTGCAATTGGCAATCGACAATTTTGAAAGCAGGGCGTCTCCTTTGCCGTTGACCATGATCCTGCCCGGTGTAAATGAACAAATCATGGTGATAAATAATTCATTCGATTCAGGACATTTTGCGGTGACTGGAGTTGTCTCCGGGGTTTCTGAAATTCCGTTGTTCGGAACTATAATAAGGATAAAGGCGTCGTTTCCGCTTAGTTGCATTGGAAGTCCTGTGGTAAATATGAATGGTGAAGCCGTGGGTATTATGGCCTTCATTTCTACCGGTGGGGAAGGTTACGCTCTTGCCTGCGAAAGGCTTAAAAGCCTTGTTCCGGTAAAGGAGCAATCATTTTCTGAAAGGAGAGGTTTGGGGGAGATTTCCGAAGAGGCATTTTATGGGGAAGGAATTTTCCTTATCGGAAATGAAGAATATGAAAAGGCAATTTCCTTATTGGAAAAGGCAATAACTAAAGACAGGAACTATGCCCATGCATACTTTCAGATTGGTTACTGTAAAAATAAGCTTGGCAATTATCCCGATGCAATAAAAAACCTGAAACAGGCGGTTCGTTTGAAACCGGAATTTCCGGAAGGGCACTTCCAGCTTGGCATGGCATATTTTATGCAAAAACAATATAAGGGGGCGGTTGAATCTCTCCTTGATGCGGTGCGCAGCAATGCGCAATTTTTTGAGGCATATTTCATGCTTGGTTTAGCCTACACGGCTCTTGAGCGGCATCGTGACGCCATTGAGGCATACTGGCAAGCCATTGGTATTAACAAGGATGTTCCGGAAGTACATTTTCATCTGGGTATGGCATATTTGCAAACAAAAAATAAGCTAATGGCATATGAGGAATATAAAGTACTTAAAAATATGAACAAGCATCTTGCATCAAAGCTTTTTAAGATGATTTATCAATGAGGCCGGGCTTCACTTCATACCTTCATACCTGAGGATGCGTTATTTACCCGGATTTAAATGAAAGAAAGCCTGCCATGCGAATGCGTAAAATACTCATTGTTCACGAAACCAGGATATTGCGAACATTACTCAAAACATACCTTATCTCCGCGCTTAATGATGTTGTTATCATCGAGGCGCCTTCCGCAGCAGAAGCTTTGGAAAAATTTAAAGAACAAAAATTCGAGGTAATTATTTGCGGTATGCAATTTAAACAAGCAAACGGCATTGCTCTTTTCAAAGAGTTAAAAAATGAGGAAATAAACAAAGATACGCCCTTTATTATTGTGACTTCCACAGGTTCGAAAGAAAATGATATTCAGCATTATTTTTTATCTCCCTTTACACCTATAGAATTAAGGGAAAAAATCAATACGGTTTGCGACCCACGTCAATGGTGTGCGCACGACAGTATAAGTATGCCGGATGCCAAGGCCATAATCCACGTTAATAATGACCCCATTGATGCAGGCATAATCAATGCGATAACACCTGCACAAAATCTTACAACGACTTGCTGAACAGCACCCATCTCACCGTTATATTCCCTCCCCGGTTTGATAACATACAAATAAAAATCTTATGGTGTAAGCTCCTCCGGGTAAATGTCTTTCGCTGGGATGAAGTATACTTTCCGAAGTGTACTCCGGAGCATATGAGGGTTGTTTGGCAGATAATAAAAATATCTGATGAAGATAAAGAAAAATTTGAAGAAATCTGCAGAAAAATCCAAAAAGAGCATAAGAGTATAGATGAGATCAAAAAACACTAAAAGAATTACAAAAACTCTTTTTTTATGCTGGTAACAATTGCTTCCGGGGATTGAATAATGTCGACAACGAAGGCGTCTTCCGGTTCTTCCAACGTTTCAAACTGGCTTAAAAGAAGGTTTTCGTTCAAAAAATGCCCCTTCCGCCTATTTAACCTTTGACATATGAGTTCCCGTTCCCCTTTTAAATATACAAACCGGACAGATTCATGCTTATCTGCCAAAAACCTGCGATATGATTGCTTGAGGGCAGAACAGGCAATAACGGCATGCTCTTTCTTTGCTATTGTTTTTTCAATGATTTTTTGCAAGACCTCTAACCATGGCATTCTTTCTGCATCTGTTAAGGCAATTCCCTTTTTAAGATTTTCAATATTTGAAGGAGGATGATAATCATCGCCGTCGTAAAATGTCCATCCAAGATCATCGGCAAGAATACGCCCGATTGTTGTCTTGCCGGAACCCGATACACCCATTAAAATAATAATCATGTACCTGTTTCGTCTGTAGTAAAAAACAATAGTGACCGGATATCAAAGGGTGTTTTTTTCGTCATAATATTACTCCTCATTTTTTAATACTTCCGCCGCAAGGTTAGGTCATAGACTTGGGAGATAATAATGTATCCACCTGCGCTTTCGTAAGTATCTTTTTCTCGAGGATAATTTCCTTTACAGACCGCCCGGTTTTCATAGACTCCTTCACTACTTCCGCAGCATTTGCATAACCAATAATTGGGTTTAATATCGTAACAATCCCCAAACTTTTCACTGCATAATCCTCACACTTCTCCTTATTTACGGTAATCCCCCGCACACATTTTTCATCAAACACTTTCACGGCGTTTGTAAGGATTAAAATAGAATCCAGTATTTTATGCTGAATCAACGGCATCATGACGTTTAATTCAAATTGACCCGCCTGTGCTGCAAGCATGATTGATGTGTCGTTGCCAATAACTGAAAAACACACCATCGTTAACATTTCCGGAATAACGGGATTGACCTTGCCTGGCATAATAGAAGATCCGGGTTGTACCGCAGGCAGGTTAATTTCCGCCAGTCCCGTATTTGGCCCGGAATTCATCAGCCGCAAATCATTAGCGATGCGTATCAGCTCCACGGACAAAGCGCGAAGCGCCCCGGAAAATTCCACAAACGGCCTGTTGCTTTGCATGGCTTCAAAACGGTTTTTTGATGCGACAATATCAAGTCCGGTAATCTCTCTCAGATATTCAATCATCTTCGGTATATACCCTGGAGGTGTATTGATGCCGGTACCCGCAGCGCTTCCCCCTATGCCTGATTCCTTCAATGATTCACCTGCCTTTTCAATACCCATGTTTGCTTTCCGCAAAGATTCTTTATACCCGGAAAATTCCTGCCCCAGACGAATGGGAACAGCGTCCTGCAGGTGTGTGCGGCCTGATTTCACAATAGTGTCAAATGCCTTTGCTTTAAGGTCAAATGAATCCGTTAAATCAGATACATTTGCAATCAGTTTTCTTGATGAAAGCAACGCGGCTATGCGCATGGCGGTGGGATATACATCATTTGTGGATTGTCCGCAGTTTACGTGGTCATTTGGATGAACAAGAGAGTAGTCGCCTTTTTCCCCGCCCAGCATTTCAATCGCAATATTGGCAATTACTTCATTCACATTCATATGGTGTGATGTCCCTGCCCCTGCCTGATAAACATCAACACAAAACTGTTCCTGAAACTCGCCTTTCAATATGCGGTCGCATGCTTCAGTAATCGCCTCGCCAATTTTTCTGTCAAGGCGCCCTGTTTCGCTATTTACCATGGCAGCGGCCTTTTTGACGTAAACAATTGCAGTGGTAAAAATTGGCTGGGACGTACTGTCACTAATTGGAAAGTTTTCGATAGCCCTTGCTGTTTGTACGCCATAATAGGCATTCGCAGGTATTTTCATCTCGCCCAGATAATCTTTTTCTTTTCGAAACGATATTGTTTGTTTATCGCTCATTTTGAAATTATAAGGATTTCTCAAAAAACTAAAGTGTTACCAACTATTACCCATACGGTGAAATGCAATGATTTCCCTCTTGCCGTCATTTAAGGAAGAATCTTCGCAACTGCCTGCCAAATCGTATCTGCAATGACATGCTCCGGCAATAAGGTGTTGTTTTTTGTGCAATCAACGGTTTTCCAATTAGGTTTCCCCTTTGCAATTTCTATAAAAGTTTCCTGTGCGGATTTCATATGATGCATATCTTCTTCGTGGATGTCTTTTTTTGCACCGGCAAGATATTCGCGTTGCCCTTTCTTTTCTACAAGGAAATAGGCAATTTCTGCAGGTACATAAAGCAGTATACTGAGATGCGGACGTGGGATTCCAAAAACTGTATGTTCCAGTTGGTCCAACCATTGGAAGAATTGTGCCCTTTCTTCCGAATTCTTTATTTTTCCACCCTGATGAGCCATATTATCACACACATACCGGTTCGATATAATTATTTTCCCTGCATCAATCCATGTCTGTATCTGATCTTTTTTTTCAAAGCGATCCCCTGCGTAAAGGATAGAGGCAAGGTACGGGCTTACAGCATCCGCTGCGCCGAAGCTACCCCTTAAATATTTTGCAACCATTTCGGCAAAGAAGGTCTTGCCGTATTGGGGGAAATCGATAGTCGCCACGGGATATCCCTCTTTAAGCAATCTTTCGTAAAGAAGTTTTGTTTGAACCGTTTTGCCGCTTCCGTCAATACCGGTAATAACGATAAGTTTTCCCTGCATAATACATTCTCCGTATTGTGCCATTTTTATAATGGTCTTCTATCGTTTTGTGGAAAATATTTTGCTACTCCGGAATAATCATCCTTTGATAACACACAACGGTTTCAACTGCGCAACTTTCTTGCTGATGCCTGCGTGTTGCACGACATCCACTACCTTCGTCACATCCTTGTATGCATCAGATAGTTCCTCCTCCAGAGTAGCGCGGCTGTCTGCGCGGACGAGTATCCCTTTTTCTTTCAGTTCCTGTGCGATACTCCGGCCCTTGGCCACCTTTGTAGCCTGATTTCTGCTCATGACCCGCCCCGCCCCGTGACACGTACTGCCGAAGGTATCGGAATATGCCTTCTCCGTGCCGACAAGCACATAGGAACAACGTCCCATGTCGCCCGGTATGAATACCGGCTGGCCTACTGCTTTGTATGCGGCAGGAGTGTCGGGGTGGTTTGGAGGAAATGCGCGGGTAGCGCCTTTCCGGTGAACACACAGCCGCTTTTTCTGCCCATTCACGAGATGGTCTTCAAATTTGGCGATATTGTGACAGGCATCATACACCAGCGATATCCTGGATTCCTTAGGACTTACGTGCAATGCCCTCTCAAAGGATTCCCTAACCCAGTGGGTAATCATCTGCCGGTTGGCAAAGGCATAATTGGCTGCACAGGCCATTGCTGCAAAGTAATCCCGCCCTTCCGGAGAATTAATCGGAGCGCAGCATAGCTGCCGGTCAGGCAGTTCAATATTATATTTTCCGGATGCTCTAATCATTACTTTAATAAAGTCATCACACACCTGATAACCCAATCCCCTGGACCCCGTGTGTATCATAATAGTAATACCGTCCTTTTCGAGCCCTAACGTGCGGGCAATTTTTTCGTCGAAAATCTCCGATACGTAGCCAACTTCGACAAAGTGGTTGCCGGAACCGAGGGTGCCTAACTGTGCCAGCCCCCGCTCAATTGCCCTGGTGGAAACCAGTTCCGGATCTGCTCCAAAGATGCATCCCTTTTCTTCGATATGTTCTAAATCTTCTTTTGATCCATAGCCGTGAGAAACCGCCCATTGTGCGCCGTTTTTGAGTACATTTTTTACTTCATGTTGTGATAGTTTCAAATCCTTGCGATGCGACCCCACGCCGGAGGGAATGTTGACAAACAGGCTATCAACAATGGACTCCAGTTTGCCGGAAATCTCCACTCGACACAATCCCGTTTTGAGCAATCTTACCCCGCAGTTAATGTCGTAGCCTACTCCTCCAGGGGATACCACGCCATCCTCCATATCAAACGCAGCCACACCACCGATGGGGAAGCCGTATCCCCAATGAATATCGGGCATTCCAAGTGAATGACCAACTATTCCAGGTAGACATGCGACATTTATTACCTGTTGCAGACTTTCGTCTTTTTGTATTTCCTTCATCATCGATTCGTCGGCATATACGATGCCATCCACGTGCATCTTTCCTTCTCTGAGAATACGCCAACGGTAATCATCTATCTTTTGTATTTTGTAGTTGCGTTCATTCATAATATCTCCGGTTTTTCTTTTAATGATAATAATTGAAGCTTACTCTGGTTTTAAGAGCAGATTTATCTGGCTATAAATCGAAAATAACACGTGCTCTCCAGCGGCTGTTTTCTTGTTTTATTACCAGATTATGATGGGTTACTGCCTTTATCGCTGTTTTAATAACGTGCCTCTTTTCATCCAATAGTTCGCCATGTATTGTTGCCTTTAACTGAAGGTCATTCATATCGTTAATGTAAAATTCTTTAAACAGCATATTTTTTATTTCATGCAAATATAATAATTCGCTCAGCCAGTTTACGAGCAATTGTTCTTTGTCAATTCCATCCACAGCAATGATACGTGTATCTTTTTTTTCGACAGTGGAGAGATCGGCGATTATATCAAACATGGCGAATGCGGCATTTGAGAATAATTGCGGCATTGTATCTCCGAAGATATCAATACCGATGTCTGCAGTATGATCTATTAATTTGTATTTAAGCATGATAGTAAGATTGATTTTACATTGTTGTTGTGTAAAAATTTTTGGTTGCAGCGCAGCCGTGTTGTGCCAGATAAAAAGAATTTTTACGGCGATACAAAATCGTGTTCCGGATGCCGTATGGTAAGTACCGGGCAGGACGCTTTCCGCACCACTTTTTCCGCAACACTGCCCATAAAGACATGCGCCAAACCTGTTCTGCCATGAGTGCCGAGCACAATGAGATCCGTATTGTACTCCTTTGCCGTCCTGATAATTTCTGCAAACGGAACACCCTGGACAACGACCGCTTCTACGGATATCTTGCCTTGTGTTTCTTCGTTTACCGATTTAAGCAGCCTGGATTTCAGCATATCAATCGTTTCTTCGTTTATAATATTTGTAGTAACAGGGATGTAGGGCAATTCAGGGTTATTTACGTCAAGAAATCGTGTATCCAATACATGCAGCAGGTAAAGTTTTGCCTGAAATTTTGTTGCAAGTTCTATTGCATAGGCCAGCGCTTTTTCCGAATAGATGGAATAATCCACCGGGCAAAGGATGTTGTTTATAGTAATCATGATTTAGGCCTTTCATTAAGGTTTTTGGGAAAGGACTACATCTATTGCCTCGTCTATTTTTTCAATATAGACGCATTGAATCTTTTCCCGGATTTCCTTGTCGATTTCTTCGAAATCGTCTTTGTTTTTCAATGGCAATACAATTGTTTTTACTCCCGCCCTTATAGCGGCGAGGATCTTTTCCTTTACCCCTCCTATAGGCAGCACGTTACCCGTTAAAGTAATCTCACCTGTGAGTGCAACCTCCCTTTTTGCAGGCCTGCAGGTAAGCAGCGAGATAAGTGCGATGCACATGGTAATGCCTGCTGACGGGCCATCCTTTGGTATTGCCCCAGAAGGTACATGGATATGTATTTCCGATGTGTCATAGAAGGTTTCGTCGATGCCCAGTCGTTTCGCATTACTACGAATATAGCTGAGCGAGGCGATGGCGGACTCCTGCATGATATCACCCAGTAAACCGGTGAGGGTGAGTTGTTTTTCGCCCCGCATCCTGGATACCTCTATGAAAATAATGTCGCCGCCTGTTTCAGTCCACGCAAGGCCTGTGACCACTCCAATTTTATCTTCTTCCTCGGTTACCTGGTAAAAGAATTTTCGTGGGCCAAGAAATTTTTCAACCGTTTCCGGGAGTATAATTTTTGTGACCTGAGCTTCTCCCACGATTT
Source organism: Candidatus Kuenenia stuttgartiensis (assembly GCF_900232105.1). Lineage (NCBI taxonomy): Bacteria > Pseudomonadati > Planctomycetota > Candidatus Brocadiia > Candidatus Brocadiales > Candidatus Brocadiaceae > Candidatus Kuenenia > Candidatus Kuenenia stuttgartensis. The sequence goes on from NZ_LT934425.1 coordinate 2,092,929, forward strand.
CTTTTGCGATTTTTCTGCAGATCGAAGCAATTTCCCTTTCTAAATTTCTTAAACCAGCCTCCCGTGTATATTCCAGAACAATTTTGGTTATTGCAGCATCCTGAAAGTCTACAGGATATTTTTCCAGGCCGTTTTCTTTTATTTGCTTCGGAATGAGAAACTGGTGTGCAATTTTCAGTTTTTCATCCTCGCTGTATCCTGAAAGATATATCACCTCCATACGGTCTCTTAATGCGACATGGACGGTATCAAGGATGTTTGCCGTAGTAATAAATAATACATCGGAAAGGTCAAAAGCCACGTCAAGATAATGATCAACGAAGCTGAAATTTTGCTCCGGGTCCAGCACTTCCAACAAGGCAGACGCCGGATCTCCTCTGAAATCTTCGCCAATTTTATCTATTTCATCGAGCATGAATATCGGATTGCATGCTCCCGCACGGCAGATTTCCTGCATGATACGACCAGGAAGGGCGCCGACGTAGGTGCGCCTGTGTCCCCTGATTTCTGCTTCATCTCTTATTCCTCCCAGAGAGATGCGGATAAACTTTCTGCCAAGCGCACGTGCGATGGATTTGCCCAGCGAAGTTTTGCCTGTTCCAGTAGGGCCGCAAAAGCAAAGGATCGGTCCCTTTAATTTTTCTTTCAATTTGTGCACAGCGAGAAATTCGAGTATGCGTTCTTTCACTTTTTTCAGGTCATAGTGGTCTTCATCTAGAATTTTTGACGCCTGGTTAATATCGAGATTATCTACCGTTTTCTTATTCCAGGGGATATTGATAAGGTAGTCGAGGTATGTGCGTGAGACGGTATACTCCGGTGATGCGGGATTTATATCCCTTAACCGCTCCAATTCTTTGGTGGCAACAAGTTCTACCTCCTTTGGCATTTCCGCCTTTTTGATATTTTCTTCCAGTTTGATGAATTCCGCCATATGGGGTTCGTCTTTACCCAGCTCTTTTTGAATTGCCTTCATCTGCTCTTTTAAAAAAAATTCACGTTGCGCCTTTAACATTTCCTTGGCGACTTCGTCGTTTATTTTACCTTTTAGTTCCCGTACCTGAATGTCTTTGTTGAGATAATGAAATACTATCCGCAACCGCTTCTGAGGATCAACCATTTCCAGAAGTTTTTGTTTTTCGTCAATGTGCAAGTCCAGATATACGGTGACAAGGTCGGCCATGATGGATGGATTGTTTATGGTATCAATCATCGGGATAATGTCCTTGGGAAGTGCTTTTCCCAGCATTGCGCTCAATTTGAAAAGCGTTTTGACGCTTTGTATTAATACGTCTATCGTTTCAGATTTTTCCGAGAACTCCCGGAGTTCTTCGATTTTTGCCGTGCAATACGGTTCAGTTTGCGTATATTCCGTTACTTTTATTCTCATAAGGCCTTCAACAAGGCATTTTATAGTATCGGAAGTGGATTCGAATATCCTGACAACCTTTGACGCCGTGCCAATATCATAAAAGTCTTCATGTCTCGGAGAGGCGACATGGTATTTTAATACGACGATACCGATACATTCATTTTTTGCATGGGCTTCATTTATAGCCGTTATGAGTCCTTTTCCATATAATTCTATTACACGGACAAGCCGGGGAAATACTATGTCCTCTTTTACCGGAATAATGCTAATTATTTCGGGCAAAGGGATGCTATCGCCATTCTTGTGTAAAGTAAAAGTCGTTTTTTCCATAGAGGGGTTAAGTGAGTTGTTAAATGTAACCTGCATTTTGCAAACCCTGTTGCATAATCAGGTTAGAAAAGGTAGAATTCCCATGGTATTAGAGAAGAAAAAAACATTTTAAAAAAATATGAGCCTGTTCGTTGTTGAATATAACACAAAAATACGGTCAAAAACAGCCAAAAAACAATACAGAAATGAGCGGAAAGGGATTTCCAATCTCGTTCCCAGGCCGGAACTCCGGAACGAGCATTTTTATTTTTTCGAAAACGAAAAGGATACTTTTGTCGTAATTCAGGATAAATCATACGAATGAATTTTGTACCGGAAAAGATAGATATACTTATTCAACTTGCGATTCGGGAAGATATTGGATCGGGTGATATCACAACGGAAAGTATTTTCCCCCCGGATTTAACGGGTGAAGGGGAATTCCTCGCAAAGGAAGATGGGGTCATCGCAGGGTTACCTGTCGTTGAGCGCTTGTTTTCAAAAATTGACAAAAATATTCTTTTAAAAAAGGGTATTTCGGAGGGGATGTTTGTCAAAAAAGGCGATGTTATAGCTTCCGTCAATGGCAATGTTCGTCCGATACTTTCCGGAGAAAGGATTGCTTTAAACTTCCTTCAGCGGCTTTCAGGTATTGCGACCCTTACTGCGCAATTTGTTGAAGAGGTGAAACCCCTGAAGGTGGCGGTTATGGATACAAGAAAAACAGCTCCCGGCTGGCGTTATTTGGAAAAATATGCCGTTGCTATCGGAGGGGGAGTTAATCATAGAATGGGTCTTTATGATCAGGTGCTGGTAAAAGATAACCACCTTGATTTTATGAAAAAAGAGTTGTTGGCGGAGGAAATTGCCGGTATCAGTGTCATCGAAAAAACGGTCTCAATGCTAAGGAGGAAAATAGGGAATCACGTTTTAATTGAAATGGAGACGCGAACGTTATCTGAGGTGGAAGATGCGATCAAAGCGGATGTTGACGTCATATTGCTTGACAACATGGACGCCGAAAAGATAAGGTCGGCTGTTTCGCTGGTCAAAAACGGGAAGTATTGTAAGGGAGCGCATCGTCCCCTTACGGAGGCCTCCGGGAATATTACATTAGACAATGTGAAATCAATAGCACAGACAGGCGTTGACCGGATTTCTATCGGGGCACTTACCCACTCGGCAAAGGCGCTGGATATTTCGTTAAAAATCTCCCTGCAGTGAGTGGTATTCTGTTATGGATGGTTAAATAGCGTCAACGCCAATATCTTTTCTGTAATAAACCCCCTCAAAAGACAAACGATCAATTGCGTCGTAAACAAACGTCCTTGCCTCCTTCAAATCCTTTCCCGTGGCGGTTATCCCCAATACACGCCCCCCGTTCGTTACAATATTGCCGTGAACGTTAGCGGTGCCGGCGTGAAATACCTGTATGTTTTTTAATGCTTTCACCGCTTGTAAGCCTGAAATAGGCAGCCCTTTCCTGTATTTGCCAGGATATCCTTTTGACGCCAATACCACGCAGACGGAATGGCTGTCGTACCATTCCAGTTCCGCTTTGTCCAATGTGTTGTTGCTTGCCGCCAGGAGAAGCGATGCCAGATCGCTCTTCATTCGTACCAGAAGCGCCTGTGTTTCCGGGTCTCCAAACCTTGCGTTAAACTCAAGCACTTTTGGCCCCGCATTGGTTAGCATTAGCCCCGCATAAATGATGCCACTGTAAGGGCGGTTTTCTCTCTTCATGGCATGGATGATTGGCACCAATATGTTTTCCTCGACATAACGCTGCATCTCATTTGTAATGAGATGCGAGGGGGAATAGGCGCCCATACCCCCTGTGTTTGGGCCTTTATTTCCCTCGTAAATTGCTTTATGATCTCTTGCGGAAGAAAGCGGGATAATTGTTTGTCCGTCGGTAATAGCAAGGATTGACACTTCTTCTCCATGTAAACATTCCTCAATCACCACCCTATCTCCTGCGTTGCCAAATATCCTTTCCACCATTATCTCTTGTAAGTGTTCCTTCGCTTCTTCAAGCGTTTTGCATACAAAAACACCCTTTCCTTTGGCCAGGCCATCCGCCTTGATAACAATGGGAGCGAAACATTTCTCCAGATATTTTTCAGCCATTTTTATGTCTTCGAATACGCGAAAGTCGGCGGTGGGAATACTGTGTTTTTTCATAATGGTTTTTGCAAAGACCTTGCTTCCTTCGATAAGAGATGCCCTTTTGCTCGGTCCGAAAATATCCAGATTGCCATCCTTGAATGTATCGACAATGCCGGAAAGCAGCGGGTCTTCGGGGCCTACAACGGTCAGATCGATTTTTTGCCTGATAGCGAAATTGAACAGGCCTTCGATATTATTGACGTCAATATCAACGCATTCGGCAACTTCCGCAATCCCGGGATTTCCCGGGGCGCAAAATATTTTCTTTACTTTCGGCGATTGCGCTATCTTCCAGGCAATAGCATGTTCTCTTCCGCCGCTTCCAATAATCAATATTTTCATGTGTGTTGTTTCCTTCATTGTAGTTGGATGGTATTCATACATTTAGTGATATTTAAGGTGCAAGGTTAACGCAGGTCGAAACATTCTATCAGAATAAAAGGAAGAATGGGAAAGTTTTTTTGCCCTTGACAGTTTTGCATTGACTGATATACTGAGTAACATGATTGCACACGAAAGATGTGCGGTTTGTTTTAAATAGGTCATTTATTTTGGCAACGCGGGGTAGAGCAGTCTGGTAGCTCGTCGGGCTCATAACCCGGAGGTCGCAGGTTCGAATCCTGTCCCCGCTACCAATAAACGAAAGGGATTGCGGTTTTTGCCGTAATCCCTTTTTTATTTATTGCGCTATTTTTTCTCCTGAGTGCTTGCAAATAGTGGTTGGTATATCCAAAACCAAAATTGTGAAATCCTAAATACGAAGCAAATACTAAATTTTAATTTTCAAATGTTCAAAACCCGGTTTTTTTCATTGGGATTCTGTATTTTGGAATTTGTTTCGTATTTTTTGTTTCGTGCTTGTTTGGTTCTGGCTGTGCAAGTTTAGGAGGGAGGGATAATTATATGCACTGGAAGATTATTATTACCACATTTATTACTATTTTTTTGGCGGAGCTTGGAGATAAAACACAAATTGCTTCTATACTTATGTCAAGCAAAACGGACAAGCCGTTGCTGGTATTTATCGGTACAATGCTTGCATTTGCATTAGTGACAATACTTGGTGTTACCGTAGGAACGGTAATGGCCAGGATGTTGCCTCTGAATTACATCAAAACGGGGGCGGCCATTACCTTTATTATGGTAGGGATTCTTATTTTATTTGGGAAAATATGAATGGGAGAAAAATACGGCTTTTCTCAGGCGCAGCAAGTAGGTAAGACGGCGAATCTTGTTATTTTCCTTGGAATCTTAGGCGTAGTTTTGAGTGTTGCGGCCTTAACCATGAGTGATAGCCTTGCCAGGAGAGGGTACGGAACTTTCTATGCTTTCACCGGACTGCTTATGGTCGGGCTTGGTTATGGGGTCCGATACCGTTATAAATATTGCTTAAATGCGGCGCTGATATTATTTGTAGCACTTTCCTGTCACTTTCTTTACAGGTTTGTTGTTTATCACACTGCATATATTTTATTACGATTATTGTTAAGTATGTGGGTTTCTTACCGCCTTTTTCAGGCACTTTCGCCAATGAAAATACTTATTGAAACGAATACATTTCCTGACAAAACCAATCGATTTATTGGATTTTTATCGAGACAAAAAAAGCATGACCATTCTGGATGAGATTTATCAATATAAATTATCGGAAGTAGCGGAGAACAAGAAGCTTGTTTCTGTGGAACAATTAAAAAAAAACATTCTGCAAAGAGCCCCTGCCCAATCTTTTGGTCGTGCATTAAAAACAAGCGGAAAAATAAACATTATTGCTGAGGTGAAAAAGGCCTCGCCCTCCCTGGGGATCATCAGGGAAGATTTTCAGCCGGTAGCAATTGCCAAAATCTATGAATCAAACGGAGCGGCCGCGATATCGGTATTGACTGACGTTAAATATTTCCAGGGGTCTCTGAAATATTTAACGGACATTAAAAATACCGTGCGTTTGCCCATTCTGAGAAAGGATTTTATTATTGATTCGTATCAAATATATGAAGCACGTTCCGCAGGAGCTGACGCAATACTTCTGATTGCGGCGCTCCTTTCGGAAGATGAAATACAATCCTTTTTAAATACGGCGGAAAAACTGGGAATGGATTGTCTTGTTGAAGTCCATTCTGCGGATGAATTAGAGAAGGTTTTACGGACAAAAGCAACTATTATAGGCATTAATAATCGCGACCTTAAAACCTTTCGCACCGACCTGGAAATTACCTTTCAACTAAAAGCCATGATTCCCGAAGACAAAATTGTCGTGAGTGAGAGTGGTATTAAATCACGGCCAGACATACTAAAATTGCAGGAACACGGCATCCATGCAGTTCTTATCGGAGAAACGCTGATGAAAAGCGACAATATCCAGTCAAAATTATGCGAATTATCAGGTACGTAGCAAGATTATAACTGAGCGTCCAGCGCTGTTTTTAAATCATTTTTAGACTTTACACCCACTATTCTATTTACCGCCTTTCCATTCTTGAAGAGTATAATTGTGGGGATTGACGTAATGCCAAATTTTGCAGGGGTACTGTTGTTTTCCTCTGTATTAAGTTTTCCAATCTTCGCCTTTCCGCTATATTCTTTTGCCAGTTCCTCAATAACTGGAGCGAGTTGTCTGCAAGGGCCGCACCAGGATGCCCAAAAATCAACCAGCACCGGAATCTTTGCATTTGTTACTTCCGCATCAAAATTTGCGTCTGTTATTTCAACCAAACCTTCTGCCATAATCCATTTTCCTTTCAATTGATATATATTAAGTTATTTTAATTACCACGCACAAAAAGATTACAGTGGCATTCACCGTCACGTTCAATTTCTTCTTTGTGGTAAACGCAAGGGCATATGGCCTTTTTGTCTTTTTCAATATCACCGCTAACGATGCGGCAAGGACAATAGGCATGCCCGTATTTTGATTTACGCATAACGAGCCCTTTGACGACTCTATCGACAATTTTTTTATCCGGATTTAACTTGTAAGGGCTATTGGTGACATAGGTATTGAGCATTTTGCGAATGTCCGCTTCTTCGTCTACCATTGAATCTTTGTTATCCATAGTTTAACCGTTTAAAAAAAGAAAAAACTGAATATACCGCTTTCAAAAACACTGTGAATCCTCACGCGAAAGAAAAATATATGTTTTAGTGAGCAGGTTCTGTATCATTTTTTTCACGCGGGGTTCGTTTCAGTTCCCATACGGCTCCCGTTGGGTCAGGGCAGTGGGCCAATAATGTATCTTCGCTTGTCTGCCATGGCAACCTTGCTCCATATCGCAGTGATTGGGCATCCCTTGAAAGAACAGCATATGCGCAATCACAAAGCCCTTTTGGGGTAAATCCCGTTAAGGGAAATGAATCACCTTTCTTATAATAATTACAACTTCCTTTTTCTGCTACCGTTGCTACCACTTTGAAACTGGAACTTTTACACTTCACAATAGGGACTCCAATAAATGTTAATGTGCCTCTTTTATTTTATAATAGTTCATTATATTTTATGAAATAAACGTATTGCAAGAACAAAAAACAAACTTGACACAGAGCAACACTTTGGTTTTTTTAAAAACCTCAGCAAGATCAAACATTAGGCGAATCCGGGTTAATAGACTATTTGCTGAGTGTTTTTTTTATCGCATAAACTTTTTAAAAGGAGGTGTGTTTTATTGAAAAATTTTCTTTCGGCAGGATATTGCTCAAGATATTTGTCCAGATGGAGAAAGGCAAGTTCATACTCCTTTTTTGCAACGTAGTTATCGATAAGCAGGATCATCGGACGATTATCATCTGGAATACACATCATTGCCTGTTCGCAAAATCTGATTGATGCGTCAAAATCCCCGTTAATATTGTGATTCCGGGCATTGTACAAGAAAATCTCTCCCACAAGTCCGATATCCTTCATGATCTTCTTTTTGGGATGATACCTGTCCTTCTTTTTAACAATCCCATCGCTGTGCGTGTGTTCAAATAAATATTCATGAGTATTATCAGAAACCATATTATAAATATGGCCGGGAACAAAAATATTTTTTACGTCAATGTCAAAATGCCGGCATAGAATGGTAAATCGTATTGCATAGGAAAGACAATTCCCGACCTTTATATTGAGAGTATCCTTGAAATCGTAGCAATCCCTGTATATTCCTTCGCACGCATACTCTTTTAGCCAGGCAAAGATTATTTTGGCTTTTTCAATAGGATTATCAATGTTATTGACGTCAGTTTCTTTTGTAATTCGCGAAATAAGAAGGTCGATTTTTTTCTGATACGCCTGAATCTTTTTATCACTATGTACGCCCGAAGCGATAAGGCATGCGCGGTCAAACGGCATATCAAGACAGTTGTCTTTAATATCCCTGAGAAGAGACATTTCGCTCTCATTGTATGCATATTGACTTGTCGGATACGTTTGCCGGGCTGGTTGGCAACCAGGGAAAAAGAAGAAGTGTATGAGACAAAAAAGGAGCGGCAAGAAAGTTTTTTTCATGTGTTATTCTATTTTTCTTTTAATAACCTCCATTAATCGTTCCTGAGTGAAGGGTTTTTCCAGATATGATACATCAGGGTCGATCTCAAATATTGTTTTATTCGAGTGGGGAGAAAAACTGCTGGCAACAATAACAGGGATATCTTTGTATGGTGGACTGGATTTTAGTTGTTTGAGGAATTCATCGCCGGGCAATTTATCAAGCAATAAGTCGAGAATGATGAGATCCGGTTTCTCTGTTTCTATCATTTCCAATGCCTGTTTCCCGTCAAGGGCGTGAACGATGGTGTAATCAGTATCTTCAAGCATCATTTCGTAAAAAAAGAAAAACTCCTGCTCGTCTTCAACAATAAGTATTTTTTTACTCAAGTATCGCTCCTTTTTAATGAAATAGTGCCTTGTTTAGGAATTTTCGGACGGCGCCACCGGTAGTGTAAATTTGAAAGAAGCTCCTTTTCCAATGCCTTCGCAATCAACCCAAATCCTTCCTTTGTGTGCCTCGACAATATTTTTGCATAGTGCAAGCCCCACCCCGGAACCATACATAGTGGGATGTTCCTGGAAAAATCTTTCAAACAGTTTAGAATATTCTTCTTTGGGAAGCCCAATACCCATCCCGGTGTCTTCAACGGATATTTCCAGATAAGAACCTTTGCATTTCCCATAAATATTAATACTGCCACTCTCCGTATATTTTATTGCATTATCGATCAGATTAATAAGTACACGTGAAATCTCGTTTTTGTCGCCAATGGTCACAGGTAAATTTCCTGAAGAATGATATGTTAATGTCAACCCCTTTTTTTTCGCCAGAAGCTTCATGCCCATAACAGTTTGATGAATAATTTCTTCCATTTGTATGGGTTCTTTTTTAAAGACGAAGCGGCCTGATTCAAGGACGGATAAATCGAGTATACTTTCAATCGTTTTCCTTAACCGTTGCAAACTGCTGTGGATAATTTGTTCGAATCTTTCTTCTTTTGAACGGTCGAGACTATCTTTTTTAATCTCATTCGTCCATAAATCTATGGCCATTTGTACTTGTGCAACAGGAGACTTTAATTCATGAGACACGTCCCGAATCATTTTGTCTTTCATTTGATCGAGGGTGAGTAATTCTTTGTATGCTTTTTCCAGATCATGGCTTTGTTTTTCAAGTTCTTTGTTTATTTGTGTCAGGTCCTTTGTGCGCTCTTCTATAATTTTCTCCAGATTGGAAGTGTATTCTTCCAGTGCGTGTGTTTTTTCTTCGACAAAGTCCGCCATTTTGTTGAAGAATTTTGATAATTCACCTATCTCGTCTTTTGCGGAGATGTTAACGCGTTTGCTGAAGTCGCCTTCAGAGATGCTTTTTGTCACATCGGTAAGATATACAATAGGCTCTGAGATTTTTTTCCCGAAGACGAATGCAAAAGATACAACGGCCAACGTGAGTAAAAACAAAATCGAGAAGGTTATTCTATGTAATTTTTTGACAGACACATACCATTCATCTTTGTCGATTTCTGCAATAATTCCCCATTCCAGTTCTGGCAACCATTGCCAGAACCCCAGAACGGTTTTTCCCCGGTAATCAATATAGCCATTTGCATCATATCCGGAACCGCCTTTTAAACATTCCGCAACGCCTTTTGTAAAATTGCCGGTAAAGGGGGCGATTAATTTTAATTCAAGGGTTGTTCTTTGTTTTACCAGTCCGAAATCTTTGAGAGAACTTAAAAACTTTGATTCAGAGATCATATACCCTTCTTTGTTAATGAGATATGTCTCTCCTGTTTTTCCAAGACGAACACTTCTCATGAGTTTATTGATTTCCATGACATCGATTCGCAGACACACGACGCCGATAATCTTACGTTCATATATTACCGGGGTAGTAATAAACAGCGTTGGCATGCCTTGCTCCAAACTACTATATTCGTTTATGATGGGAATTACAGAGGGAACTATTGGTGATACATATGTCGTACCTATTATTGCCTGTTTAAAGAATTCAAAGCCGGACACATTGGTAATAACTTTCCCGGTTGAAGTGGTAATCTTTAAATCTCCGTTTCTGTCACAAATAAAGATTTCTTTATAACGGTAAGTGTCTCTCGTGTATTTTAGATGGTGTAGCAGCCTGTAAAAATTTTCGCTGCCTTCAGATTTATAGATTACGCCGGGGACGTTAGGATTTTCGGCAATCAACCAGATGTCCGCCTTTCGTTCTTCAATCCATTTTTCGATAAGTTCCGCCTGTTTATGGCCGATACTGTCGAGGTTTTGGATTAAAGCATCACGCAAAGCATGTTCTTCCTTTGGATAAATATATACTATCGTAATAAAGATGGGAAAGGTGGAAAGAAGGATTGAAGAGAAAATAATTTTTTGCTTTATGGAAGTAAAAGAAAAAAAATGAAAATTATGAGCTATTGCGGAGCAGTAGTTTTTCAGGTGCGAATAATGTTTCAATAACTGTTGCAGTAAGTTCTCCATACGCCACGCGCTAAAATAATGCTAAAATGTCATGTTTGTAAAACGTAATTTGAGGCCGAAATTATTTAGAAGTTGTTTTCTATTGGGATTTTTTTCTTATAAAAGAAGGAATGTTTTTCAAGTGTTGGTCAATTATTTCATTGGTAATTTCTTTTACCCCTATTTTTAGAGCAAAATCTTCAATTGATTTCTTTGCCTTGCTGCGAATGAACACCGGAATTCTTTTCAGGCGGATTTCGGCGTCTTCTGTCCATACAGGTGCTGTTTGCAATGTCTTTTTATTAATGGCAGAGTTGTTTAAATATGCCTGAAATTTTTTAATAATGCCGTCATTTTTGATAGTGCGTTCATTAAGAAATGCCTTGATTTTATCAACAACTTCTTTTTTATGGGAACCGGTAAATTTTTGCTTTGCTTTGTCCCACGCTTCCATACGAAGTTCATCAAAACCGATGTTTTTAATGCGTTGCGATGCAAGCATCATTGATTCGTCCCGTATCGCAGAAAGGAATTGAGAGCTGATTTCGTGGTAACCGTGCTGCATCGCTTTTTTTTGCATAAGTTTGTAAATTCCCGGACGTACAAAATCCGGCGCGTTTAAAACGCGTTTCTTTGCTTCTTCAGACCATGGTATTTCATTATTTTCAGGATTTTCCGGTACAATATCTTCGGGATGTTCAGATACGGGTTTTGTTGTGGCAGCGTCCGGGAATGCTGTTTTATTGTTCGACATCATTTCTTCCCGCGCTGCCCTCATAACCCAGAGCGTTATTTCCTGATAATTATTTTGCGCTGCAAAACGTTCCACATTTTTTATAATCATTCCTCTTCCGAAAGAAGGTATTTGTTTCAGGATGGCGTGTGCTTCATGGCTCCAGTCCATGGTAAAACATTCTTCCGTGCCAAAGGTTTCAGAAGGTTTCAGTTTTATTACTTTGCTGCCCGACTTTCCAGGAATATAATTACACCAGGGATCTTCATCCATTTGGTTGTCTGTTGCGGTAAGGGCGCGGGCCCGGCATCCTTTGCAAATTTCTTTAAATTCACATATTCCGCATCTCCCGTTTAAATCAGCATGCCGTAAAGTTTGAAATCCGGCATTGTTGTTCCATATATCAACAAAACTTTTTTCTCTGACGTTTCCGCTAATGTCGGGTATGTATGGGCAAGGGGTGACGTTTCCTTCAGGGGTTATTCTGCAGTAATGTGTTCCCGCAGGACATCCACCGGCATATGTTCTTATCAGCGGCGAATTATTGTCATGTTCATATACAATTCTTCGGTAGTGCGGGGCGCATTTTGCACCAACCATCATCTTTCCCTTATATTTTTCATGAAGGGTGTACAGTTGCCGCAATGTTTGATCGTACTGTTCCGGTGTGATATCGGTTAAATCCTGCCCTTTGCCGGTGCATACCAAAAAAAACAAGTTGAACACCTTAGCGCCGAGTTTATAGGAAAAGTCGATAATATCGGAAATCTCCGTAATGTTATCCCGTGTAACAGTAGTTTGTATTTGAAATCCTATTCCCTGACGGCGGCACGCTTCTATTCCATTGAGAGTATCATCCCATGCGCCGGTTATTCCCCGAAAGGTATCGTGTTTTTCCGGGTGAATAGAATCGAGGCTGATGCCTACCCCTGAGACCCCGCATAGCTTTAACCTTTTTGCTTTATCATCGTCGATTACGTTTCCATTTGTTCCCAATACTACCATCATGCCTTTTTTAGATGCGTAATGCGATAAATCATAAATGTCATTTCTTAAAAGCGGTTCCCCTCCTGTCAAAATGAGTAAAAGATTGGGGTTGAGCTCCGCCATTTGATCGATAAGTTTGAATCCCTCTTTTGTATCAAGTTCATAGGGAGATTTTTTGGTTAATGCATTGGCGTCGAGATAACAATGGTCGCATTGTAAATTACAACGATAGGTTGTGTTCCATGAAATGGCGTATGGTTTGTATTGCATCAATAATTTCTATGGAATAAATTGAATTTCAGTGTATTCATTTTAAAATAAAAGACCGGTTTGTTTTGAGTATTGTACAAACGGGTTTCTTTATCTGCATCCCTTGCACATCATATACATACAGTAAAGTTTCTAGTCAAAATATATAAAATAAAAGAAAAAAAAACAATCATATAATCAAAAGAAGAAGGGACGGGGGCTTCGGTTTTAAGCATTTTTTGGCAAAATATTTAATGGTGAGATACGAAATACGCAACAAATTCTAAATTCATTCAGTTGTATAAAATTCAATTGTAAAAAAAATGCGTATGAAGTAAATTGCCTTGAATCCATTGGGATTGCTGATAGAATGAAAAAAGACACCTTTTTACAGTCAGTTCGTTCATTTTAATGTGGAGATAATAAAATTAATGAAAGTGATTATAAATAATTTGAATAAAGTAGTTCCCTGTGTCCTGATGCTCTTTGTTTTCTACGGATGCGGCAAGCCTCAATCCCCGGATAATATTGAGGCAAAGGATGCGGGTAATGTTGTTGAAGGTTATGCTGCATCGCAGGAAGAAAAAAAGATAGTCAAAATTCCTGAAAATATGACCGCGGAACAATATTATAATTATGGATTGGACAATATTAAAAAAGGGCAATTTGACGTATCAATTGCGGCATGGGAAAAAGCGATAGAGTTAGACCCGGCAATGGTGGCGGCATACGAAAAACTGGGAAAGGCGTATTATACGCAGGGTGAGTTTGATAAAGCCGGCCGCATTTATAGAAAAGCTATTGAGTTTGATCCCTACAATACAATGTTATATTTTAGTTTGGGGGTTGTGTACCGGATGAATTTGCAATATGAGGATGCAATTGATGCGCAACTGAAGGCATTATCACTGGACCCGAATCTCGCTATAGTCTATAATGAAATGGGCTTGATTTATTGTAAACAAAAGAGATTGGATGAAGCCGTTGCCGCTCATAAAAAGGCTCTTGAGCTCAATCCAAACCTGGGGAATGCGCACAATTATCTTGGTGTTGTTTATTTGTTGAAGGGTATGAGTAAAGAAGCAGAAATGGAATTTGCTGAATACAAAAAATATGAAGCTGGCGGCAATATGCCTTCAGGTCATGGTGCACCTTCTGCTCACTAAGGGAATTGGAAAGGCGTGTCAATTTTGCGGAAAAATTCTTTAATTGAGATTTGGTATTGCAATGTGTGGATGCTACGTTGTTATATGAATTTACACTCAGGTGTTGGTCGCTTAATGTCCGGCGCCATGATGAACAATGGTCGTGCCTTGCAATTGTTTCCCTTATGAATAAGCGCAACTAGTCGGAATGATCCTGCTTTTCCATGTATTTTAAGAGTGCCATTTGTGTGATGGCAAATTCTTCTATTTTTCTGGACTTATGTAAAACGTGAAGCCAGTCTTCCGTTGTGCCGTAAGGGCCTCCTTCATTTTTTAATGTTTTCTCTAAATTCTTTAAATCTAATTCCAATAACTCGAGTCTGTTCTTTATTTCTTTCATCATTAGTAGCTCCTGCTGTATTGACTAATTTGCCGGTTTCGCACAGACTCACGGGAAATAGTAAATTCATCACTTTCCTTTTTTGTCCAGCCCTTTAGCACGGTATGCGAGAACTAGTTTTTTTTGGAGCGCCTTATCTTCCGGTTTAAACCCTAATGCTTTTTTGTATTCATCAATGGCTTCATCAATTGCACCTGATGAAAAATAAACATCGCCAAGATTATAATGAATATTTGCCCTTTGCAGGGTTTTATTTGCCGGAATAAGGTGCAACGATTGTTTATATTCATTTGTCGCATCACTGTACAGTCCTTTGCTTTGATAAGCATACCCCAGGTTGTAATGTGTTTCCGGCGAGCCTGGATTCTGGGCAAGGTCTGTTTGAAAGGCGCATATTGCCTCGTCCTGCAACCCCATGTCACGATATAACAAGCCAAGGTAATAATAAATCCTGGGATAGCGGGTATCGTTTTCCAGTATTTCGTTATATGCGGCAAGCGCTTCTGAGTAGTTTCCCTGATTTCCACATGCAAGGGCGAATTGAAAAATCTCGTCTTTGCTCATTTGTTTTAATTTTGCACCGATGTTTTGCCGGGTGGGATTTGCTTTGTTTGTGTCGGTCTGAGCATTTTTAACGGCGTAATTTGCCGGAGCATAAAGCGTCCCTATGTTTGCGTATTTGGGATCTTCTTTGCCGCATCCAAGAACCGAACAAAAACAAAATAAACTACATAATATAGGGTAAGCAACTTTCATATTTCATTTGGCAGTAAAAAAAATTTTGGAGATCTAATCTCAATAGGGTAAATGAAACATGCGTGATTTTCAAGGAAAATAAGTGGCATTATCAATGTAAATTAACTGTTTGAAAAAGGATATGGAATTTATTAGCAGTGAGAGCAACAAAGGTTTGCGGGCGTTTTATAAACGTATTTAGGCTCTGTAAATAAATAAAGGTATCAACTTTTCACTATTGCTTTTGGTCTTATGACGTAGTTCCAGTCGCCGTGAAATTTATTGCGCTCCACATTGATGTTTTCCATTTCTTCATCACTAACCTTTCGTCCTGTCGGATATTTCCGGCGATCCAGCCTACAGGTTACTTTCAGTCCCTTTGCAGTGGTCGTTTTGGCGATAAGATTGACGATCGTTTCGTAATCCCGCAACGGTTCACCCCGCCAATTTGACGTAATAAAGGAAAAGAGTCGGTGCTCGATCTTGTTCCATTTGCTGGTTCCAAGAGGAAAATGACAAACTGAAATACACAGACCGGTTTGATCAGCAAACTTCTGCAATTCCAACTTCCATAGTCTCAAGCGCGACCCATTACTCCCCCCGCCATCGGCTGTGATCAGAATCATGTTCGCATCCGGATAAAGCCGCCGTCCTTCAAAACGCCACCATCCGCGAATCGACGCTACCGCAAATGCGCCGGTATCATGGTCGGTTCCAACATTGACAAAACCGGAATTGCGCCCGAGGTCGTAGATACCGTAAGGATAGGCGCGTGGGACTTCTGGGTTGGGAAAGTCGTGGCCTTGAACCTTCCTCGGTTGTTTTGTAGGAAGCCACTGTTGACCGGCATTGTCGTAGTTGCCGATGAGTTCTTTCTTCTTTGTGTCCACTGAAATCACAGGAACGCCTTGCTTCAGACACTTCTTTACCGCGGCATTGATATGCCGGAATTGCTCATCGCGATCCGGATGGTCTGCTCCCTCTTCCGTCTTCCGGTTGCTCTGCAGACTATAGTTCAGATCGTTGAGTATCTGCGCCACCTTCGCGTGACTGACCGGATACTTCTTCCTGGCGAGTTGCGCGGCAATCGTCCGCGTACTCTTGCAAATCCATCGCAGGGGAGATTCCGGATCGCCGCGTGTTTGGCTATCGATCATTGCTTCCAGCGCCTCCAACAAACGCGGGTTCGATTCTGTGAGGGATTTGCGACCAGCGCCAGGGCGACGAATGCGACCAGCCGGAGGCACTATCCCTTTTTGAATCTCGTCAATTCCCTTGGCAATGGCTTTGCGCGACAAACCACATGCGCGGTGGACCTCAGAGATTCCACCAAAACCCAAACTTAAGGCTTCATTTGCTGCCATGACACGGCGCGTACGCTCATCCAATAACGGCCATACCGCATGCAACTTCTGTTTCAATCCAAGTGGAGTATACATGGACTGAAAGTATAGCATTACCCTGCGCCAATTGCTACCTTTATTTATTTACAGAGCCTTAATACGTGCAAAATATGACATGAAGATTCATTATTTTGAAATAGTTCGATACTGTTGTCAGTAAATAATTGAAAAAGCGGAAGACCTGGATGGAAAAGTTTAGTTGCAAATATAAAACGATTTTTGTATAGTTAACTTATTCTCAAATCAGGGGTTGCTGTTATATGTACGAGAAACAAAGGTATTGTCATGATCTAAGTCACTGGTATCGGCATTTTGATATAACTATTTGTTGTATTACAGGTTATATTAGCTGCTTACTAAAATACAAATTTATCGGTACATTACTCATAAACAATCAGAAACCTTTACGAAAAATAAGGAGAGTTTTGTTTTTTAAGTGAAATACAAATAATACACCTTTTTTGTTCCACGGAAAAATATTTAAACAGTAGTAGTAATTAATAAATTACACAACCAACCTGTAAAAGGAGGGTATACAAAATGAGAAGTATTGCATTGCTCAATCAGAAGGGGGGGGTAGGGAAAACTACTACAACTGCGAACCTGAGCGCATGTCTTGCGGCATTAGGGAGGAAGGTGCTGGCTATCGACATGGATCCTCAGGCTAATTTAAGCGTGCATCTTGGGGTGGACATTCATAATTTACAAAATTCGGTGTATAGTTTAATCATGGGGAATTGCAGTCCTTCGGAGGTGATTTTGCACACGGCAAATATTGGCCTTGATATTATACCCTCTACGATAGACCTCTCTGGGGCGGAGATTGAATTGGTAGGTATTGTTGGAAGAGAAACCGTTCTGAAAGAATATTTGGGGGACTCAATAAATGCGTATGATTATGTGCTTATTGATTGCCCCCCCTCGCTTGGGTTATTGACAATCAATGTTATGACGTTTGTGAATGAATTGTTCATTCCCGTACAAACTGAATTTTTTGCGTTGCAGGGAGTAAGAAAATTACTTGATACGTATGAGATTGTGAAAAAACGATTAAATCACAATCTGGAGATTACCGGCGTCATTCTTTGTATGTATTCAAGTCGCGCACGGCTTTGTAACGAGGTGGTGGAAAAAATTAGAGAATATTTTGACGAGAAAGTTTTTGACACGATTGTAAGAAAAAATATTAAACTTTCGGAATCTCCCAGCCATGGAAAGCCGGTTATTACCTATGCACCCGATTCACATGGATCCGAAGATTATATGTCTCTTGCAAAAGAGGTGATAAAAAGGGAAAACAATCATAGACGCTAAGAAATAGTATTATCCGTGTGTTTAAACCTCTCGATAGTTTGTTTTAGAGCTGATTTTCAATAGTGCAGATTTATTTTTGCAGAAGAAGATTTGTTCATTTTCCGGTAAAAGCGATCCTTCCTTTATAGCATTATATTGTGCATGAGGGTTGCGGTTATTACACCGAAAATTTCGAGGTAAAAGATGAAAAAGAAAAATGTACTCGGACATGATCCCCTGGCATGGATGAATTTGGAACGGGAAAGGAAGTCGCCGTTGCCTGAAGGTGTCAAAGAGGGAGATAAAAACGTGGTAGAAAACAAACAACAAAAAGTGCAGAATGCTGCAAAACAACAATCTTTCCCATTGCTGAAGGGGGATGAAGATAATAGTATTTCAAAGGGTAATCAGGCAGAAAGGGTTTTTAATGTTATCACCGGCAGTAATGAGCCTCCCCCGAAGCCAAAGGTCGTAATCGACCGTTTGTATGAAGAAATATCTAAAAAAGCTGCAACTACCATTTCACCGAGTAACGAGGCGATTGCAACGCCTGGCGCAGCAAATAGGTTTCAAAAAACAGAACCACCTTCCTCAGGCTATGGTGCAGCAAAGACAGGCATGGGCATGCCGTCAAGGGTAAATAAATTACCGGCTACTGGTTCTGGAGTACAGTTTTCTACGTATCTTATCGTTGCATACACGGTGTTGTTGCTTATTCTGGGATATTTTGTGTATACGGACTTCTCGAAGCGCACAAATAGACTGGAGGCAAAAATATATGCAATAGAGAGGGCATTGCGTTTAAGATAATAGTGGGAAAATGCGGACAGTTTTTTTGTAAAGGGCAAAAGGATATGATATTTTGTTTCTGAAAAATATATGCTTAATACCTTGCATGCTGTTTTCAGCTTTTTATTGTAGCGTGCTCACCCCGGAATATTTTCGTACCTCCATTCTGTAATTTTAACATTAACCCGCCGTTGTAGGATATTCCGATTACTTTGCCGGAATATTCCTTTCCATTGTCAGTGATTATCAGATCTTTCCCCACAGTTACACAATATTCTTTCCACTTTTCAGTAATATATTTAAAGTGTTCATCCCGAAGAATTAAATACCACTTATCGATATATTGGAGCAGTGTTCTGGCGAAAGATATACGGTTAACGTATTCTTTTTTTTCTATTGCAATTGATGTTGGAAGTATACTCGTTTTTTTCGGCAATTCGGTTTCTGTTGTGTTGATATTTATGCCGATCCCTATTAAAAATATGGGTTGTTTTTTGTGATTCTTTTCCATAGTTACCAGTACCCCCCCCCATTTCTTTCCTCCGATTAACAGGTCGTTTGGCCATTTGATTTCCGCTTGTAATAGGAAGGATTCACGAACCATTTCCGTTATTGCCACCGCTATAGTGCCTATTAACAGGCATAAATTGTCAGGTTTCATAGTATATTTGAGCAGAATGGTAAGGAGCAAGCCCTTGTATTTTGGGCAAAACCAAATATGGTTTGAACGGCCCCTGCCGTTCGTCTGTTCTTCGGCAAAAATGGTAGTGCCGTTTTTAAAATCTGTTTGTATAAGTTCCCTTGCTGCATCCATTGTGGAAGTGATTTTTTCATGATAAATAATTTCACTTCCGACAATTTTTGTCTTTAAGCCATCCATGATTTCTTCTGGTCTTAAAAGGTATGAGGCTTTTGTTTTCATTTAAGAGGGTGCTTTACAGTGTTTTTATACAAAATTATTATAGAAGAGTATTAATGAAACGCGGTCAATATCTGATATGCTTTCACTATATGTCAAAATTTATTTTGAAAGTCAATAGTATAAATAGAAAAAACAATTGTATCTTGTTTTTAGAGCAAATTTCCTTAATTTTATTTGGTTAAGCCTCTCGTCTTTGTCATAAGGATTTTTTGAGGAAATGAAAACTCTGCCATACTGACAGTTGCGATAGATGGCGGTTTTTTAATTCTGTCACTATGGCATATTCAATGGCTATAACTATATTGTTCCGCAAGGTGTAAAACTTAATATTTGTGCTGGTTAAGGCATATTATTAACAACAATTTGGCTGAGGCATGTGTTTTGCTCGTTACTGTTGGGTTAGTAAGTTTTATGATACTATCATGAGCGTAGTATAATCTCTATCCGGAATTTTGAAAGGAGGTACTTGATGGCGAAGCAATTGGCCTTTAGTGATGAGGCAAGAGCCGCGATTGCCAGAGGGGTGACAAAACTCGCAAGGGCAGTTAAGGTGACTTTGGGGCCAAGGGGCAGAAATGCTGTGTTGGATAAGGGGTACGGGAGCCCAACCGTAACTAAAGATGGAGTAACGGTAGCAGATGAGACGGAGCTGATAGACCCTTATGAAAATACAGGCGCCCGGTTGGTGAGGGAGGCTGCTTCAAAGACAAGTGATGTGGCCGGGGATGGCACCACAACTGCCACGGTTCTGGCTGAGGCAATATTTTTGGAAGGACTAAAGTGCGTGACGTCCGGCGCAGACCCAATGGCGCTCAACAGGGGGATGCGCAAGGCCCAGGAAAAGGTGGTAAGCAAATTAAAAGAAATGAGCAAAAAGGTTCAGAACCAAAATGATATTGCTAATATCGGCTCCATTGCGGCAAATAACGATAAAGAAGTTGGTAAAATGATTGCCGATGCAATGGATAAGGTTGGGAAAGATGGTGTGATCACCGTCGAAGAAGGAAAAGGTCTTGATACACGCGTGGAAGTAGTGGAAGGCATGCAGTTTGACCGTGGCTACCTTTCCCCGCATTTTGTAACAAATCAGGATACTATGGAGGTGGAATTAAAGGATCCCTATATTCTGGTATTCGAGGATAAGGTATCGACGATTAAGGGGCTTGTGCCACTGCTGGAAAAATTGGCGAAAACGGGAGTTCCTCTTTTAATTATAGCGGAAGATGTGGAAGGGGAGGCATTGGCAACCCTTGTTGTTAATAAACTTCGTGGCACTATAAGTTGTGCAGCAGTAAAAGCGCCGGGTTACGGAGACCGCAGGAAGGCTATGTTGGATGATATTGCAACCCTTACCGGCGGGAAGGCCATATTTAAAGATCTTGGAATTCAGTTGGAAAATATTGATATTCGCGATTTGGGGCGCGCTAAAAAAGTCACTATCGACAGTGATAACACTACGATTGTGCAGGGCGCCGGCAGCTCTGACGCCATATCCGGCAGGATCAATCAGATAAGAAACGAGATAGAAACAACAACCTCGGATTATGACAGGGAAAAGCTGCAGGAACGTTTGGCGAAGCTTGCGGGCGGCATTGCTCAGATTTTGGTGGGAGCCGCCACGGAAAGTGAGATGAAAGAAAAGAAGGCACGGGTTGAAGACGCGTTGCATGCTACGCGGGCTGCTGTTGAAGAAGGTATTTTGCCAGGCGGCGGTGTTGCTCTCCTCAATACCATTGAAGTTTTAGAAAAGCTTAAACTGGATGGTGATGAGGCAATGGGCGTTGATATTGTAAAAAAGGCTCTTTCCTCTCCGGCAAAACAAATATTTAAAAATGCCGGGCTTGAAGGGTCTGTAATTGTAAAGAAAATACTAGACGCCCGTGATTCTATGTATGGCTATGATGCAGACAAGGGAGATTACTGCAATATGATAGAGGCCGGCGTAATCGACCCTACGAAGGTGACGAGAAGCGCTCTCCAGAATGCCATAAGCATTGCCGGAATATTATTGACCACCGAATGCATTATTACCGATATCCCTAAGAAAGAAGGCGAAGGCATGCCATCTGGTATGGGTGGCATGGGCGGTATGGGTGGTATGGGTGGTATGGGTGGTATGGGCGGCATGGGAATGATGTAGCCGTCAGGTTCGTTAAAAAGAGTATATAAAAGTTTTAGGGAAAAAGATTTTTTCAATCAATTTATTGCTAAGGAGGTAAATAAAAGAGTATGGCAAACATTAAACCGTTAGATGACAGGGTAGTTGTTCAGCCTATGGAAGCTGAGGAAAAAACAAAGGGTGGTATCGTTTTACCTGAGACAGCAAAAGAAAAACCAATAAAAGGAAAAATAATAGCAGTTGGCGAAGGAAAATTATTGGAAAATGGTAAAAGAGCAGATTTATTGGTAAAGGTGGGCGATGTGGTTTTATACGGAAAATACGCAGGAACAGAGGTTACGGTTGACGGCAAAGAATATTTGATTATGAGAGAAAGCGACATTTTGGCGAAAGTTAACTAAGCTTGAGCAATGGCAAATAATTAAATTGTAATTTCTTGGAGGTTATAACATGGCAGCAAAGCAGTTGATTTATGATGAAATTGCCAGGGGGTCGCTTCGAAAGGGGATAAGACAATTAGCAGACGTCGTTCGGGTAACTATGGGGCCTACCGGAAGGAATGTGATACTGGAAAAGGGTTTTGGCGCCCCCTCTGTTACAAAGGATGGTGTAACTGTCGCAAAAGAGGTTGAATTAAAAAATCCCTTTGAAAATATGGGCGCTAAAATGGTATGTGAAGTGGCGTCAAAAACCAGTGATATTGCAGGCGATGGTACGACTACTGCGACCATTCTGGCAGAGGCAATTTTCAATGAGGGGATGAAGTATGTCACCGCAGGCGCTAACCCTATGGCGCTCAAAAGGGGTATTGACAAGGCGGTGGACGTTGTGGTCGCAGAACTGAAACAGTTAAGCATCCCCATAAAAGGACGCGCAGAGATTGCGCAAGTGGGTACAATTTCTGCAAACAATGATGCTTCTATTGGAAATCTTCTTGCAGACGCGATGGATAAGGTAGGGAAAGACGGCGTGATTACGGTTGAAGAGGCGAAGGGGATAGAGACTACTTTAGAAATTGTTGAAGGTATGCAGTTTGATAAGGGGTATCTCTCTCCTTACTTCATAACAGATGCTCAAAATATGGAAGTGGTGCTGGAAAATGCATATATATTAATTCACGAGAAGAAGATATCCAGCATGAGAGATCTCCTGCCCTTGTTGGAAAAGATTGCAGGTAGCGGAAAACCATTTTTGATAATTTCCGAGGATGTTGAAGGTGAAGCGCTGGCAACTCTCGTTGTGAATAAGCTGCGCGGTGTATTAAGCTGTGCGGCGGTTAAGGCTCCAGGGTTTGGCGACCGCAGAAAGGCTATGCTGGAAGATATCGCAATATTGACGAACGGAAAGGCAATTACCGAAGATTTGGGATTAAAGCTGGAGAATATCGGGATAGAAGATCTTGGAGTGGCAAAGAGGATTACCATAAATAAAGATAACACGACAATAATCGAAGGTGCGGCTACGAAAGAAAACATTCAGGCCAGGATCCGGCAAATCAAAAATCAGATTGAACAGACAACGTCAAACTATGATAAAGAAAAACTCAGCGAGAGGCTTGCGAAGCTGGCTGGCGGGGTTGCGGTAATACACGTTGGGGCGGCAACCGAAGTCGAGATGAATGAGAAAAAGGCACGCGTGGAAGATGCTTTACATGCAACCAGGGCTGCTGTTGAGGAAGGTATTGTGCCAGGGGGAGGCATCGCTTACATACGTACGATACCTGCACTGAAAGAGGCAAGTAAAAATGCTAACGGCGATGAGAAGATCGGTATGGATTTAATTGCAAAAGTGCTGGAAGCTCCCTTACGGCAAATTGCGAATAATACCGGGGCAGACGGTTCGGTGGTTTTTGAGGAAGTGAAGGGGCTTTCCGCAAATATGGGCTATAATGCCAATACTGGCGAGTATGTTGATATGTTCGTGGCGGGTATTGTTGATCCTGCGAAAGTATCGAGAGTGGCATTGCAAAATTCGGCAAGTGTCGCCGGTTTATTGCTGACAACTGAGACTATGGTGACGGAATATAAAGAGGATGAGGATGAAAAAATTATAAATGGCAGCATTCATTAAAATAATTTCAGAACTACTACTCATTATTAAAGTGAAAAGGCTGCTACATGTAGCCTTTTTGCTTTTGTACACACCACCACACTGTCATAAAAATCAGATACCCCTTCGCAGGTGATTTAAAATGACCATGTCAAAGCAGGAAAAACTATTAGGAACACGAGGAAATAGTGGTGACGTTCTGTAGCGGCAATTAATGAATTGCCGCTACAGGGCTTAATACCCGTAACTATTCAGCGTAAACGATACACGGCTCGTTCCCAAACCTTATACTGAACATAGTGAAGTATCTGTTTGGGAACGAGTTGTGCTCTGATCTCCGGTAGTTTAATAAATACGCTGAATAGTTACTAATACCCTGTGATTGCAAAGACCTTTCAAAAGGTGGACAATGTTTTAAGGCCGTACTGACGGCAGAATGGGTGTTTTAAAACTTCCTTGATTTTATTCTGTTCTATGCACTATAATTTTTTTGGTACTTTTTAAATAATTAGAGATAAAATTCGAAAAATAAAATACTTATGGGACGAGATTACTATCAAATATTGGGAGTAAGCAGGAACGCGGGCAGCGATGAAATAAAAAAAGCGTATCGACAACTGGCGATGAAATATCACCCCGATAGAAATCCCGGTAATAAAGAATCTGAACAAATGTTTAAAGAAGCGGCGGAAGCATATGGAGTATTGAGTGACGCCGAAAAGAAGAAATTATATGATCAATACGGAGAAGAAGGCCTGAAGGCCACAGGCACTCGTGGTTACAGCTCCTATGAGGATATCTTTGATGCGTTTGGAGATATATTTGGTGGCGGAAGTATTTTCGATGAATTTTTTGGCAAGGGAAGAGGCGGTGGAGAAGC
Organism: Candidatus Kuenenia stuttgartiensis; assembly: GCF_900232105.1. Lineage (NCBI taxonomy): Bacteria > Pseudomonadati > Planctomycetota > Candidatus Brocadiia > Candidatus Brocadiales > Candidatus Brocadiaceae > Candidatus Kuenenia > Candidatus Kuenenia stuttgartensis. The sequence goes on from NZ_LT934425.1 coordinate 2,117,420, forward strand.
CGGTAAAAGAGGGGCAAGTTTAAAATGTGATATCGAGATGGGGTTTAAAGAAGTTGCTACCGGCGTAGAGAAAAAGATCGAACTTATGCGAAGGGAAATATGCGATGCTTGCCGTGGTACTGGCGCTAAGGAAGGTACTTCTCCGGTTACGTGTCCTTACTGCGGAGGGAAGGGACAGGTGCAACAATCGCAAGGGTTCTTCACATTGCGCACTACATGTCCTAAATGCCGTGGCACTGGCAAAATTATCGAATCGCCATGCAGAAAATGCGGCGGAACAAAACGATATCCAAGAAGGGCGACAATATCGGTAAAGATCCCGGCAGGGGTAGAAGATGGCACAAGACTGAGACTGGTGGGACAGGGCGAACCAGGAGAGAATGGAGCACCTTCCGGTGATTTGTATTGTGATGTCCACGTCACGCCCCATCCAATCTTTCAGAGGCATGGAAACGATGTATTGTGTGAAGTCCCCATTAGTTTTGCACAGGCGGCATTAGGCTGCAAACTTGATGTCCCGACATTGTCTGGCAATATCATTCAGGTGAAAGTGCCTAAGGGCATACAAAATAACGAGATTATCCCTATTAAAGGTGAAGGGTTTCCTAATATACACAGGCATGGCAAAGGTAATTTGCTGGTTCAGGTGGTAGTTGAAACACCAACGAAGATTTCTTCGCGTCAGGAAGAATTGTTAAAAGAATTCGCCGAGCTGGAAAAAAATAATATTTCTTCCAGACAAAAGAAGTTTATTGAAAAAATGAAACAGGTATCATAATATTTTTTATTGAAAGGAGGTACAACTTAATTGTATTGCGGCTCTTTTGTGCTGCTGTAAAAATTAAGTATGATATATGCCAACATACGAATACAGATGTAATGAATGTAGTCATAAATTTGAAATGTTTCAATCTATAAAATCAGATCCGGTGAAGGAATGTCCTTCCTGTGGTCGTTTTTCTGTGGAAAGAATTATTGGGACGGGTGGGGCAATAATTTTTAAAGGTTCAGGATTTTACCAGACGGATTACCGGAGCGAAGAATATAAATCCAGTGCAAAAAAAGAATCAGAAATAGCAAAGCCGGAAACAAAGGATAAAAAACAAGAGAAAAAGACAGAAAAAACGCATGCAGAAAATTAATTGTCCGAATTGCAGAAAAATACTCTTTTACCAGGTGATTAAGGATTTGCCCTATTTCCCTTTTTGCAGCAACAGGTGCAAATTGGTTGATTTTGGTGCCTGGTTGGATGAGAGTTACTGTATAGGGGAGCCGATGGGGAGTGACGGGTCAACATGTATATATGAAAAGGGAGAGGAAATGGATGGTTAAAACAAAGACACACGTACATAGCTGGCGCGATATTTTTGTTGCTTTTAAAATGGCATTTGATCCTAAGATGATGTTTCTCGGGTATGCAGGCCTTCTTATCAGTTTAGCCTGGTGTATGACGGCGGCATCTTTTTTTTCTGCACTAAAAATAATAAATTTATCACCGTTCTTTTTTACGAAAATTATTTTATCCCCGATGCGGGATAATTGCCCCATACATGGAGCAAATTTTTCATCTGCCGCAGCGATGTTCAGTGTGGGCGGATTTATATTCTTTATAACAATTGCTCTGGGACTCCTGGCAATATGGTCATTTTTTGGCGGTGCAATTACCAGAATAGCTGCACTGGATTATGCGAGGGATGAAAATGTTAGGTTAATAGATGCTGTTATATTTGCCAGAAAAAAATTCTGGTCATTTTTTTGGTCGCCAATGATTCCTTTTATAGGGGTGTTTTTTTTCGGAATATGCAATGTAATTGGCGGTTTAATAGGAAGGATACCGGTATTGGGGGAATGTGTGGTTGCTTTAGGGTTTCCCTTTGCCTTTGTTGCCGGCTTATTGATGGTGTTAGTCGGGATAATAGGTGTATTGGGTATGTGTTTTATGTACCCTACCATTAGCGCTGAAGGGTCGGATGCATTTGACGCGGTAAGCCGTGCATACAGTTATGTAATTTCAAGACCAAAACGGTTTTTGGGGTATTGTGGAATATATATAGTATATGGCATTATTTGCGTTTCAATAGTTGCTTTTTTTGCATGGCTGGTGATTCATCTGTCTTTCTGTACGGTAGGATTTGGGATGGGAGAAAAATTTTATACCGTTAAAGCATATATACTGCAACGATATAATATTGCATGTTTAGGCTTTTGCATGAAGCCTGCTGACGAATCAAAGGCAGTGGCATCTGTTCTTGCCGGGTGGTCTCTGAAATTCCTTGCGGGCATGTTGATTGTTTATATCTTTTGTATTAAATTGGCCGTATGGAATTTTTTTATTAACTATGTATTTTCCGCGAAAACAGTTATTTATTTTTTATTGAGAAAAGAAATAGATAGTACCAATGTTACCGATGTGTATTTGGAAAATAACAGCCGGAATGAACTGACGACTGATATTAAAAATGATGATATAAAGAAACTTTCCGAAAATACACACAATGATGATGTCCGGAGTGACCAATTTAAGGAATAATCGTATTGCCTTGCCAATTCAATTCATGCAGAGCATCAAATGCATTTCCTTCCACACTGTTTGATGGAGCCGTGACACAATAAATAATTGTGACAGGTCTTTTAAAACCAAACCTAATTTAATAGCAATCAATTTGGGGTAAAAATGCAAATACCGGTAGCAGTAATTGTCGGAAGGCCAAACGTGGGAAAATCTGCGTTGTTTAATTGTTTTTCCCGACGGAGAATATCTATTGTTGAACCTACCTCCGGTGTAACCAGAGACCGGGTATCAACCGAAATACGCCATAAGGATTGTGTGTTTGAGTTGGTTGATACTGGCGGCATGGGGATAACAGATTCAGACGGCCTTACAGAAGATATTGAGATGCAGATAGAAGTAGCGCTTGCGGCGGCGGATGTTGTTCTTTTTGTTGTTGATGTACGCGAAGGCGTCACGCCTTTAGATAGAATTGTCGCAGAAAGATTACGGCATGTAAAAAAGGAAGTAATCCTTATCGCAAATAAGGTCGATACACCGAAATTTGAGCATTCAATGGGCGAATTTAACGAACTGGGTTTTGGAGAACCACACCCGGTTTCTGCAATAGAAGGATATGGCAGGTCGGACTTGCTTGACAAAATCATTTCTCTTTTTCCTCTCCAGGAACCTTACGACAATACAGATTCCGTACCTATTATGAAAATGGCAATAGTAGGGAAGCGAAATGCGGGAAAATCCACTTTAATTAATACCCTTGCCAGAAAGCAACGTGTCATTGTAAGCGAGGTGCCTGGAACGACAAGGGATTCAATTGACGTGAAATTTGAAATGGATAATAAACAGTTTTTAGCAATAGATACCGCCGGTGTACGCAAAAAAAGCCAGGTAAAAGATTCTATCGAATTTTACAGCATGGCTCGTGCGGAAAGGTCTATCCGGCGGGCAGATGTGGTATTGTTCCTGATTGATGCAACCCTCAAAATCTCAGATGTAGATAAGAAGTTAGGGGCGTACATCGACCTGGAAAGAAAACCATGTGTGATCGTTATTAACAAATGGGATTTGGTTAAGGGCATTGAAACAGAAGAATATCATGAGTATATAAATAAAAGCCTGCCGGGTCTTTCATTTGTCCCTATTTCATTTATTAGCGCCAAAAACAACGATCACGTTGCCGAGATGATTCACCTTGCGATGGATCTTTATGAGCAGGCCAATACAAGGGTTTCAACGTCGGAGTTAAATAAGGTGGTAGAAGATGCCCTGAAGTTGCAACGTCCCGGGCAAAGAAAGTCAAAAACACCGAGGATATATTACTGTACTCAAATAAGTGTCGCCCCCCCTACATTTGTAATATTTGTAAATGACCCCACACTTTTTGATAATAATTATGAACGATACCTTGGTAATCAGCTTCGCCGCAAACTGGCATTCCCGGAAATTCCTCTTAAATTTTATTTCCGTCAAAGATCACAGACAAAACAGAAAACGGAACATTCATAGTTCATATTTAAATCAGTTGTGGATTCAAAAGACAAAAACCCAACAAATTTTCCCTGTAAGTATTTTCTACAGATAAACCGCAAATAAATTTCTTAAAACCCATCCCCGAATGCATCCAAAAATGCTGAAGATCATAAAATATAATAGTTTTTATCTTGGTTTTTTGTTTATAATGTTTTTTTTAATATGTGTAACTGTATTATTTGCAGGTGACCAGGATAAATTGTTTTGGGATAGCAGATATAAGACGGAGGAATATATTTTTGGCAGGGAGCCTACCGCATTTTTAAAGGAACATATTAGTCTTTTACCCAAAGGAAAAGCATTGGATGTTGCAACGGGCGAAGGCCGCAATGCCGTTTTTTTGGCAAAAAACGGGTTCGAGGTGGACTGCTGCGATGTTTCTGCCGTCGCCATTGAAAAGGCAAAAAATCTGGCAAAAGAAAACAATGTCCGCATTAATGCATTTGTAGCGGATTTGAAAGACTATAAATTGCCCAAAAATTCCTATGATGCAATAACCTGTTTTTACTACTTACAAAGGGATCTCATTCCTCAAATAAAGGACTCTCTCAAGGTCGGGGGAATGATCATGTACGAGACCTTTACTGTTGAGAATGCTGAACGCGGTTTTGACGGGCCTAAGAACAAAGAATATTTATTAAAACCGAATGAGCTGCTGTATTTTTTCATGGATTTTAAGATTATTTATTACCGGGAACTCGTTTTAGACGATAAAAAGGCGATAGCAAGTTTAATTGCGGAAAAATACAAATGAAATTTTTAGAAGATGTTACGGACAAACAGCGTGAAGCGATTACCCATATTGACGGTCCTCTTTTGATTGTTGCGGGCGCGGGTAGCGGAAAAACACGGGTAATCACACGGCGTATCGGCTATTTAATGTCGGAAGGTATTTCCCCATACAATATATTGGCCATAACATTTACCAATAAGGCGGCAAATGAAATGGCTGAAAGGGTGAAAAAATTTTCCTCTCATAAAGGAATGTGGGTCTCCACATTCCACAAGATGTGCTCAAGAATTTTAAGAAAAGATATAGAATTGCTTGGTTATTCAAAAGATTTTACCATTTACGATACGGTGGATCAATTGAACAGGATTAAATCCATCATGGCCGATTTAGAGATTGATACCGCCCACTGGAAGCCGAGGAGTATTATAAGTTCCATCAGCAATGCCAAGAACAAACTTATCGACCATGAACGATTCGCTGCAACAGCGTCAGATATTTATCACCAAATGGTTGCAAAAATTTATAAAAAATATGATACCATGCTAAAATCCGGCAATGCTCTGGACTTTGATGACCTTCTCATAAAGACGGTTGAACTTTTAAAAATACGCCCGGATGTATTGTCTTCATATCAGGAACGGTTTAAATATATCCTCATCGATGAATATCAGGATACTAATTTTGTTCAATATGCTATTTCACGGCTGCTAGCACAGAAATACAAAAATATTTGTGTGACGGGAGACCCTGACCAGTCGATTTACGGCTGGCGCGGTGCGGATTTAAGAAACATAATGGATTTTGAAAAAGACTATCCCGACGCCAGGGTCGTGCTACTGGAGCAAAATTATCGTTCGACAAAGAACATCCTGCTGGCGGCATCGAGTGTTATTCAAAAAAATAAATACAGGAAGCAGAAAGAAATCTGGACGGAAAATGAACATGGGGAAAAGATAAAGACAATACATTGCGAGAATGAACATAGCGAGGCGGAAGAAATCGCAAAAACAATCAGGGCGCTGCGCGGAAATGGAATAAAATATACGGAGATAGCCCTGTTTTATCGTACCAATGCCCAATCCAGGACGCTGGAAATAGCACTCAGAAATGCCGGGATTCCCTATGTAATAGTTGGCGGCGTCGAATTTTACCGGCGAAAGGAGATAAAAGATATACTGGCGTATATTAGATTATGCGTAAATCCATGCGATGACTCGGCGTTAGAACGTGCGATTAATACGCCGGCCCGCGGTATTGGAACTACTACAGTTAAGAAAATAAAAGAATGGGCTGAGAGCCGGGAGTCAACACTATTCAACGCCATTGGGATTGTGGATGCAATTCATGAAGTCACCGGCAAATCTGCCGCGGCAATAAAAAGGTTTTATGAACTAATTATGGTCTTGCGCCATATGCCGGAGACGTCAGTGGAAAAAACACTTAAAAGCATAATTGACAAAACAGGGTATATCCATTTTCTCAGAAAATCTGAAGAAAAAGAGTCTGAGGACCGCATAGCGAATGTGGAAGAATTGGTGAATGCTGCCCATGAATATGATGCAAACCATACTGACGGTTCTTTGCAGGGTTTTTTAGAGGAAGTGGCGCTTATTTCCGATTTGGATACGGTTGAAGACATGGCGGAAGCGGTGACGCTTATGACATTGCATACGGCGAAGGGGCTGGAATTTCCTGTCGTGTTTATTTCCGGTATGGAAGAGGGTTTATTGCCTCATTCAGAATCGCGGATTTCAGAGGAAGAAATTGAAGAAGAACGGCGGTTGTGCTATGTGGGCATAACCCGGGCGATGAAAAGGCTTTTTCTTACGTACACAAAAAGGAGGATGAGATACGGTCAATTGATACCATGTGTAGCATCCCGGTTTTTAGATGAAATACATGCTGACTGCATGGATAGGCTGGATAAGACGGAAAACCATTTTTCTTACGAATATCAGGGGAAGAGTAATTCATGGGAAAACGACGCAGTGGAAGCCTGCGATGTGTTATCAGAAAGTGACGTATTTCCCTCCGGAAATGTCCGGACTTTTTTAAACGGCGAGGTGGTACGGCATCCTGTGTTTGGCATCGGAAGGGTCCTGGAAATGCAGGGAAGCAATGAGAAGGCAAGTGTTAAAGTGAGTTTTAATGTCGGCGGAACAAAGAATCTCATGCTGGCATATGCGAAATTGGAAAAAGTAACTTAGGATGAAAAGAAGGAAGGTATAATGGAAAAACTTTACATGGATAATGCCGCGGGAACGCCAATGCATCCACAGGTGATAGATGCAATTATCCCATTTTTAAAAGAAGGGTATGGCAACCCTTCCAATATACATCAGTTTGGAAGATTTACAAGCGATGCAATACGAAGTGCGCGTGAGAGTGTGGCAAATCTTATTAACGCAAAAGCAAACGAAATTATTTTTACCTCAAGCGGAACGGAGGCAAATAATTTTGCAATAAAAGGCATCTCTGCCGCAAACAAAAAGAAAGGTAATCATATTATTACCTCTGCAATAGAACATTTTTCCGTACTTAATCCCCTGAAATCCCTGGAGAAATCAGGATATGAAATTACCTGTTTGCCGGTTGATAAGTATGGATTGGTAAATCCTGACGATGTAAAAAATGCGATTAAACCGACAACGATATTGGTCTCGATACTGTTTGCCAATGGCGAAATCGGGACAATCGAACCGATCAGAGAAATTTCGGCGGTTGTTAAGGCAAAGGACATTATTTTCCATACAGATGCCGTTGCCGCAGCAGGAAATATTCCTATAGATGTTGCAGATGTGGCGGTTGACGTGTTAAGCATGTCTGCAAACCAATTTTATGGCCCGTCAGGAACTGGTGCGCTTTATGTGAGAGAAGGGGTAAGGCTTCTTCCCTTGATAGAAGGCGGGGTGCAGGAAGGTGGCAGAAGGGCTGGAACGGAAAATGTTATCGGCATTGTTGGTATGGGAAAAGCGGCTGAATTGGCAAAGAGCGAAATGCCGCAACGAACAAAACAGATACAGAAATTAAGAGACATGCTGCACGACGGGTTGTTGGGAAAAATCAGCCATATCCATATAAACGGGCATTTGACAAACAAGCTTCCGGGAAATCTGAGCGTGTGCATAGAATTTATTGAAGGTGAATCGGTGCTGTTGTTTCTGGATATGCAGGGCATTGCAATTTCAAGCGGTTCCGCATGCACTTCACGCTCTTTGAAGGCGTCACATGTAATAATGGCGACAGGCGTAGACCCTGCGCTGGCTCAGGGTACGGTACTTTTTAGTATCGGGAGGGAGAATACGGAAGAAGACGTTGAATGTGTCCTTGAAAAAATGCCTCCCATTGTGGAACGTCTTCGACAGATGTCCCCATTGTACCAGCAGAAATAACAGAAAATAATAATAAGGAGGTATATATATGCAATATAGCGCAAAGGTAATGGATCATTTTGCAAATCCGCGTAATGTAGGAGAAGTTGCTGAGGCAGATGGCGTTGGCGAGGTGGGAAACCCTGCATGCGGCGATATCATGAAGATGTCCATTAAGGTGAAGGATAATGTAATAGTTGACGCAAAGTTTAAAACATTCGGCTGCGGGGCGGCTATTGCAACTAGCAGTATTTCTACAGAAATGATTATAGGAAAAACGCTTGACGAAGCGTTGCGGCTTACCAATAAAGCAGTTGCAGAAGCATTGGATGGCTTGCCGCCGGCAAAAATGCATTGTTCTGTATTGGCAGAAGAAGCAATTGAAGCCGCTATCGATGACTACCTTAAGAAAACAACTGGAAAAGGCCTGGAGAAAAAGAAGGGGCATTCACACGAAGAGCATCACCACCATGAACCCGATTTCCGGCCAAATTAACGCATTGCGTTTTATGCAATAATAAAGAGAGGATTCATAGCAATGAAAGCGGATGAAACACTCGATTGTTACGGACTTATGTGTCCGATGCCCATTTTTAAAACCGCAGGCAAGATGAACGAAATAGCGCCGGGCAAAATACTTGAGATAATCGCTACAGATGAAGGAATTAAAAAAGACATTGTTTCGTGGTGCAATAGCACGGGAAATGAGCTTTTAGAGATAAACGAAGAAGAAGGAGAGATTCACCTGTTTGTGAGAAAATCGAGTTAAGATTTAGTAGTAGGTTTGACCCCAAACACTCTGGCTTTGCTCGTTGAGTCTGTCCAAATTCCCCTAATTCTATACTTGATCTCAACGATTCCAATAGGGTGCATTCCCGATTTTTTGTAAATTTCAGCAGCAATTTTTCATAGCCATAAACTAACTCATTACCCATTCCTTACCCCTTCCAAGAGGAGAATACTTGGAGTCCCCTCTTGGGAAGGGTAAGGGGTGGGTTCAAGTTATAATGAATAATTTTGAATGCTCGCTCCATGAATTTACACACATTCAAGCGGATGTTCACCCCAAGTCAAAAAACAAAAGTGCCGTAAAAGCCTTATATTTATTGGCTTTTACGCCGAACAGCAAGCTTTTTTCTAGTGACTACCCGTATGTTCCGGCTTGGCAATACTTCTGGCAACTTTATCTGTAATGCCTCTAATAATTCATGTGATTGTTGCCGCGGACGCGGGATCTTCTGGCAACTAGCTTTTTGGCCTTTGATTGTTACTTCCATCGAACAAATGGTCGTCAATTGTGCGAGACCTTCCTCTACCGTCAAGTCAAAATTCTTCCACGCTCTGCGCAGCCTTCGAATTATCATGTACGCAAGCATTACCACAAACACATGTCCCCGTGTACTATCCTCCTTTCTTACATACACCGGACGAACCTCCAAATTCACCGTCTTACAGTCCCGAAACGCCTTCTCCACTTCCGTTAAATCCTTGTATCGTTCATGTACCAGATTGGTATCCGCCTCGTTCTCCTCAAGATCAGTCTTGATTGCGTAACAACCATCAAGGTATGATGCCTCCTTTAATGCTTCCTCAGCTCTCTCTATCTTTAGCGTCCTATCCTCTTCTTTTATCTGCACCCACCCATCAAGTTTCAATCTCGTTAGCCTTTCCCTTGTTGTTTCCAGGGCCTTCGATACTGACGACTTAGGATGTTCCTTCAGATAACTGTTCTTCTTCACGATGTATTTCTCTATACTCTGTAATTTTGATACACGGGTCTTTGACATCTCTTCCGCCCTTACCGGATTGCGCCTCAGAATATATCTAACCTCATCATCCTTTATCTCGCAGAGCTTTTCTTCGAACAATCCTAATTGCAGTATCCCTTTATTTATCAACGACTCTATCTGCGGCTTGGTTATCGCCGTTATGTAATGAAACCCTTCCGGTAAACTTTCGATTTGCACCGTCTTGATCATCCCACGATCTCCTACAATCGTTACATCTTTGCATCCAAACCGCTCTAATACCTTCTTTACCTGAGATTCAAAGGTCTTCGGATCCTGGGTGTTGCCCCTAAATACTTCTGTTGATACCGGCTCCCCGAATTCATCACAAAGCATACCGATCACTATCTGTTTTTTCCTCTTTTTGCCGTCACGATTATACCCGTACTCACCAAAATGATTCGACTTCCCCTCTAAATAACTGCTCGTCACGTCATACAAAAACAACTTCGGCTTATTGCCTCCTCGTCTTAACTCAAACAGCTTTCGCTCTATCTTTGCCTGATTCTCTGACAACCATGACAAATTATCGTACAGATTGTTCTCGTCAAACCCACGCTTCATATCCAGGACGTCACCCGCAGCATGTATCTGCGCCAGCCTTACTGCAGACAGTCTTGACCCCCGGCCTATTACCCTTGCCATTACTTGCCAAAGCGCCAGCTTTCCTTCAAAGTCCTTTCCCAATGCCTCTTCTATCCCTAATTCCTTTGCCACTTGGTACACGCTCCACGCTGCTCCCACAGACAAACCCTCATGGAGTTTCACCGATTCTGACAATGCGCCCAATGCACAGAGATCGTCTTTATGTGCGAGTGCAAGTCTTATCGCTTCAATCTCCAGGGGAGTGCAATTCGACAGATTCGCAATGGTGCGTTTCTTGACCTTCCCATCCTCACGGTACGATTCCCGCAGAAGGGTAGATCGATAGATTTTTTTACCGGATTTTGACTTGTTCTCTACAATATGCATGTCCACCATTGTACAGATAACAACCATTATCAGTCAAGTATATTGTCGGATAATAACAATATATTAGTGACTACATATTTATTAAAAATACAGCCTTAACAAACTATATATTAAGCACTTATGCGTTTTGGCAGGGGTGAACATCCGTTCAAGTAAAATATCAGTCAACGGCTTTCTTTTTTACAAAAAATCTGGAATATACCCAATTCCATATAGAGCACCTGCTTGTAGAGGAAAACAAGGGCATTTAACGCCTGATTCCTGGTGTTTGCTGCAACATTTTGCGGTGGCCAGAAATGAAATATATTGTGCAACTTCCTTTTCTCCCAGTCACATATCAAACAAATCAAATTCGTGAAGGCTTAATTTTCGTAACACTTTAGTTTTTTGAAAAATGTATTACCTATAAGCTCCGTAGGAGTGGCCTGTTTGTAGCAAAATAGAATATTATAACAGATATTAGCTCCGTTAGGAGCGACCTGTCTCTTGTAAATCCATATTAAACAGGTCTGCCTGAATACGGACAGGCCGCTCCTACGGAGCTATTTACCTTATTGAATTTTATTGCGCTACAAACAGACCGCCCCTGACGGGGCTACATGGTATTTTTTCTATCACGGGAATTTTTCAAAAAACTAAAGTGTTACTAATTTTCTCATATCACAAAACGCATGTTTGAATCCGTAAGATTCTGCAAACATCGGAAACAAATTTTTTCCCAGATACCGTGGGACGCAAAAGTATATCCCGCATGCAGTCACAAAAAAAATATTGCTGCAATAATAACCTTGTATTTCAGTGATTCTTTTACCCGGATAAGATAATTTATTTCATAATTACAGAAAAGAATATAGTATTGGGGAAAAAGTGGAAAAGTTGTCATAACAAAGTTGCCCGGGTTTAAGGATTTTTGGTATGTATCATATCCTCGGTTGAGGGTTATTTCTGTCATGAAACGAATGAACAAATCAGCTTCATATATTTATGAAACAAAATAGTTAACCGCACGGAGTATCTCTGTTCACATATTTCCAATATAGGTAAAATTTGAATATGTGCCTTGCAATTCTTTATTTTTATAAGTGCTTTTTGTTCTGATGTAAAATATTTAACGTGCCTTCAAATAGAGAAAAGCCATCAAGGATCAGCTTTCAGGCGTTCATAATTTTTATATACGTATTCTTGCTGGCAATTTGTTGTACAAACAAGCAGTCATCATGTTTCATTTGCAACACCCAGAAACGATGAAAATGGTTTTATAACCATATCATATTGCGGTACCTGTGCTTGAGCTATTTTTTGTAGTTTTACTTTCGAGTCGAAAACATCTGGCATTTCTGTTTCTGTACCGGTTCAAATGTATAGGGCCATCCAAAAGGTATCAGCTTGTAATTTACAAGGTCTCTGCTTGTCATTGCAGGGGGGGGGCTCCGCTTGTCATTGCGAGGGTCTTTTCCGAAGCAATCAATATACTACGAGATATTTTGTGACATAAGAGACGCCATATCGCGGGAGAAAGAAGCAAATTAAGGGTGGCTCAAGGGCTAAAAAATAGAATTAATTAATGGAATGAATGCAGGATGGAAGGATCTCTATTACGGTTTATGAGGTTGCTTCGGAAAAGACCCTCGCAATGACAAAGCGGATACCCGCGTAATGACAAAATGAGTCATCAGTCATCATGTTTCATTTGCAACACCCAGAAACGATGAAAAATGGTTTTATAACCATATCGTGTTGTAGTATCTGTACTTAAACTATTTTTTGTAGTCTTATTTTCGAGCCAGATCGGTCATGTTAGTCTTTTTTCAAGCGTAATTTTTTAATCTGAAAGAGTCAAAGCAGGTTGAAATGCAAGAATTTACTGGAATATCGTTTAAGAGTAAGATATTTTCACCAGGCAGATATAAGTATGATTGACCACAAGCTAAACAAATTATATGAATCTACTAATCGCCTAATCAAAACAATACTAGTTCGTGCAGGTGCAATACCAGTTTTGGTAGATTCTGGCCCCATTACCTGGAATATGGATGTGGGGAAACTCAAGATTAAGCTTGAGGATGAGATTGATAGAAAAGGGAATAAGAAAATAAAGGTGATTATGGTAGTTCATATCTACGGTCTTCCGGTTATATTGGCCGGATTTAGATGTTGATCTGGAAATTGACAACCTTGAAAATCCGTAAAAATATCCTTTAAAATCAAAAGTAGATAAAGGATAAACCTTCTTTGAGGTAAAGATTTTTATAGAAAAAACGGAGGACTTGCATTTATGGAGGTGTTCAATCCACACGACAAATTTTTCAAAGAGACATTTTCCATACGGGAGAATGCAATCGATTTTCTTCGCGGGACGTTTCCCCCGGAAATTTTAAAAAAGCTGGATTTATCCACTTTAACACAGGATAATAACTCATATATCGACGAGGAACTCAAAGAACATTTTTCAGACATTGTATACACCTGTTTCTGTAAAGACAAAGAACTCCGGATAACCCTTTTATTCGAGCATAAGAGTTATGCCGTAGCATGTCCATATCTACAGTTGATGAAATACCTTTTAAAGATATGGGAATCGAACAGCAAACAGGCGCAAAGGCTCATACCGGTAATTCCGGTGATATTGTATCATGGCAAAGAGACGTGGAACGTCAGGCGATTCAGAGACTATTTTGAAGGGATAGACGAGGTATTCTTTAGATTTATACCGGAGTTTGAATATCTGCTGACTGATCTGAGTTTCTACAGTAACGAGGAAATAAAGGACAAGGTATTTAGAAGGGCATCCCTTCAAATAACCATGTTATTAATGAGGAACATATATAATGACAAAATTCTGGGAGATAAGCTAAAGGTATTCTTTGAAATAGGGAAGCAGTATTTTGAAGAGGGTGAAGGATTAAAGTTTCTGGAAAGTGTAATCAGGTATTTGTACTATGCGTCGGATATATCGGAAGAACGGGTAATAGATACCCTGAAAGAGGTATCAGAGGAAGGAGGTAAATTGAGTATGACAATAGCGGCTCGATTAATAGAGAAAGGCAAGTTGGCTGGTATAGAGGAAGGCAGAAAGGAAGGCAAAGAGGAAGGCAGGATAGAAGGCAGAGCGGAAGGTGCGATAGAGGGCGAGAGGAAGGGAAGGTTAAAAGGTAGGATAGAGGGCATAATGGAGGGCTGGAAAGATGGCGAGTGGAAGGGTGAAAGGAAAGGTCGGATAAAAGGTCTAAGGCACTGTCCAAAAATAATTTGGTATTTTTATTAATTTAGTTAAGTGAAATTGTATAATTCCAATCTGGCAAGACACTGTGTTTGTTTATGTTTATTTCTTTCATTTGGTCATCAGTGATTTTGATTCCTTTTTGGTATTCTTTCTCGTTAAGAATGGCTTGTACGAGAAGACCCGCTCTTGTTGTAGTGCCAGCAATTAAACTTAGCATAACATCATAAGACCTCAAAGGATTCCCTTCCCAATTTTTACTGATAAAACTAAACAGACGATGTTCTACCGGATTCCATTTTGATGCTCCTGAGGGATAGTGGCAAATCCTGATGGAGAGTCCGTAAACTTTACAAATATTTTGATAAAGCGCATATTTCCACAACCGGGGACGAAATCCGTTGCTCCCTCCTGCGTCACAAAGAATAAGGAGTTCTTTTGCGCATGGATACCTCTTCCAACCAAATTCATCCAGCCAAATCTTAATTGACTCGACTGCAAATTCCGGTGTGTCATAGGACGTACCAACAATAACTGTCCCTAGATTAGTCAGCAATTCATAGATACCAAACGGACATCCAACACCAATTGCCTGTGAACGAAAATCATGGGCCAAAACTTCATTTACTATTTTTGTCCACGCCTTGCCCTCATTTCTGAAATTACCTATCAATTCCTTTTTCTTACTGTCAACACTGATTATTGGCTGACCAGAATCTTCAAAATACTTTTTTGTCTCATTAATAATTTCAAACTGTCTATTACGGTTCGGATGGCGTGTCTCTGCTATCGTTTTGCGATTTACTCTCAGAGAATAATCCATGTCCTTAAGAAGCTTACTAACTGTTGTTGCACATACGCTTACACCTCTATCACCGCATTCTTTTTTTAGAGTACGTGTGCTTCTTCTCGTCCATATTTTTCCTTTACCCATTGGGTCTCCTGCAGTATCGCCCTCCATCAATTCTTCAAGAAGTTTTACCACATCAGTTTTTTTTTAATCGAAGAACGACCTGCACCAACCTTACGTATCCGTCCCGGTGTAATGTTCTTACTCGAAAGTTCCCGACGCCCCTTGGCAATTGTTTTTACATTTATGCCGGTTAGCAGTGAAAGTCTTAAATCGCCGCCATATCCCAGTTTCATTGATTCTAAACCAAGATAAAGCCGTTTCTGCCTTTCATCAAGTATAGAAAGAAATGTCTGCAGGCAATCCGTAACCGCCTCACTCCCAAAGCCGGGAATTAATACATTTTCTTCCTTACAAGCACACAACATGATTGATTGTTTACGTCTGGCGAGTTGATCCGCGCCTAACACCTTGGAGATATACAAATATTCTCCGGCAATCTGCTCACGCAAGACTCTTCCAGATACCACTAATTGAGTCAGTGCATTAAAGACTCGCACATGTACCAGCGTTTGAAGCTCCGAGGCAAAACAACCTTCCAGAGATTTATTAATGATGGCCTCGAGAGTATATACAAGACTTCCTTGTTGAGAAAAATATATTTGATTGAAACTCCAAATGCCATATTTATTATAGCTTGCAAGTTTATCCAGTGTATGGTATTTGCCTGCATGGGAATAACTCGCACGATGTCCGAGCGATTTTAGCTTCCTGAAAACCGTTGCTTTTGAAGTCGTTCCCAAAGCTTCTTTGATACTGTCCAGAGTTAAAACGACATCTCTGTGGAATAGTCCCAAAAGCTTGTGATGAGAATACTTAGCTAAACGCATAATGACACTATTAGGATTAATGCGCCGGATAAAATACCGCTTAATCCTAATGCTATCACAATGGCCGGAGGGTGTCAATGCCTATATTTACCAGTTGTAACGGCTATTACCGTGACATACACAAAGACACTACAACGATACTATTGGCACTATACAATACCATGTTATTTGTGGTCGCTCCCTAAAGGAAGCAATAGAGATTGGTTTGGAGCTAAAGTATGGCGTTGAAGGTTTAAAGCTTCTGGAACGTATCGGAAAAATAGTGGTGATAGAGAAGCTGGTGGCAATAAAAGAAGCGGTGAAAATAGCAAAGAATGTGGAAGAAATTGAAAAACTGCTCTAACAAGAAAAACCCATATTTTATCCAGGAAATAGGGAAAGGACTAAATTCATCGAGAACTATACTCACAAAAGTCCTGAGGAATTTAATTGTCCGGGCTTCTATTTTTTTAACATCATGTATATTTTTTATACACTTTTTTCCTAACACTTTCTGCTTATGAAAAAATTTTCCTCTTTATCGTAGAAAAATTTTAATTAATTTACAGTATTACCCTATAAAAACCTCTTTTTTTGTAACACTTTAGTCATTTGAAACTGGAAATTGTCCTCTGTAGTGCGACGAGGTTCGTCGCACTACATGAATTTAGTGGGCTTAGATATTTCAAGTGAGGAACGAACAGCAACCGTGGGAGCATTCCCGTTTTTTTGTAACCGTTAATGATGGGGTCAGGACGAAACAACCCTGACAGGGTTTCAAACCCTGTCAGGGTTAACACTACTGCAACGTTTCATTAAAACATAGCGGAAGTTACAAAAAATCAGGAATGCACCCACAACCGTTTATAGCAAATGCTCCGCTCCTACACTTTACGGCAAGTAGCGCTATTATTGGAATTTTTCAAAAGACTAAAGTGTTACAAAAGTTTTTGTAGAGACGCATTGCATGCGTCTCCCCTTTTTGTTTATTCAGTTAAAAGTCGCCGAAGGTCTAATTTATTATCTTTTTATCACTTATCACTTAACGCCTTCTGCCACCCCTATCCATCACCTCTTCCCTCCCCTCACGGATTCAACATTCTTTGCTTCATATCGCCGCAACCATTTTGCCAAAGATATTGGTATTAAAGTTGCTAACCTAATCTTACGTTAAAAATTTCAACGTTTTAGTTGTAGAGCGAAGAGACTCTTCGCTCTACATTGGAAGATTGTCCATGGTTTATGTTTAAAAAATTCAATCATGGTTTACCCTTAGAAAAATGAGGTGCTGGGTGTGGGTAAAAATAAAAGTAGTTGGGTTTTTGTCTTTTAAAACCCTCCCTATTTTACTGGAGATCAATCTTATTATTGCCACTGGCACACATTGCCTGTTATTTTGAAATTGCACTACCAAGAGTGATAAATATGATTAAACTAATTGGATCTATACTTGCTTCAGGGATTCAGAACCTATTCAAGCAACAGCCTGATGTCTTAAAAAAAACTACTCGCACGGGAATGACTGAATGGAACTTCGGACGTCATCTTGCCAGCGAAATAGCAAAATATATCTTCTGGCTTAACCACGATATGGATATTACGAAACGCCACCACAAGAATCGCCGCCCTGACATCATTTTTCATAAACGAGGTAGCAATGCTTTGAACTATCTGGTAATAGAAATAAAATGCACTGACAACGTTTGTAACGATATTAAAAAAATTAAGATGGATTGGATGGGCGATGATCTGCATTATCGTTTTGGGTCCAGTATTATTGCTAATTCCAATGGGGATTTCAAGGTAACTGTTTTTTATAAAAATTCATACGAGGTGTTTTCACAATCGGCACAGACCATAGAATTACCAAAAATCTCTGAATCAGAAAAACAACACTTCATTTCCCTTGTTAATCAAATATCTTACGCAGGTCAAAACGACCATAATGCCAACATGTCGGCGGTAGAAAGGCAGATTGATCAGAAGGTTTGCAAACTTTACGGATTAACTGAAAGGGAAGTTTTTATTTGATGGGTGCGCAGTTGTTTCATCCATCCTTATTTCGTAATAATAATGTTAAAATAACGGAGACACACGATGGTTTCAGAGGTATTTAGCATAGCGGGAGCGATGATAGGGTCTGTTGGTGGGGCTGCATTTATAATAGTTGCTCTCAGCACGTGGCTTGGCAAAGTATGGGCCAACCGCATACTTGAGCAGGACAGGCTTAAGTATGCATCTGGACTGGAGCAAATAAAGAATAAACTTAACTCCGAGAGGGAAAGAAGCCAGTTCGTATTTTCTTTGTATTTTGAGGGGCAGTTCAAAATCTATAACGATCTTTGGGCAGCGCTAGTGGAGCTTCAGTATGGGGTAGAACGGCTATGGAAGGAAGCCTCTCGACAGAACCTGCAAAAGTTTATCAAAGCTCTGCAGGAAGCGACGCCTCAGATCAAGAAGAGTGCGCTCCTCATAGAACCAGAGCATTACAATGAGATTATGAATGCCCTTAGAACCTTCGAGGGATACCGGGTTGGGAAAGAGCGCCTGGTGTTTGTCAGGCGCTCCGAGAATCTGGATCGAGGGCAGATACAAGAGGTTATTGATAATAACCGAGGCAACCGGGATATAATCAACAGTTTTACGGACTCCATGTTGCAAAAGATGAGGGAGCGGTTGTGCAAAGCGGGAGTAGTGTTGCCTGGAAACTAACAACAGCTTGAATCAGACAGGCTTTTTACGCTGATGCTCCAAAACAGGAAGGTTAAGCTGCACGTTATACCTAAACGGGAAATTTGGTTTTTTAAAAATCAAAAGATAATTGTGATAGATAGAATGTCGTCCGTATATTTATTAGCTTGAAAACATAATGACTAAGCAAAAATTCTATATAAGATACAAAAAGCTTCGCAAGGTCAAAAATACCAAGATTGCAAAAATTGGCAGAGGGCAGGATTTTGAGATGCTTATTAATGATGTATTTGAAGAAGAAGATATTCTATTAAAAAGAAGCTACCATACTAGTGATAATAAATCAGAGCAGATTGATGGTGCTATAGAAATTCTAAATCGTGTCATATTATTTGAAGTCAAATGGGTTGCGGAAAATTTAGCAGCATCAGAATTATATTCATTTCTTGGGAAAATTGACAATAAACTGTATGGAACATTGGGATTGTTTATTTCAGAAAAAGAGCTATCAGATAATTTTTTGTCTGCAATCGCAAGAGGTCGCAGAAGAAACGTTTTTATCATCCATGGAAGTGACATTAATTTAATTTTCAAGAAGGATGTATCTCTAAAGGACTACCTAACCCATTGTATAAAATTATATTCTTATGACAATTTAACCTATTATTCAGTTGCAAGATGGCTCAAAGAAAATGAAAATTTGTCAAACGCTGAAAAAACAGCCCGCGAAATAGAGAAAATAGATAAGCAGGTAGTAAAAGATACACTCAAAAAAATTCTTGACGTCAATTTAATGCCAAAACATGATATTTATTTAGTTATTGCTGATCTTGGTGAAGCAGAGAAGATCAAAGTTGTTAATTATTTATTGAGAGAATATCCAACATATTACAATGCTTACGCAAAATCAGTTTTCGCAAAAAGAGGTAAGTTTGAAAATATAGAAAACTCATTGGAAATTTTGCTAGATTCAGGAGAAATTACAAAAAAAATATATTTAAAATACTACCGTCTTTATATAGGAAATCCTGTTAGTTCATATCTCAGAGATTTCATGTGGGAAAAATTCAAAGATTACTATAAAAAGTTAAAGAGTGTTAATAAATTAGAATTTGAAAAGGCATTATTAAAGAATTTCGAATCTATATATGGATCTTGGTTAGATGAAAATAAATTAACAAATGTAATTGAATATATTTGGTCATCGATGAGTGAAAATACAAAAGCTGAGTTTATCAATTATTACATTGAAATATATTTTAGTAATCGCAAAGACCATTACGAACAAAAGCAATTTGCTTCCAAAATTGTAACAAACTCTCAAAATAGGAAATATGTAAAAAATTGGATTGAAAAGAAAATTAATGAAGAAATAAAATCCAGTAAACTTACTCAAGACGATGTTGAATCTGAAGTCAAATATTTTAATAGATATTATTCTAAGGCACAGACAATCCTTTCATTCAATGACAGTGATTGGAGGGCTTATTTAACTAAAAAATATAAGGAAAATATAAAATAAGCTAACAATTGCATGCTCCAGATGGCAAGAACATCTACGGCTCTGACGGGCAATTTGCTGGCGGCTTCTGTGAGTATCACATTATTCCCCACATGAATAATACGAAAATAACTGTTACCACCATAGGCCATATGCCAGCAGAGTTTGATAAGCGAAAAATTACAAACTGGAAGCAGATATATTTTTTGTAGTGGGTGGAATGGAGAGTTACTCTCTTGCAAAAGACTCAGACGAACATGGCTGGGCATGTAGCGAAGCCAGTTTAGATGAACTTTTACCAGAAGAATTCAGAGGAATTTTTTTTATTGCTTTCGAAAGTAGCATATTGTTGTATGAAACTGAATATCTATTATCAGATTTAATTGGGAAAAAAACATATATATACTTTGCAATACACAAATATGACTAAAGATTTTGCCAAACCGTCAAAAACTATAAAAAAGTGGGAATCGTACGAAGAGGTAGCTACCTACTTCCTCAATGAGCTAGCAAGCAAATTTGGCCTGAGTCATGTAGAAGGAAAACAGAAGATTCAAGGTCAGCGATCCGGAACCGAATGGGAAATAGACGCCAAAGGCATTCGGCAAGGAAATAAAGGTTTTGTAATAATTGAATGCCGTCATTGGAATTCGAAGCAGCCACAAGAGAAACTCGGCAGTTTGGCATACAGTATATTTGATACAGGTGCGGAGGGTGGAATCCTGGTAAGCCTTATGGGAATGCAAGAAGGTGCTAAAAAGATTGCGTGTGCAGAAAATATTATACCTGTCCAGATGGCTTGTGATAACACGCCTTTCAACTTCATTTTGCAATTTCTAAACAGCGTCATGGTTGGAGCACGTGAAACTATATCGGTGGCAGAAAGCATCGTTGTCGTTAAAAAGAGCAGTGATAATACATGAATCCGTTCACTTTAGGAGTTTTTGACCTGGCAAAAAATGAGTTAGCGGATAAGCCTAAGTGATTTTTGCTAAATGGGGAAAGCAAATTGCTAATTTTCAGGTACGAGTTATTCAAACTCTGCATCAAACAATATTTGGTCAAACCTTTTATTATTCAATATCCCTATACAAAAAGACTACTGTTATAATTGAATTATGAAGATTTTATCCCCCTTGATTAATACTCAAAAATAGAAATATAGTAGATGAAAAACAATACCGTACTAATAACAGGTGCTGATGGTTTTATAGGTTCGCATCTAACGGAGGCTTTGGTAAAAGAAGGTGCAAACATAAAGGCATTGAGTTATTATAATTCGTTTAACAATTGGGGATGGCTTGAAAGTATAGATTGCCAAAAGGATATAGAGATTCTTACGGGAGATGTAAGAGACCATAATTTCTGTAATCGTATTACGAAAAATGTCAATATAGTATTCCATTTAGCAGCATTAGTAGCAATACCCTATTCATACATCGCTCCAGATAGCTATGTTGACACAAACATTAAAGGAACGCTTAATATTTGCAAGGCAGCGCTAGCGTGAGTTTATCACAAAATAAGGCATGAAGCAACGTAACATAAATACAGTCAATGCGTTAAGCACAACATCAATTGTATACACTGAGTCCTTGAAGTTTCAGCCGATGTTTGTGGAAATCCATAATGCCTAACGCATTCATCAACAGAGATTCCTTGTCGGACATTTCTTCCAATTTGTAGGTAGCCTTAACTCTCCCTCTGGCCTTTGTTTCTTCAAGCATAGCAGAAAGCCTTATATTATTAAGGGTGTCTAACAGGGTATCTAACGTTCCACTAAATTGTGCGTGCGCTTTTGCCTGATACCACACAATCGCCGCCATTAGGTATCCGAGGACGCAAATAAAAAAATGCACCCTGATTTTCTGATCCGTCCAGTGAAATTGCGGTTTTAAAGCAAGGTGATAGGGGTTCTTGAGATTTCTAAAGGCATGTTCAATTTTTGATTGCCCATAGTAGGCTTTTATAATGTCCGCGGTATCCCAATCGTGATGGTCTGTCATAAGAATCCTGAACCCCAGTTCCCCTTCTATTTCTTCGAGCTTTTTCTGGTCGATTGAAAAATTCAATTGAAACTTGCCTTCAGATACCTCTTTTAACGACCAATCGATAACATCCTTCGCAAATTGACATTTCACTACACTTCTTATCGTATCCTCCAGACCCTCTTTGTCCCGCATCTTTCCCTTTGGATTACACAGATGCTGCTGTAAGAGCTTTAACTGATGTTCTGCCTTTTCCAGAGACTGAGACATTCCCCTTAATTGCCCAACCTTTAATTTCTCGGAAATAAATACGACAACGGTTCTTTCCTGCCCCCAAATAACCCGTTTGTCATGGTACACCTGTATCTTACTGCCGTCAACGTCATATTCCCTGAAATTACACATGGCATCCCCTACCAACTGCTTGTGATGATACGGTGTAAGCGCTCCAACGTAATGCAATGCCAATCTCTCTACAATAGCCATATTGTCCATGGAATTGTTTCCACGATCAAAAACAATAGTGTGCTTTTTGCTGTCGAAACCTAATCCGGTCATCCTGTCTTTTATCGTCTCAAGAACCGCGCTGAACACCTTTGCATCCGCCATGTTCCCCTGATAGGTATGGTGAAACAACGGTATCATGTCGTTACGTGTAACGACCATCGCCAACCCGACCTGCCTGAGATCGTATCGCTTTTGTTTGTTTTTCCCCCGCCGGGCAATAGTGCATCGCAGATTAGTTGTGTCGATATACGTGAAAAAATTGGTTGTATCAAAAAACAGTGTGTCGCTTTGAAGGTTGTATGTTTTAAATGTCTTTTCAATTAATTCGCGCTCGATTTCTGCAATGGATTCTTCAGGAAGTGCATCCATCAAATCCCAGAAATGCTGACTGTCTATTTTACTCAAGCTGTGTCTGAGTAAGTATTCGGCAGTAGTCGTCTTTGCCCAATCCCACCATCCTCTTTTGCTGGTAGGCACACACACTCTCCCCACGGCACCCAACAAGAGGGTACTTCCGGCGGTCAGATTATTTCGAACAGGTTTTTTAGCACAATACTGCCGTGGCGACTTTATATATTTATTAATCACGGAAGGGACGTCCAGGGCATTGGCCACACTTAGCAATGCGGCTACCGCGCCATGTGAATAAGATTTGAGCCGTAATTTTTCGGTAAGACCTTGCAGTTGTTTTAATAAATCGTCTGCCTTGCCAAGATAGGCCAGGACGATGGGCCTGGGCTTGCCGTTAACGCGCCGCGATTCGACAATATACCAATATTTATAACCTCTGGAGTTTTTAGATTGAATGGTAGCCATGGCTATTAGTTGTTAGTGTATACGTAATAGATTAATACTCCGTGTATAATAGTATATACAGGCATATAATGCAATATAAATATAGTATTATTCAGTGTATACATAATTTTTTAGACAAAAAAAGTCGCAACCCGATACAAATCATTGGATTGCAACTTGATGTCTTTGTCTTACACCTTATTTCGTGATAAACTCACGCTAGATAATGGTTGTAAGAGATTGATTCATACTTCAACAAGTGAGGTTTATGGTACGGCACAATACATTCCTATAGATGAAAAACATCCCTTACAACCGCAGTCACCTTATAGTGCAAGTAAAATTGGGGCGGATGCTATTGCCATGAGTTTTTACCATTCTTTTAAATTACCAACAGTCATTGCAAGGCCTTTTAATACTTATGGGCCTCGACAATCGGCCAGAGCAGTAATACCAACAATCATCTCTCAGATTGCCAGTGGTAAAAAAGAGATTAAGCTTGGGGATGTATCTCCAACAAGAGATATGAATTACGTAGAAGACACCTGTCACGGGTTAATTACTCTCTCTAAATGTGATATGGCAGTTGGAGAAATATTTAACATTGGCTCTAATAATGAAACTTCTATATATGAGATTTTTAACCTGATAAAAGAGATTATGGCAAGCGACGCACATTTAGTAACTGATAAGGAAAGGTTGAGACCGGAAACATCTGAAGTATTGAGGTTGTGTTGTGATAATTCCAAACTAAAGAAGCATACCGGATTTTCACCTCAGTATGCTCTTAAGGAAGGGCTTGAAAAGACTATTAACTGGTTTATCAATCCAAAAAACCTATCAAAATATAAAACGGATATCTACAATGTCTAAACGAGCAATAATACTCGCAGGTGGCAAGGGGAAAAGATTATTGCCTTATACAATTGTTCTTCCAAAGCCATTAATGCCAATAGGAGAATACCCTATTCTTGAGGTTGTTGTACGACAGCTTGCATTTTACGGTTTCAGGCACATTACTATGGCCGTAAATCATCAAGCGGAAATTATTCAGGCATTTTTCGGAAAAGGGAAAAAATGGAAAGTTAAAATCGATTATTCTTTTGAAGACAAACCTCTCAGCACAATTGCACCGTTAAAGTTAATAAGCAATTTGCCAGAGGACTTTCTGGTCATGAATGGAGACATACTAACGGACTTAAATTATTCAGATTTTTATCAGTTTCACATCAACAAAAAAAGTATCTTTTTAATTTCTTCTTATAAGCGAGAATTGAAAAGTGAGTTTGGAGTATTAGAATTTGATAAAAATGCAAAATTGAAGGAGTTTAAGGAAAAACCGGTTGTCCGTTACAACGTCAGCATGGGTATATATATGGCAAACAGAACCATACTTGAATACATTCCTAATAACAAACCTTACGGTTTTGATAATCTCATGCTCGATTTAATAAAGGCAGGAAAGCCTGCTACTGTAAAACCGTTCCATGGCTGCTGGCTTGACATTGGAAGGCCAGATGATTATATACAGGCTATTGATGAATTTGAAAAAAATGGATTTTTGTTTCTTAAGGAATTAAAAAAATAATGTGGAAAATACCTTTATCTGACATTAATTTCGACCAAAAAGAGGTAGAAGCAGTCCAAAATGTGATTTATTCGGGTTGGCTTACAATGGGAGAGGTTACAAAAGATTTCGAAGCCCGCTTTGCCAGGTATATAGGTGTAGAACATGCATTTGCTGTTTCATCCTGTACCTCCGCGCTGCACCTTGCTGCTCTTGCTCTTGATATTGGAGAAGGCGATGAGGTAGTATGTCCTTCTCTAACATTCGTAGCTGCGCCGAACTCTATTATATACACCCGGGGAAAACCTGTTTTTGCAGATATAACTAGCGTAACAAACCTAAATATCTCACCTGAAGATATTGAAAAAAAAATTACAGCAAAAACAAAAGCCATTCAGATTATGCATTATGCCGGAATACCCTGCAATATGGAAAGTATCACCGACCTTGCCAGAAAGCGTGGTCTTCCGGTTATTGAAGATTGTGCTCACTCTCCTGGATCGGAGTATAAAGGGAAAAGATGTGGCTCTATAGGAGACATAGGATGTTTTAGCTTCTTCTCCAACAAAAATATGACAACCGGAGAAGGGGGAATGATTACCACAAATGATGAAAATATTGCTAAAAAAATCAGAACATTACGCTCTCATGGTATGACTACCCTCACCCTTGATAGGCATAAAGGGCATGCCTTTAGTTATGACGTTACTGCCCTTGGATTTAACTATCGCCTCGATGAGATCCATTCTGCCCTTGGCATTGTGCAGCTTGAAAAACTACAAAAAAGTAATGAAAGACGCCTGACATTAGCGACAAAATACCAACAAGCTTTATCTGAAATCCAAGGACTTTCAGTAATTTCCGGGAATGGGATTTCTGTATCATCTAATCATATTCTCCCTGTTCTGTTGCCAGAAGAAATAGACCGTGCTAAATTTATGGAATATATGAAACAAAATGGCATTCAGACCAGCATCCACTACCCACCGGCACACCTCTTTGATTTCTACCGTCGTATGTATGGATACAAAGAAGGAATGCTGCCACTCACGGAAGAAGTTTCTAAAAGAGAAGTTACATTGCCTCTATATCCGTCTATGAATGAAGATAGTGTCAGCATTGTTTGTGATGCTGTTCGTGAATATTTTAAAAAGGAATTAATATAATGAATGTGTTGGCTGTCGGCGCTCATTTTGATGACATTGAACTTGGATGCAGCGGGACGTTGATAAAACATGTTAAAAATGGTGATAAGGTTATCATGCTAGTAGTTACAGATTCATCTTATAGCAATCCCAATGGTGAATTAATACGGAATTCTGAAACCGCTTATCAGGAAGGTCAGAAAGCAGCGAACATCATTGGCGCCGAACTGATTTGTTTAAATTATAAGACCTTCCTGGTTCCTTTCAGTGAAAAGTTAACAAAGGAAATTACTCGTATTATTGAGGATAAGAATATAGATATCATGTATTCCCCATGGATACACGACCTCCACAGAGATCACCAGTATGTAGGCAAAAATGCACTTATGGCGGGACGACATGTAAAAAGATTTCTTATGTATCGGCCCAATTATTATGACACAGACCAGATGTTCAGGGGAAATGTATATTCTGATATTTCTAATTTCATGGAAAACAAAAGTGAAGTTATTAAAGCACACAAGTCAGAACTTGAAAGGGTAAGGAACAGCTGGCTAGACTTTTTCGAAAACCAGAACCAAAATGACGGACAAAAGATTGGGGTAGAGTGCGCGGAGTGCTTTGAAGTTGTTCGATATCTTTTGTAGGGAATATGGGTAAGATTGTTACAATTCATCAGCCTGATTTTTTACCATGGCGAGGCTTTTTTGATCGCTGGGGAAAAAGTGATTTGTATATTGTTCTTGATGACGTGCAATTTCTCCGAAGAGGTTGGCACCACAGAGATAAAATCAAAACAAAAGATGGCGTAAAATGGTTGACTGTACCTGTTAAAAAAAAGGGCAAATATGATCAACTTATACTGGAGGTAGAGATAGATTACAGCACAGATTGGCAAGCCAAGCACTTGAAAACTATTGAAGTTAACTATAAGAAAGCTCCGAACTTTGAATATTATTTTGATAAATTGAAATCAATATACGTAAAAAAACACGATCTTCTAATAGATTTAAATATGGATTTATTGATATTTGTTGCGGAAGAACTTGGGATAGATACTCCCGCTGTTTTTGCTTCTAGCTATAATGTGAATTCAAATTCAACTGAAAGGCTAATTGAATTGGTTAAGGCAGTAGGAGGTAATGAATATTTAACAGGGACTGGTTCCAAGGGGTATCTCAATGAAAAACTTTTTCAAAGAAAAGGTATAAGGGTCGTCTGGCAAAATTACGAGGAGACTTTTTATAAACAGTTGCATGAAGATTTTGTTCCACACCTTTCAGGGTTAGACTATCTAATGATGAAATGCAAAAATGACTGACATGAAATGCTATAGTTCAAATAGATTTAAAGTTTCCATTTTGGTGGATGACCCCAGTTCATGGATAGTCCCATACGTAGAGAGTTTAAGTGTAAGAATTGGTGAGCAAAACGACGTATCTCTTTATTTTAATGCATATGATATAGTGGAAGGTGATTTTTTATTTCTGCTTGGATGCACTTCTATTATACCCAAACAAGTTTTAAATAAGAATAAACATAATTTGGTTGTGCATGAAAGCGATCTTCCAGAAGGAAGAGGATGGTCTCCGGTAAGCTGGCAAGTATTGGAAGGGAAAAACAGGATACCTATCGTATTATTTGAAGCTGAAGAAAAACTAGATTCAGGCAGAATTTATTTAAAAGACTATATAGAACTTGATGGCACAGAACTTCTACCAGAAATCAAAAAAAAGCAGGGAGATAAAACTATTGATTTAGTGCTGACCTTCCTAAATCAATGGCCTGACCTGCAGCCTTCGGGACAGATAGGAATGCCCTCTTATTACGAAAAGAGAACCACAAAGCATGATGAACTCGATATAAGTAAAAGCATCATCCAAAACTTTAATCATCTTCGTATTATTGATAATGAAAAACATCCTGCATGGTTTCAACTAAATGGACACAAATATATATTAAAAATATATAAAACAGACTAATATTCAAGGAGTTTATTGGTGAAAACAATTTCTATCGGAAAATTCATAATAGGCTTAAATGAGCCTTGTCTCATACTCGCTGAACTCGGTGCTATGCAGGAAGACCTTAATGGGATGAAGAAACTAATTAAGGTTTCAAAAGAAGCCGGTGCCGATGCTGTAAAGATTCAAACTTACAGGGCAGAAACTATTGCCCATCCATCGGCAGAATTCGAATTTGAAGATGGCTCCAAGATGTTTCAAATGGAGTTCTTTAAAAAACTTGAAATTTCTCAAGACGACCATAAAGAGCTATTTGATTATGCAAGAGAGCTTGGGATTGCTATTTTTTCGACACCCAGTTACTATGATGATGTTGACTTTCTTGAAGAGTTGGGTGTGCCAGCTTACAAGACGGGTTCTGATGACTTAACTAATCGCCCTTTCCTTGAATATATCGCACGAAAGGGTAAGCCTATGATTGTATCTACAGGTATGTCAACTCTGGCAGAGGTCGAAGAAGCGGTAGAAACAATTTTAAAGACTGGAAATGATCAGTTGGTTCTTCTTCACTGTACGACATCTTATCCGCCTGCTCCTGAATTTGCCAATCTTAATGTTATGAACACCCTCCGCTCTGCCTTTGACGTTCCCATTGGATATTCAGACCATGTTGCGGGTATTTTTTCTTCAATACTTGCTGCCAGTATGGGTGCCTCTGTTATTGAAAAGCATATAACCCTGGATCGAAAATCGAAAAGACCTGACTGTGAGGTATCGATAGAACCATCAGAGCTAAAGGAGATGGTTGAACAAATTCGTTTAATACCTATTCTTCAGGGAAGCTCGATAAAGAAAATATATCCTTCTGAGAAGAAGTGGCGCAGGAATGGAAGAAAAAGCCTTGTAGCAAATCGTAATTTAAAATGTGGCGATGTTATTGGAAAAGAAGACCTGAAAATAATCAGGCCTGGAACGGGAATACCTCCCAGATACATGGATTTCATCGTTGGCAAGACCTTAAAAAAGGACATTAGTGAAAATGAAATAATTCCTCATGATGCCTTTTAAGCCAGATTTCAATACAGAAGTTGTAGTAATACTCCAAGCCCGCACAGGTTCTACGAGGCTACCAAATAAGGTTTTGAGATGTTTGGCGGGTAGACCAATGTTGTCGCATTGTATTCAAAGGCTTAAGAGAATTGGTGATGGATATCACGTAATCGTAGCAACCTCTACCCTGAATAGAGATTATACTTTGGAGAAATTGGCAATTAAAGAAGGAGTATTATGTTACAGGGGGGGTGAGAAAGATGTTCTTGATCGTTACTACCATGCAGCGAAATCTGCAGGGGCTAAATTTGTGATCAGGGCAACTGGTGACAATCCGTTGGTATGCCCTGAAGAGGCAAAAAGAGTTGTTGAATGCATAACAAGTCAAAAAGTGGATTATGTAACCGGGATAGAAGAAGTAGAAGGTTTAAAACTACCGACAGGTGTCGGCGTAGAGGCGTTCACTTTTAAAGCGCTTGAACGATCATGGTTAGAAGGTAACAAAGAGCATCACCGTGAACATGTTAACGAATATATTCTTGAGAATCCTGGAATTTTTAGCATAGTCAGGCTCTCCTGTATGCCCCAAAATAGTTGCCCCGAACTCAGTCTGACAATTGATACTAATGATGATTTTGAATTTATTGAGGAGATGTTAAGCGGTTTTATTAAGCCTGCAACCGAGATAACTACATCCGAGATTATTAAATGGTGGAGAAAAAGAATAAACTGATAGTTTTTCGCCTTGATGCTGGTCATGAAAGGGGAATGGGGCATCTGTACCGTATGATGACCCTGGCAGATGAATTTAGAAGAAAAGGGCATGACTGTCTGTTTGTATTAAAAAGAAATGATGTGGCGTCAAGAATTCTTGACAGCGTAAAGTTTAGATGTCTATCTTATCCAGTACATCTTACAGAAGAAGATATAGTAGAAAAATACTTCAAAGACGAGTTGGAACCTGATCTTTGGATATTTGATATTCTCTCCACTGACGAGACGTTGGTTGTACGGACTAAATCCATGGGGGTACCTGTTGTATCATTTGATGATTTAAAGGGTGGTTTGCTCCATGCGGATCTTGTTGTGAATGCCATTGCAGGTTGCTGGGATGAGGAAAGTAAGGTCTCAGGGCGTATTCCACATGTATTAAGCGGGCCTCGATACGCAATTATTACGTCTGATATAATTAATCTGAAATACAAGAAAAAAATGCCTCAAGAAGACATTAGGATTGGGGTAACAATGGGAGGAAGTGATACACATGGCGCTACAGTAAAGATTGGACAAGTATTATCCCGTTTTGATGAAAAAGATATGTATGTGAATTTTTTTCTCGGACCACATTTCATGCATGACATTGAGATGGATGAGATGCTAGCAGCATTTTCACATCCATTTACCGTGAAAAAAGGGGTTTCGGATTTGTATGTAGAGTTGATTAATAATAATTTGGTCATATGCGGAGGCGGGCAAACTATGTTTGAGTTGTGCTCAATGGGAATGCCTGTTATGGCTCTGGCAAATGAGGTTCATGAAGAAAAGACCATTAGATATTTTGAGCGCAATGGAGCATGCATCGATATAGGTTCCGTTCATAAGGAACTTGATGATGAGAAGATGTGTAAGTTTATTGATGAGATCAAGTACGATTTGGATAAACTGAACCGGTTGGCAGTGAATGCTGTCCAATTAGTTGACGGTAAGGGAACCAAGAGATGTTACAGTGCGTGTGCAGTCTTAATCAACTAAGATATTTATGATGCTTCAGAAAATAAAAGTAAATTCATTCCAGAAAAGGTTCGATAGCCGGTGGAGAAACTTTATTTTTAACTGGAATCAAGGGAATATTATAAAATATTACTTGAACAGATACCAGTGGAACATGTATCCAAAGATGGGCAAGGTATCAGCCTTTCCTCTCCATGTCGACATTGAGACGACGGCCAAATGCAATTTGCGTTGCGGCATGTGCCCCAGCCGGGAGCTTTCGAAAGAAAAGTATGGTGAATACGGTAATATGAAGATGGAACTTTTCAGGAAACTGGTCGATGAATGCACAGAGAATAAGGTTTTTTCCATCCGCCTAAGCTGGAGAGGAGAGGTTTTAATCAATCACGATCTTGTCAAATTTGTTCACTATGCAAAGGTTGTCAAGAAGATTCCAAATGTTTCTTTTTTGAC
Source organism: Candidatus Kuenenia stuttgartiensis (assembly GCF_900232105.1). Lineage (NCBI taxonomy): Bacteria > Pseudomonadati > Planctomycetota > Candidatus Brocadiia > Candidatus Brocadiales > Candidatus Brocadiaceae > Candidatus Kuenenia > Candidatus Kuenenia stuttgartensis. The sequence goes on from NZ_LT934425.1 coordinate 2,148,653, forward strand.
CAATGGCAGTCTTTTAAAGGGAGAACTTGCCGAGAAGTTAATAGATTATGGTGTCGATTATATTTCGGTATCTATTGACGGTATGGATGGTATGTACGAGAAGATACGGTATCCGTTAAAGTTCCGATCAATTTGTGAAAACCTGAAAAATTTCAAGGAATTGAAGAGGAAAAAAGGGAAGAAGAAACCTGTTATCCGTGTAACAACCCTGTGGCCTGCTATTGCTCAAGATCCTGAAGCCTTCTATACGCGAATGAGCTCTATATGTGACAAGATTGTTTATAACCCGCTGAAAGACTACAGCATCACTGAACCTCAGAAAAAGGATTTTATTTGCCAGTTTCCGTGGGAGAGGCTGTTTGTAGGTTTTGATGGAAAAGTACAGCCGTGTAGCATAACGACAGACAGTTTTGTCATTGGTGATACAAATAAAAACAGTTTGAAGGATATTTGGCAAAGTACCGAAATGAACGATTTAAGGAATGTCCATTCAAAAATTAAGCGTATGGATGTAATCCCCTGCAATAAATGTAGCTATGGCATTGATTATTCTAAATTATGGGAAGGTAGGGACTGGACCAAATGGAATCCTGAAGAACTAAATCAATTGAGTAAGGGAAACCAATAGCCATGGATATTGAAAAAATGAAGGCTGAAGTCAAGGCTTCCAAAATAGAAATCAATGAACTTCCCAGATATTCGCCATGGCCATCAAGATTATTTGGTCTTTCTGATTGGGATATAAAACATCGAAACAATGTTATAGTTTCGCATGAATATGGTGAAAAATGGGGTCGCTTGTTGTCTAAATATCAAGAAAGAAAATTCACTAACATAAACGAAGTACTTCACTACCTCTTTGATACACACTTTTCTGACAATATACTGTTTCATATATATGAGAATATCTATTATTCTGCAAATACGCCAGTTTTTTGGGATTTTTTCTACAATCAGATTATTCAGGCTATTACAAGGTATTTAACACCAAACGATACATTAGTTGAAATGGGTTGTGGTTGGGGAAGAAACCTTTTTACCTTATATCAACGTAAATTATTTAAAAATGCCATTGGTGGAGAATTTACACAGGAGGGGATAACACTTGGAAATCTCATTGCTAAAGAATTTAATGTGCCATTAGAGTTCTTTCACTTTGATTACTATAACCCCAAACAGGAATTTATGGAGAAGATCAACGGTACAGTAGTTTTTTCCCACAATAGCATAGAACAGATTACTCAAATGCCACAAAAAACTATTTTATCATTGATTGAAAACAGACCTAAGATTGTCTTTCATTTTGAACCTATATACGAATATCGAAACAAGGATACCCTTCTTCATTATATGTGGAAACGGTATACTCAAGTAAACGAATATAATATTAATCTTTTGACTTTATTAAAGGATTTTGAAAAGAAAGGCCAAATAAGGATTGATCTAGAAGTTCCTCATGTCCTGGGACTCAATGCCTTTAATCCTGGAAGTTTTATAGTGTGGCAGCCTATTTAATATGAAAAATCTTTTTATTATAGGCATATTCAGATCTGGAACATCTTTGCTCTCAACAGCATTGAATACGCACAAAAATATAATTGTCGGCTGGCAACCTTACATGTTGTTTTTTAAGGCTTGCCGAAACAAGTATTTTAAAGAGATGTTGAGGGTTCCCTTTGATGAAAAAAACCCTATGGGTATTAATTACTTTAAGACAGTAAAAGATAGAGAACTTTTTCGTGAAGTTTTTCATTTAATCAGGTTCAATGCTACGGAACTCAGCACTATATTGTCTGAAATTAGGGACTACCTCCTCAGCGATAATGAGAAGATGAATAAAGATATGAAGCCACATGATCTGGCAAAAAATCTTGACGGTATAGAACCGGGATTCGCCGGGTATATATTAATGCAGTTAATGGAAAGATTATATCTCTCACAAATAATTACACGTAATTGGGATATTAAATTTATAGGAATCAAAGAGGTTTTTTGTGAAGAATTTATTGAACCATTATTTAATTATTGCAACTTGAATTCAAAAGTTGTTCACATAATAAGAGATCCCAGAGCAGTGGTTGCATCCAGAAATTTTGGGAAATATATGGAAGCAACAGGCGCAAAGTACCCCATCTTTTTCATCATCAGGAGTTGGAAAAGAACAGTGGCAAACTATCTACTAAATAAATGTAATAGCAACTATTTAATGATAAGGTATGAAGACTTAGTTAGAAAGCCTGAAACAACAATGAAAAAAGTTTGCGAGCTACTGGAGGTTCAATATTCAAATGACCTATTAAATTTAAGCAACTTTAAGGACAATAAAGGAAGAAGATGGGAATCGAACACTTCATTTGATGGTTCTAAAACCATAACCACTTCGTCTGTGAACAAATGGGAAGATATTTTATCTGCCGAAGAAATTGAAGTTGTTGAGTATTATTGTCAATCTGAGTTAAATACTTTAGGATACGAAAGAACAACAAAAAGCTTTGATCAAAAAAAAATTTTAAATTTCCAAGAGGATACATCAAACATTTGTGAATGGTTAAGGGAATATGATTTTAGTTTTTGAAACATATCTTAACAAGTTATTGTAAAATTGGTGAAGTAATTGTTTTTATAAACTGCATGAAGGTGAATCCTGCTGGATTATTGGTAATAGTCCCTCTATAAATCAGACAAACCTTCTAATGTTAAAAGGTAGTGTTGCTTTTGCTGTTAACGAGGGGAACAGGGTTACATCTGGACATTTGATTTTGAGGAAAAACTTGCTTTCATAAGTTGCATTCAACTTTCAAAAGAAGTTTCAACAGAGTATTGGACAGCACTCAAAGAAATTTTCAAAAAATCAAAAAACGAAAGTTTTATACTTGCATTAGACAAAGTGACTAAAGAAATATGAAACGAAATACTTTGGAACATAAAAGAAGCCCAGCAGATAACAGCACCTACCCCAAAATGGCTGTTCAGTGGTTAATTAAAGCTTTGTACATCTATCAAAGTTCTGTGCAGTTTGATAGTTTAGTGCTTCGAAATCGCCACCTTCGGGTAGCTGTAAACTGTTACCTGCCATTTTAGAGAGACAACAAAACAACTAAGAGAGAATTAAAAAATGATATCAATGCAATATCCTGAACGACATAGCAATCATACTTTAGAGCAGAAATCGGAGACCTTTTTTATGCAACATTTACCGCAGGATTGGATTGCAACGACACCCAAAAAGGACTACGGACAAGATTTGAATTTGGAAATATGTGAAGAAGGACAATATCGTAGCTTGGATTTGATAGTTCAATTAAAATCATCTGCGACAAGCAATATTCTAAATAATAGAGAAAGACATCAACTAAAGGTTTCAACTTACAATTATTTATGGGACAATCTTAGGGTTGTTCTCATTGTAAAATATATTGAAGATGAAAATGAAGCATATTGGACACTTTTAAAAGATGTTGAACCGCCAGCAAATCCTGAACAAGAAAATTTCATGATTTATTTCCCACGGCAAAATAAACTCTCTGAAATTAACTGGAGCGACATAATTAACTATGTAAGACAAGTTACAGACAAAAAATTAGCATCAACGAGAGCAAAGAATAAACAAAATCACAGCTAAACATTGAGGTAATGAGACTAGCAAACAAAATACTTGCTTAGCTGCCGAAGAAATTGAAGTTGTTGAGTATTATTGTCAATCTGAGCTAAATACTTTAGGATACGAAAGGACAACAAAAAGCTTTGATCAAAAAACAATTTCAAATTTCCAGGAGGATAAATCAAAAATTTCTGAATGGTTAAGGAAATATGATTTTGGTTTTTGAACCATATCTTAACGAGTTATTGTAAAATTGGTGAATTAATTGCTGAATAAAAAAGAAATAGAAAGATTAAGAGATTTTTATAAACTGCATGAAGGTGAATCTTGCTGGATTATTGGTAACGGTCCTTCCATCAATCAGACAAACCTTTTAACGTTAAAAGGTAGCGTTACTTTTGCGGTTAATGCTTTTATTACCCATAAAAACTTTGAGAGGCTTCTACCAACCTATTATGTAGCTACTAATCCACGATTGATGCGGTCTGATTTCCTCAAAGATGACCTAATTCCCAGGTTGCAGAAAAATGATATTACTTGTTTTTTAAACTGTGAAGCAAAACCAATAATCGGCCATCCTTATGAGAGTCTATACTATATTGAAACTACTGAGTCGCCGTTAATTGTTGATGCTGGCTATAATCTGGATATTACAAAACGTTTACATGGAACTCGGGTATCTGTTGTTATTCAGGCTGTGATTCCAATAGCCGTTTATATGGGATTTAAGCAAATTTTTTTAGTGGGTTGCGACAATGACTATAAAGATTTGAGTATGGAAAAAGCACATTTTTACGGAACTGCTGAACACTGCCCCAACCTTTTGAAATTAAACAACACAGCCAGAGAGTTATATCCAAGTTATTTTATAAAAAAGGAAACTACGGCCATACAGAATTCGCTCGATGGTAACGAAGAATTTTCCATTGTATATCGTGAAGTAAAAAAATTAGGCGTAAAAATATATAACTGTACAAAAGGTGGAAAACTTGAGGTATTTCCCAGACTCCGGTTTGAGGACGTCGTCAAAAAAACCACATTAAATCGCATAATTCTGCACTCATCCCCTCTGCGCAAGATTGATAAATGTTGTGCGGAACAACTGCTGCCGGCATACCATTCTATTGTAATATCAAATATTGACAAAAACTTCGATTACGGTGAAATGCCTGTGTATGAGCAGGAAATACTGTGCAAGTTAATAAAAAATCAAAATCCAAAAACAATTTTTGAAATCGGCACCTTTCAGGGAGCAACCACAACCCACCTTGCAGCAAATAGCGATGCAATTGTATATACGCTCGACCTGCCACCAAAGGGCCACATAGATTATCACCCTCCAGATATGAATGATCCTGAACTGGACGTTTATCCTGATCAACCAGGCATTAAACATTTCTCAAGCGCGTATGCAGACAGAATCACACAACTATATGGAGATACCCGCAGTTTCGATTATTCATCATATTACGGGCAGATGGATATTGTATTTGTTGATGGCTGTCATCATTACGACTTCGTACTAAGAGACAGTCTGAATGCTTTCAAAATGATTAAACCTGATGGGATGATTATCTGGCACGATTATGCTGATTACGCACCGGGTGTAATGAAGGCACTGAACGTTATCAGCGAGAGATACTCACTAACGCATATTGAAGGAACCAGTTTGGTTGTATATTCCGGAAAATGGGGAGAAATAGACAACAAATCTGAAATAAATACCTCAATATCAGCATACAGTGAAACAGAATTATTCAATATGGTTCAAAAAATGATCGATGAAAAAAACTTTGCGTTGGCTAGAACAACTGTCTCAAAGTCGCTTGAAATGTTTCCTGCTTCAGTTAACCTGCTTTATGCAAAAGCCAAAATAAACATTGAAACAGGCCACATTGATGAGGCGCAGATAACTCTATTAAAAATAATAGAAATTTCACCAGAAAATCTTAATGCCTTAAACGGTTTGGCTTCTATAGAAATAAACAAAGGAAATATAGAAGCTGCAATAGAATTCTTAAGAGACATATTGATTCTTGAACCGAATAATCAAGCAGCACTGGCGCTTATTTCCGATATTAAAACGAAGTTACTTAGTCTTTCACATGCTAAGAAGGAGAATTTATATTGACAAGACTTGAAGCCTGGTTTCATACAGTTAATGCCTATAAAGTCCGATATGAAGAACTCTATTCTAATCCTGTGGAAACTCTCAAAGGTATTGAAGAAGATAGAATTTCAGAAATTGTGGCAAAAAATTCTTTTAGCAAGAAAGCAGGCCAAATACCTGGAGAGGAAGCAAAAGATTCCCCTGCGAGAAAAGGAATTGTTGGAGATTGGAAAAACTATTTTGATGCTGAGTGTGTTTCTACCTTTAAAGCGGCATATAATGGGCGTTGGAATAAATTGCTTATAGAACTTGGATATGAGAATTCTAAAAACTTGCAAAATAATAAAATTACAGAATAGAGATAAAGGTTTTTTAAAAAGACAAAGATGATGCTTAATGTTTCCATAATAATCCCAACACGGAATCGGGCAAAAGACCTCAAAGTTGCTTTACCCCCGCTTCTCAATCAGGATTACCCCATATTAGAATACGAAATCATTGTAGTGGATGACGGCTCAACGGGCAACACAAGAGAGATAACAGAACGGGCTGCATTATTAAATAAAAATAATATCAGATATATAGTCAAACAAATAAGGTTTTCGAAAAATTTACACCTCCCGTCCCTTCTATAAAGAGGGAATTAAGGGGCGTGCTTGTATAGTATGCTTAGTCAAATAAATCTGTTTTTTAGAAAGCCATTTTATTGCCAAATTCCTAAAATCATATTTGTTTGGCTATATATATTAGCCAGAACCCGGGCTCCTATCCGGCAGACATTGAGGGGCATCGGAAGCAAAGGGAGAAATTCTTGTCTTTGTCGATGATGGTATTGAGGCGGTCAACGGGTGGTTATCGTCAATAATGGCGGAATTCGAAAATGAGCCAGTTCACATGTGGTTGGAGGTACCAGTCTTCCCAGGTATGAAGTTGACCCTCCCAAATGGATCGATAAATATTGTTCCTGGAAAGATGATCAATTAACATGCGGCTCACTGAGTCTCCTAAATAAGGGAAAAGAAAGGAAAAGGAAATATACAATGACTACTAAAAAGGAATCACTTACTTATAATGACTATGTAAGGGGAATTCAAGATCTAAGACCAGAGGATCAATTAAGTTTAGTTGAAATCATCTCTGCCGGGCTGAAAAAAACTCTTATGAAAAAAAGGGCTAAACATAGAATTACTGAAATTGAAGGATTGGGGGCAGACATTTGGAAAGGCATCGATGCGCAGGAATATGTTCGTAAGGAGAGAGAATCTTGGGATTAATTGATGAACGAAACATTTGCCGGTTTGAGGAATATCCCGCCAGCATCCTTGCCGGCGGGAGGTCAGGCGCAGGGATGCTCCTGATACTATGCACACAACTATGCCGTGTTATGGCAATGTTTTGCCCCTTACATTAATGCGGCATATCGTTATTGTCGGAATTTTTCAAAAAGTTAAAGTGTTGCAATATTACAGAAAGATCATCAATGGAAATAATCAATCCACACGACAAATTCTTCAAAGAGACATTTTCCATCCGGGAAAATGTAATCGATTTCCTTAGTGGTACATTTCCCTCAAAAATCCTGAAAAAACTGGATTTGTCCACTTTAACACAGGATAATAACTCATATATCGACGAAGAACACAAAGAACATTTCTCAGACATTGTATACACCTGTTTCTGTAAAGACAAAGAACTCCGGATAACCCTTTTATTCGAGCACAAGAGTTATGCCGTAGCATGTCCGTATCTGCAGTTGATGAAATACCTTTTAAAGATATGGGAATCAAACAACAAGCAGGCGCAAAGACTCATGCCGGTAATTCCGGTGATATTATATCACGGCAAAGATACGTGGAAAGCAAGAAGGTTCAGAGACTATTTTGAAGGGATAGACGAGGAATTTTTAAGATTTATACCGGAATTTGAATATCTGCTGACAGACCTGAGTAGTTACAGCAATGAGGAAATAAAGGACAGGGTATTTAGAAGGGCATCCCTCCAAATAACCATGTTATTGATGAGGAACATATATAATGACAAAATTCTGGGAGACAAGCTAAAGGTATTCTTTGAAATAGGGAGGCAGTATTTTGAAGAGGAAGGAGGGGTAAAATTTCTGGAAAGTGTAATCAGGTATTTGTACTATGCATCGGATATAGAGGAAGAACGGGTAATAGACACCTTAAAAGAGATATCAGAGGAAGGAGGTAAATTAAGTATGACAATAGCGGCGAGATTAATAGAAAAGGGTAAAATAACCGGTAGGATGGAAGGTCGGATGGAAGGCAGGGAGGAAGGCAGAGCGGAAGGTGCGATAGAGGGCGAGAGGAAGGGAAGGATAGAGGGTCTAATAGAGGCGATAGAGATAGGTTTGGAGCTAAAGTATGGAGTTAACGGTTTAAGGCTTCTGGAGCGTATCAGGAAAATAGCCGTGATAGAGAAGCTGGAGTCAATAAAAGAGGCGGTAAAGATATCAAAGAATATGGAGGAAATTGAAAAATTGCTCTAAATTTTTGAGAGACCATATTTGTAACTATTCAGCGTAAACGATACGCGGCTCGTTCCCAAACCTTGTACTGAACATAGTGAAGTATCTGGCTCGAAAATAAGACTACAAAAAATAGCTCAAGTACAGGTACCGCAATATGATATGGCTATAAAACCATTTTCATCGTTTCTGGGTGTTGCAAATGCAACAGGATGACTGTTTGGGAATGAAATTGCACTGGAAAACTCTGTTTCCAGTGAGGGTTTGACTTGACAAATTATAAACTGTCTGAATCATGTGATTTTATTCCCTATCTATCAACAGACAGGCGAGAAACCGGAGTTTGGGAACGAGTTGCGCTTTGCACTCCGGTAGTTTGTAACAGTTCACTCTTTCCGGATTGTCTTGGTATTTGAAAAGTACCCACCCCTAGCCCCTCCCAAGAGGGGAATACAAAAAGTCCCCTCTTGGGGATTTAGGAGTGGGTGAACTGTTACGGTGGTTTGATAAATTATGCTGAATAGTTAACGTCAGTTAAGAATATGCAAATAGAAAGAAATAATTCAGGAGGACATAAAAATGAGTACTGATATTAAAGAAAAACTTGAAATACCTGATACGCTAAGAAATATTTATACGGAGATGGAAGTTTCTCCAATAGGGCTTTTAAAGAACTATGCTTTAAACCTTATTTTAAATAAAATTAATAAATATGAAGCAGAAAACGCATTCTTTGAGAAAAAGTATGATTGCAAATACGAAGAATTCAAACATAAAGTCGAATCTATGGAAAAAGAAGAGAATTTTGAATGGGAAGACGATTTGATGGATTGGGAATTTGCGTTTGAAAATTTTAGATATTGGCAAAAAAAAGCCCATGAGATAAAAGGCGAATGAAGGAAATACTCGACAAATATAAAGATATTATTAAAAAATATGAAATCCTTGTTTGGGACAGCGAACCACTGGCGTATCGTTTTAAGGCAATAATTACGTTTATGGATGATTCAAGACTTCTGATAAAGGATTATACCTTTCCCCACGGACGCAAATACTCTTTTCACTGGCAAGACAGAAATAGTCATTTAATAATTCGCTGGGACAATGCAATGCACTGGAAAGACATAGATACTTTTCCACATCACAAACATGAAAAGGCCTCCATATCTTCCTCAAAAGAAGTAACGCTGGAAGATATTTTGAACCATATTTATGAGATTTTGAATGATGGACACTGATCAAAAATTATCAATTACTCATATAGATACCCATGATAAAGCCGGTGGTACTGCAAAACAGGAAATACGTATTAAATTAAATATTAAAAGAGTGGTATACGAAAATATTTGCATTATTACGGATTGCAGAACCGAGGCTTTTCCAAAATGAGAACAGGGTCGATTTAAATTCCCCTCTGGTAGTCAAAGATAAAAAAACGGAAATAGTTACAATGTCGAATTACAAAAAATCGGGAATGCTTCCCACTTCAATAGCCAATAAGACTGGAAAATGTAATGAATGCATCAATAATAATACCAACACGCAATCGTTCAAAGTGGCTAACTTCCGCAATTCAATCTTTCGCAGAACAAGACTTTCCATCCTCTCAATATGAAATCATTGTAGTGGATAACGGCTCAACAGACAACACAGGGGAGATAACAGAACGAGCTGCATTATTAAATAAAAACAATATCAGATATATATATGAGCCAGAACCAGGGCTCCTATCCGGCAGGCATCGAGGAATGTCGGAAGCAAAGGGAGAAATACTTGTCTTTGTCGATGATGATATTGAGGCGGTCAACGGGTGGTTATCGGCAATAATGGCGGAACTCAAAGATGAGTCAGTTCACATGGTTGGAGGTCCCAGTCTTCCCATGTATGAAGTTGACCCTCCCCAATGGGTCGAGAAATATTATTCATGGAAAGATGATCAATTAACATGCGGCTCACTGAGTCTACTAAATAAGGGAAAAGAAAGATTGGAAATAGATCCCGTATTTGTCTGGGGATTGAATTTTGCAATAAGAAAGAAAACGCTTTTTGATTTAGGGGGTTTTCATCCGGATAATATACCAAAATCCCTACAACACTTTCAGGGCGATGGAGAAACCGGGCTGGCCCTGAAAATGAAAGGAAAAGGACTCAAGGCGGTCTACGCCCCTGGCGCAAAAGTATATCACCACATTCCACGGGAAAGACTCACCGTAGCCTATTTTGAAAAACGATTCTTTTATCAGGGTGTTTGTGATTCATATACACAAATAAGAAAAAATAAAGGGCTGTCAAATATAAAAATCCCTAACTACCAGATATTCGATCAATTCTTACCAAACGTCCCTGCTTATGATCAATATAAACAAATTATCTATAAGCGGATTCATAATGCTTACGTTGATGGGTTTCTTTTCCATCAGGAGGCAGTACAAAAAAGTAAGACGCTTTTGAAATGGGTCTTGAAGGAAGACTATTTTGATTACCGACTCCCTGAGTTAAACCTACAAGAGCAACAACAAATTCAAGAGGTGAGTGATCGTATCCAAAAACGCTCCACACACCTACAATGGCCACGGACTACGGCTCAGGATATGTTCAAGGATGCCTTTAACCTTATTAATTCTGACGACATGGTTACCGCTCTATCTAAATTAGATACCATGGTACATCAATATCCAAACATGCCGAAAGTGCATCTAACCCGTGCTTTGTGTCTGTCTGCACTTGACCGCCCACGGGAAGCAGTACGTGCTGCCATTGCTGAATTAACTATTCAGCACGATAATAAACAGGCAGTAGATATATTATTGAAAAATCAACAGGTGTTATTAGAAGAACTGAAGACTGCACCCCAAGCGGCAGTTCGGCTTGTTGAACGTATACTAAAGTCCAGACTTAACCGGGTTTGATTAAACGTATTAAATAATCGGTCAATAACGTGTAATAAATACGTTGTATATTTTGTGTTTAATTTCATAATATTCTTTAAAAATACCCGGAGAGGATAAAATGCAAACAAATATATTGACAGATGAACAGTATAAAATGCTTTCCCGAAAATTGATTAATAGTATAGAAAGGCATTTTAAGATAACTCCGTTAAATACTTTAAAACACTATAAATATATATTGAGAAAACCTATTTATATTACGATTGAAATGGAAAAGGACATTTTTATAGCATCCTTAGATGATATAGAGGCATTTGCTTATGCTGATACAGAATTTGAAGCAATTAATCGGTTGTGTGAAGAAATAATCAATATCTATGAAGATTTACAGGCGGACAGAGACAATTTAGGTAAATTCCCTAAAAAATGGTTAACCTTCTTAGAGGAGGTTATTGTAAAAAGTGAAGAAAAATGAAGTAGAAAGGTTATTCAAAAAACTGGAATTGAAGACGCGGTCTACGGGACATAATTATGGGTGGTTGACTGTAAATGAGAAGAAGATATTAAGAGTTCATTACTCTCATGGGAAAGGGGACATTCCCGATAAAATTGTATCTAAGATTAGAGGGCAGTTAAAACTATCTTTAAAGGATTTCAAAGACTTAATTGATTGTTCATTGAATTACAACAATTACATCAACATTTTAAAACAAAAGGGAATCATTGATTGATAAAATGGGTGAATGAGTATCTAAATTATATTACAACCGAGTTTAAAATAGAAAGACAGTTGCGACAAGGAGCATTCCCGATTTTTTGTAACCGTTTGTGTGATTGGGGCAAAACAACGCTTCAAGGGATATGGTTTGAACAGGAGCATTTCAGATTTTTGGCTAACTAACTGTACATTGTACCACAAACATCCTGCTTGTGGTATTTTACCCTCAAGCTGGAAACTTGAGTTACTATTCTTCCCCTCCCCCGCTAATGGCATTTTTACAAAAAATCGGGAATGCTCCCGTTGCAACATAGCGCAGCAAAGCCGTAACCAAAAAGAGTTTAACCACAAAGGACCTAGCGCGGCCTTTGGCCGCAACCAAAAAGGTGATTTTTAGTTTATTATAAAGTATAGTAGTATCCTCGTAAATAGTAATCAGACAATTTGGAGGACACTACTTATGAATAAGTTGATGGAATTATATCGAGACAGGATCGTGGGTGCAATAAGCGGTCTGGACAGGATTCGTTTTCGCGGGACATTGCGGTGGTTGGCCAGTGAGCGTGGGATGGGAACATTCATGAACCAAGCGAGAATTCTGCTTAAGGATTTTTCCGGTTGGGTCAATGGGCTTACGGCACAGGTGCGAGACAGTTGTGAATCGCGGGCGAAAGATTTGGGTATCGAGGTGCGGTATTTGATGAGCAGCGGTGTTGATAAGGAGAAGTTGGCTCGCCAGATCGCGGCGGATAAGAGGATTACGGAAGGTTCCATCTGCCTGTTGAGTGTGGTAGAGCCTTGTATTGCGCCGATGGTCAAGGGCAACAAGGCCAGCAAGAAGCTCGAGTTGGTAATGGCGCCCCGCAAGTGTGTCTTTGTGTATCATTATTTTAATGATCCAGTGTTTGGTTTTGGTCATGTTCGTATCCAGAGTTGGGCGCCGTTTAATATTTTCATTTGTCTCAATGGTCGTCATTGGCTGGAGCGGCAACTTCAGAAGCAAGGTATTGATTATGTTAAGGACGGCAACTGTTTTGTGCGTATAGAGGATATTGCGGCTGCGCAGGTTCTGCTCCATGAGCAGCTTAAGACTGACTGGGCGAAGCTGCTGAACGGGCTTGCGTTAGGCAGTTGCCCGGCATTGTCGCAGATTCTTCGTCCGTTGGAACCGGAGTATTACTGGTCTGCGGATGAGACGGAGTGGGCGACGGACATCATGTTTAAATCGGTTGAGGCATTGGAGGAGTTGTTTCCATCGTTTGTTCATCATGCGATGCGGGTTTGCGACAGTTCTTCGGTGATGAAGTATTTGGGTAGGCGTAACCTTGCAGGCGCTGCCCCATAAGCGCTAACTTGTTTTAGGTGCGCTCGAAGTATTTTGATATCTGTGTTTTTCGGATTCTTGTATTTTCTGCTAAAGAACAAGCAATGTCATTCCAGCACTTAAGAACTTCCTGTAATGATAACGCTGGTTCTATAGCCCGTTTTACTTGATTAAGCATAAAAGCAAATTCACGCCATTTGCTTTTAGTCTTCTTGCTTGACAATGAAGTATCCCCAGGGGGAAAAAGACGTAGCAAAATCTATTAGTTTTTCTGTCAAAAGAGCAACGAATAGTTTGCCATAAAGCCAAGCTTTTGAGCTATCATCATCGTATTTAGGTAAGTGTCCAAATTGTGCTATTTGTTTAAATCTTTTAAAGACCAGTTCAATTTGCCATCGAACTCGATACCATTCTAAGATATCAAAAGCGGTAAATTGATTTTCAGGAAACGTTGTGAATACTATTACGTACTTGGCATAAATAAGGGTCTCCGGTTTTAGTTCAATGCCCTTTTTGCTTGCATGTCTTTTAAGTTTTTTATGAGCTATTTTAATGGCTTCTTCTGTTTTGTGTATTATACAAAGACGACCTTTGACATATTCAGTATTATCAACGTTTGGAATAAAAACGTTCCATGATTTTATAGCAAGGGGTCTTTTTAAATATTGGATTTCTTTCAATAAAGGAAAGGGTTTCTTTTCTTCGCCGAATATCCGTAGAGATTGCGAATTAACTCTAACGCTAAGATAAGCGCCTTTCCTTGTTGCATGATGAATTCCTTGGCCAGTACAGTAACCTCTGTCAGCTATAATATAATCATCTTTTTTCATCGGAAACTGCCGAAAAGATTCTCCTGTGCCTTCTCCTTCAGTTCCCGTAAGTTTAAAGAAATCGCAAGATAATGAAGGAACCTCAATACTATAATGAATGCGCCAAAGACTTCCTGTTTTCCCAGGTTCCTTTACTGTTGTTGCATCAAATAAGCGAAGATGAAAATTATTCCGTTTATTAATTTGGAGGCCACGCTCACGGAATAAAGATAAACATAATTTATATAGCCATTCTTTGCTCTTTTTTAATCGCTTTAATAAGGCAACATCGGATAAATCTGCTAAGTTAGCACGCTTGGCTCGAACTACTGTTTCACGCAATGAATAGCCACATCCTAAATGAATTAATAATGTTCGAAGAAGCTTTTCTTCAGATTTATCCTTGCGCAAGCCTTTTAAAGCATTTGTATCAACGGCTAAACTTTTCCAATCGTTTGGGAAGAAAGTTCTTAGAAGATCCCAATCTTCTCTCATCATGGCTTTATCCTCCTATAGAGTGATTAGCGGGATAATTAACATAAAAATACCATGATGAATAAAATTTGTCAATAAAACAAGTTAGCGCTTATGAGGCGCTGCCCCTGATGAGGTTATCAGCGACTATCGAAGACGCTATGAAGGTATACGGGTCAAGCACAGTGTGAATTATAATTCAGTGAAGATGTATAACAAGAGCGGTAGTCTCTTGCGTATTGAGACAACGATCAATAATACGCGGGACTTTAAGGTCTTTCGGAGTCCCAATGATGATGAAGGCAAACCGGCGTCATGGCAGAAGATGCGTAAGGGCGTAAGCGATCTTCATCGACGGTGTGAGGTGAGCCAACAATGCAATGATCGTTATGGGGATGCTTTGGCGGCGGCTCAGGTAGAGGAGAAACTGAAAGAAGTGGTGAGCAGCGCTTGTAACAAGGTTGTCAAAGAGGGCAAGAGGTATCGAGGTTTGAATCCCTGGCAGCAGGATGATTACCAGATGCTGATGTTCCTGTCCAAAGGCGAAAACGCGATAAATGGATTCCGCAACCATGATTTGCGTAAGTGGCTTTACCGGGAATCCGAACAATCCGGCAAGGATCAGCAAAAGAAATATTCCGGACGAACGACCCGACGGATAAAGATGCTGCGGGCACACGGTCTAATCCGCAAAGTTCCGAGGGCCAACCGCTATGTTTTGACGGAGAAAGGCCAGAAGTTCTCTTGTTCACTGATGACCGCTTCAGCCCTTGATATTAAAGCACTTACGGAAATGGCGGCATGAAAAACACGCATAAAAAACAAGAAATTGATGGATAGTAGTACAAAGAAAAACCTACAAAAAATGTCATTGCGAGGAGTGGAGCGACGAAGCAATCTCTTGTTCCCAAAAGACTTAAGATTGCTTCGCTGTAGCTCGCAATGACGGTATCAATGTAGATATTTTAATGAAACGTTATACTAGTAATAATATATCCCCTGATATGCTGGTTTGATATGTTAAAAACATGAATAAAATAGAACAAATATTCGATGACTATCGCATGATAGCAATTATCATCTATGCTGAATATGAAAAAGAGGGCATTGAATTCTTAACGCCTGATAATTTCTCACAGCAGCTTGCATATATGAAACGTCCTGCCGGATATACAATTCAGGCGCATATCCATAAACCCGTTCCAAGAAATGTTAAATATACGCAGGAAACCTTGTTTATAAAAAAGGGCAAGGTTAAGATAAATTTCTACAATGAAGAAAAACAATATCTGGATTGCAGGACATTAAAAGCAGGCGATGTAATCCTGCTTGTCTCAGGCGGCCATGATTTTTTGATGCTTGAAGATACAGAAATGATTGAGGTTAAACAGGGACCCTACGCTGGTGAAGAGGATAAGGAGAGGTTTTAAGAGATAAAGATTGAGATTGAGGTTGAGGAATGTATAAAAGTTTCAGGGAAATGCCTATATGGAGTGAGGCAATGGAGATGGCAGAATCAGTTCTCCGGCTAACGGAATCTCTTCCAAAGAAAGAGGATTATGGTCTAACTGGGTGCATTCCCGATTTTTTGTGACTTCCGCCATGTTTTAATAAAACGTACAGTAGTGTTAACCCTGACAGGGTTTCAAACCCTGTCAGGGTTGTTTTGCCCCAACTCCATGAACACTTACAAAAAATCGGGAATGCTCCCGTCTAACTTCTCAAATACGACGGGCAGCTTTAAGTATCCCCGCAAACATTGCAGAGGCATTTGGTCGGTATCATATAAACGACAAAATTAATTTCTATTATTTTTCCAGAGGTTCAGTAGCAGAGACGCAAAACCACCTGGGATATGGTTTGATAGTAAGATATTTTCACCAGGCAGATATAAGTATGATTGACCACAAGCTAAACAAATTATATGAATCTATTAATCGCCTCATCAAATCCCTAAAATCTCAACCTCAACCTCAACCTCAACCTGGATATACCAAACTATGATCCCCGTCAACGAACCACTGCTAACCGGCAATGAAAAGAAATACCTGGCAGAATGCATCGATACCGGCTGGATATCTTCGGAAGGGCCTTTTGTCCGCCAGTTTGAACAGGGTATTGCTGCGCGTGTATCCAGAAGGCATGGAATCGCCGTAAGCAACGGCTCTGTTGCGCTGGAGGCGGCGGTTGCAGCCCTCGGCATCGGAGAGGGAGATGAGGTTATTATACCCACCTTTACCATAATATCCTGTGCTGCTGCTGTCGTTCGTGCCGGTGCAATGCCAGTTTTGATAGACTCTGACCCCATTACCTGGAATATTGATGCGGAGAAACTCAAGATTAAGCTTAAGGATGAGATTGATAGGAAAGGGAACAAGAAAATAAAGGCGATTATGGTGGTTCATATCTACGGCCTTCCCGTGGATATGGAACCAATATTAGAACTGGCAGAAAAATACCGTCTCTTGATTATTGAAGATGCGGCAGAGATGCTAGGGCAAACATATAAGGGGCAGCCATGTGGCAGTTATGGCGATATAAGCACAATGAGTTTTTACCCTAACAAGCATGTAACCACCGGCGAAGGGGGAATGATTTTGACCGATAGTGACGCGTTAGCAGAGAAATGCCGCTCTTTGAGAAACCTCTGTTTTCTGGCTAAGAAAAGATTTGTTCATGAGGAACTTGGCTGGAATTTTCGAATGACCAATCTTCAGGCAGCCGTTGGAATAGCACAGATGGAACAACTGGATGTGTTTGTTATAAAAAAACGCAAAATGGGACAAAAATACACCGAACTTCTATCCGACATTAAATCAATTGACCTGCCGGTACAAAAAACGGATTATGCAGAAAACATCTATTGGGTTTATGGCATTGTGCTAAAAGACGAAATCCCTTTTGACGCAGAAGAAGCCATGAAACGATTGGGTGAGAAAGGCATCGGTACCCGTCCGTTTTTCTGGCCGATGCATGAACAGCCGGTATTCAAAAAGATGGGGTTCTTTAAAGGAGAATCTCATCCAGTTGCTGAAAGGATTTCCCGCCGTGGATTTTATATCCCCAGCGGTCTTGCCTTAACGGATAACCAAATAAATGAAGTTTCCCGGGCGCTACACGAGGTGCTGGCATGAAGGTTTTTGATAAATACTCCGAGTATTATGATATTCTCTATAACGACAAAGATTATGCTTCCGAGGCGGGTTTTATTGATACTATCATTAAAAAATACCGGCCAAATGCAAAATCAATCCTGAATCTCGGGTGCGGCACGGGAACCCATGATTTTCTCTTAGCACAAAAAGGATACGATATTACCGGCATAGACTGTTCCGGATCTAACATCAAAAAAGCGAACTCAAAACTTACAGATATCGATAAATTTAAAAATTGCCTGGAGTTCCATGAAGGTGATGTTCGCATCTACAGAGCAAATAAAACCTATGACATTGTTATTTCGCTGTTTCATGTAATCAGTTACCAAATTACTAATGCGGACTTGAAATCTGTTTTTGAAACTGTAAAGATACATCTGAATAATAATGGGCTTTTTATTTTTGATTGTTGGTACGGACCTGCAGTATTGCATGTGCGACCTGAAACGAGAATTAAGCGAGTAGAGAGTAAAGATACCAGAATAATCAGGATTGCAGAACCGGAAATATTTCCAAACGAGAATAAGGTGCATGTAAAGTATCACGTATTCGTCATTGACAAAGTTACCAATAATGTTACTGAAATCAGGGAAACCCACCCTATGCGGTATTTATTTAAGCCGGAGATAGATGAATTAGTATCTGTTTCAGGATTAAACACTTTAGAATGTGCCGAATGGATGACGGACAATCCTTTAGGTTTAAATACATGGAAGGCTTATTTTGTCGCTACAAAGCAAATGGCGGTTGCTAAATGAAACCGCGTCAGGAAAAAAATAACAAATCCTTGCCACCCATCCTTGTCTATCAAATGGGCAAAGTAGGCTCCACAGCAATTTTGAAGTCATTGCAGAGACTGAATCTTTATAACAGAGTTTACCACGCACATTTTTTGTCAAAAAGCGGGATAAAGAGTGTGGAAGATTACTACCGAAGCCTTCCATATATAGAAGTTCCTAACCATATTTACGAATCGAAACAGATATGTATCGAGATTGAAAATTCCACACGAGAGCAGAAATGGAAAGTTATTACCCTTGTTAGAGATCCCATAGCCAGGGATATATCTGATCTATTTCAAAACATAGAGCGCGATTTCCCACAAATTAGAACACTTGATAGTAAAAATGCCCTGATAGAAATTAAAACATATTTATACAACATGATCATTAAATTTGACGAATCAACTGATTATGCCTGCAGTTGGTTTGACAAAGAGATCAAGGAAGTATTCGGATTTGACGTCTATTCACATGACTTTAGCAAGACGAATGGTTATCAAATATTTCAAACGGAAAAGGCAGATATTCTTGTCATTAAGTTGGAGAAATTATCTGAAATTCACAAGGAAGCTTTTCGGCAGTTTTTAGACATACATGATTTTACTATCGTAAAAGAAAATATAGGGTCAGATAAGTGGTATAACGAATACTACAAAGAAGTAGTAAATTCATTGCGTATCCCTGGACAGATAGTTGATAAAATATACGATTCCAGGTATTCAAAACATTTTTATACGGAGGGGGAGTTGTCTTCCTTTAAAGAAAAATGGTCCGGCAAGTCTTTTTACAATAAAAAAGACAAAAAAATATTGATTGTCCACCCGGAAGGAAACTTGCACAACAACCCTAATCTGAGCGGAATTGTGGAAATTCTATGTGAAAACGGTTGCAGTGCAGATGTTTTTTCTCTGAAGCATGAAACGATTGCTCAGAAGGCTCTGTGCTATGGATCACAGATGTTCCTTTTCGATGGGACACGAGATAGTACCGCTGGAGTATGCTTATTGGCTTCAAAAGTGTTTTTTTCCCCGCAAGAATTAGCACTACATGTACGAAGTGTTTACAAGGACTATGATCTCGTGGTTGGGGTTGACCGTGGTATTATTGAAGCTTCAATTATCGCTAGTGCACTGGAAGTTCCTTGTGGGTTGATCTCTTATGAAATATTTTTTGCTGATGAAGCCGGTGTGCAATTCAAACAGACTGAAATACACGCGTGTCAGAATATTTCTTTTGCTATCTGTCAGGATGAGATTCGCTCCGCTCAATTATCGAAGGAAAACAGGATTCCACTGGAAAAAATAATTAACATTCCGGTTGCCGGACGTGCCGTAAAACGCGGTGAAAGGTGTTGGTATTTTCACGATAAATTCGGAATAGACCACAGAAAGAAAATAGCCCTTTTGGCGGGTAGTATTGATAAATGGACAATGGCGGAAGAACTTATAGAAAGCGTTTCACGCTGGGATCCTGAGTGGGTGCTGGTTTTGCACAATCGTTACGGACTTGATGGTGGAGTGCATACCATATACGAACGCTACAAAAACAAACCAAATATTTACTTTTCGTTTGACCCTGTTAAATTAGTGCAAGATATGCATATATTATTACATTCCTGCGATTTAGGCATAGCGCTCTACAGAGCAACCAAACAAGGTATTTTTACCGGTAATAATCTAACTTACCTCGGAATGGCATCCGGTAAGATAGCTACATATCTTCAGCATGGCTTGCCGTTGCTTATCAATGAGATTGGCGAAATGAGCAGATACGTAGAGTCGTATGGTCTTGGTATATCGCTTAAAAGTGGCGATGGTATAAACCCAGGAGCCTTGTGCGAAGCCCCTTTTGCATACAAAGAACGATGCTATGGCTTTTTTGAAAACAAATTAGATTTGAATAAAACGATTCATCCATTCCTTGATAAGATGAATTCTTTGTTGAGAAAATGGCAAAGTGATAGTTCCTACGGGAAAGCAGGACAGGTGTCATCGGCTGACGTGTTGAGTATCAGCACGGAAAAATCTTTGGAATTTCTTAATTTACTAGTCAAACAAGAATTGCAAGACGGTAATATACAGAAAGCTAAGGAACTATTGTCGAAAATTCTTAATCAGTTACCGGACAATATAAAAGCGCTTAATAATCTTGCAGTTATTGAAATCCTTGAAAAGAATTGGGATGCGGCAACAGAAGCCTTAAGAAAGGTTTTATATCTTGACCCTTCCAACAAGGTTGCGCTGGAAAATACTAAACAATTGGAAAGACACCTTGTTTTATACAAGGCAGTTTTAGAAGCAGAAAAATTAGTAGGACAAAAGCAATATGCTGAAGCATATAAGATATTGGAAAAGGTTTTAGAAATTGACAAGAATTCCGTGGATGCCTTGAATGCTATTGCTAAAATCAGAATTGCAAGAAACGATTTTGAAGTCGCCGGAAAGGTGTTAACCAAGGTATTACAATTACATCCGGCAAATAAAACTGCTATTGAAAGCCTCGAATACATAAAGAAACAAGTGAACGTTAAAGATCACGCACCGTTGCCAGCGGGGGCGACTGCACTTGGAACTACTGCCGTTACGACTGAAGCTTGTTCTGGAATATCCGGAAGAACAGAGGCAGATTTTCAACATCTATTAGAAATGCTTAATCTTCAAGCCAAACAAGCATTGCAAGAGGGTAATGCTAAAAAGGCAAAAGAACTATTAGCAAAAGTTCTTAACCAGTCACCAAATAATGTAAAAGCACTTAACAATTTTGCAGTAACGGAAATTCTTGAAAAAAATTGGGAATCAGCACGAGAAGTTTTACAAAAAATTCTTGAACTTGATCCTTCTAATAATGTTGCACTTGAGAATGTTAAATATTTAGAAAATCAGGTATCTTTACATAAATTATTTTTAGAAGCTGAGAAACTAATTGAACAGAAGGAATATTCGAATGCACGTGAGATATTGAAAAATATCTTAGAGATCGATGATAGGCACATTGATGCACTTAATGATCTTGCGGTTATAGAAATCTCAGAAAATAACCTATTTAACGCAAGAGAAATTTTAAACAAAGTTTTAAGGAATGATTCTAACAATCAAATTGCAAAGGAGAACTTGGAATATCTTGAGCAACTAATCCATGTATCAGAAGAGAAAAGTTCAGATATTAAAGTTTCTGCAATAGTATCGACATACAATTCCGAACGATTTATCCGTGGTTGTTTAGAGGATTTGACAAATCAAACATCATACAAGAAGGGTGCACTGGAAATTATTGTGATAGACAGTTGTTCACCGCAAAATGAACAAGCTATTGTTGATGAGTTTCAAAAATCATACAGGGACATTGTTTATATACGGACTGAAAAACGGGAAACCATTTATGCCGCCTGGAACCGGGCAATCAAAATTGCCAAAGGAGAATATATCACTAATGCCAATACGGATGACCGCCACCGCAAGGATGGTTTGGAAATTTTAGCAAATGAATTGGATGAAAACCCTGATGTTGTATTGGTATACGGGAATCAAATTATTACCGAAACAGAAAATGAGACCTTTGAACACCACAAACCAGTTGGTGTCTTCCAATGGCCAGATTTCAACAGAAATTATTTGTTAAAAGTATGCAGCATTGGACCACAACCGATGTGGAGAAAGTTAGTTCATAGTGAGTTTGGCTATTTTGATGATATATTCCAGGTCGCCGGAGACTATGAATTTTGGTTAAGAATTTCCCAAAAATATCATTTTAAACATATTCCTGAATATCTGGGATTATATCTAAGATCTCCACAAAGTGCAGAATATAGAAACCAGGAACTAACCCAACAAGAAACACTTGTTATTCAAGAAAAATATAAAAAGTTAAAGGATATCCAAGAGAAACCCATCGCGAAGTTACCATTAGTCAGCATCATTATTCCCACTTACAACAGACCAGGCACCCTGAAGATTGCACTGGAGAGTATTGTCGCACAAACGTACAAGTTTATTGAAACCATTGTAGTTAACGACGCCGGAATAGATGTGCTAAATGTCATTGATACATTCAGGGATCGATTATCTATCAAATATTTCGTTCACAATATAAATAAAGATCGCTCTGCTGCAAGAAATACTGCAATAAAACATGCTTCTGGTAAATATATTGCGTATCTTGATGATGATGATATTTTTTATCCCGACCATATTGAAACACTGGTCAGCTTTCTGGAAACAAACAATACTTATAAAGTTGCTTATACAGATGCTTACAGGGCATTTCAAGAGAAGGAACACGGAAAATATATAACAAAAAACAAAGAGATACCTTATTCTTTTGACTTTGACTATGATCGTATCCTTACGGGTAATTTTATACCGACGCCCTGTATTATGCATTATAAATCGTGCATTGACGTTGTAGGAATATTTGATGAAACGCTTGGTGCTCACGAGGACTGGGATTTATGGATAAGGATGTCAACAAAATTCCAATTTGCGCATATCAGGAAAATTACCTGTGAATATTCCTGGAGGGAAGATGGCTCGTCAACCACATTCGGTAGAAAAGAGGTAATGGATTATACAAGAAATGTTGTTTTACAACGGGGAATAAAAATTTACCGGGAAAAACAAATTAGAGGACTATTTAATAGAGCGGAAGCTTCATTTCAAAGTGGTGCTTACAACGAAGCGATTGATGCATATAAAAAAGCCATCGAAACAAGCCCTTCTCCCAAGCAACAATTACCGCCGGAAGAAACTTCCCGCCTTTATGACGCATACTACAATCTTGCCCTTTCATACATAAATACCCAAAAGGTAGACGATGCCATTGCTGCTTTCCGAAAGGCAGTTGAATTACACAATGCTGACGCCACTATTTATAACAATTTGGGCGTTTTGTATTTCAGGAAAAGAATGCATGATGATGCAAGGCACTGCTTTGAAAAGGCATTGGCAATAGACGTTGATTACGCAGAGGCGCAACAAAATCTTGAAAAAATATCCAGCCTGAAAATTTCATAACACTGGTATACCGCAGAGAAGACGGAGAACGCAAAAGACATGGACAGACTTATGGCTGACAATGTGAAATATTATGACATACACAGAGCTGACGGGCCGCGCCGTATATTTCACCATGCACCCGATGTCTTTAAGGAAAATAAACAATCAAATATCTGACGCGTCTCAGGAGCCGATAGTATCAGATAGACAAATTTGTGAAGGGGTGCATTCCTGATTTTTTATAACCGTTTGTGTGATTGGGGCAAAACTACGCTGCAAGGGATGTGACAAGCCTGTCCCCCGCTGGCGGGGGAATAAGGGGGTGGAATTGTCTGCGGAGGAAATCTGGAAGGTTTATAACATGAATAGCCATAAGTTTTTCTTCTAATTCCTAAGCTTTGCGTGGAAATGCATGTCACGAAACAGGATAAAATTGTCCATTTGACCCGTGTGCGGAGCGTAGGAAAGAGGGGCAAGTTTGTTTTCATAATAAAGGGGTAGTTGAATCGATGGAGAAATCCAGTCCACCCCCTGAACCCCCGCCAGCGGGGGACATTGTTTGAACAACAGGAGCATTCCCGATTTTTTGGTTAACTAATTGTACATTGTAACACAAGCATCCTGCTTGTGGCATTTTGCCCTCAAGCTGGAAGCTTGAGTTACTATTCTCTCCCCCTGCTAAATGACATTTTTACAAAAAATCGGGAATGCTCCCCCCTTGATTAGGAGACAGAGTGCATGGGCTCCATCCGTTACCATTAAAAAAATATATGACCGTGTTGTTGCATCTTTTCTCTTCGCTATTTAAAGTGTTAGGCATACTGCCTTGTTCTTTATGAAAGGCAATATCACGGAAGGTGGCTAAATTAACAGAACACTCGCATAATGCCCCTATTCGTGCCAATTTTCAGTGCTGCATACTTTCTTCATTGAGATATGCCCGTTATTTTTCAATAAGGGTCAATTGGTAAAAGGAAGGTACAGAAAAAAGCGTTTTTATTTTTTGAAGGCGTGTATTAATAAACTGTTGTAAAGATTCACCCCGTTAGAGTCCGCTAATATTCATCGTCATCAGAAATTCGGCATTTGTTTTTGTTTTTGAAAGCCTGTTCTTTAATAATTCCATAGCTTCTATAGGATTCATTTCGTTAAGCACCTTTCTGAGTATCCAGATGCGTTTAATTTCGTCTGCATTAACAATTAACTCTTCTTTGCGGGTACCTGAACGGGTAATATCAATTGCGGGAAACAGTCTGCGGTCTGCCAGCTTCCTGTCAAGATGAAGCTCCATATTGCCAGTGCCCTTGAACTCTTCAAAAATAACCTCATCCATCCTGCTTCCCGTATCAACAAGTGCGGTTGCAATGATGGTAAGGCTGCCGCCTTCTTCAATGTTTCTTGCAGCCCCGAAAAACCTTTTAGGTTTCTGAAGGGCACTTGCATCCACACCGCCGGACAGTATTTTGCCACTGTGGGGAATCTCTGTGTTGTATGCCCTTGCCAGTCTTGTGATGGAATCGAGCAGCACAACAACGTCTTTGCCATATTCCACCATGCGTTTTGCCTTTTCTATTACCATTTCCGCAACCTGAATATGCCTGCTTGCCGGCTCATCGAAGGTAGATCCTATAACCTCCGCATCAACCGACCTGTCCATATCCGTAACTTCTTCCGGCCTTTCATCGATGAGCAGGATAATCAAATACGCTTCGGGATGGTTTTTTGTAATACTATTTGCTACTTTTTGAAGCAACACTGTTTTCCCCGTGCGTGGAGGCGCTACGATTAAACCCCTCTGGCCTTTGCCGATAGGCGTAACAAAATCCATAATTCTTGTCTCAAGTTCAGCAGGATCTTTTTCTAAAAAAAGCCTTTCAGTTGGGTGAAGGGGAGTCAGGTCATCAAAAACAATCTTATCTCCCATCATTTCCGGATTTTCAAAATTTATTGCCTCAACACGCAACAATGCAAAATACCGTTCTGAATCCTTTGGTGGCCTTATTTGCCCTGATACAACAGCGCCGGTACGAATGCCAAAACGGCGTATTTGCGAAGGCGAAATGTAGATGTCGTCCGGGCAAGGCAGGTAATTATAGTCAGGTGAACGGAGA
Organism: Candidatus Kuenenia stuttgartiensis; assembly: GCF_900232105.1. Lineage (NCBI taxonomy): Bacteria > Pseudomonadati > Planctomycetota > Candidatus Brocadiia > Candidatus Brocadiales > Candidatus Brocadiaceae > Candidatus Kuenenia > Candidatus Kuenenia stuttgartensis. The sequence continues at coordinate 2,174,107 of NZ_LT934425.1, forward strand.
AAACCAAAACCCTCCGGAAGCACCTCCACTACGCCTTCTCCGTACATCAGACCATTTTGATTGACTCTTTCCTTCAGGATTTTAAAGATCAGTTCCTGCTTCTTTAATCCCGTGTATTCTTTAAGCCCTTCCTTCTTGGCGATATCCTGTAATTCCTTGATTGTTTTCTTTTGCAGTTCTGTTATGTGCATTTTGCCGCGTTTGATTTCCTCATATTTTTCATTTGTTTCTTTATCTATTACTTCTATTTCTTTTTTACTGTCCAAGACCATATTCATTGTCTCCTTACCTTTCATAACTATTTATCCTCTATATAAAGTTGCCAGAATTTTTTGACTTGCAGAAATGTATTATCGACCGAGAAATTATTATCAATAATATAATCCGCCTTGTTTTTCTTCTCTTGCAGATCCATCTGGAAAGATTCTCTTTTTTCCAATTCTCCTTTGCTCCAGTGCCTGCTGATTTGACTTCGCTTTATCCGTTGGTCTTTGCCGGTATTTACAAATACCACATAATCACATACCATTGAAAGCCCCGATTCTTCTAATAAAGCAGCATCGATAACGATAGCATGCTTTTTGCCGCGATGTATTATGTCGTCAATTTTTGCATAGATTTGTTTTATAATAATGGGATGCAATATCGAGCATAAAGTATCCAAACCGGCCTTATCCCTGAATACGATCTCTGCCAGTTGTCTGCGGTCTATTCCGCCATAGCCATTTTTCACCGTATTGCCATATGTTTCTATTATATTTTTTTTAATCTCATCTCTTAAAAGCAGTGTATGGCACATCTCATCGGCATCGATGTGTGCCGCTCCCAGCGAAGCCAGCATCCGGGCAATGGCACTTTTTCCGCTGGCGATGCCTCCTGTTATGCCAATAATTTTTGGTCTGTTGCGCACTATGTTTCCATCCAGTTTTTCCCCGTCTTGATATTCACCTTAACGGGAACCCTGAGCGTTACGGCATGCCCCATTTCTTCCTGCACCATTATACGAGTCTGCTCCAGCGCCTGTACCCCTACTTCAAAAAGCAGTTCATCATGTATTTGCAGCAGCATGCGTGCTTCATAATCCCCGCATTTCAATTTTGAATAAATATTGTTCATTGCAACCTTTATCAAATCAGCGGCGGAGCCTTGAATTATCGTGTTTATGGCAATACGCTCCGCGAGGTTTCTGAACCGTTTATTCTTTGCATTAATATCGGGAATGGCACGTTTTCTATTAAAAAGTGTTTTTACATATCCCATTTCTTTCGCCTCTTCGACTACCTTATCCCTGAATTCCCGCACCCCCTGATACAAAGTAAAATATGCATCGATAAAATCTTTTGCATCATTTAATGAAAGACCGGTATCCCGTGAAAGCCCATATTCATTAAGTCCGTAAATAATGCCAAAGTTTATCGCTTTCGCATTGCGCCGCATTTCTGTCGTTACGTTTTCCAGAGGAACATGATAAATGGAGGACGCCACCGCAGCGTGAATATCCAAATCTTCCCTGAACGCCTCCATCAGCGCCGTATCTTCAGAAAAATGTGCAAGTATCCTTAACTCGATTTGCGAATAATCCGCCGACAAGAACACTGCGTTTTTTCCGGATGGAATAAACGCCCTGCGAATTTGTTTGCCAATATCTGTTTTGACCGGAATATTCTGAAGATTTGGATTACTGCTGCTGAGGCGGCCAGTTGACGTCACTGTTTGATTAAAGGTCGTATGGATTTTCCCTGTATCCTGATTTAAGAGATTCGGCAAGGCGTCTGCATACGTGCTTTTAAGCTTCGCAAGCTGCCGGTATTCCAGCGCCAGTTTTGGCAATGGATGACGCCATGCAAGGGAAGCCAGCACGTTTGCATCTGTTGATACGCCTGTTTTTGTGCGCCTTAATTTTGGTAATTGGAATTTATCAAAAAGGATTGCCCCCAATTGTTTGTGAGAACTGATATTAAACTCCTGCTCTGCAACACGATAGATTTCTTTTTCCAGACACTGCAATTGTGCCGCTAAATCACCGGACATCTGCCGAAGAAAGTCTGCATTAATACAGATGCCATTCCCCTCCATTTCCGCCAACACATAAATCAGAGGAATCTCTATTTCCTGAAAAAGCTGCCATAATCCTTCTTTCTTTAATAACGGCGCCATTGTTTCCGCCAGGCGAAATGTTATGTCGGCGTCCTGGCAGGCATATTGGCATACCTTATCTACCGGCACTTTATCCATCGTTATCTGCTGTTTGCCGGAACCGATTAATTCAGCGATCATTATTGTTTTGTAAGATAAGTATTCAAAGGCAATGTCATCAAGATTGTGGTTTCTTTTCGCCGGATTGAGCAGATAAGAAGCAATCATTGAATCAAAATAAATGCCTTTTAACCCGATGTTGTGTTTTTTCAGCACAAGCAAATCATATTTGATATTTTGTCCTATTTTCTTTTTACTTTCGTCTTCCAGGACTTTTCTTATTTCAGGAAGAACAATATCCGCCGTTAAATGCCTTGTGTTTTCAGGCGCCATCAAAGGCACATAATATGCTTCCTTCTGTTCCCATGAAAAAGAAAGTCCGACAATGTGTGCTTTAAGGGGATCGGTACCGGTTGTTTCCAAATCTATTGCAAAGGCGTCTTTTTTGCTTATCTGCTCAAGAAACCCGTGAAATTGTTCAATAGTATTTATGAGATAATAATGTGTCGCCTCTGTATTTGCAGTAGCTACCATATCGGAGAGAAGGGTATTGAATCCAAAAGATCGAAATAATTTCCTGAGTTTTATATTCTCTCCGGTGGACAGTCTGCAGGATTCCATATCCACCGTGAGGGGGATATCGTTATAAAGATCCAGCAGTTCCCTGGAGAACCTGGCCTGGTCGGCAAATGTCCGCAGGTTTTCCTGTCTTTTTTTCCCGGAAATATGACCAACATTGGCAAGTACGGATTCCAGCGACCCCCATTTTTTGATAAGATCGAGGGCGGTTTTATTACCAATACCAGGAACACCGGGAATATTATCAGAAACATCTCCCGCAAGTGCCAGCACATCAACCACCTGATTCGGCATAATGCCCTTTTGCGTAAATAGCACGTCCGAATCAATAATCTCCCCTTTTTTTGCGTGCAGTATTTTTACCTTCGGCCCGATTAATTGCTCCAAATCCTTGTCCGAGGTGACAATTACCACTTCTATTTCTTTTTTTTCCAGTACGGTCACTAACGACCCAATCACATCGTCCGCTTCATACCCCTTTGCCGCGTAAACCGGAATGCCAAACGCTCTGACAACTTTATAAATTAAAGGGATCTGAACTTGCAAATCTTCCGGTGTTTCCTTGCGGGTTGCTTTGTAGTCACTATATTTTTGATGTCGGTTTGTAGTATATTTTGTGTCAAATACCAGCGCCAAATAGTCAGGACGTTGTTCCCGCAGCAATTTCAGCAACATCCTTGTAAAACCATATACTGCGTTTGCCGGTGTGCCGTCAGGCGTTGTCAGCTTTGCCGTAATAGCATAAAACGCCTGATAACAATGAGAATGGCCATCGATGATAAAAAACCGTTCCGGCATTTTGGGTTAGTATTGTAATTTGGTTCTACTATGCAAAACCGTGTGTGTCATGTTACATAAAGAATGCTATTGGCATTTTACAACTATATGACAGACAGGGTGATTGCGCTGGTAAGGTAAATAAAGAGGATATGTTGTATGTTATTTACAATCAGGTCTCTAAAAAGTGGAAAAGGAATAGCTTGTTCAATAAAACAACTGTGGTATTAAAAAACAGTTTTCGTATGGAAAAAAACGGAAAATGCACAGACTGGAAAAAAGGATTTGATTTACCGCTATGCAAAAATTGGATGGAATACTTTCTGAAACGTAATTACAAAAAATGTTACCATGTATAAATGTTTTGTCAAGTCAAATATGCAAAATCAACACCGCATTTACCAAGGTTTCTTGGATTTTTGCTATACACGTTAATTTTTAAAAAAACGGCCATTGATTTACCTATAGCGGTTTTTTTCATTTTCTCTGCAAGGTTTATTTTAAAAATAGATATGTTCATCCATGCGGGGCGTAAACAAGTAAATATTGTAACATTTTAGCTTTTTGAAAAATTCACGGTATAGAAAAAATACCATGTAGCCCCGTTAGGGGCGGTCTGTTTGTAGCACAATAAAATTCAATAGAGTAAATAGCTCCGTAGGAGCGGCCTGTCCGTATTCAGGCAGACCTGTTTAATATGGATTTACAAGAGACAGGTCGCTCCTACGGAGCTTATCGGTAGTACGTTTTTTTTTAAAACCAAAGTGTTACATACCTTTATATTGTATGTTTGAAAATTGGACAGCATTTTTGGAAAAAATCATTTGCATTGTTGTCTCGGCCATCCGGAAGGTGGCAATGTGCCAGTGTATTTTTTAAAATACTGTGTAATTTTTTCGTGAGATTCATAGCCAGGTTCTTTTATATCTTCTGTCCGTGTCATTACAAGATAGTTATTTTTAAATTCTATTGATGTTGACCATGTGGTAGTATTGCCGTCTTCCGCATCTGTTCCCTCCCAAAAAGAACCGATAAGTCTACTACCGGAGATTTTATAAGTAATGGTATCGTCCACTTCGTAGCACTTTTTCTCATGGGTGTACCATTTTGCGGTATTACCATTAAACTGGAAAATTTCTTCATCAATCACATTGGTTTCTTTCCAGTCTTCCCGTTCTCCATCATCGATGTCATACCCTTCGACAATTTCTTTTTCCAACAACCATGTCCCTGACAACCCTGCTGATTCAGAAGAAGATGATTTGTTTTTTTCTTCACATCCGAATCCAAATAACAGGGTAAAAACAAATAACACAACAATTCCCCTATACTTTTTCATATTAGCCCCTTTCCCTGAATAGTACTTGTTAAGATTTATAAAAAACATATTACCTTATTTCTAAATTCGAAATAAATTCAAAATTTCAATTCTGCCCACCCTACCCTCGCCAGCAAAGGACATTCTCTCCCTCCGGAGGGGAATTGGGGCGCTTTGGAATTTGTTTCGTGCTTCATGCTTGTTTGGTTCTGGCTTGTCCAGCGTAAGAAGTTCAATATTTTTGTAGAGACGCATCGCATGCGTCTCTACATTAACATCAACAACAGAATAAAGTCGCTGCCAAAGGAATCCTAATTTATTTGGCGAATAGCGCTCTATGTATTTAATAGCCAAGTCACCCTACCGGGCAGGCAGGAACAATATAAAACGTGGGGGTTCAGGTTGCAAACCAATGTCATTTAAGCAACCAGCCGCAAAAGTCCCCCTTAGAAAAGGGGAATAAAGGGGGTTGTTTTCAATCAAATAACCTTAACTTAATGACATTGGTTTGCAAACCTGAACCCGCCATGTGCATTTTTAATCTGTACTACTATCCATCAAATCCTTGTTTTTCTGCTAGTTTTTCAAAATGTACAACCGTAAGGCATTGATTAAATGAGTGTTACGTAAAATTTCTAGCATTGGGTTTTTTGGTAACACTTTAGTTTTTTGAAAAATGTATTACCTATAAGCTCCGTAGGAGCAGCCTGTTTGTAGCAAAATAGAATATTATAACAGATCGCAGAGGCAGGTTTGAAACCTGTCTCTGCAATTAGGAGCGACCTGTCTCTTGTAAATCCATATTAAACAGGTCTACCTGAATACGGACAGGCCGCTCCTACGGAGCTATTTACTCTATTGAATTTTATTGTGCTACAAACAGACCGCCCCTAACGGGGCTACATGGTATTTTTTCTATACCGTGAATTTTTCAAAAAGCTAAAATGTTACGTTTTTTGTCATTTTGAATTTGTTTGCAGCCAAAGGCTGCGCCAATTAATCTGTGGTTACTCCTTCATGCTTCGTTGTTCGTTATAATCTCTTACACAGAAAGGTTAATATGATTTCGCCAGGTATCTGATCAAATCTGTGCTGGTAATTATTCCGATAAGGTTGCGGTCGTCATCGATGACGGGGAGTGAGTGAAATAGCCCATTACTCAGAATATGTGCAGCTTTTCTCATCGAGTCCCTGATATTAATAGTAACTAAGTTTTTCTGCATAACCTGCTCTATGGTATATTGTTGGTCAATTAATTCATCAAGTAATTTAGTATTCGTTTTTGCGGATGCGATGTTGAGTTTTAACATATCGGTAGCGCTGATAAGACCCACAAGTTTTCGATCATTTACCACAGGGACATGATGAATTTGGTTTTCTGCCATCATTTTACGTACAGTACTCAGTTTTTGATCTATGGATACGGTGTGTACATTTGCCGTTATGACATGAGAAATTGGGTCAAGATTTTTCATCGTAATTATTTATAAAGATTCACAAATTAAGTAAGAGAAAAATGGTTTGTAGGTGAAAAAATGCTTTTTTCTGATAACTAACCAGCACAGGCCGGAACTAAACAAAGATTACAACAGAACACGTATATTAAAAAATCGTCATAAGTTTACTACTATCAATTAACCATTGTAAGAAGGCAATTACAATGTGTTTATCTTATATAAAAAATCCGGGTAAGGCAAACAAATCATTTCGTGTAAATGATTTGAGACCAGTATCATTGAGACTTTGGCTCCCAAAGGGAGACGGAAAGTGTTTCTTTTTTAGACAATTGAAGTCAAAATACTTTCTATCCATATCCCGACACCTGTTCCATCGATACAGGACGTTACGATTATATTTAATTCCGGATTAATTGCCAATGCGTTTCGCTTTGCCTTTTCCATATCGAAATTAGTATACGCAAGAAGGTCCACCTTGTTTATCAGAAGGTGCCGGGCTACTCTGAAGAGGGCGGGATATTTAAGCGGTTTATCGTCACCCTCCGTCACACTCATTACCACCACCTTGATATCCTCGCCAAGGTCATATTCAGCAGGGCACACCATGTTTTGCTATCCTTTGAGTATCCAGGTCGGTTTGAATATCGCCCTCTATAACGGCTATATTCACCCTGTCTTTGAGAAGTTCTGCGATTTTTTCAACAATAGAGGTCTTTTCCGGAACCGGGCGAACTCATCAGATGTTTTGATCCCGGTCAAAAAAACAGATCTCTCTCCCCGTTTCTTATCCTTGCAAGCTTATCCTCTGTCTGCTTTTTTATAGAAGCGTTCTCTATTGCTTCCAGTGTCTTATTTATTATCTCCAGCCCTAAATGTCTGCTTTCCGGAGACGCGTTATCTTCCATATATTCCATAAGTGTAAGTATGCTATTAGGCCCGCAGAATTCCTGGATATCTCCCGGCCTTGCAAGTTCCATAAACACCGTGCCTGTCCTGCTCCTGCGGTAACAGGCGGTGCAAAAACTGGGCATGAAGCCCTCCTTCATGGCGCTCACGGTTATTTCTTCCAGACTCCTCTTGTCCGACAGCTCAAACTGTCCAGCCCCTTTTGGCCTTCCCTTCCCCAATCCGCCTGGCGTAGTGCTTGAGGCGGCGCTGGCCTGCGTAATCCCGATGCGGAATGCCGCCTCTCTGATCTCAGGACTTTCCCTTGTGGTTATTATCATGCCTGTATAAGGAACGGCGATCCGAAGGATTGCTATGAGCCTCAGAAAATCGCTGTCACTTACAGGTGAAGGGGGTCTCAAATTAACCGAATGGGCGGGCCTGAGCCTTGGTATGGATATGGTGTGCGGGCCGGTTCCGAACGTATCAAAAAGGTAAGCGGCATGGGATATCAGCCCCAGCACCTCATACCGCCAGTCATAGAGTCCGAAGAGTACGCCCATCCCTACGTCATCTATCCCGCCCTCAAAGGCTTTGTCCAGGGCATACAACTGTCTCCGGTAATCACTTTTAGGACCATGGTGGATTTTTTCGTAGGTAGGCCTGTGATAACTCTCCTGGAATAGCTGGTATGTTCCAATGCCTTTGTCCTTTAGCCTTCTGTAGTTTTCAGCCGTTGTTGCGGCGATGTTTACATTGACCCTTCTTATTTCACCCTTTTCATTCCTCACAGAATAGATGGCATCTATTGCATCAAGGATATAATCGACCGGATTATTTCCGATATCCTCTCCTGCCTCAAGAAGGACTCTCTTATGTCCCATTTCTATGAGGCAGCCCGTCTGTTCTCTTACCTCATCCATGGTAAGTTTTTTTCTCATTGCAGGGTTACCTGCACGAAAGCCGCAGTATAGGCAATCATTTACACAGTAATTGCTGATATAGAGGGGGGCGAAGAACACTAGTCTGCTGCCGTATACGGCATTTTTTATGTAACGGGCGGCGTCAAATATCTCCTCGGTTAACTCCAGATCGATGACGTTTATCAACATCGCCGCTTCTTCAGGGGTAAGCCCTTTCAGCTCCCTGCCCTTTTTTAAAACATCCGCCAGCATAGCCGTCGACGGTGAGGGGGTATTCGTGAGCAAGGATTGAAATCTATCTTCGTCTATAAATGTTTTTTGCATGATTCATAATCTCAAAACAATAACCAGTTCTTTAAGGCTCTTTCTTCATTTATCAATTAATTCCTACTGGTTTTAACTTTTATTTTCCATCTAAATTATTGGTATTTATTCCTTAAGCAACAAGTTTTTCTATATATCCCTCTCTTTTACTCCATACCATTGGTTCGATTCCATAAGCCTTGAGGGCGTTTGCCAATCATCTGTAACAAATCAGCTCTGTCATTTTGCCTGTTTAGCTTTTTAGATGACACAGCTAATCGGCAATAATCTTTTCAGTTCGCCTTTTCATCCTCTTTCCATTTGAGACAGAACCGACTGATTTAGAAATAGCGTATTCCAAAGTTTTGTTGTGTTAAGAATTAAATTGAGAAAACCTTTAGTGAGTATTTTTTCGTTTTCCCGAATTACAGTTAACTCATCTGAACAAACCGCATCAAAAGTTAGAACAGAAGATCTTCTTTTGAATTGAAAAATTGAAACGTTTCTTCGCGCAAAAATTATGTCTCCTTCATAACATAATTTTCCCGAACCTATATCTTCAGGGCTTCTGAAATTTTTAATAAACAGTTGTCCTGCATCTAAATCCTCTGGTCTTATAAATCTTTCACAACCAGATTTTGCAGGTGACAAAACTTCTTCATTGATTTCATCTGCAATGAAACCTATGGCTATTTCATTCCAATTTGATTTATCAGGTTCAATCATTTCCTGTTTCTATTCCAATTGAATTCAGTTTGTCAAACAAAACTTTCACGGACGTTTGATAATTTTTAATTCCTGTTCTTCCATAGCATTTCTAAATTCTTCATCCCAAACATCAGAGATGCGTTTGAAAAACAGTAATGGAAAAATTTATTGCTTAAAATCAGCCGCAGCAATCATTCCTCTCAGAATGTTGGCTGCCCCTGCCCCCAGAGATTGTCTTCAAGTTGTTTTTTAGTCATGTTTTTAAAGCCGTGTAAATAGTCGACAGGCTTACTCTTCTTTGTATCCAGATCATTCATTTGTCAATCTTTCAATAATCTTCAATCTGTATATGTAGCGCCGTGGTTGCCGATATGGTTATTTAAACGCCTCCGCCATCTTTTTCTCAAGCATCTTGTAGCTAAGTGTTTCTTTATAAAGTCCGTATTTTTCCCAAATCTCTTCTTTCCCGTGATACTTATTTGGGTATATCCTGTAGTCGCCCCTGTACTTCTCAGGCGTCAGATTAAACATAAGCGAATTTGCGCCTGAAGAGAGTCCGAGCCGTCTTCCTTCTTCATTTTCAATGGTTTCAAGGGCGGTAGTGACCGGTATCTTTGCCTTTGGCATCAGCAATCTTGAAACGGCCGTTACCTTAAGCGTCATTGCCGCACTACCCGCCGGATGCACAGCCATAGGAGTGGTGTCTGTGGGTATAAACGGGCCTGCGGTCACCATGTTTGCGCCAATGGATTTAATAGTTATTATATCATCCGCTATATCCTCAACCGTCTGTCCGGGCAGCCCGATGAGAAACCCTGTGGCAATAAAATATCCCATCTTCTTCATTTCCATGAGTAGCGCAATCCTATCATCGAATGACTGGCCGGGGTGAAGGGAATGATAGAGCGCCTTGTTTGAAGTTTCAAAACGAAACAGAACGCCGTTTGCCCCGGCATCTTTCATTTTTCTGTAACCTTCTGACGTTCGTTCCCCAACGCTCATAAATATAAAAACCTTACACTTCTCCTTTATTTTTCTGATGATCCCGGACAGTATCTCGTTGGTATAGGATAAGTCGTCGCCCGACTGGAGAACTATAAGTTTATATCCGCGGTGGTTTACGGCGTCATACACGGAATTTACTATTTCATCCGGCGTCATTCTGTAACGCCGGACATTTTTTGAGTCCCTTCTGAGTCCGCAGTATAGGCAGTTCCTGACGCAATAGTTTGAAAACTCTACTATGCCGTGTATGCAGAAAAAATCCCTTAGCCTTGCCTGTCTTATGGTATTTGCCTCTGAAAACATGGCGGTCATCTCCGCATCCTCGCTGGTGCTGAGAAGCCTTATTATCTCTTCGCGTTTAAGCTCTCTGGTGTGGCAAGCCTTGAGTATCTCCAGAAATGCGGCATCGAGCTTCGAAATATCTACATAACTTTTAGGCTCAAGGAGATCCAGTATTTCCCTCGCATCGTCTTCGCTTATTTTTTCCACCGCCGTATCAGAGGCGTAAAGAATCCAGTCACCGGCATGGACGTCAGTAAGCAATGCGATTATCGATCTTTCGCCTTTTGAATCACGAATAGTAATTCTTCTTGCAGGCAAATTATCGGGTGAATCTTCAACGAATAGTACTTTTGCAGGAATGGTAAGGCACATAACAAAACCTCTTTGTTTGCAACAGGTTAGATTTTTGAAAAAGTAGGGGCGAAGCATTTGCCCGTTTGGGTATGAACGCATTCATGATAATTTATAGCAAATGCTTCGCCCCTACACTTTACACTATGCGGAAAACATCGCTATTATTGGAATTTTTCAAAAAACTAAAATGTTACAAGAGTTCTTTTTTTTAACTCTCTTTCCAATCTATCAATTTACCAGACGGCGGAAGGGTTTTTTTTTGAATAAGCATCTGTAAAAGTTCATCAGGGTTGTCCGACCTCAGAATTAGCTGGCCATGTTCCGGTCTTGCGAAGCGTTCTCTGATAATATGGTCTATAAATTGCAGCAACAGATCGAAATATCCTTCTACGTTAAGTATGCCGATCGGTTTTGCGTGCAATTCCAACTGCGACCATGTGACAATCTCAAAAAATTCGTCCATCGTGCCACATCCGCCCGGCATAGCGATAAAGGCGTCGGATAACTGTACCATCAGCGTCTTTCTCTCGTGCATGCTGGCAACTTCGTGAAATTCCGTTACTTCGCGGCGAACAATTTCTCTGGAAAAAAGCGCCTTCGGTATTACCCCGATAACCTCTCCCTTTTCGCGCATAACGGTTTCCGCAATAACTCCCATGAGCCCGACACTGCCTCCTCCGTATACAAGCCCAATGCCGCGGGCGGTTAGTGCCTTTCCCAGTTTTTTTGCCGCATCCTTATATGCGGGACGTTGTCCGCTGTTTGACCCGCAAAATACGCAAATACGTTTTACGGGAATATTGTTTTCCATGTCCATTGAATTTCTGTTCATTGCAAAAAAGAGTTTTTATAACAATTTAGTATTTTGAAAATTTCCAACAAGTGTAAGGGCGAAGCATTTGCTATAAGTTGTTCAACTTCTTATCTTGTCTTTTACAATTTCTTTTTTCAAGCTTGTGATAGAACCAGTAGGATTCAAGTCTTTCGGGCATACTTCCTGGCAATTGAACACAGAATGACAGCGCCATACGCCGTTTTCACTGTTTACAATAGCCAGCCGTTCCTGCCGTGCTCCGTCCCGGCTGTCGGAAACAAATCTGTCAATATTGAGAAAAGACATTGGCCCCAGATAATCTTCGTGCATCGCTGTTATTGGACAGGAAGAGTGGCAGCATGCGCACAATATGCAGTCTATTAACCCATTCAGTTTTGATCTTTCATCCGTACTCTGTATTTGTTCCCCCTCAGAGGGCAATGGCCTTCCGGGCATGAGGTATGGTTTTATCTGCTCGTACTTTTCCCAAAAGGGTTTCATATCGACAAAGAGGTCTTTTTGTATTGCCATGTGGGCGAGGGGGCGAATGGTAACCGTCTTCGTATTCAGTTTGGAAATAAGAGTATTACAGGCAAGCCGGTATTTCCCGTTGATATGCATGGCGCATGAACCACAAACGGCGGCACGGCAGGACGACCGAAAGGCGAGAGAATCATCCCTATGCTGCTGAATGTAAACAAGCCCTTCCAGCACAGTGAGATCTTTTCTCGTAAACGGTATTTCATATTTTTGGAAATATGCTTCCTTATCGCTGGCCGGATTAAACCGGAAGATATTAAAGGAAATGGTATCGTTTGTCATTGTTCTAATAAGGTTTCTACAAACAAGTCCGGGTTGAATCTTTCAATATCGTCCGCCTGTTCTCCAAGCCCGATAAATTTAACAGGGATTTCTGTTTCATTGCACATGCCAAGCACTATGCCGCCTTTTGCCGTACCGTCCAGTTTTGCCAGAAATATTCCGGTGACGTCCACGGCCTCCCTGAACATCCTGGCCTGTGAAATAGCATTTTGTCCGGTAGTTGCGTCGAGCACCAGTAATACCTCATGCGGCGCATCGGGTATTTTTTTTTTAATAACCCTCTTTATTTTTATAAGTTCTTTCATAAGATTATCGTGGGTATGGAGACGTCCTGCGGTGTCTACGATTAAAACATCAACACCACGGGCGATGCTTGCTTCCATGGCGTCGTATGCGACAGCGGCGGGGTCAGAACCCGTTTGATGCTTTACAATATCTGCCCCGATGCGTTTGCACCAGATATCCAGTTGGTCTACTGCCGCTGCCCGGAAAGTATCGCCTGCGGCAAGCATTACCTTTTTGCCTTCCTTCATCAAAAAACTCGCGAGCTTCGCGATGGAGGTAGTTTTGCCCACCCCGTTAACGCCAACTACCATAATGACGGTAGGCCGTTTATCTGCGTATTGAATATCCGTCTGCCACGAATGCAAACCGTCCTTCAGGCGGTCTTTGATAAAATCATTTATTTGTGATGTTTCGGTAATTGCTTTCTCTTTCCATGCCTCGCGTATTTCTTCGATAAGTTTTTGTACCGGACGCACCCCTATATCCGCTCCAATGAGAATATCTTCCAATTCTTCAAGAGCTGATTCATCAATGCCTTGTCTGAATGATAAAAAATCTTTTAAACGCAGCCAAAACCGGCCCCGTGTCTTTTCGAGCCCTTTTTTTAACTTGCCCGGCACAGCAACAGGTTCTTTTTTGATAACGGGTTTTTCTTTTATTTCCTCAACAACCGGTATCTCTTCCGGAACAACAAGCTCTTCCGGTGGTGCTTTCTCCAGGACAGACATTTCAGGCGGGGCGAAAACCGGTTTCACCGGAGGCGCTTTTTCCACTACGGCTGTTTCAGCAGGAACGTGCTTTTCCACCACCGCTTTTTCCGCAAGCACAGGCACCTGATCAAAAGGTACCAGCCGTATCGTGCCTTCTTCTTCAATAACAACCTTTTTTCTCGGTTCAACGGTGTAGTTTATGATGCGGTACCAAAGGCTCTTTTTGGTCTTTTGAATGCCGTTTTTTACTTCAGTCTTTTGTGTTTTTCCCATATATTCCTGTCCTGTTTTTGTATTTTTGTATTTTCAAATGTTAAAAAAAAATCAATTATTGCGGCATCGCTGTTTCAACAGTTTCACAAGGTTCCCCGGTATAGAGATCTTTGCTATCGGAGTGTCAACCTTTCTTTTTCCGTGAAAGTCGGAACCGCCGGTTGCCACAAGGTCATATTTTTTTGCGAGTTTGAGGTATTTCTCCACGGTAGCTTTAGTATATGCAGGGTAGTACACTTCTATTCCCTGCAAACCATACCTTACAAGGTCCTCAATTAAATTATCCCGTTGTGTAAGTCCCGGATGGGCAAGCACCGGAGCCCCTTTCGCTTCTCTTATCAGCTCTATTGCCTCTTGTGGAGTTAAGGTTTTTTTGGGAACATATGCGGGCGCTTTATCACCAATGTATTTATAAAAGGCATCCACTAATGTGCTGGTATATCCGTTGCGCCAGATTACTTCTGCTAAATGCATACGTCCAGGTGAACCTTCCCCTGCAAGATCAAACACTTCAACCGGATTGATCTCTACCTGAAGCCCGTGCAGTTTTTCTATCATTTTGTAAATACGTTCAATTCTGTCCTCACGTGCCTTTTTCATTAATCCAATTAATGCATCATTATGAATATCAATAAAATAACCTAAAATATGTATTTCTGAAGGGTCCAGAAATGCAGAAATTTCTATGGCGGGAATAATTTGCAAATTCCCCCCTTTATTGTATTTGTCTGCCCTCAAAAATCCCTGAATAGTATCATGATCGGTGATGGCAATTGCGGATAAACCCAGTCGTATGGCTTCATCAACAACCTCTTCCGGCGTTGCAGTGCCATCGGAGAAATTTGTGTGTATATGTAAGTCGGAAATGCCAAAATCAGGGGCTTTTTCCTCTTGTATCGTGTCTTTCTGTTTTCCGTTTTTCAGCCAATTGTATACTTTATCTAAAATACCATTAACAAACATCCCGGAATCTTTATCGCCGAATTTTTTGGCAAGTTCTATTGCTTCATTAATAGAAACCTTTGGTGGGATGTCATCTCTATAGAGCAACTCATACACGCCAAGTCTCAGGATGTTCTTGTCAATGACGGCCATCCGGTGCAAATCCCAGTTTTCCGCGGAAAGTGAAATTCTTTCATCGATCTCTTTTACATGAGATCTGCAGCCCGTGACAAGCAACAGGGCAAACTTATATATATCAGGTTTTTCCGCATTCTGCCGGCAGAATTCATCTATTTCCGTTTCCGCTTTGTCTCCGAGTAAATCGAGCTGATACAACGCTTTAATGGCAAGCTCGCGGGCAATTGTTCTGTTGCGCATATAATACTTTCAGACCAAAATAAAAAAAATTAACATAATTAATGAAGAATAATGATGTGTCTCTGAGTTTGATGAATAAAGGGAAAATAAATAGTTGCACAAATGGGAACATGCGGGATTATTATCAATAATCGTCATGCGGCAGCATGAAAATATACTGTAAGGGCTTACAAACAGGGATTTCTATGTTTACTCATAACTTTTGTTTTAATAACTGGTTATAGCATTTGGGAAATATCCTTTTGTGAACTCCTTGAGTATGCAGTACTTTTTTTACATCGAGGCGTCTGGTGGGAGAAGTGTTGAAAAAGGGATAACGTATAATGTTTGCTACCGGTTTATATTTGATCAAAGAGATTCACCATTTCTATTGCCGATAAAGCGGCCTCTGTGCCTTTATTTCCTGTTTTCGCACCAGCACGGTCAATTGCTTGCTCTAACGTTTCTGTTGTAATAACTCCATAGATGACCGGTATTCCGGAGGACAAACCAATCTGCGTAATGCCTTTCGCTGATTCGCTGGCTACAAAATCAAAGTGGGGCGTTTCGCCGCGAATAATCGCTCCAAGGCAAATAACGGCATCATACTTTCCTCTTTGTATAACCTTTTGAGCGGTAATGGGAATCTCGTAAGCGCCGGGTACCCAAAAAACGCCAATATCCTCTTCTTTTACCCCATGCCTTACAAGACCATCAATCGCGCCTTCCAGTAAACGTTTTGTGATGAAACCGTTATATCGGCTCACGATAATCCCAAAGGTCCTGCCCGTACCGATTAATTTCCCCTGATATTCAACGCCCATAAATGATTCCTTCGGAATTCACTAAAAATATGAATAAGGTTGAGATAAAAGTAAAGACCAAAAATCGCTATTTTAAAGGTAGGATGTTAACATATACAAAAAAATCTTTCAAGGCTTTTCCTTTTTAATAAAGCAACCTATTGCACTTATTGAGGTGTTAATTGTTCCTTGTAATTTCTGAAATATCGATGTATTATGAAACTCTTTATTTTATTAGAAAACGAGTAGCATCGCAGAGAAATAATAAGGTTTTGTGTGGATATAAAAGAGGAAGAGTACGGGAAAATCGAAGACGCCAGGATGCCTTTAGGCTCACATTTGGAAGAGTTGCGGCGTAGAGTCTTTTATTCTATCATCGCAATTATTTTCTGTTTTATATTATGCTGGGTCTTTAAGCTGCACATTTTGGATATAGTAAAGCGGCCTCATGGCATTGCTATGCATAAGCTGGGACTTTCCACCGAATTGCAAGTGCTGAGTTATCAGGAAGGTTTTTACGCATACATGAAGCTGTGCTTCATCAGCGCCATTTTTTTAATGTATCCCCTTATCATTTATCAGGCATGGAGATTTGTCAGCGCGGGGCTGTATGCGAAGGAAAAAAGGTACATTCTCGTTTTCTTCCCGGTTTCATACATTGCTTTCGTTATGGGCGGGCTTTTCGGATATTATTTATTAATCCCCTTTGGCTTGCAATTTTTAATAAGCATCCTTGGCCCCGGCATTCAACCCATCATTACGATGCAACAATATGTGTCGTTTGTTTTCCTGCTGACGGTCGCGCTTGGGCTGGTATTTCAACTACCTCTTGTAATGCTGCTTTTGTCAAAGATAGGATTCGTATCTGCAGATAACTTTATTAAGTGGAGAAAATATTCAATACTTGTTATTTTCATTATTGCTGCCATAGTAACACCGCCAGACCCTTTTACCCAGACAATGACAGCCGCCCCAATGATCCTGTTGTATGAATTAGGGATACTCGTGGCAAAACCAACAAAAAAGGGGTTTATTTTACTTGGTATGGTTGTTGGGCTTGGTATTGTCGCCCTCGCGGCAGCATATTTTTATTTTACACATACACGAGGAATGATAGACCTTTCCCGCGTCTATGGGAATATGCAATTACAAAAGGCCGAAGATCATAAGTGGAAAAAGGTATCCTCTGTTGACCGCTTCCATAGCGGCGTTGTTCTCAAAACCGGCGACGGAGAGAAGTCTTCATTTTCGACTAAAAATGGGATTGGCGTAAACATGGATTCGAATACCGAAATGTACTTTATTGATCCATGGAAAATTAACCTCCAAAAAGGGCAAATATTTCTCTCCCTTGCAAACTTGAAAAAAAATCTGGAGATTCTTACCCTAAATGGAAAGATTGTGGCAGATAACGGAATTTTTAATGTCCGGATAACGGAGTACGCCACTATTGTTACTGCGGTAAAGGGAGAAGCCACATTAATGCTGGAAGGTGAAACAAAAAAATTGCTTGAGGGCAGACAGCGCAAAATGGCTGCCGGGGGAGAACCCGTGGATATTCATTCCATAATTGATTGGTCTGAAGGCATCATAACGGATGTACAGGGCAAAGAATAAAACAGCGGAACTCCTCAATAAGTATAACTATTCAGCGTAAACATTACACGACTCCCTGCGGGTTCAGGTTACAAACCAATGTCATTAAGTTAAGAATTATTGTAACACTTTGGTTTAAAAAAAAACGTATTACCGATAAGCTCCGTAGGAGCAACCTGTTTGTAGTAGATAGAATACCATAACAGATATTAGCTCCGTCAGGAGCGGCCTGTCTTCCTGTCAATCATATACAGGCCGCTCCTACGGAGCTATTTACCTGTTGAATTTTATTGTGCTACAAACAGACCGCCCCTAAAGGGGCTACATTGTTTTTTATATCCCCTTGAATTTTTCAAATAACTAAGGTGTTAAGAATTATTTTATTAAAAACAACCCCCTTTTCCCCCTTTATTAACTGGGGATGACCCATATTTTTTGCTGGACACCGTGTTAACCGTATGTTACACTGTGTACATGCATAGAGTAGGAGGTCGAATATTTTCAGATGATGTAATAAAGCGTTTATCAGAAACTATCCAAAAGGAACCGTGCCTATCGCGTCGTAAACTGTCGCGTCTGGTATGCGAATGGATGGACTGGCGGAATCAAGCGGGCCGTTTGCAAGAGATGAGTTGTCGCAAGGCGTTGTTGGAATTGGATCGTCGTAAAGAGATCAATCTTCCAAAGGTGAACAGGCATTATGCATTTCAAAAAGTCAATAAACCTGCGGAGGCGCCTCCGATTGCGGAAGTGTCATGCGAGCTAGCGGAGTTGGGTGACGTAGAGATTATACGGGTTACAACGAGAATCCATTCGAAACTTTGGCGTAGCATGTTAGAAGCGCATCATTATCTTGGAAGTGGGCCCCTATGCGGGGCGCAACTTCGGTATCTTGTACGCAGTGAATATTACGGATGGATAGGAGGGCTAAGTTATAGTGCCTGTGCCAGACGGGTGGAAAGTCGCGACGAGTGGATAGGATGGACGGAGGAAGCACGTAAGCGGAATCATACGTTTGTTATCAATAACAGTCGGTATTTAATAGCGCCTACGGTAAGAGTAAAATGTTTGGCATCGCATGTATTGGCAAAATGCCAAACACGTTTGGTAGATGATTGGGAAAGAGTGTATAAATATCGTCCTGTACTTTTAGAAACCTATGTGGAACGAGGACGGTTTTCCGGAAGCTGTTATCTGGCAGCTAACTGGAAGTATGTAGGAGGCACGGAAGGTCGAGGACGAAAAGGAACAGGTGCAACGGTCAAAGACGTTTATGTTATGCCGTTGCAAAAGAAATGGCAGGCGGTGTTGTGTTGTTGTGCCGATGGCAAAGTACATGTTCGCCAAAGAGTGGCACAAAAAGAGCCTCGGGATTGGATAGAAGCGGAACTTGGAGGAACAAAATTGGGCGATGCACGATTGACCTCAAGACTTTTAGAAATGACAGGTATGTTTTATGACAAACCTTTGGCAAACATTCCGCAGGCGTGCGGCTCAGTCAGTGCGACTAAGGCTGCATACCGATTCCTTGACAATGAGAATGTAGATTGGAAGGCGATATTGCAAGCTCATTATGAGGCCACGGAAGAGCGTGTGAAGGAGAATAGTTTGGTTTTGGTAGCGCAAGATACTACGACTCTGAATTATAGCACACATCCGAATACGCAGGGGTTAGGGCCGATAGGTACTAAGAGTAAAAAAGTTCGTGGACTGATGGTGCATGATACGATGGCGTTTACTGAAAGTGGCACACCCTTGGGACTTCTGAATGTGCAATGCTGGGCGCGGGACGGAATAGGCAGCAAACATAAACGACACAAGAAGCCTATCGAAGAGAAGGAAAGCTGGAAATGGGTGGAGAGTTACCATGCAGTATCGCAAGTACAGAAACGCTGTCGAAACAAATCTTTGCTGGTGGTTGTGGCAGATCGTGAGGCCGATATTCACGAGGTATTCGCTGAGCAGTATAATACGCCTGATGGCGCTCAGTTGCTGATCCGTGCAGAACGTTCGCGCAATAGAAAGGTTGTTGATGATAAAGAATCATGCGAGTTTTTGTGGACTAAACTGGAACAGCAACCGGCGATGCCTGTTACGCTACGCCCACCTATGCTAAAAAAGAATATGCCTGCGGTCAGGGTGTGGGCGGTGCTGGCGCAGGAAGTCAATCCGCCTATCGGAATTGATGGGTTAGAATGGATGCTGTTAACCACAGTTGCGGTTAAGCAAGAAAAAGATGCTTACGAACGTTTGGAATGGTATGCTCGCCGATGGGGTATTGAGTGTTATCATCGTATTATCAAGAGCGGTTGTCGTGTCGAGGCCCGGCAGTTGGAGAGTGCTCGTCGTCTATGCAACGCTTTGGCCATTGATATGATTATAGCTTGGCGTATCCATTACCTGACTACTTTAGGACAAGAAACACCTGATGTCCCTTGTACTGTCTACTTCAGCGATTCTGAATGGAAAGCATTGACAACTTTTGCGAACAAGGTCAAGGAGCCTCCTGATTTACCTCCAAGCCTCAATGATGCCGTGCGGCTTTTAGGTAAACTTGGCGGTCATCTGGGTCGCCGTGGTGATGGCCATCCCGGAAGTGAAGTACTTTGGCGAGGCATGTCACGTTTGGCTGATATTGAAGTTGCTTACGAACTTTACACCACTTAGCCTTCAGCTCAATTGGCCGTACAACTACGGTGCTCTTGAAATTTGTGGGTAAAGATTAGCTTTATTAAGGGGGACTTTTCTGGCAGGTTGCTTAACTTAATGACATTGGGTTACAAACCGGAACCCGCGAATGTAGTTTCCCGTGCCATTACGTTCCCAAACAGACACTTCACTATGTTCAGTACAAGGTTTGAGAACGAGTTGTGCTTCGGTAGTTTAATAGATTACGCTGAATAGTTACCAATAAGTTGAGGTAAACAACCCCCTTGCTTCCTTATTAATGGGAAATGCTGTACAGTTGGCAGTCGGCAAATTACAGACGGCAGTCTGTAGAAATTATTATAAAAACCACAGCTTATTGAGAAGTTACAAAACAATTTTTATGCCGTTTTCGTATAGGTAAACATTGAAGTTCGTTGAAAGGGATTAAAATGTATAAATCAGTAAAACTGCACAAATGCCAGGCAGCATATATTGCTGTACTATTTTCTTCCATACTGTTTTTTCAAAACCTTGCCGTAGCGGCATGGTCGACCAGTCCTCTTGAGAATACGGCAATTTGTACTGCCAAGGGACAACAAAGCGCAATCCAGGCGATAGGTGACGGCGTAGGCGGCGCTATTATAGTATGGGAAGATACCCGTAATGTTCACTTTGATATTTTTGCACAGCGAATTGATGCAAAGGGAAATGTGCTGTGGCAGAAAAATGGCGTGCCTGTGTGCCTGGCAGAAGAAAACCAGAGGCAGCCGAAAATTATCAGCGACGGAGCAGGCGGCGTTATTATTACATGGCACGATTTGCGCCGCGGGATTAGTGACAGTGATATTTATGCGCAAAGGATTGATGCAAGCGGAAGTCCCCTGTGGAAAGTGGATGGGATAACGGTATGTGATGAAATTAATGAGCAAGACAGCCCGTGCATCGTTACGGACGGAGCAGGCGGCGCTATTATCATATGGCAGGATACCAGGACAAATTATGATGATTTGTATGCACAGAGAATCAATCACAATGGAGAGGTATTGTGGAAAGAGAATGGCGTTCCTGTTTGTCTGGTATATGGGTCCCAAAGCGCGCCCGTTGCCGTAGAAGATGGCCACGGTGGCGCTGTTATCGTGTGGCAGGATTTCAGAAAAACATTCGCCGATCTCTATGCCCAGCGAATCGATAGCAGCGGCAGTATTTTGTGGGACAAAGCAGGCGTTACCGTATGCGGTGCGCGGGGACACGAGAGCTATCCCGTTATCACTGGCAACGGCGCGGAAGGCGCAATCATTGCCTGGATGGATATGCGAAATGACAATACCGATATTTTTGCACAACAATTGGATGGAAATGGCGACATCATATGGGAGACGGACGGCATTCCCATTTCAATCGCACAGGAAAAACAGGATTATCCGGTGATTGCAACGGATGGAGCAGGGGGCGCGATTATTGCATGGTGGGATTTACGCAGCGGAAAATATGATATTTACGCTCAACGCGTTGACCTTGAAGGAAATTCCTTGTGGAAGGACGACGGATTGCCTGTATGTATTGAAGCCGGCATTCAGAATTATGTAGCAATCGCCGGGGATGGCGCAGGCGGCGCTATTTTATCCTGGAACGATAATCGATCTTCATCATTTGATATCTATGCACAAAGAATTGATTCCGGCGGCAATTCCCTTTGGAACAATAACGGTACGCTGGTGAGCGCTGCAGAGGATACACAATGTTATTCAGCTATTGTGGGTGACGGAAATGGCGGCGCAATTATTGTGTGGCAAGACGAACGTAATACGGATAAGAGTTATTGGGATATCTATGTCCAGAAAATTAACGCGGCAGGATTATTGGGGACTCAATAACTTTTTGGCAAATTGTGGTAGTTGGTAGTTGTGGAATTGTCCCGGTAAAAAATTTGAAGATTTCCATTTTTTGAAAAAGTAGGGGGAGAAGCATTTGTCAGTTCGGGCACGAACTCATTTATGACAATTTATAGCAAATGCTTCACCCCTATACTGTGAAACTACCAGCCAACAGCCTTTTGCCCATTGTATCTGCCAAACATATCCTGCAATTTGTAAAAAATATCCTTTATGGCAGCCATATTATTCATGGCATACAGGTTCCATGAATATTGGAATTGTTCTATAGGCCGTAAAAAATCTTCGGCGTCTTCTTCCGCTACCTTGTTTACCGCCGCGTGCTCCAGCCTTAAAGTAGGAATGCGCTCCTCATTTTTACTAATAAGTTCAGCGGGGATGATACCATTCCATTCTCTGGAAAAACCTTCTACGATATAGGCCTCCCCATATTTATCAAACAATTGATACCATACATGCGCAAAGGCGGTCAGATTATTCTTATCTATTACCCATCCCCATACGATTTCCCCGTCAATCTCTAATTTTTCCAATTGTGAAAAGAAGAGAAATACAGAGTCCTCGCAATCGCCTTGTTTCCGTTGTGCGGTTTCTATGGGTGTTTGCCAATAATCTGTTTTTGGGGGGTCGGCGTGATATTCCAAAGCAAATGCTATTTCTTTGTACGCTTCGTATATTTGTTCTCCATTAACAAATGTATTCGCGCACCATTCCCGGTAAAGCAAACTTTCCGGCAGGATGCAATCTTTGTTTTCACCATTCAAGGGAAATGTATTTATCTGCCACGTATCATGTACAGGTTTATACCCTTTTCCCTCTAAAAACAAATCCGCATACGAAATATCAGCAAATACCCCTGCGCAAAAAGAAGTCGCTATCACTAGGGAAGCAATCATTGAACCGATGAAATACTTCATACTATTCACCTCCTCATATACAATTTTGGAGAATGCACACAGCCCTTTAATTTCTACTTTAACGAAAGT
Organism: Candidatus Kuenenia stuttgartiensis; assembly: GCF_900232105.1. Taxonomy (NCBI): domain Bacteria; kingdom Pseudomonadati; phylum Planctomycetota; class Candidatus Brocadiia; order Candidatus Brocadiales; family Candidatus Brocadiaceae; genus Candidatus Kuenenia; species Candidatus Kuenenia stuttgartensis. The sequence continues at coordinate 2,197,023 of NZ_LT934425.1, forward strand.
GTTTAAAAATTATTCCTTTAGCCATCGTGCGGCATCTTTTGCCCAGTAGGTAAGAATAATGTCCGCACCCGCCCGTTTGATTGCGGTGAGTATTTCAAGCGCAACACGTTTTTCGTCAATCCATCCTTTTTCTGCCGCAGCCTTAACAATGGAAAATTCTCCGCTGACATTATATGCTGCGATAGGATAATTAAAGTTTTCTTTCAGATTGCGGATAATATCCAAATAGGCCAGCGCTGGTTTTACCATAACGATGTCCGCTCCTTCCTCAATGTCCAAAGAAACCTCCCGCAACGCTTCCACCGCATTGTGCGAGTCCATCTGATACGATGAGCGGTCTCCCATTTCCGGAGTAGATTCTGCCGCCTCCCGGAAAGGGCCGTAAAATCCTGAAGCATATTTTGCGGAGTATGCCATAATCGGTATCTGGCGGAACCCTTCCCGGTCAAGCGCTTCTCTTATCGTGCCGATGCGGCCATCCATCATATCGCTAGGCGCTATGATATCCGCCCCCGCATTTGCGTGTGAAACCGCCTCTTTTGCCAGGAGTTCCAGTGTCTTATCATTGTCGATCTCAAAGTGTCCTGTATGTTCATCCGCCTTGAGGAATCCACAGTGTCCATGGCTAGTGTACTCGCACATGCAAACATCCGTAAGTACCAGTATATCTCTTGCCTCTTTTTTTATTGCCGTAATTGCTTTCTGTATGATGCCGGCATCAGAATATGCGTCAGAGCCCAGTTCGTCTTTCACTTCAGGGATGCCAAAGAGGATTATGCCGGGAATCCCTATTGCTTCCAATTCCTTTACCTCTTCCGTAAGAATATCGACAGACATCTGGTAGTTACCGGGCATAGAGGGTATCGGTTGTTTAATGCCCTTGCCCGGCCTTACAAAAAGCGGCATAATTAAATCATCCACAGAGAGATGCGTTTCCCGCACCAGCCTTCTTATATTTTCATTCTGACGTAATCTTCGCAATCTTTGTTTCGGGAAGCTCATTTTTTCGTTCCTTATAAATTTTTTGTAAAAGTATAAAAATATTATAGTAAATACCATCATAAAAAAAAATTAAAAAGTTACTCATTCACCGCATGTTAGTTTACAGGAATTTTAGATTTTAGATTAATTCAAAATCCATAATTTAAAATTTTATCACGCCAAATTACCGCTAAATTTCTAAAATCAGTCTGACCTGGATATTTGCGCGGCGCCCGGAACTGTCGCCAAACGTGATAGGAATTCTTTGATGAGGCAAGAGCACGCGAGCCAGAATTAAAACATGAGCCATGTCTTCCGTTGCAAAGAACGCAAGAAAGGGGTTCTGAACGTACGGTAGTGTTGACCCTGTCAGGATTGTTTTGCCATGACCCCATGAACGGTTACAAAAAACGGGGTGCGCGGGAGAACGGCGAATTTCTTACAAAAGCAACCCCTGTGACCCGGGATTTACTGAAATTCTGAATAGAAATGCTATCTGCCAAGTTCAGAGGCCGCATTTTCATCTAAGAACCAGTGTAATTCGCCATGCACGGGTTTTACCATTTGTGCCGGCAAGGGCGCTGGCGCCGATTCTTCCAGAATAATTTTTTTTACTGCAGCGGCCTTGTTTTTCCCTGTTATCAGAAAAATAATGCAATGGGCGTTATTAATTACCGGCAAGGTTAGCGTAATTCGTTCCGGAGGTGGTTTGGGGGCGTCAAATACAGGGGCTACCCAGCGGTTTTTTTCTTTCAGAAGGGGATGGTTTGGGAATAGCGAAGCGGTATGCCCGTCCTCTCCCATGCCAAGCAATAAAAGGTCAAAACGGGGCAACTCTTCGCCTTTTATATGAAAAACCTCCTGCAGTTTTAATTGATACAGGGCTGCCATTTCTGTCGGTCCCACAGAGGTATTGGGCGTATAAATCCTGGAAGACGGAATATCAACATGATTGAAAAGATGCTTACAGGCTAAATAATAGTTGCTTTCCGGATTAACCTGTGGTACACAGCGTTCATCCGCCCAGAAAACATGCCAGGCTTTCCAGTTGATTTCAGAAAAGACCGGTTCTGAGGTCAATGCGGGAAACAGCAATTCGGGCATAGAGCCTCCGGACAAAGCCACAAGAAAGCGATTTCGTTCAGAGACCGCTTTTTTTGCACATTGGACGATATACCCGGCCATTATTTTTATAAGATCTGTGGCAGGTAAGATATGGTAATTCATGTTCAGTTGTGAAATAGTTATCGTTTAGGGTTAAATACAGGGGTTCCACTTGCGGTCATCAGCCTTTATAAATTCATCTGCCTTGCTGGGACCACAAGTCCCCAATTCATAAAACGCCAAAGGAGGGGCATATTCGCTTTCCCATCCCTGGATGATTGGGTCTATTATTTTCCATGCCAATTCAATCTCATCACTCCTTGTAAAAAGGGAGGCATCCCCCTGTAAAGCATCGAGAATAAGCCTTTCATATGCATCGGGCAGGATGTTTTCACCAAAATCCTGTTCGTACAGGAAGTCCATGCTTACCGTGCGGGTTTTCATCCCGGCGCCAGGCAACTTCGTTTCAAAGCCCAAACGCATTCCTTCATTTGGCTGCAGGCATAACACTAATTTATTTGGAGGCAATTGTTCTTCGGGCGGTAAAGGAAACATTAAATGGGGCACATGCCGGAATTGAATTGAAATTTCAGTGACCTTGCTGTTAAGCGCCTTACCGGAACGCAGATAAAAAGGCACGTTTCGCCAACGCCAATTATCAATAAACAGTTTTAAAACAGCAAAGGTTGCCGTTTCCGTCCCCCGCACGACGCCCTTTTCATCCCGATATGTCCGGTATTGTGCGCGAACGGTATATTTAGCTACCTCTTCCGGCTTAATGGGGCGAACCGCTTTAAGTACTTTTACCTTTTCGTCACGCAGAGAGGTGGCGTTAAACCCAGCCGGCGGCTCCATTGCGGTGAGTGTAAGCAACTGCAGCAGATGATTCTGAAACATGTCGCGCAATATGCCTGCAGTATCGTAATATCCCGCCCTGTTCCCCAGCCCCACCTCTTCCGATACGGTAATTTGGACGTGGTCTATATAGTTTCGGCTCCAGAGCGGTTCGAAGATTGCGTTGCCAAAACGAAATACCAATAAATTTTGCACGGTTTCCTTGCCAAGGTAATGGTCAATGCGATACACCTGGCTTTCATCAAAGACCTGATGTACATGGTTGTTCAAATCAATGGCGGAAGCAAGATCTCTCCCGAATGGTTTTTCAATAATGATACGGCGCCAATATTCATCCGATTGTTGCGCCATTCCAGCCTCGCCCAGCTTGCTCACTATTACAGGGTAAAGGATTGGTGGCGTAGAAAGATAAAAAAGGCAATTGGCGCCTATGTCCTGTTTTTTACCTAAATCAACCAAAAGCCTGTTTAAGGTTTTGTAATCTTCCAGATTGTCGTAATCCGCCCGGTGGTAAATTAATTTTTTCTCAAATTTAGACCACTTGCAAATTCGGTCTTTACTGTGGCGGGAGTAAATTTCAATGCTTTCCGCTAGTTTTTTGCGAAAACCTTCGCTATCCATTTCAGTGCGGGCTACACCAACAACCGCAAGCTTCTCAGGCAACAGCCCGTCACAATCCAGCCGAAAGAGGGAAGGGATCAATTTCCGCTCGGTTAAATCGCCTGAAGCGCCAAAAATTACAATTGTTGCTGGGTTGGGGATTTTTCTTAAAACATCTTTGTTCAATTTACAGGCGTCAACAGACGCAATAGGTTTTTTTCCCATTTGTTATTTTTCCTTCCAGTTTGCATGAAACACGCCGGATGTATCAATACGCTCAAATGTGTGGGCGCCAAAATAGTCGCGTTGCGCCTGTATAAGATTTGCGGGTAAAAACCCGGAACGATACGCATCGAAGTAGGCAAGTGAAGCGCTCAGTGCCGCTGCCGGTATGCCCAGTTCAAATGCGGTTTTTACGGCGAAACGCCATGAAGCCTGCCTGCTTTGTACGGCATGTTTAAATCCGGCGTCCAATAATAAATTCGGCAAATCGGAGCGGCTCCGGTATGCGCGTGTTATATCATCAAGCAGCTTTGCGCGAATAATGCATCCGGCGCGCCAAATACTGGCAATTTCTCCTAAATCCATATTGTACCCATATTCCTCCGAAGCCCTTTTCAGAAGATTCATACCTTGGGCATAGGAGCAAATTTTGGATGCATAAAGGGCATCCCTAACCGCAGCGATGATTTTTCCCCTCTCATCGGCATAGTTATTTTTTGGGCCGGAAAGGATTTTAGACGCCTCCTGGCGTTCTTTTTTCATGGAAGAAAGAATACGCGCATCCACTGCCGCAGTAATTGTGGGAACGGGCGCCCCTATATCAATCGCATTCTGGCTTGTCCATTTTCCAGTGCCCTTCTGTCCGGCTTTATCCAGGATCATTTCCAACAGAGGGCGCCCGGTTTTGTCGTCTGATTTAGTAAAAATAAACGCCGTAATTTCAATAAGGAACGAAGAAAGCTCTCCATTATTCCATTCAGTGAAAATTTCATGAAATTCTTCCGGGGCAGGATTTATGGTTGATTTCAGCAAGGCATAGCTTTCCGCTATAAGCTGCATATCGGCGTATTCTATGCCATTGTGCACCATTTTAACGTAATGACCAGCACCGCCATGCCCAATATACGCAACGCAGGGCAGCCCATCTTCCGGAGCCTTTGCCGCAATTGCGGACATCAATGGCTCAATCAGGGCGTATGCCTCTTTTGTACCACCTGGCATAAGGCTGGGCCCGAAACGCGCCCCTTCTTCTCCGCCGGAAACACCCATTCCAATATAGCGAAGTTTATTTGACTCCAGCTCCTTTGTCCTTCTTTCCGTATCGGAGAAATACGAATTTCCCCCATCGATAATGATATCCCCTTCATCCAGCCATGGTTTTAATTCGGCAATAACGGCATCAACCGCTCCGCCTGCTTTCACCATAATTTGGATTATGCGTGGACGCTCAAGACTTGCAACGAATTCTTTTGGTGAATACGTCGCGGTAATCTTCTTGTTTTTTGCCTCGCCCGACATAAATTCATGAGTCCTCTCCGCAGTACGGTTGTAAACTGAAACGCTAAAACCGTGATCCGCAACGTTAAGAACCAGATTTTGCCCCATTACTGCGAGGCCAATAAGACCAAAGCTGTTTTTCTGCATGATAACCTCCACTTATGCCACTTTGTGGCATTACTCAGAAGAAAACTCCAAATTTCAAAAAAGTGTAACTATTCAGCGCAATCTATTAAACTACCGAAATCGGTATTCCGGCGCGGGTTCAGGTTGCGAACCTGGACCCGCCATGAGTCGTGTAATGTTTAAGCTGAGAAACCAAAAACGCAACCATTTGTAACAATTATCGGATTTCATTATTTATAGTTTATAAACTGCATTGCAAAGTCATTGTCCAGGTCTTTAAGTTCCTTCATAACCATCTGGAGATCGTCAATCTTTTGCCCTGAAACACGTACCTGATCTTCTTGTATTTTTGCCTGAACCTTGAGTTTTAAATTTTTTATAACTTTAACGATCTCCTTTGCATTGTCAGTGGGTATTCCCGTTTGCAATGTAATCGTCTGCCGTTTCGTTCCCCCAACGGCATCTTCCGTTTTGCCAAAGGTGAGTGCCTTTAGCGGGATATTTCTTTTCGCCATTTTTTCCTTTAAAATTTCCGTCAGTGCTGACAATTTATAATCATCCTCGGCAAACAGTATAATGGTGTCATCTTTATTTAATGTAATCGAGGACTTGCTTCCTTTGAAATCATATCTTACGGCTATTTGTTTTTGCGCCTGGTCGATAGCGTTTTTTATCTCATGCATTTCGACCTTGCATACTATGTCAAATGAATGCGTTTCAGCCATAATTATCTCTCCTTACATTACATGATATAATAATCATAAATTTTAACATTTGTAACACTTTGGTTTTTTTTGAAAAAACCGTCTTTTCGTGAACCCCATGCTTCAGCATGGGGTTCACGAAAAGACAATTAATACCCCAATTGTCTTATTTCCTCTTCCGAAAATCCGACGTAATGGGCGACTTCGTGACGGACTACTTTTTTAATCCTTTGTTTAATCTCTTCTTCCGAACGGCAGACAGATTCTATATTTTTCTGGAAAAGAGTAATCTTTTCCGGTAATGTGCCCGAATGCCAGACACTTTTTTTGTTCAGGGGAATACCCTGAAAAACTCCGAGAAGCATCCTGTTTGGCTTTAACTGCAGTTTTTCAAGTATATAGGTACTGGGTCTGTCTTCCACAACGATAGAAACATTTTCCAGGCGGGTTTTTATGTTTTGCGGCAATTCCTTTATTGCATCCAGCGCCAGTTGTTCGAAATGTGTTAAGCCCTTGTCGTGCGGCTTTTCATTTACTACCTTGCCAAAAAAATATTCTTCCGCATCGACTATTTTATATTTGATAATAAACACCTTGCCAACAAAAAAGAGCAGTCCGCCCACCATAGATAATACAACCCATATATTCCAGCCATGCATCATCATAACACTGCCCAATGCCCCCAAAAGCGAAGCAATGGCAAAGAACCCAAGCAATGCAGAGAACCCTCTGGTATCCGTCTCGCATACTTCATCAAATACCAACGGAGATATCTGCTTACTGCAGCGAGAGCATTGTAGTGTGCTGCCTTTACAAAATTCTTCCATATGGTGCGTTTTACCACAATGAAAACATTTAAGTGGGATATCGTCTTTTACCATAAGATATAATATAAAACAAACAGAGCGTTTAACCACGAAACACGAAGGGCACGAAGAAAAATTTACAAAAAAGAAGAGATTTTCCCAAGGGAATACTATATTGCCCTCCAAAATCTTACACAGAGTACCCCACAAAAACCACTTAAATTATGGTTAAAAGCATTTATTTCCCCAAAACCTAATTTGCTGGATAGACATTTCAATGTTTTTACTTAAACAATGCACAAACCCACCTCTTAATCCTCTCCCGAGAAGGAGCTTATCAAATTCCCGTCTTGGGAGGGGTAGGGGCGGGTAAAAATGAATGCCGTTGAGTTTTCGTCTTTTAAAAACCCAACCTAATTTGATTGACTATAAAAGAAAAAGCATCCACAATAGTATATCGTTTTCTCCTGCCAGGCATATAGCGGCACGCAGAATATTAATATGAACGTGTATTTTGATATGATTTGAGCAAATCAATTTAACAATCAATTTGTTTTTACAAAAAATGAGTTATTTTAAATCAAATCCCTATCGTATTATCCTCTTTGGCTTTATTTTTATTATCATAATCGGCACCTTCCTTTTAGCCCATCCTGTCTCTTCGACTTCAGGCGAACCGCAATCAGTGACAGACGCTTTTTTTGCCGCTACCTCAGCAATTTCCACCACCGGTTTGAGCGTTGTAGATATAGGGAAGTTTTATACAATATTTGGCCAGGTGATAATCCTTATGCTTTTCCAAATTGGCGGGTTGGGGTATATGATCTTTATTGTTTTGATAATGTATGGGCTTGGCATTCGATTATCTTTAAGCGGCAGAGTAGTTTTAGAAGAATCCTTTAGTTCGCATCCTTATGAAGATATTTTACGGTTTAGTAAAATTATTTGCCTCATTGCCTTTGTATTTGAATTTTCCGGCGCTGTATTTCTGACCCTCTTTTGGATGAAGGAATTTCCCTTAAAAGAGGCGGTGTATTTGGGCATATTTCATGCTATTTCAGCATTTTGCACTGCCGGTTTTAGTTTATTTCCGGATAATTTTTGTACATATGGTAACAGCATTTATTTTAACTTTGTCATCAACGGCTTATGTATTGCCGGCAGTATTGGGTTTCCGGTGATCTATGATATTTATCAAACATTTTTTGTGAAATCGCCGGAAGATGAAATGCTGCGGAAGATTTCAGTTCATACGAGGCTGGTAATGGTTATGATGCCGCTTCTCATATTTTCCGGGTGGATTTTGATTTTTCTTTTTGAATGGCATTCCCCGTTTCCTACTTTTAAAGACAGGGTGTTGACGACATTGTTTCAGACAATTTCCACTTCTACCACAACTGGGTTCAATACGGTAAATATCGGCACGATGAAAATCTCGTCATTGACTATGATGCTTCTGCTGATGTACATAGGCGCACCTGCCGGAGGCACCGGGGGAGGCGTTAAATCTACCACCTTTGGCGTCCTGATTGCGTCTATTTTTTCGGTTGTTTCGATGGAAGAAGAACCCATATTGTTTAATAAACGTATATCGGCAAAAATCAGGGCAAAGGCATTTGCTATCTGTACCCTGGCACTGCTCGTGATTATTACGGATATATTAATTCTCTCTGCCACTGAAAAGGCAGCATATATTGATATTGTGTATGAAACCTTTTCTGCCTTTGGCACTGTAGGGCTTTCCACAGGAATTACTCCTTCACTAAGCGTCGCCGGCAAGTTCATTATTTGCGCCACAATGCTGATTGGGAGGATAGGCCCGCTCGTCATAGGCTATTCCGTTTGGAGCAAGAAAAAAACAGTTTCCATTAAATACCCGCAAGGAATTTTTATGGTGGGTTAGTAAATAATAATTTTAAAGGAGTAATAAAGGCATGAGACAATTTGCGGTAATTGGATTGGGAAGGTTTGGCTTCAAGGTGGCAGAAGTATTGGCGAAAAAAGGAGCATCGGTAATTGCGATTGACCGGCGGCAGGATTTAATAGAAAAAATAAGCGATTTTGTTACCAAGGCAATTCAGATAGATAGCGCCAATGAAGAGGCGCTTATAGCCAGCGGCATTAAGGAGGTAGATGTGGCTATAATCAGTATTGGCGAAAATATTGAATCGAGCATCCTCACCACGGCACTGGTCAAAAATATTGGCATAAATGAGATCATTTCCCGTGCGTGTACCTCGCTTCACGCACAGATATTAAAAATGGTAGGTGCCACACGCGTAATATTCCCCGAAGAAGATATGGGTGTTCGCGTGGCAAACAGTGTTTTGTCTCCGGGCATATTGGAATACATGGAACTGGGCGCAGATTATACCCTTGCAGAAATTGAAGCGAAAAAAGAGTGGATTGGCAGCACGATAAACGTATGGGATGTAAAGAATAACTTTGGGGTTAACGTTGTGATTATAAAGAGGAAGATTGTTGAAACTGTGGAAAAGGCAGAAGAGGCAAAAGAGACAGAAGAGGCAAAAGAAAAAGAAATAAAAGTACTGCCCACCGCCAATTATAAAATTGAAGAAGGCGATGTTTTTATTATTTTAGGCGATAAGAAAGATATCGAGAGATTTGAGAAAAAATGGAAATAATGACAGGTTTTTCTTCTCAGTCCATACAATTTTACTATCCTTTTACAGTATTCCACGATAAAAAAATCTTTTTTTATAAGCTTTTCGTATCCTCTCGAAATTTCATGGTAAAAGATTGGCAAAGAACCACGGATTCCCATAAAAGTAACAAAAGATTATGTTGAGAAATGAACGATAACATGCTATTTTCTTACCATAAACATACTCAAGGGGTCCACAAAGTGTGATTTCAAAAATGCTATAACTATTTATGTCAACAAAAGTTAAATCTAGTTTTAGAAATCCCTGTTTGTGAACTCTTACAGTATAATCTCTTTCTATTCATCACCACACCCTAACATGGACAAGCGGAAACCAAACAAGCATGATAACGATAAAACAAAATTTTTTATAGGAACAATTGGATTTTAATCTGGATACCAACAAACAATAACCGTGAACTTTTTAATAAATAATAAATATATTCCAAAACGCCTGCAGGAGAAAATATATACCTATCTTCGCGGGCTGGTTAAATTACGCAGTTCGTCAAGAGCGATCTCCCTTGGCGTTGCCATCGGGATATTTGTTGCCGTGACGCCAACTATCGGACTACAAATTTTTATCGCCGCTTTTCTCTCGTCGATCTGCAATGCCAACCGGCCTGCGGCTATTATCTTTGTATGGACAACAAATCCAATAACCTTTCCTTTTGTCTATGGGTTTACCTACTGGGTGGGCAACCTTTTCTGGAGCGGCCCTCCGCTCTTTAAAGTCAAAGAAATTTTAATGAAAACTGACCATGCATTGGATAAAGGGGAAGTATGGCATTTCTATGACCGGTTAAAAACAATCCTGGCTCTCTGGAGAAATATTTTCATCCCCCTCACAATCGGTGGAATAATTGTGGGCGCTGTTGCAGGGGGTATTGCCTACTTAATTACATTGCGGGTGATTCTGTATTGTAAAAAGCATTTCAGGCACACCCACCACGAAGATACATGAATTTCTGCCGGTTCAATATGAAGGACGGCATATCGTTTCAGCGAGCGGAATCCGCCCTGGAACATTTTCTCAAAAAGTTAAACTGTTGCCTTGTTTTTAAATTTTCAAGCCAAATGAGAAAGGGAATAAAAGAATGAATATAACCTTTATCGGTGCGGCAAGAATGGTTACCGGCTCTTGTTTTTACATCCAAACGAAAGAGGCAAATCTGCTCATTGACTGCGGTTTTTTCCAGGGGTCAAAAGAAAATGAAGAACAGAACGCCAACTCTTTTTCCTTCGACCCCTCCGGGATACACTATCTTTTGTTGACGCATGCCCACCTTGATCATTCGGGACTCATTCCAAAACTGGTGAAAGATGGTTTTAAAGGGAAAATACTTGCCACAAACGCAACGGTTGAATTGTGCCGTATCATGCTTATGGACTCAGCTTATATACAGGAACGTGACGCAGAATGGGACAATAAGAAACGGGGCTGGGCTGGGAAGCCTTTATTAACACCCTTATACACTGCCGATGAAGCCGCCGACAGCCTTGATTATTTTCAGGGAATAGAGTATGGCACAATAGAGGAAATCGGGAACGGGATAAAGGTGAGATTTCAGGATGCAGGGCATATTTTGGGGTCTGCGATTGTTGAGTTGTGGGTAAACGAAGATGCCTCCGGAGAAAAAAAGCTCGTTTTTTCAGGCGATCTCGGGCAAAAAAATATACCTGTTGTAAATGACCCAACTCCCATAGAGGAAGGGGACTATGTATTTATAGAATCCACTTACGCCAATCGGAGACACAAGGGCATAAACGAGACAACCGAAGAATTAAGACAAGCGGTAACAGAGTCATTGGAAAGGGGGGGGAATATAAGTATCCCCGCCTTTGCCGTTGGACGAACACAAAACATCCTCTATCTTTTAAAAAAACTATCGATAGGGGGGAAATTAGACCATCTCCGGGTCTTTGTTGACAGCCCAATGGCAATACGCGCCACCAGGATTACACTAAATCATCCGGAATGCCTTGATGATGAAACCCTTGAGCTTATCAGGGAAGGGAAATTTTCCGGAAGCAATCTTTCGTTAGAATTTACAGAAGCCGTGGAAGCATCCATGGAATTAAACAAGATAAAACGCGGTGCGATTATCATTTCTGCCAGTGGGATGTGTAATGCAGGCAGAATTCGCCACCATTTAAAACACAATTTGTGGCGCCCGGAATGCAGCGTTATCTTTGTGGGATTCCAGGCATATGGTACGCTGGGAAGAAAGATTGTAGAAGGCGCCTCTATGGTAAAACTCTTTGGTGAAGAAATTGCCGTAAAAGCAAAAATTTATACGATCGGAGGTCTTTCTGCGCACGCGGACCAGGAAGGGCTTATGGACTGGCTTAATAAATTCAAAAGAAAACCCAGGCGTATTTTCGTTATACACGGCGAGGAAGAAACGGCGCTCGGCTTTGTTGACGCCATTAAGAAACAGCTAAACACCGACACCTGCGCACCGCTTCGCATGGAAGTTGTTACCATCTAAGACTATGCCGTCACAGTTACAAACACTTTCATGATTCTTTCAGGCAAAGACAGGTTTTAAACCTGTCTCCGCCGGACTACCACGTTTTCTTTGGAAAGGAGGATGGTTTCATGCACAGATTATTTAAAAACAGATCGAAAAAAACCGGTTTGCCCCCAGGGGCTCTTATTCATATTGGCGAGAAGAAATTAGCGAAGGTAAAAATAACTGCCATGGAATACAGCGGGACAAGCTGCCTTGAAAGGGAAATACCGGACATTAATGAATGCTTTCCGCTGAAAAACGACCAAATGACAACGTGGATCAATATCTGCGGTATTCATAGTATTGAAAACATTGAGAATATTGGAAAACTTGCAAATATACACCCATTATTGTTGGAAGACATAATGAACACAGACCATCGCCCAAAAATGGAAGATTTTGAAGACTATATCTTCATCGTTCTGAAAACGCTTACTTTTAACGAAGACGATAAACGGATTGATGCAGAGCAAATAAGTTTAATCCTTGGCCAAAATTATGTTATTTCCTTTCAGGAAAAGGAAGGCAGTATTTTTACTCCCGTCATAGGCCGGATTAAAAATGGCAAGGGACGCATAAAGAAAATGGGCGCAGATTATCTGGCTTATGCGCTCCTTGATGCTATTGTAGACGGTTATTTCGTTGTGTTGGAAAAGATGGGGGAATACATCGAGGACATAGAAGAAGAATTAATTACAACGCCTTCCATGGAAACCCTTCGAAAGATTCATAACGTTAAGCGCGAGATATTGTTTCTGCGGAAATCCATCTGGCCGCTGCGGGAGGTAATTAATACCATGGACAAGGGCGAACTACCCCTTATACGAAGCTCTACCTACGTTTATCTGCGAGATGTGTACGATCACACCATACATATTATCGATACCATTGAAACGTTTCGCGACATGGCGACAGGAATGCTTGATATTTATCTTTCAAGCGTGAGTAACAAGCTGAACGAAGTTGTGAAGGTATTAACCATTATCGCAACAATATTCATGCCGCTCACTTTTATTGCAGGTGTTTACGGAATGAATTTTAAATATCTTCCCGAAGCAGAATGGCGCTGGGGATATTTTGCCGTTTTAATGGCAATGGGTATCATCGGGACGACTATGGTTGTGTATTTCCGGAAAAAACGATGGATATAAATTATGGCTGCTGTTTGTTTCCAAACAAACCATGTGCCGGGCCGGCCGAAGCATCTGTTTGGGAACGAGCCGTGTATCGTTTACGCGGAATAGTTACTATATTTTCTACTTATCCGTTCTGAGTTCTTTCAAATAGCTTTCCATCTGGTAAAGATATTTTTCCGAGGCAGCCAGTGATTTTGTTCTTTCTTCATCTGTTGCTGCGCTTTTTGCCTGCAGGCTGTTTACTTTTGCCCGTATATTGGCACGATAACTTTTATAATAAATAAAAAGATCACGTTCTTTTTCCGATTTCATAGCGGGGAAAAAATCATTATAATATTCAAGAAATAAGTCTGACAAATCCTTTCGGCCAAATGCATCCAAATCCATACATAGGAAAGCCACTTCATTTAATACATCAATTTGACGAAAATCGTCATTGAACTCAATACAATCGAACGGCACCGGATCAGGTAATAAGAAAATATTCCTCGAATGTAAATCCCCATGGCAATCCTTGCAGAAGCCCTCTCTAAGCCGGTAGGCTATCAACGCCTTATTCTTATCCATAAACTTATCAGAAAATTTGATAGCATTGGCGATGATAACGCCGAATGTGCTGCCCAGTTGTTCCGTTATAAATTTCTTTTCTGCTGCCAGGTCATTGAATTTTTTTCCGATATCCGATAAATCCTTTTCATAAATAATCGTTGTGTTTTTATGAAATGAAGCTATTTTCTCTGCCAGCTTTTTGATATCTGATTCGGTTACCAAATGCTGCGTCAGCAATTTATCCATTTGTTTTTCTGTGTCCAGTCTATTCATTTTTACTGCGTAATCTATTATGGTTCCCTCCTTCCCACCGATAATAATTTTATCCTGCGATTTGCGTACAGGCAACACTTCGAGATAAACATTGAGGGTTAGCCTTTTATTTAATTCTATCTCCCTGTGGCAATAATAATTGCGACGCTCAAGGGTGGAAAAATCAAGAAAGGAATATTGTACCGGCTTTTTAATTTTATATACGAATTGATCGCATAAAATCACCCATGATATATGGGTTTCAATTAATTCCCTTTGGCTGGTTTCTTCCGGGAATTCGCCCCCGGACAACAGGTCATTGATTTGCTTTGTTGTCATTTTTAATTTTCAAATATTCAGAAGTCTTTCGCAACATTTCATCTATATTGTCATCAGTTGACTTCAATATCAAATGAGGCTCGTTTAATGGTTCATTTTGCCGGCGAATGTGTTTATAAACCTCAAAATCCGCTTCACTGTATGGCCTGGGCTTTTTTAATCTTTCTCTTATTATATTTTCATCCGCCTGAACCTCTATAAAGAAAATATTGCCCTTTCCCTTCATTTCCTCAACAAACATTTTCCTTGTATCTTTTCTATGAAAAGTGGCATCCAGTACTAAATTATTTTTTTGTTGTATCGCTTGCTCCATCTGTTGAAGCATTTTATCATATACCGCCCTTTTCTCCTGTTCAGAATAAACGCTTTCTTTAAAAAGTTCTTTCCTCACTTTATCACTGCTCACATATCCGGCGTTGATCATTTTTGCAAGCCTGGAAGCAAAATAACTTTTACCTGAACCCGGTAAACCGAAAACAATTATAATCATCATTGTTTGACCTGATTTTTGTTATTTAAAATTAAATGATAGGTTTCGAAAATTTGATCCGGCTTTGTTACTATCGTTTTCCTGCTGACAGTATCAGATAGATATTCAATTGAGTAAATATTTCAGTTTTCTCAGGTTAAGAATAAGAATACTTCCATCGTCTTTTATATCAATAAGCTTTTCATTTCTAAAATCGCTGAGGGTTTTTATAAGAGATTCATTTGCTGTACCCGTTCGGTTTTGGCAGTGAGGAAAATGAACGGTGTATTTTTTATTCCATCATTTTTATGAACGGCATGCAGTACCCCGTAGCCCTCCGGCACAGGCATCATAATATCGCAAATGTCAGATCAGGCGAATGCTCGAGTGCTTTTCCAATACCGGTTTTCATTCCCTGAATTCAATTATAATTAAATGAAAAAAATAACCTTTAATCATAGGCTACCTGACCACTGATTTCAATCAGCGACATCCTTTATTACCTGATCAGCGTTTACCTTTGCAGTGGTTTTCCATGGGATATTGGATTATAACAAGGGTGGATTATTTATCCGGCCCCCTTTTTTAATTTAATTACTATAATACAACAACTGATTTTCAGAAAGCGCTATCAAGCAAGATATCGAAAAATTTAAATCAGGAATTGAAAAATGAAGTATGAAAAGTCAGAAATAAAAAAGTTGAAAAAAGTAATCAAACGACCCTTTAAGTCAATACGCAGTGCTGAAATGAGTGAACGAGCAATAATCAAATTGCGCGATGCTTCCCGAAAAGATACATATTCAGTATATGCTATGATGGAAAGTTCCGCCACAGGAATTTCAAATGAAGAGGCGGATGATCGCATTTTAAAATTTGGTTTGAACGAGGTTGGCTACGATAAAGCGCCATCATGGCTTAAACAATTAATAAAAGCATTTATAAATCCATTCATTTTTATCCTTCTATCAATCATCATAATTTCTTTTGTGATTGATGTGGGGCTGGCAGCGCCTGGTGAGCAGGATTATAAAACGGTAGCAGTTGTTTCTGTTATGGTTATTTTTAGCGTGCTACTTAGTTTTTTCCAGGAGTTTAAAAGTAACCGTGCGGCCGAACAGTTAAAGCGCATGATAAAAACAACGGCAACAGTACTTCGTCAATCAATCGGTAAAGGCGAAATACTAATGACACATTTAGTACCTGGTGATGTCGTTTATTTATCCGCCGGAGATATGATCCCGGCAGATTGCCGCATCGTGCAAAGCACCGATTTATTTGTAAGTGAATCTATGCTCACAGGCGAATCACTTCCAGTAGAAAAAATGTATTTGCCAATTGGTGATGTGGATAATAGCCAACCTATTGAGCTTGGTAACCTATGCTTTATGGGTACAAACGTAGTGAGCGGATCAGCAAAAGCAGTAGTAATTACTACAGGTGCCAACACCTATTTTGGCAGTATCAGCAAGGGTATTGTTGGCGACAGACCGGAAACTAATTTCGATAAAGGGATTAATAAAGTGAGTCGCCTGCTCATTCGCTTTATGCTCATCATGGTACCCATTATTTTTCTGATAAATGGTTTAGTGAAAGGGGATTGGAGGGATGCCTTACTCTTTGCCATTGCAGTAGCAGTAGGATTAACACCTGAAATGTTACCTGTGATCGTTACTTCAAACTTAGCCAAAGGTGCAGTAAGCATGAGCAAACACAAGGTGATAGTAAAGCGATTAAATGCTATTCAAAACATTGGTGCAATGGATATGCTTTGTACCGATAAAACGGGTACATTGACTTTGGATAAAATTGTGCTGGAAAATCATTTAAATGTTTTTGGTGAGGAAGATGATGAAGTTTTGAAATGGGCTTATCTGAACAGTTACCATCAAACAGGCTTAAAAAACTTATTGGACAAAGCGGTGCTGGAACATGTAGAGGTAAAAGACTACTTAAGAGTAGAAGAGCATTTCACCAAGGTTGATGAAATTCCCTTTGACTTTCAACGCAGAAGAATGAGCGTTATATTAAAACAAAAAAACGGCAAACATTTACTCATTTGTAAAGGCGCCGTGGAAGAAATGCTGGATCTATGTACGCATAGTTTTGACCCTGGAGAAAATCGCCAATTGCATATTGGGCGGGATAAAGTGGTTTTGATGGATGATTTTATGCGAGGAAGAGTTTTAGAAACTTCCACAAGATCAAATGAAAAAGGGCTTCGCGTCTTGTTGCTTGCTATCCGTGAATTTGAGGGAGACCGGCCTTTGACCTATTCCGTTGCAGATGAAAGTAATCTTACACTAACAGGATTTATAGGTTTTCTTGATCCGGCTAAACCATCCGCAAAACCAAGTATTGAGGCACTACATAAATTGAATATCGAAGTAAAAGTATTGACAGGTGATAACGAAATTGTTACCAAAAAGATTTGTAAAGATGTTGGCATCCCAATTCAAAATATCATGTTGGGTAATGAGTTGGAGTTGATCTCTGATGAAGAACTAACTGATCGGATAGACGAGATTTCCATATTTGCCAAATTGAGTCCTTTGCAAAAAGTAAGAGTAGTACAAGCGTTAAGGGCAAAAGGTCATACCGTTGGGTTCCTGGGAGATGGTATCAATGATGCGGCTGGTTTAAAAGAAGCAGATGTAGGTATTACGGTGGATACTGCCGTTGATATTGCAAAAGAAAGTTCAGATATTATTTTATTGGAAAAAGATTTAATGGTTCTGAGGGATGGAGTAATTTATGGTCGCAGAACTTTTGGGAATATTATTAAATACATCAAAATGGCCACCAGCGGTAATTTCGGGAATGTATTCAGTATTTTAGGAGCCAGTGCATTTTTACCCTTCTTACCCATGTTGCCCATTCAATTATTGGTACAAAACCTTTTATATGATGTTTCACAAACTTCCATTCCATGGGATAACGTGGATAAAGATTTTCTGGAAATGCCGAAGAAATGGGATCCATCCGGGATTCAAAGATTTATGGTTCACATCGGCCCTATCAGTTCCATTTTCGATTACATCCTTTTTGCAGTAATGTTTTTTGTGTTTAAGGCGAACAGCCCTGAGCATCAAAGTTTATTTCAAACAGGCTGGTTTGTGGAAGGTCTGCTTTCTCAAACATTAATTGTACACATGATCCGGACCAAAAAAATTCCATTTATTCAAAGTTGGGCTTCTGCTCCGGTGATTGCATTAACCTATTTAATTATGATGACCGGAATTGCGATTCCATTCACACCTTTAGCAGAAGTTTTTTTTCTGCAGCCGCTTCCTTTTTCTTATTTCCCTTGGTTGATCGGTATTTTGGCCGGATATTGCTTCCTTACCCAATACATCAAAAATTGGTATATCAGAAGATTTAATCAGTGGCTTTAAAGTTTTAGGGGGGGAATTATGGATGAAAATACCGGATGCATTAATTTAATAAATAGAAAAATTGTTCGGGTGTGAGCTTTAAAGACTAATATTCTTCTTGAATTCCATACCAAAAATTTCAGAGGGTTCTCTTTCGGATGAGCAAAAAAAACGGTTGCTTGAAATAGCTGATAAATATCCCGTTCACAAAACAATGCTCAGCAAAACACAAATCATCACCACACCCATGAAATAGTTTACATAAAAGTCAGTTGAAAATAAGGAAAACAAAGTTCCGGCATCTTCTTCTTCTTCAACTTCTATAACAATATCAATGTCCCTGGTCATTCTAGGATTTGTATAAAAATTAGCTGCTATCGAACCGGTAATCATGTAAGGTATACGGGCAGGCGCTAATCTTTTTACAACTATTTTCAAAAACCCTGATCTCGTTAATCAAGAAAAATCCTTTTAATAATTAAATACTTAATTTGTAAACCAACATCTGCAATAATAATTGTGTACAGATTGGGTTGTGTCTTTGATATCTGTTCTTCATCTGATTTAACGGAATCTACATTTGATGCTGATAGTCTAATCTTTTGTAACACTTTGGTATAATGCCAAAGATTCTGTTATAATAATATTGTGATAATAAAATATTTGCATTGGGCAAAGTTTTCCTCAAGGATTGTGCTTAGGTTTATAAATAGAAAGTCTTTCGTTGTTGAAAAACGGAATAATAATCCGTATAAAAAATTTCTTATTCACGAGGTTCTCTATGAAAAAAATACATTTAGTATGGTCTTTTTTCTGTGTTATGTATGTTAGCCTTGCCATAGCAGCACATGCTGAAGAAAAAATAATACAGGGGAAAGAAGAAATCGAAAAGAGCATTTGTGAATTAAATATAAAAGGGCAGATAGAAAAAGAATTTCATCTTTATGTTACAGACGGCTATCAGGAAATGGCAGATGGTGAAATGATATATTTCTGGGGATTCACGCATGCAAAAGATTTTGCCGATGTGGAAGAAATTAAAACGAAGGCGGAAAGAAATGCAAAATTATTACCACTCAAAGTGCCGGGTGATGAGATACGTTTAACATCAGGCAGGAATTATGTTGTTGTTTTGCATAATGCCGGATGGTATGAAACAGAAGAACACTCAGGCATTAATCATGTAGCTCACACTATACATTTTCACGGACTGGATTTAATTCCCGCCCTTGATGGTGTGCCGAATTTACCGTATCCTTCTGTTTTTCCAGGAGAAATATACCGGTACTTATTAACCATTCCGGAAGATATCGAAGGTACGTATATGGGGCATTGTCATGTGGATTCCACAAACCATATTATGAGTGGAATGTATTTTCCCATCATAATAGAAAAAAAACCGAATGAAATTTATGGATATACATTTGACAGGGAATATACCCTTTTTATGAGTGAGTTAGATAGCGAATATATGGAGACGCTCAGGGAAGTAGGTGATATCAGAAGGGGTCTGGATTGGAATTCGAACTATTTTATGCTCAACGGAAGGATTTTTATGGATAACCTGACGCATCCGCTGTCGACCATAAATGACCCCAAAACAAGAATCGTTGCATATGATGGGGAAACTGTCTTGGTCAGATTATTGGCCTTAGGGTATGAACATATTTTTGCCTGGCATCCGCACGGTTTTCACGGTTTGGTAATCGGTACTGACGGCAGGAAATTTCCTTTTGCCTACGAAAAAGATACCTTACTTATTGGCTCTGGTGAAAGATATGATATTCTCTACAAAATCCCTGATTTTTCTTCAAAAAGAAAATGTCTGTCGTGTAATTATGGACCAGGGATCAGCATTGC
Source organism: Candidatus Kuenenia stuttgartiensis (assembly GCF_900232105.1). Classification (NCBI taxonomy): domain Bacteria; kingdom Pseudomonadati; phylum Planctomycetota; class Candidatus Brocadiia; order Candidatus Brocadiales; family Candidatus Brocadiaceae; genus Candidatus Kuenenia; species Candidatus Kuenenia stuttgartensis. Next base: position 2,216,859 of record NZ_LT934425.1, read on the forward strand.
TCACGACCACAATATGAAGGGTATGGTAAGCGGGGGGATTTATCCTCATGGGCCAATGACCATTTTTGATATTCGACCAAAAAAGATGACGCCATAAAATAAATAAGAGATTTTTCCCATGCGCTTTCTTATTATGTGTGCTGCGGTTAAAAAAAAAGAATAATTTCTTAGAACTTAAAAAACAGCTCATACGAAAGGAATTGTATGTCAATATCTATTAAGGTAAAAGAAGGAATCGCCGCTTCGTCCTGGATTGTGAATATCTTTGAGGATCGTTCTCAGGTTGTTTCTAAAGAGAAAGAAGTGTATGACTTTAGACTGGGAAACCCGAAGATAGAACCTCCTTTGGAGTTTGTTGAGGAATTGAAGAGGGTTGCAAATAATCCCTTTCCGGAGATGCATGGCTATTCAGCTTTGGCAGGACATGTTCAGGCGCGGGAGGCAATCGCTAAAACGCTGTCAAAAGAAAGAGGACTTCCTTTCACTGCGCAGCATGTAATTATGACCGCTGGTGGCGCCGGTGCATTAAATATTATTTTGAAAGCGATTTTGAATCCTGGCGATGAAGTCATTGTTTTGTCACCTCTCTATTTGGAATATCCCTATTACATAGATAACCACGGTGGGGTTTGTTGCGTGGCAGAAACAAACGCGGATTTTACCTTAAACATTGATGCTATAGCAGCAAAGACAACGCCCCGTACGAAGGCAATTATCATAAACTCGCCGAATAACCCATCCGGGATGATTTACTTTGATGAAAGTTTGAAATCTACCGCAAGGCTTCTGAACGAGAAAAACCGACAGTTTGGAAATGACATTTTTTTGATTTATGATGCGGCGTATCAGGACATCGTTTACGATGGCAATAAGCTTCCTGACATTTTTAACATCTATTCAAACACCATTTTTGCGGCCTCGTATTCCAAACCGCTTTCGATTCCGGGGGAAAGGATAGGGTATGCAGCCGTCCACCCTGCAATGAAAAATTCCAGGGAACTTATGGAGGCCTTGACATTTGCTAATCGCGTTCTTGGGTATCTGAGCGCCCCTGTCCTTATGCAACATGTCGTTACAAATCTTCAGGGTGTTTGTGTTGACAGGGCGGAATATCAGGGAAGAAGGGATATGTTTTGTAATGCGCTGCAGGATTTTGGTTATTCATTTACACGACCAATGGGTGCTTATTATATCTTTACAAAAACTCCCGGAGATGACCTTGTATTTACGCAAGAACTGGCTAAAGAAGGAATACTGGTGCTTCCGGGGAAGAGCTTTGGAAGAAGTGGATATATCAGAATCGCCTTCTGTGTTAAGAAAGAAACCATTAAAAAATCGCTCCCGGGGTTTAAAAAGGTTAAAGACTTTTACCGTCATTAAGACTGAAAAATTAAGGTATATTTTAATTCTAAAAGAAGAAAGGGGAAATCTATGAAAGTATCTGTCTATGACACACACGTAGTGAAGAAAAACGGGCTGACAATGCATTTTGATATTATCGTCCCTGATGATCAGACACATGAAAAGGTTCTTCAATTTGGCCTTGAATATCTAAAAAGAGTGGGACAGGAGGGACAACCACTCACAACAAAAGAATGTCGTTTCTGCCACATGGAAGAGGCGTCAGAGGATATTGAAAAGGCTATTAAAGAAAGCGGTTATTACATTTATGAAATGGAAGGATGTCATTGAGAAACACTCCAACCCGATTTTGATGCGAGGCTAACATGGAATTCAAAAATTTGTCGAATAACTATTAAAATACCAGTGATAGGTCTTGGAACATGGACTATTGGCGGAGGAGATGAAGCAGATACCACGTATGATAAAGAGAATATTTCTGCAATAAAAACTGCAATCAAACTTGGAATAACACACATTGATAACGCTGAAGCATATGCCCAAGGCCATTCAGAAGAACTGGTTGGAAGAGCAATCGTTGGTTTAGATAGAAAAAGCCTGTTTATCACCTCGAAAGTTTCACCGGAGCATTTAAGCTATGACAATCTTCTTGCTTCTGCAAAAGGAAGCCTGCAAAGATTAAATACGGATTATATTGATTTATATTTGATTCATGCGCCTAATCCGGATATCCCAATACAGGAAACCATGAAGGCAATGGATTTTTTAGTTGAACAGAAACTGGTTAGGTGTATTGGGGTAAGTAATTTTTCGGTTGACCAAATAAAAGAAGCGCAGAAATATACCAAAAACAAAATAGTTGCTAATCAAATTGAATACAACCTACTCGTAAGAGACAAAGGCAGAGTTACAGAGAATATGGAATCTGAAATAATTCCCTATTGCCAGGAAAATAATATTTTCATTATCGCATGGAGACCACTTGCAAAGGGTAAGCTTGCAAAACCGGGTTTCAAAATCTTAGATGAATTAGCTGATAAGTATCATAAGACGCAGGCCCAAATTGCAATAAATTGGCTAATTTCTAAAAAGGGGATTGTTGTCATTTCGAAATCAACAAAAGTTGAACATCTTGAAAAAAACCTGGGTGCAATTGGCTGGAAATTAAGACAAGAAGATACTGATAGATTAAATAACGAATTTATTAATTCAAGGACGTAAATAAATTTACAAGGTTGATTATTTTTAGAAATAAAGGCTTAAATTTGCCATATTTGGAATAAAACGTGTTTACGAAAAACCGGACGAGGGTGTGCAGAGACAGAGTATTGATTGACCGTCTATGGCCACGGGGACTCAAGAAAGAAGATGCCGCCAAATATTATTGAATGAAAGAGATTGTTTCCTTTGCAGGAAGGCTGTGTGTTGAAAGGGGAAAAGTTACATTTACAGGCAACCAATTATATAATGCACATAAAATAAATTTAAAAAAGGGGGATGATAAGGATGACAAAGTTAGATCCAATTGTAGAATTTAGAGAAGACCACCGAAAGGTAAGGGACGGATTACTTGAATTAATGGAAGCCTTGCAATCAAAGGATGTTGTTACGGCAAGGAAAATACTTGGCAAAATAAACGTGGCTGTCGGCCCACATTTTCGATATGAGGAAGAAACTCTTTATCCCGCACTGCGGGTATTATTAGGCGAGCACGTAGACCAGTTAATAAAGGAGCATGATGGCGTAATAGCTACTGCCCGTTCTTGTGCTGAGCTATTAAAGAAGGATAGCCTGACAGATGAAGAGGCAAAAAAGGCGACCACGGCAGCAAGGGAGCTTTTAGTCCACGTCTCAAACTGTGACGGTTTGTCCATACTTTCCGAAAGATTGAGTAAAAAGGAAGTTGATAATTTAAGCGAGAAACTTGCTGCCGCAAGAAAGGCAGGCGTACCTTTACTGGATTGGGCAGAAACCATAAGAGGCAAATGAAATAAACCATGGAGACAGATAAGAAAGGTTTGGCGATCATATTTCATAGCGGTTCTTACGACCGCATTTATCACGGTTTTTCCATAGTCCTTGTAGCCCTGGCATTGGGCAGAGAGGTAAGGTGTTTTTTTACCTATTGGGCATTAGAATATCTGATAAAAGGAAAGTCTGTGTTCCAGCTTAATGAAGAGGGACAGACTCACAGGAAGCTATTAGAAGCGCATATGAGAAAGGGCCATATTCAGGAAATATCTGAACTTTTAACTCAATCTAAGGCAATGGGTGCAAAGTTTTATGTGTGTACCAATTCTATGGGCTTGTTAAATATATCGCGGGATGAAATTGTAAATGAGGTTGATAAGAGTATGGGGTTAACCACATTTCTCGCGGAGACTGGTCAGGATCAAATCCTATTTATTTAATTTATGAAAGAAATAAAGATCATGGGTATCAACCATTGATATTGCACATATTTTTGAAAGGAGGTGTTTACTATGAAGGATCGAATTAAAATCAACGATAGTGTCACATCGGCGAGTCAACCATCAGAAGAAGAAATTAAAAAACTACCGCAACAAGGATTTAAATCGGTTGTCAATCTTCGGGCTTCCGGGGAAGAAGATCAGCCACTTTCTCCAAAAGAGGAGGGGGATCTGGTTAAAAAAACAGGGATGAAATACCTGCATATTCCGGTATCAACTAAAGAAGAAATCAAGCCGGAGTTGGTTGATCGATTTCGAAAAGAAATAGAGCTTCTCCCGGCACCTGTTTTCGTACACTGCCATACGGGGAAGCGCGCCGGGGCGTTTACTATGATGTATCAGGCATTAAAAGAGGGAGTCACGGGTGAGGAAGCGATTCAGAAGGCAGAGTCTATGGGTTTTGCATGTGATGTGCCGCAGTTAAAAGCGTTCTTCATAGACTATATTAATCAGCACGGGAAAGTGTAGTTATAGTGAAACGTTAATAGAAAGTAGTCATTGCGATGGTTAGCCCAAAGCAATCTTTAAAAACCTCTTTAATTAGTTTTTTTAATGAAAAGTTTTGAAAATCAAAGAATATAAGGAGAAGTTTTAAAAATGGAAAGATACAAATGTTTGGTTTGTGGATATATCTATGACCCCAGTTCTGGCGATCCTGACCATGGAATTGATCCTGGCACCAGCTTTCAAAATTTACCTGATGATTGGACATGCCCTCCATGTGGCGCTCCAAAGGAACAGTTTGAACAAATTTAAAAGTTTTGGATAAATGACATATCAATGGAGACAGATGGGGGTAAAAAATTTCTGGATTGACCTGCTCAACTTCAACGGAGATTCACCTCAAGTCAAAAAACAAAAATGCCGCCGGAGTATCGTGTACGCTAGCACATTACCGCAAACACATGCCTCCGCGTACTATCTTCCTTTTCTGACAATGCACCCAGTGCACAGAGATCGTCTTTCTGTGCGGGTGCAAGTCTTATCGCTTCAACCCCCAAGGGAGGAACATAGGGACACTTCCCATGTTTTTTTCACCAGATCAAGCAATAAATATGGGAAGTGTCCCCTTAATCCCTTAATTCCCGAAGAAGCTCTTCTTTAGATATCTTTGATTTCATAATAGCTACTTTCCGACTTATGACTTATAATCACTGATCAAGGTTTGACCCTCATTCCCCGTTTTTGGGAAATGTTTATTACTATTTTATGGAATCAATTTAAACTATTTTCAGTAAATTATTGTATTGGTAACACAGAAACATGCATACACTTATTGAAGATAAATCATTTCGAAACAAATTATATGTCTTTAAAGACAGGAGAGAAGCAGGAAAACTCCTTTCGCAACAGCTCGTGGGACACAAAAACACCGATGCCATAGTGCTTGGCATACCTTCCGGAGGCGTCCCGGTAGCTGCAGAAATAGCAAATGCCCTTGTGCTTCCCCTTGACTTACTCATTGTGCGAAAGGTACAGATACCCTATAACACAGAATCCGGATTTGGCGCTGTCAGCCCTGATAACATGGTATTATTGAATGAAAAACTCTTCAGCAAACTCAACTTATCTGCAGAAGAGGTTAAACGACAGATTCAAAGAACTAGAGAAACAATCAAAAAGAGAAACGATCTCTTTAGAAAAGGCGTGCCATTTCCTTCCGTAAAAAACAAGGTCGCAATTATTGTAGACGATGGATTGGCGTCCGGTTATACCATGCTTTCCGCCATTGCATTTATAAAAAGACATGAACCTCAAAAGGTTGTAGTTGCCGTTCCAACAGGATCAAAAGAAACGGTTGATGACGTTCTGTCTCAGGTTGATGAACTTGTTTGCCTTAACGTGAGAAGCGGTTTTGTTTTCGCCGTGGCAGACGCCTATGAGAACTGGCATGATTTGGATGATGATGAAGTACTATCTTTCTTAAAAAATTTCAACGAATCAGGGACAAGCAATGACTGATTATTGAAAGATTTTTTTTAGAACCTTTAAGATATTACGATTTATCATTATTGAAAGGAAGGTAAACATAAATAATGATTCCCATTCATGAACTGCTGAACAAAATACTTTGGAACAGCGAATTTGGGAAAGGTACTTTTGAAATCGGTTACTTTGACCGCGTTGCACAGAAAATCATGAGGGTCCCCTTTAAAAATATCCTTTTAGAAAAAGGAAACCACGCTACCTTCCAGTTGATGGACGCTAATGGAGAATTATTAACAATTCCTTTTCACCGTGTGAGGGAGGTCTATAAGGACGGAGAACTGATCTGGAACAGGCCACATTGAATCGTTTATCTTTTACGCCTGCCCGGTGAAGTGGCCTCTTTTCCTTGTTTATATGTGTTTGCCAAATTATTATCTATTGCAGACCATATTTATTCCAGACCAGCATTGTCAATAGATAAGGCTTGACCCCATCGATTAAGCTCCGTAGGAGCGGCCTGTTTGTAACAAAATAGGATATTATAACAGATCGTAGAGACAGGTTTGAAACCTGTCTCTGCAATTAGGAGCGACCTGTCTCTTGTAAATCCATATTAAACAGGTCTGCCTGAATATGGACAGGCCGCTCCTACGGAGCTATTTACTCTATTGAATTTTATTGTGCTACAAACAGACCGCCCCTAACGGGGCTACATGGTATTTTTTCTATACCGGGAATTTTTCAAAAAACTAAAGTGTTACGAAACCCGTGGTTTCAGTCTGATTGAGTATACATCACTTTGCTCTGTAGCTTCACCACGCGCATAAGAGCCAAATACAATTACCCGTTCAGAATCGGCGACAATGGCCATATTTTTTGTGACTCGTCTTATTTCATCTTTATTAACAATGAGGTGTACCCCGTTGTCAAGATGGCTTCAAGTAAAACCTGACGGTGAAGAATTCATGAAGCGGCTACAAACCGAAGGTTCTAAGGTTAAAGTTGAATTTCTGATATCGTCTTACGATATACCAGAGGCTGTGCGTGGTTCCTATAACAAAGAGAAGTACCGATTTGTTATTGAATTTAAATATATAGGCGACGAACCAACGAAAGCAGAACCGCAAGATAATTACGTTACATTTGTAATTGGCAAAAATAGTAGTCGGTTATATAGAATTGAAATTGGCGTTAAAGCATTAAGGGTAGAAAAGGTTGAATTGCGAATGAAAATAAAAGATAAAGGCAAAAAAACACTCAACAACCTCATTCAGAAACCAATAAATAGGCTTAGACAGGATAATTACCGGCTCACACAGAAGGCTTTATCTGAAATAGAAGATGAGCTTTACTCACCTTTGTTGTAACACTTTGGTTTTTCGAAAAATTCCAATACTAGCGCTGTTTGCCGCACAGTGTAGGGGCGAAGCATTTGCTATAAATTGTCATAAATGTGTTCATACCCAAACGGGCAAATGCATCGCCCATACTTTTTCAAAAAACTAAAATGCTACCCTCTGTTGGAAATATCTCATAGAAGGCAATTCAGATTATAAGCTCCCGCGAACTCAACTTGGAAAATTGCAAATTCCTGGTAATTTCGGAAATACCTTACTTGATTCTACGAACTAAAATTAGGTATGATGTCGCTTGAATTCAAGTCTGGCAATGATTTTTGGAAAAGAGTTGCAGACCATATTTATTCCAGACCAGCATTGTAAATAGATACGGTGACCCCATGACCCTTTATGCAAATCTCATGTTCTCATCAGTATAACTGAAATTTAACAGCGAATTACTGTAAAGCCGTTAAGCGGAAGAAAAAGAGAAATAAGTATTGCACAATCATCCTTAATGTGGGATATTTGATGCGAATGTATGACTTGGAAAAGCGAGATGTTAAAATCTATTATTTGGATAGGTTCTTCATTGAAAGACTTGAAAGAATTTCCAAAAGAAGTACAAAGAGAATTTGGGTATGCATTATATCAGGCACAGATGAATAAAAAGCATCACAGAACGAATCCACTAAAAGGTTTCGATGGTGTTATGGAAATTGTCAGTGATTAGGATAAAGATACCTACAGAGGAATATATACTTATAAACTGGGAGTGAATATTTACGTGCTCCATACTTTCAAAAAGAAATCCAAAAAGGGCATAAAGACTCCGAAAGAAGAAATCGAGGTCATAAAGCAACGATTAAAAAGAGCGAAAGAAATAGCCGAAGGAAAATAAGATGAAAGAAGATTATATCGTCGGTTCAGGAAACGTATTTAATGATTTAGACTTTGAAAATCCGGAAGAAGAATTAGCTAAAGCAAGATTGGCTTCAATTATTAATGATATAATTGAGGAAAGAGGACTTTCCCAGGAGCAAGCCGGAAAAATTCTTGGAGTAAATCAACCGAAAATATCTGCTCTAAAAAATGGGAGATTAAAGGGTTTTTCTATGGAACGGTTATTTTCTTTTCTAGAAAAATTAGATCAACACATAGAAATAACCATTACCGATAAATCTAAAGTTAAAGCGAAGCGTAGTATTGAAGTCGCATATATACATTGATCTTGTTCGTTTTAAAGGGTTACACATTCCTTTATCTTAAGTTTGATAGGGCAGGCAGTCACATCTGGGTCAGTCACACAATCAGATAATCAGGGGACACTTCCCATATTGCTTGCTTGATCTTGGGAAAATAAGGGAAGTGTCCCTATATTTCCCTGAATAATAGTTGAATAATGAATGCCTGACCATCTGTCTCATGTTCACGACAAGACTACTTCAGATTTTTCTCCGGTTGCTTCGTTAATTACGAAGAGCTTGCCGGCATCTTCCTTTTTCAACTGTTCGTTGGCGTTAAGTAATTCAATCCCATAAATGGTACCGTCAGGAGCTATGTCTATGTTAATCTCTTCCCCTACCTTTATTGTCTCCACTCCTGTTGTTTTCTCATGCAACCTTATATAAGCTATGTTGTATCTCGGATCATAGGTTAGTCTCATTTTCTTCCCTCCTTCCTAAAAATATTTGGTTATTACTGTAACAACTATCCAGTCGTTATTTTCTTTTACGGCAATTGCTTCAATCTGTTTTGTTGCATACTGCATCTCACGCCAAATACCGTCAAAATGAAAGTTTCTTCTGAAACCTGTCCTGCCAAATTTTGCCAGAAAAGTTTCGCCTCTTTCAACAGTTGCGACAACCTCATCTTCTGTTGCTCCACGCGCAGTCATTCGCTCTCTTGCATGCGGATGAAGTTTTATCACTGTTCATTCTCCTTTTTCCCAGATTCTTATTTACGTAATTATACGACATTTTCTTTCCAATGCGGGTTCAGGTTTGCAACTCAATGCTATTAAGTTAAGAATTATTTGGTTAAAACAACCCCCTAAATCCCCCTTTTCTAAGGGGGACTTGAGGAATTCCCCCTTAATAAATGGGGTTAGGGGGTTGTTTTGCCAGCATTTATTGTGTATTCAAAAAGTCGTTGCCGAAGGCAGCCTGATTTAAATGTTTTTAAAGTACAACCTTGCCTTGATTCTTTCTAAAGAAATTGGTGGTTCAAAGATTTTTATGGGATCAAAAGCTATGGCGAACCAGTTTGTATCTTTAGTTGCAGGGCATTGATAGGGTGGTTTTGAAAATTGCATTATGCCAAATACATTTTTGCCTGTAATTGAAATATGAAGGCCGGACCCTGAACTCTCTCTTGATCCACCCTACCGCAAAACCTGCTTAAATAAAATGAAAATTCCTATACTATCAAGCTATAGCTTCGTCTATAGCGTCTTTTGCTTTGATAATTGCCTGCGCAAGCCGAGGAAGTGTTTTTTCTTTATCTGCATGTACAGAAGCCTTTGATGAAGCATTAATTTCACCAATTAACATATATGCTTTACTTATTTTTATGTCTTTATTGCTGATTACATACTTATATTGATTCCAAGAGGTGTCTGAAAGATAAATAAAATAATCATTCTCTAAATCTTTAGTTAATCTTGTTACTTTAATGTTTGGGGAATGCGCTGGATAAGCAGCTTCTATAAGCAAACGGTTAAGTCTTTTTATGAAATATTTCTCTAATTCGTTTAATTCGGCGGCTGATTTTTTTCTGTAGTCATTCGTATGGTTAACTAATCCTTCTGTTTCTTCTGAGAGCTTAAACGCAGGTATTCTTTTTTTAAAAATATCATCATAGAGCATAGGTTTACACAAAAGTTTGTTTAGCTCTTTATCAACTACTACTATCTCATCAATTCTATTTGCTTTTAAATCTTTATTAATTTCTTTACAGAGATTTTCTAGACTTACGTTTTTAAATTCATCGTCGTTATGAAAGTCAAAATTGATAGCATTATCAATGCCTTTTTCTGATAAATTTTTTGTTAGTTTTCGTAAATCGTTTTCTAATAATTCTTCAAAAATATTTTTATATTTTTCGGTTAAATAGTTTTTATTATTCTCTAATTCTTTTTTTATCGTTTTTCTCCTTTTTCTATCAGTACGGAAGGACGTAAGCCAAGAACCAGCTAATGCGAGAATAGCTCCAACAAACATATTGATTAAAGAAAGTATAAAATCAAACACCCTCTTCTTATTACGTTCGTAACAAAGTACTACTTTTTTTGCCTCTTTCCTGAAGATATTTTCGTTATTTTTATCTTTTTCGATAGAGACGTTATTGTTGCTTATTAAAGAGGTGGTACTTTCATGAGCGAATAAATTTAAAGCGATACTTATTAAGATGATGAATACTAATATGATATTTTTAGAAATGCCAAAGATTTTCATTTCGCTTACATGTCCTATTAAAAAAACCTTCCTTTACGCCTTGCAATAGGATACTTGTAACAAAAGTTGTAAAATTTGCAAGTTTTTTAAAGTTGTGGACAGAGGGTCGGAGGGTCAGTACTATTGTTCAGAATTTAAATATGAAGGAGACCCCATGCCTAAGCGCTGAGGCATCATAGTCAAGGGATAATCAGGGGACACTTCCCATATTTCTTGCTCGATCTGGTGGAAAATATGGGAAGTGTCCCCTGATTATTCCCGGCTAAAATTAGGCATGATGTCGCTTGAATTCAGGTCTGGCAATGATTTTTGTAAAAGAGTCGCAGACCATATTTATTCTAGACCAGCATTGTAAATGTCAATAGATAAGGTGACCCCATCAACTATCTCAAAGGTCCGACGCTGCTGGCTGCGTTATCAGAACGGTTCTTCGTAATCTTTCATTTCTTTATCGTATTTATCAATGAAACTGAGCAACAACTCACCCTTATTAGAAAAATATTTCTCAATAAAGATAGAAGTTTCTAAGGGAACGAAGTCAATATTCTGAGCTGTAATGCCAGTATAATTATATTCTGGCAGTTCAGAAAAAAAGGAGTCCTTTTGGATATTTTTTATATATACCTCTAAATCCTTCGGATTTGTACCTTTAGGATATTTTATTTTGAAAAAATCGTTTTCATCAAAATCAATTATTTCACTATTATAAATTCTTTTTGGACCAAACTTGGGATTAACGATGATAAGTCTGTTAAAACCTTTTGACGCGTAAAATAGCAGATTATTAATATATGGATCAAAAAAACTATAACCTATAACAAATATATATTTTTTAATTCTTAGCAATTCATTAAATTTTTTCATAAGGCTAAAAAAAGGTTCAACCGAAATGGTTTTAGATCCTTGTCCAAAAATCACATATGGATTATGAAAGGGTTCAATATACTCTTTTTCTTCTTCAGGAAACTTTGATTCTTCATATATTTCACCAGATTCAACTCTGGCCCAGTCAATAGAACCATGAAGTTTATATAAATTTATCCTTCCAAACTCGTCTAATTTATCTTCATCATCAATACCTATCCATTTACCGTTATAAAAACCCCTCCAGGGAATTTCATGATGAGCGCCAAAATACTTCTCAATTACTAAGTCATTATTTAAAGTACAAACGTCTAATCGGAAACTCTGCTCTGAATAGCCTTGAAAGAATGCCCGTATTGGGGCAAGGTAGCCGAATTTATCTTCATCAGATTCCAACCAATGATTTTTCAAAAGGGATTTCAATTTCAATTCCAATTCTTCAAAAAGATTTTTTCTGTCCTGTTTTTTATAAGCAGTCTCCAGTTCCACCAATTTATCTGCCCAATTACCTGTAATCGGATAGGGCAAAAAAAGTTCTCTATTTTTAATCCTTCTAATGAGGAGAACCAATTCTTCAATATTTGGGTTAAATTCTATTTCTCCGCCAGTTTTTATTGATCGCCACTCGGCATGGTATGCCATACAGGATATTAAAAACTGTAAGGCTTCTTTTTCGGTTGGAGTAAAACTATCATCATCCGAAAGAATCTTTTTCTTTAAATCGCTGAACATTTCACCTGATGTTAAACATCCTGTTCCAAAGGAGAAACCAGCTCCCAAAAAGAATAGCGTCTTTTTTATAAGTTCTACTTCCATATTAAATAAACCAAGGAGTTTTTTGCGAAATCTTGTTTTCTGAGATTTCTCCGTTAAAATGCAAAGAAAAATCTGCTATCATTTTAGAATATTTGGTTGTTACAGGTTGACTTGTTTGCATCAGTCCCTTCCAATTTAATCGTGAAAATTCATATACCTGCGACAATATTTCTCGATGTGAAAAACCACCTACATCTGCATGGAATATTTTCACTTTAATGGGCAACTCATCTTTTACTTTACGAACTGGCTCTTTTTCATATCTATTATTATTGAAAAGCAAATATTCGTCTTTACCAATTTTTACATAAGTTCCACTTTCAGGCATCCCCATATCATATTCGGTATCAAAACATATATCTGACTTGCTTTTGGTATCATTGACTTCAGTAAGCGCAAAAGGTATATCTAAATTTAATTTGTTGTAAATTACCTGCTCAAAATTTTTTATCTCATCTTTTCTTGGTGGTTTGTAATAATGAATAGTTAATCTGTCAGGACTACCAATAGACTTTGAATAGTCATCTATTGCGATCTTCAAATGAGATATTAAATCTTCTCCTGCTCTCTCCTCTGAGAAACCGTATATCCTTCCCAAGCGCCCTTCATTGTCGAAAAATACAGCGCTGCCTATCCATTTCTGGTCTTGTAATTTTTTGTAATTATATCCAATCACTAAATCATTATATTTTTTTGTGTTTAGTTTCCATGGGATTCCGCCTAATTTTGCCAATATAGCAATTGCTATGTTGGGCAAGCAATAATTAAAATTTCCACTACGAACAGTTTTATTTGCAATAAACTGAGAGGTAATTCCTTTATCAAGTAAGAGCTTTTTAATTTCATAATAAGTTTTTTCCTCTTCTTCGTCACTTTCGTATTTGCTAAATGGCCCTATAATTACTGCCGCATAGTTATAATAGTCATTATCGGGAAATTGGGCGGCAAGAAATTCCTGTAACTTTGTGGATAATTCTCCAGTGCTTGAATAGTATAGGCTTTTTTCCTTGTCCAATACTACAGGAATACCAACATATGTTAGCAATCCTGGAAATTGTTTTAACCCGTTTCTTAAATACTGATATACTTTATTGGCATCATCCCTTTCATTGTAAATAAAAAGGATTTTTATATCGTTAGCATTATCAATCTTTTTATACGGTCCATACTCCCGCATTCCAATTACTGCATTAACAGTTTTATTTTCACCGCCAAAAACCATTAAATTATCTTTTAATATTATTCTTTGCCTGTCTTTATCTAAAACGGTTTTAAAACCAGTTTTATCAATATTAAAAAAAACAGATTCAAAATCCTTTAGTCCCGATTTAAGAAAATCAAGAATGTTTTTATACTCTGTTTTATAGCTGCAAGGAATGACTCTATTCGCTCCTTCTATTCCTGACCGCATTTGTTTATCAGCGATAACTTTAAATGAATCTCCTGATAGAATTTGTTCATATTTACAGATTAATTTATTCCCAATGTTAACTACTTTCCGAATACCATCAATTTGAAAAATTTCTTTTCTACTTATTAATGTAAACTCACTTCCAACACTAATGGATAGCTCTTCATTAAAAGATTTATAAACTAAATCATACCTAATATATATTTCCCAGTCTGTTTTAAAATCTTCTTTACGTTTATAAACGGAGAGGTCAAAAGCAGTAGGATTTAGATCAACATAAAAACCTTTATCTAAAAAGTAATTAGTTAACTCCTGTTTAATAATTAATCTCTTTAAAGATTTAATATCAAAATTATCAGATGAAATGAAATAAGAATTATTATCCCTATCCAGAGAAAATTCGATTTCAACTGGGTCTTCATCCTTAATATTGTTTTTTTTAAGCCACTCATTAAAATTATTTTTTGCTTCATCATTTTTGATTTTGTTTCTTAACCATTGTGATTCTTTAGCAGTGATGACAAAACCTTCTTTATTTTTAATGTTTACAAACCATTGTTTGTCTAAATGGAACCGCAAATTTGTTCTATTTAACAACAAAGTACTCATTTATTTACCTCCCTCAATTATTGTAATTTCTACCCCGGTCAAACCGTAGAGTTTATAAACAAGCTGGTCAATCTGCCTTTCCAGCGGTGACGTGTCGGCATTAGGGTCTTTTTGCTTTTCGGTGAGGATTTGGTCAACAAGAGAATCTAATTGTTTCTTATCTGTATTTTTAAGGATTGGTATGGGAATTTGTTCGAAATATTGAGGCTTGACTTCGATGAATCCACCGCTTCTTACAACACATATCGTTTTCAAAAAATACCAAACAACTTTTGAGTTAAGAATCCCTAATAGCCATTTCGCATCGGTTGGCAAGAAAACTGCCGGCGCATTAAGGTATGTACCGCTAATATCATAGGCAAATTTGTTGGAGTTTTGAAGGTTGGGGAATATTATTTTTGGTTTTGCAAACAGGTCATAATAAGCACAGTTTCTAAGTTCCCACCAGAACTCCCCCTTGTCATATCGCTTTCTTGCTGCCTCAGCAAAGGGCTTAAGATGGTTCATGATTGATGGAAAAGCAGCCCTCATTGCTTCAAATGCCTTTGCTTCGTCCTGTCCGTTAAAATACGTACGTGTTGACTTGTTTTCGAAGACGATCATCTTTTTATCAATCGCTGGGGTCTGCCATTTCTTGATATCTTTGCCCTCGAAAACAGGTTTGAGGTGCTTGCTGTTTCCCAAGTCTTTTTCTGTTATAAATGCCTCATTTAATGCTGTTTTAATACCATAATAGCACTTTCCAAATACGTCTTTCAACTTCTTATGAATGGATATTTTCTCTGATAACTCCACTTGTCCCTGATGATCAAAACTCCAGGAAAACTGCTTCAGTGCTGAACTTGGTAGAAGCGTATAAGAAATGGCTCTACCCGAATTAAAATTGCCAAATAGATCTTCGGTTACTTTGAGATATGCAAATGCTTCCTGATGCTTTGATTTTATCGCAAGAAGGATTATTGGGTAGGTTGTGGTACCCTCAAAAACACCAACAGATTTAAAGTCAACATACTTGTTTAATGAAAAATTATCCGAGACATATTTACGTAGAGTTTTTCCGGCAGTTGTTTTATCAAACGCATTATTGATAAAACAAAAAACTCCCTGATTTGTCAGAATATTAAAAGACCTCTCATAGAAATAATAAAAAATATCTCCGCTTGGGGCAAATACGGTGTAGGTAGCCTTAAGATAAGTTTTCAAATCTCCCAAATCTTCAGCCCGAATATACGGCGGATTCCCAATCACCACATCAAACCCCTCCTTAATCCCAAACATCCACTCTGTGTCAAAGAAAGTAGCCGAGTTGTTCTGGTCGTAAGGATCCCAGGCGGCTATTTTTTTGGCAGTGGCAGGTTGGAAGTCATGGTTTTCTATTAGCAATTCAGCCAGTTCGTCACGCAATTGTTTGTCTTTTATACGGCAGGTTTCCTTACGCCTGGGCGTCCGGGCTTCAAAGTAATCGTGCCGCACCTTTTTCAGTTCGGCCTTTTTCTTTTCTATATCAGGGTTGGTAAACAAATGCGCCTTTTCTTTTTCCAGCCCTATCAATGTATTGGCAGCCACAAATTTCGTTTCCAGGTTTGGCAGGGGACGTACGCCTAAGTTGTCTCTCCTGTGATTTACCTTTTGATCAACAATCAGGGAAATAAAGAACCGCAGCTTGGCTATCTGTACGGCGATGGACTGTATATCTATACCATAAATGCAGTTCTCTATGAGGTAGAGCTTGCGTCCATAGTCAAATTCGTTGTTATCAAAGGCTTCTTCAATATCTCTGCGCGTGTTGTGCAGGTCTTCAATTACTTTTTCCCTGACACGGGTGTCTGAAATGCCTTCGGCATCTTCAATCAGTTTATCTACCTTATCTAACTGCCGTTGTTTCCATCGGGCGTTGTTGGGATCGAGTTTATGCAGTATATGAACCATCCTGTGCAGTATGCCCATTGGGAAAGCCCCGGAGCCGCAGGCAGGGTCTAAAATCTTACAGGTATCAATCGCCTTAACAAGAACCCCGGCTTCCTCAGTATTGAAGGGATTGGGGTTTTCAGAATAACTGAGCAGGTCGCGTAATCTTTCTTCGTTTTTGTCGGTGTTGTTAGATTCTTCGCTCCGCTCAGAATGACAAAAGGGGACAGAATGACCGGCTGAGACGGAACTACGGGATGGGACATCATGACAAGATGAGAGAGATTGCTTGAGGTAGGCCAGCAATGATTCGTCCACCATGTAGTTTACAATCTCGCGCGGAGTGTAAAACGAACCGGTCTGTTTGCGGGCAGTGGTTTGGGTTTCGGGATTGTAGTTGGCTAAAAGGTTTTCAAATACCTTACCAAGCAATTCGGGGTCGAGGGCTATTTCTTCTTCTATGGGTGTATTTTCGGCAACAGTAAATTTATAGCTGTTCAGAATGTCAATGATCCCGTAAACCTTTTCTTTATTTTTTTTGGATGAACTGTAGATCCTGCTTAAATCGACGTCCACACCTTTTTCGTTAAAAAACAGCTCGTCCGGCACTTCCAGCACATTATCTTCCCGGTCGCTGAAGCTGTCAATACGGATGCGCTTTCGTTTGCCGTCATCGTCCAGTTCCTTATCCAGGCATTCAAACAAACCGCCGTTGAGAAAAGGGATCGGAGAAAAGTATTGCTCCAGTGTTTCTTTTGGTTTTACAAATTCATTCTCGTAACGGAATACGTTGTGGATGAAATAATGTCCATCGCGTCCGCTGTCATTTTTAGTCCTGAACCCGCGCTTGCCCATTTCGGTGTTTAGGGTAGCAAAGAACAGGTTTTGCAGGATGGCTTTATAGTAAGCGCTTTTCTTATTGTCAGTATATTTGAGCAGTTTCTTCAACTGCTTCTCATCAAATAATGCATCCGGAACCAGTCCTTTTTCTTTCAGGAACCAAACAAACATCAAACGGGTGAT
The DNA here is from genome assembly GCF_900232105.1 of Candidatus Kuenenia stuttgartiensis. Taxonomy (NCBI): domain Bacteria; kingdom Pseudomonadati; phylum Planctomycetota; class Candidatus Brocadiia; order Candidatus Brocadiales; family Candidatus Brocadiaceae; genus Candidatus Kuenenia; species Candidatus Kuenenia stuttgartensis. The sequence goes on from NZ_LT934425.1 coordinate 2,234,044, forward strand.
GAGACGGATAACACTGGTTGCATTGCGTACATCTTTGTCCTTTCCTGCATCATCAGGAAACACCACTTTTTGTGTGGCCCAAAAATACCAGTTGGCAAGTTCCCTGAAGAAACGTTTGTTGAGTTCGGAGGTGTCTAATGCCTTTTGCCAGGCATTATGCAGTTCCACAAAATTGGTAAAGCCGTGTTTGTTTTTTAGTTCATTGAATGAGAGGTCGAAGAGGATTTCTATGTGGGCGCGGTGGGTGACTGCGCCATCGCCGCCGGAAACAATTTCCTTGCCCAAAACAACCCCCTTACCCCCTTTTTTAAGGGGGATTTCTACATCACCCCCGCCAGCGGGGGATATGCGGATGTTTTTGATGAGGGTTACTTTCTGAAGTACATCCTTGCTTTCGTCCCGTTTGTGCAGCCTGCGGTTGATGACAGAAAGTGTGAGCGAAAAACCGTGTTTGAACAAAATCATAACTGGCATGGGAAACAGGCGATTGACTTCACGGGTGATGTGTGAAAGTTCGGTTCTGCTGTAGTGTTCTTTCGCCAGTTCTATGGCAAAGAACAAATACGTTTCAATGACAGTGCGGTCAACCTGTTTGGTATCGAACAGTGACAATTGCCTTGTTACCTCTTCCTTAGAAAGCTGGAAGAGCAGGTCAACATATTTCCAGTCTTTTACCAATGCCTTGTCTTCATTAAACATGGATTGACTATCTATGAAGGAATCTCTGAATGCAATATAGGCAGGCTTTTCCAAAGGCGCCCGGCGTTCGGTAATATAGCCAAGGGTTTGAAAGAGGTTTAATGCATTTTCGGAAAGGTTGCCAGCGCCAAATTGCTGGATGGCTTCCTTTATTTTTTGCCTGAGGTCTTTCGCCATAATCATGCCACCCCTTCGGGCTTTCGTTTATTATAATATTTTAGTTTTTTGAAAAATTCCACAAATGAGATGATTACCTTTCCCTGTAGTGGCAATGCGTTTCACATGCGCTTCGCTTTCTCTTCGAGTTATGAATTGCCGCTATATATATTGATACAAAGGTATTTTGCAGTTTTGACGTTTTCACAAAACTAGCATGTTACCGTTTTTTTTGATTCAGTTTACAATCTTTACAATCCCGAAGGGATGTAATTATTATAGATTTAATGAAAGAAAACCACCAAACCCCGAAGGGGTGTAATTATTATAGCAATTATTTATTTTATTATTCCAACCAATCAAACAAATATTTTTCATGGAATTCCACATTGAATCTTTTCAAAAAATCCGAATATTCTTCCTTAAATGTCTTCCGCTTATGATGTTCTTCCTGGTTCAAAATATAGTTGTAAACTGTTTCGATCTGCTATGTGCATAGGAGAAGGCTCCGTATCCTTCTGCCATGAAATTTACTTCTAATCATTACCGATCCATATTAATGAAATTCGTCGTATTGTTTTTCACATCCCTGACCAAATCAGAAATAGCCATGGACGGTTGTAACCCTATAAATATATGCACATGGTTGGCAACGCCGTTAACGATTATAGACTTTTGTCCCTTATTTTTGATGATACCAGCCATATATTTGAACACCTCATCTCTCCAGGGTTTTTGCAGCAGATTCGACCTGCCGTTTACGGCAAAGATTGCCTGTATGTATATTTGTGTGAATGTTCCAGACATGATTTTTTATTCTATAATCATTTCACCCCTTTGGGGTTGTTGTTTGTGGTTATTCTTTGGCTATAATCATACCAGCCCTTCGGGCTTTTTGTCATATTGTACCAGTTTAGTTTTTTGAAAAACATGATTTTTTCAGCTATTCCGCAGCCCTGACAGGGTTTCAAAACTCTGTCAGGGTTAAATCAGCGAGTAGGACGCACCCTGCGATGTTACAATTTTTGTAACATTTTAAGTAAAGAATCCACCAGCGAAACAGATAGCTTTGGGTTTATCCCTATAAGGGGATGAGTTTATCCGGTGGGACTTGCATATCGATACTATGCAATTGGTCAGTCACTGGCTGACGATTTTACGGTAGCATCAATTGGGCAGTCAGTGACCGCCTGATTTGCGGATAGGTTTGGTAAAACTGCCTGAATAGCTTTAAGTTACGGCAAGATAATCCTTTATTATCAAAACGTTCCGAAAGATTTTGCAATAGGTTTTCGCCATAGGTAGCCCGGTCTTCCCCTTTTTGCTCATACTCAACAATGTAAAAACCAATTAGCCAGTTACGGATTGTAATATGGCGGTTAATTGCCGTTACAGCCGATTGTTGCAAGGCAGTATGGGTCTGCTGTATGGTATTAACTAAGAATTCAAATTTCATATTACTTTATGACTAACCACGTTACTAACTCAAAATTATCCAAATCATGCACCTGTTTCGACTGTGGTATCAATAATGCACCACGGTCAGTGGTGAGTTTTTGATTGCTGCGTTTTCTGAATACATGACTTATTTCATATACGGCTTTTTTTAGCAATTCAGTATACTTACCCATCTCCTCGCCATTCCTGGTTTCTGTATTGAATAATTCACAAAGCTTCTCATAAGGCGCTTTGCGCCCCTGACACATCAGGCGGTAGATTTCCAGTATCTGTTTGGCGTTGGTGTAATTGAAACGAACCGTTCCGTCTTCGCGAATGTATGCCAGAAAGTAAGGTTGCAATGGGTTTACTTCTTCGTTGCCGCCGGTGTCGCCTTTTTGCTTCAGGCAATATACCACACCCGGTTTGATAATATTCTTTTCGGCTGGAGTAAAGCGGCTTGCATCTGTATTTTGCGCATGAATGCCAGATGGTGAAGGCACGACGGCATATAAACCAAAGGGCGCATCTTCCAGCTTCTTACTATTATTTTCCAAAAATGTGTGCAATTCGATGCGGAAATCATCCAGGGTAAAATCGGTTAACGAAATGCTTTCGCTCATTTCTTCGAGGTCGAGCACTTCTTTTTGCAGTTTTTTCAGTTGCCGGTTACGGTACTTCAAATCATCTGTGATAAGCTCTTCTATTTGTTCGGTATTCAGTATGTTGTCTTCGCCGGTGGCGGTAACGTCAACCAATGCCATCCGGGACTCCACGCGTTCTTTCAGGTTGATGTAATTATCAAGGTCTTTGGTAGGCCAGAAGTTTATCAGTTGGATTTTCTTATTCCTGCTTCCCAGCCGGTCAATACGGCCAAAACGCTGAATGATGCGAACGGGATTCCAGTGAATATCGTAGTTAACCAAAAAATCACAATCCTGTAGGTTCTGCCCTTCGCTGATGCAGTCAGTGGCGATCAGTATATCTATCTCCACTTCCTGCGGCATGGATTTCATTAATTCCCTGTTTTTAGAAACGGGTGAGAAGTTGGCGAGGATGTTTGAAAAATCATTTTTGCCGAATGTGGTTTGGTTGGTATTCCCCGCTACCAATGCAATGTTCAATTTCAAATCTTTTTTCACCCATTCTTTCAGACAATTATATAGGTATTGAGCGGTATCGGCAAAGGCGGTAAAAACGATTACCTTCCTGTTGTTGCTGTTCAGTGGTTGATTAATTTTTTGTTCGATTAGTTTTTGAAGGTCTTTCAGTTTTGCGTCACGTTCCGGGGTCACCGCAACTGCCGTATTATACAACTCATTGAGGGCTTCTTTGTCTTTTGTTAAATCGTTCAACCAATCTTCCAGACGTAAATCAGCTAAATCAAATTTCAATTTTTTCCCTACCTGCCATTGTTCAAGGTCGTCGGTATTTTCTTCTAATTCGTCTTCATCCGGTTCCAATGTTTCCAAAACCTCTTCCTGCGATTTAGCGTTTGATTTAAGGAATTCATTGATTCTGCTTTCAAGTTTTTCGATTTTCTGAATTGTTCTGTCCATTGAAATCTCAAATGATTCAATACAGCTTTCCAGGCGTTTCAGGAAGTTTACCTTCATCATTCCGATAAGGAAGTGCTCACGGTCGCTTTGTTTGAAGGCAAGGATTTCCGTTCCGGCTAACGCTTCATATTTCTGCTTCTTTTCATCCTTCACATAGGCAGAAGGATTAAATACCGAAAGCTTGTATTGCAGGATTTTTTTGTTCAGCGCATCGTAGGTAAAAAAGCGGTCTTTTATATCAATATTCGGGTAGAGGGAATGAGGCTTTAACCGTTCTGGGAATTGCCCTATGGCGTCAATATTGTAAAAACCCTTTATGTGCTTTCTGCTCCGGGCAATAGTGAGTTCGTCCAGCAATTTGAAGAAGGATGAATCAAGGCGTTCCATTAATTGCTTAACTGTTCTGTCGGGATTCTTTTTATGGTCAGCCCAAAATGTAAACTGTGTCTGGGCATTCCTGAGTGTAAGGGCAATATCCTTGATTTGTGTACTCTCAAAGAGGGCATCATTTTCGCCTTCCGTAATGAGTGAGATTTGATTTCTTAAATCGCGAAGGTTATTGTTGACCGGCGTAGCAGAAAGCATGAGTACCTTTGTTTTCAATCCCGACTTGATGATTTTTTCCATCAGCCATTTGGCACGGTTCATTTTGATGGCGCCGTCATCTTTGGCCTTTTCCATCGGATTGCCCCGAAAATTATGTGACTCATCGATAACTACAAGGTCATAGGCGCCCCAATTGAAGTTTTCAAGGTCTATGCCGTTTGCATCGGATTTACCGGTTATTCTGCCGAGGTCGGTATGGTACAGAATGGTATAGTTAAACCGGTCTTTGGTAAACGGATTAAGTGCGTTGTTTTGGCTCGCCTGGTAAATCGTCCAGTTAGCCGAGAGTTTTTTTGGGCAGAGCACAAGAACGCGGTAATTCAATAATTCGAAATAACGGATTACCGCCAACGCCTCAAAAGTCTTGCCCAAACCGACGCTATCCGCGATGATGCAGCCGTTGTGTTTCAGGATTTTATTGATGGCCCCTTTTACGCCGTCTTTCTGAAAGTCGTACAGCTTATGCCATATTTCGCTTTCAAAAAATCCGGTGCGTTCATTCAGCAAACCGCCGCGTTTTTGTTCGTCAATATAGTTCCCAAAGAGGTGGAACAGGGTTTTGAAGTAAATAAACTCCGGTTCATTTTCAATATAAAATTGTTCAAGGTCTTTAAGCACTTCGGCTTTAACATCTTCGACGAGTCCTGTTGTGTCGTTCCACAACTCATTAAACCAGTTTGTCAGGTCATCCAAATCCCTTCTGTCCTGGATAACCATATTCAATTCGATGTTCGGGCTTCCGCCCATTCCGAGTCCATGAACAGTGAAATTGGAACTCCCCATGACCGCTTCTTTAACCCCGTTTGGATTTTCCATCAAATAAAGCTTGCCGTGCAGGAAGTTTGGTTTCACCATGGATTTGACGTGAACCTTTTCTTTAATCCAATCCGAGCATTCTTTGGAAAGGGATTTTTGTTTTAAGAGGCTTTCAATTGGGATTACCAGTGAATCGTCCTCGATTTTGAAGTCGCGCCTGTTGGTTTTTGCCGGGTCCAGTGATTTGATAAAGGATGGCTCACCAAAGAGGAACCTTAGGTGATCTGTTCGGTCGAGTTGGTTTTTTAATTGTTTGTATGCGTAAATGGTGAAGTATGCCGAGACTATTGATAAACCGGCGCCTTGCTTTACATTATCAATAAGGAATTGGCCGACTGTTCCATTTTTATGATTGTCACGGATTGAAGTATTGTTCATAGGTTCATGTATTATCTTCTTTCCTGGAAAAATGTTCAATATTCAATTCTCAATATTCAATTCTCAAATTGTTGCTCATTTGCCTCTATTCTTTTACATTGAATATTGAATATTAATTTTCAGTAACAGTTCACCCACCCCTTAATCCCCTCCCAAGAGGGGACTTCTTGTATTCCCCTCTTGAGAGGGGTGTGCACTTTTCAAATACTGGGACAATCCATAAGGGGAGCATTCCCGATTTTTTGTAAGTTTTCGTAACTATTCAGCGCAAGCATCACACGATTCCAGGCGGGTTCAGGTTTGCAACCTGAACCTATGAGTTTATGCGTATAATGGGGTCATGTACTTACTGCGGTAAAAACCCTGTTTGGCATATGGGATTTATTTGTCATTTTTCTGCTAATAGAAGGCAGGATTGGAAGCATAAAACGTTTGGTTCAGGTTACAAACCTGAACCCGCACAGGTGTTTTTTCAAAAATCTAAAGTGTTACGAAAATTTCAACCCTGACGTTGCTGTCAGGTGGAAACTCCTGGCAGCACGAGAAAAATATTGGTTCATACCACACTTTTGGCTCAAATCCTTTATCGTTTAATATCACCGCAGCCTCTCCGCTTTCACCGATAACGAACAATCCGTTTCTGTATGCATATTTATCAGAATCCTCCTCCATTACTATCCCGCCTACTGCGCCAACTACCTTCCTTCCGATATATTCCGGGAAAAAGGTCTTGAATTTCCCGAGTCTCTCTATATGTTCTTTTACATCCTCTATCTTTAACGTGCTTTTCGCCTCTATCAACACGGCATATTCACCATTTATCGCAAGGATATCCACTTCCATTTCGTCACCATTTCTGTGTGTCTTTACCCTCTGGAATACCTTGTCTACTTCTATTCCCCGTTCTTTAAACAGCCTTTCGGTTGCAGGCGCTATGAGTCCCTCTACAAACCTGCTCCATTTTCCAGTGAGTGCATACACTGCCTTGTTGGTATTTTCTGATGTTTTGCGGGTTTCTTCAACCGACTTGCTCAATTTGTCAATTTCCTTGTCTGTATCCTTAAACCGCCCATCAGTCTCTTTAAACAACTTCCATATTTCCTGAATACTTTTTTCCATTTCCTGAGTAGTCATTTTTCCGATCTCCTCATAGGACTTGCTGATAACGATTCGCAATATTATACATTCAATTATTTCATAACCAGGTGTTCCAGCACCATTTTTCTGGGATGGTTTTCTGCGCCGGTGCGCCAGTCTTTTGGAGGGACAATGTTTTCCATTGTTGACAATAATTGCTGTGCATCAAGCCGGTCATATATCTGATTCCAAACGCATGGTGTTTCTTCCGAAACCTCGCAATTCCCATTTTGTGAGCCGCCGCACGGCCCGTTTAGCAGACTCTTTGCACACCGGCTTACCGGGCAAAGCCCGCCGGTGGTACTAATAATACAATCACCACAGCCGGCGCAGCGTTCCCAGAAAACTCCCTGCTCCGTAGGCGCCCCCATGAATGTTGTATTTAACCCGGGAAATACCCTTGCGTTTGGAAACCGTTCCGCCATATATTGCACGCCTATACCGCATGCAATGGATAAAACGGCATCGCAATCCTCAACCACATTTTTTGTTTCTTCTATAAATTCCCATTCACACTGCCGAAGTACCGAACCCTCTACCACCTCAACGGGTTTCCCTTTTAACTTTGAGGCAAGCCGGATCTTTGCGGCAAGTTCCGTTACCTGTTTTTCGCCGCCGGTGTGGCAGATGGTAACGCATGAACCACATCCGACAACGTATACCTTTTTACATCCCGAAAGCATTTGTTCTATTTCGTTAAACGGTTTTGCATCAGCGACAATCATTTTTATACACCTTTATGTAAAGAAGTTTTTTTTCAGTTTACACACTTTTTACTAAGTTGATTTGTTCAACATCTTTTACCATTTGGACGGCAATATCCACAAACGCATTGTCTGTCTGCGATGAAACTAAATGTGTCTGAAATATCCTTGCGTCCATCCCTATTTCGCTTAAAAATCCTGACACATATTCCGAGCGTTTTTTTATCCATTCGTATTCTGCGCAGAAATGGCATTCGTCTTCTTTGCATGCCGTTATTAAGACGCCGTCGGCGCCCCATTCAAGCGCATTGAGATATAAGGAGGGTTCCACCTTTCCAAGCCCCAATACGCCAATGCGTTTCACGTGTTTTTCTATGACAGCATTGCTCTTGCCCTCAACACTGCCGACGACTGGCGAACCGTATTGGCAGTAGAAATTGATGATTAATGGTCTTGTCTTTTGAACCGAGACGTCCTGAAAAAGGGCCTTCAATCTCTCTCTGCCGCTATCTTCCAGCGGCGTTTTAAAGCGTATGGCCTTTGCGGGACACTCCACAATACACAAACCGCATGACTGGCAATCTCCGCCGATGTAAGCCGTTATTTCACCGTTTCTGAATTCCGGCACATCAAAAGGACACACCCTTACGCAGGTAATGCAGCCAACACATAAATGCTCATCCACATACGCACCGGCCCCGCAATTCATACACCGTTGGGCCTCCCTGACGGCAACTTCGGGAGAAAATCCCAATTCCACCTCATCAAAGGAATTTAATCTCTTTGCGAGCGACAGCATGGGCATATCCTGCTTCTGTTCTTTTTTAACGAGAGGAACTCTTGCGTCCGCCAGTTTGGGCACCTCCGGTTTATCTGCCCATTTTTCATCGCTTCGTTTTTCGTTTCTCAGCGCATTATGAATGGAGATTGCCGCTTTTTTCCCTTGAGCAAGGCCTTCGGTGAGGGTGCCTCTTCCGAGTACAATGTCTCCTCCGGCATAAATACCCGGCATCGAAGTCTCAAAGGTATTTGGGTCAACAACGATTGTCGCCCCTCGTGAAACCTCAATCTCTTCCTGGTTTTTCAGGAAAGAGAGGTTGGACGTCTGGCCTATTGCCAGGATAATGGTATCGGCTTCTATGACAGATTCCGAACCCTCGTAAAAAGCAGGATGAAAACGTTTTTGTTCATCAAAAACATATTTTACCCTGAGTGTTTCAAGTCCTGTCGCCCTTCCGTGTTCTCCCAGAATGCGTTTTGGCCCCACGGAATTGTACAATATAACGCCTTCGTGAACGGCTTCCTCAATCTCAAAATCGGTGGTAGGCATTTCATTGCGTGATTCAAGGCATGCGACCGACACCTTTTCCGTTTTAAGCCTCAAGGCGGTTCTGGCGCAATCCATCGCAACGGCTCCGCCGCCGATAACCAGCACGTTTTTCCCAATTTCAACGGTTCCTGTAGCATTGACCTCGCGCAGGAAAGATATGCCTTTCAACACACCGTCATACTCCGCCCCCTCTATTGGTAAATTGCGGCTGTCAAATAGTCCAACGCCTATAAAAATAGCGGCATATCCTTCTTTTTTCAGGCTGTCAAAGGTAACATCCTTCCCTAAAGTGGTGTTGTATTTTATTTCGACCCCCAGTTGCCGTATGAATTCAACATCCTGGTCAATGGCATTCCTTGGCAGACGATATGTGGGGACGCCCATGCGCAGCATGCCTCCCGGATGCGGGTTTGATTCAAATATCGTGCAGGAGTATCCCATAAGCGCCAGGTCATTTGCCGCGGCAAGCCCTGCCGGTCCCGCTCCAATTATTGCGATCCTTTCGGGATATGTTTGCTCCGGCCTGGTGTAAATATTTTCGGAATAATTATCGCTGAGGAAGCGCTTGAGCCATGCGATTGCTACCGGTTTGTCCGTGCTGTTCCTTCTGCACTTTGTTTCACAGGGATGGGTACATATGCGTCCGCATGATGCGGGAAGCGTATTTCTCTCCCTGACAAGCCGGTACGCTTCCTTAAAAAGGCCCCGGGCGATAAGCTGTACATAATCACGCGCATCCTGCCGGATAGGGCATGCCATAACGCACGGAGCTTCTTCCCCGGTGCATATATTCTGTTTTGTCTGTATGTTATTCATTGTCATTGCAAACATTTATTCTCCCATTATTTTAATAACCAGTCTTTTGTTACGTTGTCCGTCAAACTCTGCGTAAAATATTTGCTGCCAGGGTCCCATATCCAATGTTCCTTTTGTTACAGGCACTATCACCTGATGGCCGACAAGGAGGTTCTTCAGATGTGCGTCTCCATTGGATTCTCCGGTTCTGTGGTGGAAATAATCAGGCCCTTCAGGCGCCAGTTTTTGCAGCCATTCTTCAATATCCCGATGCAGCCCTGATTCTGCATCGTTTATAAAAACTCCCGCAGTAATATGCATGGCGGAAACCAGCGCCATGCCTTCCTTTATACCGCTGCCGATGAGTATCCTTTCTACCTCTTTCGTAATATTAATCAATTCCCGGTGTTTCTTCGTATTAAAAGTAAGGTATTCCGTTGAAAATTTCATTTTTACCCCGTTTATGCTCAAAATTGTTGTAAAGATGCATTTGTTTAAAATTTCAAATCATTTTGTCATTAGAATTTGTTTCGGATTTCGTGTTTCGGATTTCGGATTTCACAATTAACAGGGGGGCAAAATGTTGCTATTTCATCAAAACAAGGTGTTTTTTCCAGTGAATATCGTCGGTTTGCGGATAATCGGTACGGTGATGAACGCCGCGTGATTCCCTGCGTTTGTATGCCGATGACACAATAAGACTTGCAACAAGCAGCATGTTCTGTAATTCCCAGCCTTCCGGGTTTGAAAATTCCTTATCCATTACATATTTACACCACATGTCTATCATTTCTTCCGCCTGAAGCAGGCGCTTTTCGTTGCGCTCAATTCCCACATTCCTCCACATAAGACTTTTAAGGGAATTCCCAATGTCTTCAAGGTCAAGCCAGCTTATCTTGGAGGCTCCCGGCTTTTCATTCATTGATAATGGAGTGAGATTTGTCTTAATGCCTTGTGCCGATTTGCAGGCTTCTATCCCGGCAATGTTTCCCATTACCAGCCCTTCCAGCAGGGAGTTGCTTCCCAAACGGTTAGCGCCATGCATGCCCGTACATGCCGCCTCTCCGCATGCATAGAGGTGCTTCACGGTGGTCATTGAAAAACGATTTACCTTTATTCCACCGATCATGTAATGAGCGCTTGGGCGCACCGGAATCAGGTCTTTGGAGATATCAATGCCGAAAGATTCACAAATTTCTTTAATTTTCGGGAAACGTGTAAAAAGTCTTTTCCTGGGGATATGGCGAATGTCCAGATATACATGTGTATTGCCTGTTTCCCGCATTTCTTTCAAAATGCTTTGGCTTACTACGTCCCTGGGTGCAAGCTCGGCTTTTTCATGATATTTTGGCATAAACCGGTCGCCGTTCTTATTTAGCAGTATGCCGCCTTCGCCCCTTACCGTCTCGGTAATAAGAAAACGCACCGCACCGGCTATATATAATGTAGTGGGGTGAAACTGGACAAACTCCATGTCCTGAAGGGCAGCGCCGGCGCGATATGCCATTGCCAGCCCATCCCCGGTGGCGACGCCGGGGTTGGTCGTTTCCCGGTAAACCTGACCACATCCCCCAGTTGCTAAAATGGTCTGTTTTGCCCATATTAACGTGGTTCCCTTTTTAGGGTGCCACGCCGCTATGCCATGGCAGACATTGTCGTCCGTAATAAGGTCAATTGCGTATGTATATTCGAATACCTTGATGTTTTTGTTTTTCTTTATACGGTGTATGAGAGTGTTCTCCACCTCTCTTCCCGTTGAATCGCCAAGGGCGCGTATTATTCGGGGAAAACCGTGTCCACCTTCCTGTGTAAAGATTAAATGGTCGTTTTCCTTGTCAAATTCCGCTCCCCATTCGATCATTTCCTGTACCCGCTTCGGGCCTTCGGAAATAATCTTGCTAACAACCGCGGCGTTGCATAAACCCTGCCCTGCCGTTAAGGTATCTTTTTTGTGTTTTGAGATATTATCTCCTGGAGACAACACCACGGCAACGCCGCCTTGCGCATAGGTGGTATTATTCTCGTCGATTTTATCTTTTGTAATAATGAGTACGGAGCTATGATTTGACGCCTGGATGGCGGCGCTTAGGCCGGCGACACCGCTCCCTACCACAAGTATATCGGTAAAGATGTGAGAAAGCGTGCGGGTGTCGAAAGAAATGAGGTATCGTTTCGGAACTGTACGTTTTTTCATAGGGATAAGGATATAAAATATTTTTAGACCGGTATGAACAAAGGGAGCTTACCCCTCATCATAATTACTGTAAAGCTCAACGTGGAAACATGTTAGGAGTTAAATGCCCCCAGCAGGATTCAAACCTGCAACCTTTGGCTCCGGAGGCCAACGCTCTATTCAATTGAGCTATAGGGGCGTGGAAAATCTGATTTGCAATGTAATTTTACAAAAAATGGTTAATTTAAATCAAGGCTAATGTTTTTAATACGTATTGGTCATTGGTCATTGGTCATTGGTCTTTCGTCTTTCGTCACTCGTCATTGGTAAACTGCTGACTGCCGACTGTAGATTGTAGATTGCCAACTGCAGAAGGGACAATTAAATATTTTGCCAAAAAAAGCAAAGAAATTACCGATAAGGCACTAATTAATGCGGTCATCCATCGCATTCTTTTTTAATTGACAAAGATAGTTTCGTTGGTTTATAATCCGTTTTAAATGATTTAAATATAATAAGTTAGCATTGTCAAGGTTTTTGGTTTTATATGATAACGGCGGAAATTTTATCTATGAAAATACCCTCTCAGGATTTAAAGCGGCAGTATAAAAGTATTCAAAATGAAATAGACGCTGTTGTTTTAGAGGTGTTGGCACAACAGTCTTTTATTCTCGGACCCTACGTTGAGTCGTTCGAGAATAGTATGGCAAATTATTGCGGCGCTAAATACGCTATTGGGGTTTCTTCCGGTACGGATGCATTATTGTTGGCATTAATGGCATGTGGCATTAAGAGTGGCGACGAGGTTATTACAACGCCATTTACTTTTTTTGCGACGGCAGGTTCGATTGCACGATTAGGGGCATTGCCCGTGTTTGTTGATATCGATCCGGCAACGTACAACATAGACGTAAGCAAGATAGCCTCTGCGGTAAGTGGCAAAACGAAGGCACTTCTTCCCGTTCACCTGTTCGGGCAATGCGCCGAAATGGATGCGATTCTTGAAATGGCGCAAACGAAAGGATTATATGTTATTGAGGATGCTGCGCAGGCAATAGGCGCTTTTTATAAGGGGAAGCAAGCGGGAACGATGGGCGATGCAGGCTGTTTTTCATTTTATCCGTCGAAAAACCTGGGCGCTTACGGTGATGGCGGTCTTGTAACGGCAAATGACGATGAGATGGGGGCTTTGATTAAGGCACTGCGCGTACATGGGTCGAATACGAGATACTACCATGAATATGTTGGAATCAACGGCAGGCTGGACGCCCTTCAGGCGGCCATCCTGCATACGAAGCTAAAGCATTTAAACGAATGGTCGGAAAAGCGCAGGACAGTCGCCACCTATTATGATGAACACTTAAGAGGGATGCCCGTAAGGCTTCCCGAAATTATGAACGGCAATACGCACATTTATCATCAGTATGTGATAGCTACGCCAAAACGCGACCTTTTGAAAGAACATCTTTCAGAACAGGGCATAGAGACGGTTATTTATTATCCCGTACCCCTTCATTTACAGAAATGCTTTGCGTATTTAGGATATAAACCCGGCGACTTGCCGGTGTCTGAAAAAGCCGCAGACGAAGTTTTGGCCCTACCTGTTTTCCCTGAAATTACCCGGGAAGAACAAGATTTTGTTATTGAGCAAATAAAGGATTTTTTCACCCGTAAATAGCATTTTTTATGAAAATAACACGCCTCCTTTTTACTCTCACCTTGTTTTTATTATTAAGCGCTCCTGCCTTTGCAGACAGCCTGCTTTCCGGCGGCAACCTTGCGCACAACCCCTTTTCTCTTTCTGCCAAACGTATAAGTACCTGGAAAAAAGAAGGAACCAGGGTCTTTATTGCTGAAAAGAATGCCGGTGTTTCGCAGGGGCCTTTTTATATCGTTGCGGACAATGTGGTTTGCTGGTTTCACGAAGAGGAATCGATGCAGTATGAAGACGCAATCATTGAGGTGTATTGCGAAGGCGACGTAACGGTGTTTCATGGAGAAAATTACGAAAAATTTGAGCAGGTATACTTAAAATTTGTCACCTTGACAGGGATTGAGGTGAATCCGGATATATTACCAATAGTGTTCTTTGAAGAGGAACAACCAATGCCTTTTTTCCTCAGGGGAGAAGATATTCGTTCAAGGGGAGAAGAAGAGTTCCTGTCCATGGAAACCCCTGATACGATAAAAACTAAAGACCAAAGGGAAAGGGAGGAGTTGATTGATATTATTGCGGATCAAATCGATTCATGGGAGGAGGGTGACAGGCGCATTGTTGTTGCCCTTGGGAATGTAAAAATCAAAAAAGAGGACATGACTATTGACGCAGATAGTATTATCTTGTGGTTTGATAAAAGTGCCTTGCCTGATGTGACACAACAATCCATGGCATTGCCTCTTAGCGAACTCTATGCAGAAGGCAACGTTACCATGCGCCGTGAAAATGATTTTCTCATTGCCGATCGTATCTTTGAACAAATGACAGAAGACAGGGGGATTATTGTTGACGGCAAGATCAAGACAACTATTCAATCAGGCCAGGAGGAGGATGTTTCCGGCCAGGATGCCGCTTTCCGTTCCAAAAAAGACAAATTTGAAGGGCTAAAAGACTTGCCCGCTCATGTCACTGCGGAAGAAATACATCATGTAGGAAAAGGACGCTATGAGATCGAAAACGGCCAGATAACTACGTGCGGTTATGGGCATCCGCATTATCATTTCAAAGGGAAAAAAATCCGGTTAATAAAGAGCGAAGAACATAATATTGTCTCTTCAAAATATAATTCTTTTTACCTCGACCGATATCCTGTGGCATATTTTCCTTACCTATCACTTGATATTCAAAAGAAGGAAAAGCTTTTAAAAGACTGGGAGTTTGGAAGCTCTTCCCGATTTGGCACATTTATTCGTACAAATTGGGACCTCTATGTTGCTACCGGGGGAAAACAAAAAGAGTGGAGCGACCTTATATTTAAATTGGACTACTTACAGGAACGCGGTATTGGTACAGGATTTGACTTTGGTTACCGTGGGCAGGATTTGTTTGGGTCAGTTGAAACATATTATCTGAATGACCAGGGAGAGTATGATATTAATCGCATACCTGTGGACGAAGAAGACCGCGGGAGCATATTATGGCGGCACCGGCAGGAGTTGCCGTACGATGTGCGCATGGATATGGAATATTCTTATCTGAGCGACCCAAGATTCCTGAGGGAATATTTACCACATGAATTCAAGACGGAAAAAGACCGCGAAACGGTATTCTATCTTCGAAGAACGGAGGATAACAGGGCGGCGACGTTTCTCGTAAATCAGCAATTCAACGGATTTGACACAACGGTAGATTCTTTAAGGGAAAAAAATTATGCGGAACGGCTTCCTGAGGTAAAATACCAGATCATTAGCGAGCCTCTTTTGGACAACCGGATGTTGTTTTCATCAGAAAGCTCAATAACGTATTTTAACAACACTGTTGAACAATCGGCTGATTTCCGGAAATACCATCCTACCCTTACCGGTTTTGATTCTGGAACGGTAAATGAAGCAACCGAAACCCGGCCGGTGGCAAGAATTGATAGTGTTGCCCGTGTAAGTTTTCCGTTTAAACCATGGATTTTTAATATTAATCCATTTGTCGAGGGGAGGGCTACCGGGTATTCTGAAAGCATAGACACCTCAGACGGGGTGGCGGAAGAACATGGGGATGTGACAGGTCGCTTTATTCCTACATTTGGACTTGACTGGAGTTCTACGCACTGGAGGACATATAGCGTATACAATGATTTTTTCAGGATTAATCGTTTACGTCATATATTTATCCCGGAGCTGCGTTATATTTACAGCCCTTTTGTTACTCGTGACCCGGGTGAATTGTATCAGTATGATGAAATCGATGCTTTGGATTCCTCTCAGATATTGGTTATGGGCGTGAAAAACAAATTACAGACAAAACGGGGGAAACCGGGACATGAAAAAACGGTGGATTTTATTGATTTCAACCTGGATTATTATATGTTTCCCACAAATTCCGGCATTTACACGGAGGGGATCAACGGGATTATTGTAAGAAAAGATAATTTTATTAATCTTGATTTCCGCTGCCAATTAAACGATATCGTTGCTATTGTTTCCGAAAGGAACGAATTTAATACTGAAGAGTTTCAGTTTGACGTCCTTTCTTATGGCGCGGAAGTGGTCAATCCCCCTGACTGGCAGTTTTTTGCAGGACATAGGTTTATCAGAGATATCAGTTCCATGATAATGCTTGCGGCAAATTACCAGATTAATGAAAAATGGAGTATTATGGGGAAGGAAAAATATGATCTGAAAACCTCGCTAGCCGATGATGATGACGGCGAGGGGAGACGCGAGGAACGGAAAAATTTAAAAACAAGCTTTGTGCTGTCCCGTTATTTTCATGACTGGGTAGGAAGCATTACCCTTGAATTAGACCCCATTAGAAATGATAATTCTTATCGCTTTGATATTAGCCCCAAGGGTCTTCAGCAAACCACGAGCCGCTTTTGGTTTTAATACACAGGGTGCAATCTATGAGAACAGCAGTTTATCCGGGGATGTTTGATCCTGTTACAAATGGACATCTTGATGTTATCCGGCGGGGAAGTGTTATTTTTAGCGGACTAATTGTCTCTGTTGGATGTAATCCGTTAAAACAAGCGTTGTTTTCTGTAGAAGAAAGAATGGAGATGATCAGGCACAATGTTAAGGATTTTAAAAACGTTGAAGTAGATTGCTTTGAAGGTATGCTGGTGGATCATCTGGCAAAAAGAGGAACAAATATTATACTGCGTGGCATACGCACGGCATCTGATTTTGAATATGAACGGAACCGGGCATTAACAAACAGGGTATTCGATAAAAATGCAGAAACAGTATTTGTAATGGCAAGTGAACAATATTTATTTCTAAACTCCGCCCTGATTAAAGAAACGGCCAGTCTGGGCGGAAACGTAAGCAAATTTGTCCCTCCGGACGTTGAAAGAGGTTTAATGCAAAAATTTAAACGCTTACAAAGAAAGAAGACGACATGAAGGTTAACGTCCTTATTTTAGGCGATATTGTGGGTAGTCCGGGACGCACGATAATAAAAAACAAACTGAAATCTTTTATGGAGAAGGAAGAGATACATTTTTGTATTGCAAACGGAGAAAATGCGGCAGCGGGGGCCGGCATTACAGATCAAATCACAAAAGAATTATTTTCTTACGGCGTGGATGTCATCACTATGGGCGACCATGTGTGGGATAAAAAGGAAAAGGTTCACGTCCTGGAAATACATAAAAATATTATACGGCCGCTTAATTATTCTCCGTATGCCATTGGAAAGGGCTTTGTGGTTGCAACGTCAAAGCTGGGATATCCCATTGGAGTGGTTAACCTGCTTGGCAGGGTATTCATGAAGCCCATAGATTGTCCTTTCAGGGGAGTGGAGAAGATTTTGGGGGTGCTTTCTAATGAAACGTCGATGATTTTTGTTGATATGCATGCGGAAGCGACCTCCGAAAAAATAGCAATGGGTTTGTTCCTGGACGGTAGAGTCAGTGCAGTTGTCGGTACCCATACACACGTAATGACTGCAGATGAAAAGATATTGCCAAAGGGAACTGCTTATATAACCGATATAGGCATGACGGGCCCTCATGAATCCATATTGGGCAGAAAATCCGATTGCGTGCTAAAGGCGATTATGACGCAAATGCCCACGCGGTTCGAAGTGGCAGAGAATGATGTGCGGATGAATGGTGTAAAGATTGTTGTGGACAGCCAAACAGGAAGGGCCGAAAGCATAATGAGAATCGAAGTGAAAGAAAAAGAAGCAAGTTGAGCAGCAATGAATAATCTGTTTCCTCTTATATCAGATGCGGTAAGGAGTCAAAAGAGAATACTGACCATTTCCGGGATTACCGGTAAGATACGGAACTCGCTGGAACAGGGGTTTTCCCACGTATGGATTACCGGAGAGGTGTCCAATTTAAAAAAACCATCCTCCGGCCACTTGTATTTGACGCTGAAAGATGAACATGCGCAGATTCAGGCGGTCATATTTAAATCCGTCGCCAACTGGATAAAATTTGACTTAAAGGACGGAATGGAAGTCCTGGCCTTTGGTTCTATCACTGTTTACGAGCCCCGCGGACAATATCAAATAATCATTGAAAACATCGAGCCAAAAGGATTTGGTGCACTTCAACAGGCATTTTTGAAACTGAAAGAACGATTGGGGAAGGAGGGTTTATTTGACCCATGCTACAAGAAACCCCTTCCGTTGCTTCCCCAAAAGATTGCCATCGTAACATCCCTTACCGGTGCGGCAATAAAGGATATCCTGAATGTCATCAACAGAAGGTTTGCGAAGATGGAAATCCTCATTTATCCAGTGAGGGTTCAGGGCGAGGGCGCTGCCCGGGAAATTGCCAATGCCATTGATAACCTGAATACTATTGCCGGGATTGATGTGATTATTGTGGGTAGAGGCGGAGGGAGCCTGGAAGATTTATGGGCGTTTAATGAAGAGGTTGTTGCCAGAAGCATTTTTACCTCAAAGATACCCGTCATTTCCGCAGTAGGGCATGAAATTGATGTCACTATTTCTGACCTGGTCGCAGACATAAGGGCGTTGACCCCGACAGAGGCTGCTGAACTGGTAGTTCCCTGCTATGATCAGTTAACAGATGCTTTGGAAAAAATTAAAGCTAGACTTATACAATCACTCTATAATAAAATAAAAACAGATCGAAGTCGTTTGTTACGAGCGGAACATAGCTTTCCCTTTAAGAGGCCGTTTGACAGGATACATAGATTACAACAGGTACTGGACGAGAATATGCAAAGGTTGGTTATGTTGTGCGGTCATACCTTGAAAATGGAAAAGGAGCAGTTGAAAGGACTTGCAAACAGACTGGAGAGCGTAAGCCCGCTAAAGGTGCTGCAAAGAGGATATTCAATTACCACTGTCCTGCAGAATGATATCCCTGTAAAATCCTGCAAGGAACTGTCGTCCGGTACAAAGGTAAGAACCAGATTATATGATGGCAGTTTTGTTTCCTCGATAATTGAAATTGAAGGGTAAGCGGGATTGCCTGAAATATATTGGTAGGAGAGGTAAGAACGTTAAAATAAGCGTATATATAAGCAAAAATTTCTGATTGATGATGGGCATTGTAGTATATGGCAAAAGTAAAATTTGAGGAGGCGTTAAAGGGACTTGAAAAAATTGTTGATAAACTGGAGAAGGGAGATATGCCCCTCGATGAAACGTTATCTGAATATGAAAATGGCATAAAATTGTACAAAAAGTGTGTTTCTATGCTGGACGAGGCAGAAAAAAAAATCCAGATATTGGTAAAGGATGAAAATGGCTCTTTCAGCACCAGAGATTTTATTGATAACAGTACGAATGACACGAATAACGCACCGTAAAAAAATAATATGTGTAGAGAGATTTTTAACAATAAACAATACCAAAGAGACAAATGAATAATATCTTAGACTCCGTTGAATTTCCGGAAGACCTGAAAAAGTTAAACCCGGAAGATTTGCCCAAACTGGCAAGTGAAATCCGTTCCTTTATTGTGGACGTCATATCAAAAAATCCCGGACATCTTTCCTCAAACCTCGGAGTGGTGGAATTGACGATGGCGCTCCATTATTGTTTCGATTTCAGGAAAGACAGAATTGTCTGGGACGTTGGCCATCAGGCGTATGTCCACAAGATACTTACCGGCAGGAAAACACATTTCTCCATACTGCGCCAATATAAAGGACTCAGCGGCTTTCCGGATAAAAATGAAAGCGTATATGATCCTTTCACATGCGGCCATAGCGGTGATGCGATATCTTCCGCCCTGGGATTGTCATGTGCAGATGAGATTATCGGATACAAACGATCCATTGTGGTGGTGGTGGGAGATGGCGGCATAGGGGCTGGTATGTCTCTGGAAGCATTAAACCATGCAGGCGATATTAAGAAAAATCTACTTGTTGTCTTAAATGATAATGAGATGTCTATTTCCAACACCGTAGGGGCAGTTTCGAAATATTTGAACAAAATACGAACAATGCCGATTTATGCGGATATAAGAAAAGAGTTACGCGGTTTGATAAAAATATTGCCGGTGCTTGGGAAGCCTATGGAGAAAACACTGGAACATCTTGTTGAATTGGTAAAAATCGGTGCTACTCCGGGGCGTATTTTTGAAGACCTCGGATTCAATTATTTCGGGCCGATTGACGGGCACGATTTTAAGGTATTAACAGAAACAATAAATGATATTAAGCATTTAAACGGCCCTGTGTTGCTGCATGTGATAACAGAAAAGGGGCGTGGTTTTGAACCTGCATACCAAAACCCCACGCAATTCCACAGCTCCGGGAAATTTAAGCTTTCTGAAGGCAAAATAGAGAAAGAGGTACAGGATGCAGGGAAAATTTCTTACACAAAAGTTTTTAGCGATGCGCTGGTGGAATTCTCAAAAACGAATCCTTCTATCGTAGGCATTACTGCGGCTATGCCGGACGGCACGGGTATGATTTCCTTTGGGGAAAAATTCCCGGACAGATATTTTGACGTGGGTATTTGTGAACAACATGCCGTTGGACTTGCAAACGGTCTTTCAACCGAAAAATTGAAGCCTGTGGTGGCAATATATTCCACATTTTTGCAGAGGGCATATGACCAGGTCTTCCATGATATTTGTTTACAAAAAAATCCAGTAGTTTTTGTCATGGACAGATCCGGGGTGGTTGGCAATGATGGCCCTACCCATAACGGCGTGTTTGATATAGCGTATCTCCGCAATTTGCCCGGCATTGTATTGATGTCCCCTAAAGACGGAAGCGAACTAAGGGCAATGCTAAAGATTGCCATCGATTCTGATGAGATAATTGCAATTCGCTATCCAAAAGAAAATATACCCGATGAAAAAATCGATTTGGAATGCAAGCCGTTTGGGATTGGAGAGGCTGAGATTCTAAGAGAAGGCAAAGACGGCGTGCTTCTGGCGTATGGTTGTATGGTACAAAGATGCCTGCAGGCGGCGGAACAATTGTCGGGAAAAGGCGTCGAAGCCACGGTAGTAAATGCCAGATATGCAAAACCCCTTGATAAAAAACTTATTTTGTCATTAGTAAGAAAACACAAACTGATTCTTACTGTTGAAGACCATGCGCTTGCGGGAGGTTTCGGCTCCGCCGTGCTTGAGATGGTTTCTGATGAAAAAGAGGATGCGGGCAAAATTGTAAGGATGGGTATTCCTGACAGATTTATGGAACATGGGCCAAGAGAGGTTATATTGAAAAATCTTGGTTTGGATGCTGACGGTATTGCAGATACATTTATTGCATCTCTCGATCTAACGGAAATAAAAGGCTCATTCGCAAATACAGGTAAGCGGCATTTAGCCGTTTAGTAGCTTCGGCAGTCTACAAGCTACAGTCGGTAGATTGCAGATTGAGGACTGAGGACTGTTTTCGTGCTTGTTTGGTTCTGGCTGTGCCAGCTTAGGGTGAATAATGAAAAAAATCCTCGTGCTAGGAAATTTTACAAAGAAAAAAATACATGATATGGTGTCGGGCTTAAAGCCATGGCTTAATAAATATGTCGAAACAGCGATTGTCGATTTGTCTCAGGACGAAATCCCTGAAGGCATATATGAAATGGCCGTGGTGTTTGGCGGCGACGGCGCTATTTTGTCCACCTGCAGAAAACTGTCCGGGAATCAGATACCCATTATTGGCGTACACATGGGGCGGTTCGGTTTCCTGGCAGAAATCACGGAACGGGAAGTTTGCAAGTCTATGGAAAAAATCTTTTCCGGAAAGTATTCGATACGCAAAAGAATGCTTCTTCATTGCCGCATTCAACGGAGGGACAAGGTTATTTGTGAGTCAATAGGCGTAAATGACGTCGTCATCTCCCGGTCTTCTTTATCGAGATTAATTTCCATACGATTGCTTATCGATGGCGAAGACGTTGCAACATACAGGGCTGATGGACTGATTATATCAACGCCTTTAGGATCAACGGCACACTCCTTATCTGCCGGGGGACCTTTAGTAACACCGGATTTGAACGCGTTTATTATAGTGCCCGTTTGTCCCCATACGCTCACAAACAGACCATTGGTGGTTTCCGGCAATACGAAGATTGAAATCGAACCGCTGTCGCAATCTCCAAGCATCGGCATGACCGTTGACGGGCAAATATATACCGAATTGGAAGGTGGAGATAAGGTGATGGTCGAACGGTCAGATATTGAAATACAAATGGTTGATACCGGAGAAAGGACTTTTTACGGTGTTTTGCGTGAAAAATTAAACTGGGGAGGACCTCCGAATTATGGCCGTAATTAAGATAAAGGAAAATTATTGCAAGGGATGCCTTTTATGCGTTCCCGTATGCCATCATAATTCTCTGGTTATTTCGGAAACACTGAATGATCAGGGACTGTACCCCGTAAGATTTAAAGAAGGGGGAAAATGCGACGGTTGTAAAAAATGTGCCATAATGTGTCCTGATGTTGCAATAGAAATTTATAACTGATGCTGTTTAATTCATGCAACTTTTTAGATACTGCGTATTATGAAACAATTACTAACGGGCAATGAAGCTGCCGCAGAGTCGGCAGTTTATGCAGGCTGCCGATACTATTATGGGTATCCCATTACGCCTCAAAATGAGCTGATTAATTATATGTCCGTGAGAATGCCTCAGGTAAAAGGCACATTCATTCAGGCGGAGAGTGAAATTGCCGCCATAAGTATGGTGCATGGCAGTGCAGCCGCCGGAGGCCGCGCTATGACTTCTTCGTCCAGCCCCGGAATAAGCCTGAAGCAGGAAGGCATATCCTACCTTGCGGGAAGCGAGCTCCCCTGTGTTATCGTCAATATTCAGCGCGGAGGGCCTGGTTTAGGCGATATCTCCGCTTCGCAGGCGGACTATTTTCAGTCGGTCAAAGGCGGCGGACATGGCGATTATCGGTTAATAGTGCTTGCGCCTAGTTCTGTCCAGGAAATGGCAGACCTTGTTTATGATGCATTTGATTTGGCGGATAGGTATTGCAACCCTGTTTTGATCCTGGGAGACGCACAGATAGGGCAACTGATGGAGCCGGTCGAATTTAAAAAGGAATTCAGGGAAAATCTGCCGTTAAAAGATTGGGCGCTGACCGGCGCTGATAACCGCAGCAGGAGAATAATAAAATCATTTTATTCCGTCAAAGGGGAATTAGAGGTATTTAACGCCAAGTTGCAGAACAAGTATAAGGAAATCGAGAAAAATGAGGTACGGTATGAAGCCGTGAATATTGACGAGGCGGACGTTGTATTAGTGGCTTACGGCACCTCTGCGCGTATTTGTAAGGAAGCCATGAGAAAAAGTGCCCAGTTTGAATTCCGGGTCGGACTAATACGCCCGATAACATTGTGGCCCTTTCCGGGTGAATATATAAGAAAAATATCTGAACGGGTAAAATGCCTGTTAGCCGTTGAAATGAGCGCCGGCCAGATGGTGGAAGACGTTAGGCTTGCGGTTGAAGGAAGATGTCCTGTCCACTTTTATGGCAGAACAGGCGGCGGCGTACCTACTTCTCTGGAAATAATAAATAAAATAGTGGAAATATTGCCGAAAAACATGGCGGCAAAGACACCTTTACCATTTGCCGGGGTGAAATAATATGCAGGCTATTTACGAAAAACCGGAAACTTTCATAGACACACCAACACATTTCTGTCCCGGCTGTGGACACGGAATTGTGCTAAGACTTATTGCCGAAATTATTTATGCGTGGGGCATTCGTGGCAAAACCATCGGACTTGCCCCCGTTGGGTGCGCCGTTCTTGCGTATAATTATCTTGATATTGACATGTGCGAAGCCGCACACGGCAGACCGCCTGCAGTCGCCACCGGTATCAAGAGGGTACACCCGGATCATTTTGTATTTGCCTATCAGGGAGATGGTGATTTAGCGGCAATTGGTATGGCTGAAATTATTCATGCGGCAAACAGGGGAGAGCATATTACGTTTATTTTCGTCAACAATGCAATCTACGGCATGACAAACGGCCAGATGGCGCCGACAACCTTGATAGGGCAGAAAAGCGCCACGACGCCTAAAGGCAGAAATCCTTCGAACGATGGATATCCTATTCGTATCTGTGAATTATTGTCTGTCCTTGAGGGCAGCAGCTATATTGAAAGAGTAAGCCTTTCGTCTCCTGAAAACATCCGGAAAACGAAAAAAGCAATTGAAAAAGGATTTAAAACACAAAAGGAAAAGAGAGGTTTTTCTTTGATAGAGATATTGTCCCCCTGCCCGATATACTGGAGAATGGGCGCAAACGAATCTATGAAGCATATTGATGAAACAATGACCGGTACCTTTCCCCTCGGTATTGTAAAGGATTGGGAGTAAAGAAGCAGAATGACGGAAAAGATTATCTTGGCGGGTTTTGGCGGACAAGGCATGATGCTGCTGGGGAAATTGCTTGCACAGACTGCAATAGCGGACTCCCTTTACGTAACATATTTTCCTTCCTATGGCACCGAGGTAAGAGGCGGCACCGCGGTGTATCACCTCGTTATTTCCAGCGAAGAAATATTTTCCCCGCTCATAGAAGAAGCTGACACACTGATCGTCATGAACCAGCCTTCTTATCAAAAATATAAAGACTTGATAACGCACGGCGGTTTGTTGCTTTTAAACTCTTCTATGGTTAAATTTGATTCATTTCCCGATGTGAAAATATATCCCATACCGGCAACGGAAATTGCCAGTAAACTGGGAAATGTGTTAGTTGCCAACATTGTTATGCTGGGCGCTTATTTGGAGGTAAAAAAATTATTTACTGCCGAGAGCATTCTAGGCCAGCTAAATATCTCATTGTGTGGAAGAAAAAAGGATTTACTGGCTATCAACCAGCAAGCTTTGGAAAAAGGCATGCAAGCAATACATTCCCTCAACGTATAGAATTTTACCTTTCCCGTGATATCCCCCCCGCTTTAATATTTTTTGTGCCATAAGCTCATGGATATTTCATCTTTACCCTTGACAGACAAGTCTGTCTGGTATATGTTGAATTATGGATAATAAAGCTGAGAATTCTCCAAGAGACAGAATAATAGAAACCGCATTGCGGTTATTTTATGAGCAGGGGTATATTGCCACTGGCATTAACCAGATAATTGCTGAGTCGCAGGTTGCAAAGGCAACGTTTTACCACCATTTTTCCTCAAAAGAAAATCTTTGCGTCTCGTATTTGCAGGTGCGTCATGTTGTCTGGATGGGTTGGTTAAGAAGCAGCGTTGAAAAACATACATCTATTGAAGACCGTATCAAAGGGGTATTTGGATTTTTAAGTGAGTGGATGACAAAATGCAATTTCAGGGGGTGTGCGTTTTTAAATATTGCATCCGAGGTACCTTCTCTTAACAGCAAGATCAGGACAGAGGTAGTAAAACATAAGGACGACTTAAGGTTATATTTAAAACAAATGTTATCTCGATTAAAGGCTTCTGATAAGCGTTATAATAATATTAATATTAAGAAGGATGTGGATATGGTTTATGTTTTGATAGAAGGAGCAATTGTTGCCAGTCAAAACTATGGACAGGCATGGCCTGTCAAGGCAGCCAGAGACGCCGCATGCATATTATTAAATATAGATATCTAAAAAATTTTTGATATTCAAAGACAGACTTGTCTGCCTTTAGTAATTCAATGTTTAGGAGGTTTAATCTTTTGCGACACTATAGTTTTTTGAAAAGGACTAAAATGTTACAAAGCTTTTTATTATACCGTTAGGGGTTTCTATTTTGAAACTCACCCAATTTATACAATTATATTGAATTAATGAAAGGAGATTGCAGATGGCATATAAATTCCTTGTAGATACTTATGAAACTGAACGTATTAAAACGCTCACCACCTGGAGTACGTTTAAAGATGACGACTTAAAAAGACGCCCTCACCCGCAGGACAAAAGGGGAAGAAATGCACATGAGCATATGGTTCATCAATGCATGGGAGAGAATGTGTGGTTTTGCAATATGCTTGGAATTGATGTAGGGGCTCTTCCATTACCATCAAATGAAACACGGCTGGAATTTATTAAATGCTATGCGAAAGATTCCGGGAAACGCCTGGATGCATTGAGAGAAAAAGATAATGCATGGTGGGAGGAAGAAGTAAGCTTTTTTAATGTCAGGCGTTCACGCGCCTGGATTGTCACAAGGAGAATTGCCCATACCGCTCACCATCGTGGGCAGATGACAATGCTGCTCAGAATTATAGGCAGGGAAATTTACAGTACGTATGGCCCAACTGCAGATACAGGAGGTTTAATGCAAAACAAGGCGGAAACAATATATCCATATCCAAGTATCGAAGCCTTGATTGAAGGAGAAACGGCTGGAGGCAATAATAAAGCTCCATTACCAGGGCCAGGTGACAAACCATGTACTGAACGGCCCGAAACAAAATAATTAAGGAACATGGCGTGGCAGGGTGGAAGCAGAATGGTTTAACCACATTGCGCTACATGATTTTTGGACTTTTGCAGACATTCCATACTTGCGGTTTGACAAATTAAAATCTCTAAAATTAAGTATGGTGTCCCCTGAATTATGCCAGTGAATTTCTTTCATAGTCTTTAAACACTGCGTAGACTACAAGGGGAAACATTGCAAATTGTTTTTTAGTAAAACACGATACAAAATGTTAAGGATTCTGAAGATTGAGCGGATTTCCACTATGCACAAACCGCTCATCTTTAATATGCTGCTGTAGAAAGAAAATGGGAAAATACACAGGGAAGAGTTTATTATGAAGCTAGGGAGAAAAGCAGGTAGAATATTAAGCGTCTTTGGAGTTTAGCGAGGCCATGTCATTTTGAAAGATTTGACCTCCGGTGTCCTTGCTAAAAATAGTGCCGAGGTTGACCTTGCAGAGTAAATTGATATGAAGCAGCCTTTGGCAAGTTCAGAGAATTATTGAGGGAATACAAATCGTTATAAAACATATTGCAATTATTTTTTAAGGAATACGAGCCGTATTCTATCAACTATTTTCTTCCATTTTTCGTCTGTGAAGAAACGTCTTTTTTCTTTAATTTTTTGCATATTTTCTGTTGTAATTTTCACAGTAGCATCAGAGGCGCCGGAAATGGGTGATTTGTTTTTTTTCCTTTCTGCAGGTTTTCCAATGGATTCTTTTCTGTTCTTGTCATCTACGTAAGCTATTATGCGAAATTGCCCTGCTTTCAGCATGTCGGTGGTGCATCCAAATGCAAAATTTGATGGTGAAAAAGAAGACGAATTAACTGTTTTTTTCAGTTTTCTTAATCCTTCTTCAACAAAAGGAATAATGATTGTGCCGGAGGGAGTTTGCGATTCCGGCAGAACTTCCATGCTTTCGGTTTGAGGCTGGGGCGGGACTCTATCAGGAATCAGACTTTCCAGAGTGTAGGACGCAGATGGGTTATTTACCAGATTATCTGCTTTCCGGAAATTTATATCGGTCCAGGGATTAAGCACCCCTGTGTAATTGTCTACTATCTCTGGCATTTTTTTCCATAAAATTTTCCTGTGAATACGACCTGTGCAAATGCCCTCCAGGGAATAAATGTCCCTGCCGAATTCATCTTTGAACATACTGCTTTGAAGGGTAAAAAGCACAGTAGTTTCCGGAAAATTTATGCAAAAAAGCGGTTTAAGCGGGGCTTTTGCGTATGCGAAACGATATTTTTTAAAAAAATCAATAAAGCGTTCAAGCAGGTGTGTCTCTTTAGAAGAAAGTAAAGGAGACGTAACAATCCACCGGTAGTCAGCAGTCAAAGTCCTCGAATATATGAATCGTTCCACATTCACGCAAAAAGCCTTACCCTTTTCCTGGTATAATCCATAAGTGTATCTATATGGCTTTCAAACTTAAGCAAGGATTCTTCGTCTCTCTTTTTCTTTTCCGAGGACTTGCGGGCGATTTCAGCAGCGCTTGGCCTGCCGCGTAAAAATGACCAGATTGAGTTTAATGTCCCGGCATCCTGAAGCACCTGCTCTATGGTTTTTTGATAATCAGATATAGATTCCTTTGCCGCATTTTTCATTTGCAACAAGGAAAAGCCAAGACAAAAATAAAGAACATATTCCGTGTTAAACGGTTGGGGCAGTCCTATAATTTTGTCTTCCGCTAAAAAAGGGATATCCATAGGGCTATCCGAATCGGTTTTCGGGGTAATTTTTCTTTCTACATTTTCTTCACCAATAACAGAAACCGGCAGGATACCGCCATTCCAGTTGCTGTTATTCCGGCAAAGTTTCACCACCGGGTCAAATACTTCCATTCCCTTATCAAGGAGTTGTTTATAATCTTCTTCCTTCCAGCAGGAATCAACAGAATCGGCCTTGGTAAGAACAATTAAGATGTTCAATTTTCTGTTGGGGTATATTCTGTCAAACCTGTTCATTATCAGATTAATAATCTTAGCACCGGAAAAATGTCTGATTTCATCAATTCTGGTAAAATGAGTAAGATGATAAGCATCTGCAACAATCACCACCACATTGCTTTCGATTAAGTGAAAAAACAGCGCTTCCAGTTCTTTTTCATCTCTATGTGCAGGTTTAAAAATATGTGATAAAAGCCCTCCTCTGAAGTCCACCCATTCTATATTTGTAATTTTATGGTTTGTTAGGTATTCGATTGCAAATGGATATACGGTGGTTTTATTCGTTCCGAGAGGCCAGTAACCTGCATGCTCTACGGTATTTTCCATAAAATCAACCAGTACATCAACTTCTTCATTAAAAGACGCCAATTCATCATCATTTTTTAGCCTTGGGATCAAAGCATAATCATGGTCTGCGTTTCCCGGCGCCAGGGTGGAGGCCATTCCGTGCATGAGAGTGGTTTTACCGGACCCTGAGTATCCTAACATGGTAATTTTCATTGCATCTTTCCTAAATAAAACAAGCCTGAAATATAAATCAACATAATACCATAATGTTAGTCAATATATTTTGGTATTTCAATTAATTTCCACAATCGAGGAACAATCATACCTCCGAAGATATACTCAACAGGCTCATAATGTGTGAATTCAACGCTGACAGTGTGAAGACGCATTACTGAAAAAAAATATTGAGAACAAATTCTAATATTGAATATCGAAATACGAAACAAATCCTAAATTCAAATGCTTTGAATGTTCAAAACATTTGTCATTGCGGGGAGTGGAGCGACTAAGCTTCGGGCTGGATGAGGATTGAAACCCCCAAGTTTTTCTATAATCATAATTATCCCTTCGGGGTTCTCCTTTTTTCCCGGAATTTTTCAAAAAACTAAAGCGTTACAATACAAATGATTTCTTACAATCCTCAAGGATATGCGATTCAAACAAACTAAATCGTGATTTATTGAGCTATATTTTATAAAATATGAGTTAATATAATGATTAAATGTGTAATATGATCGAACAAATAAGGTTTATGAAATCAGAAATATACCAAAAGGAGGTGAATTATGTCGCTTTTTTTAAAACGCATGTCTTTTGTTACAGGCTTTATGCTTTTGTATTTTATTTCCTTAAATGCATATCTTTTCGCGCAGCAAGATGATAAACAGGTGCACAAAGCGGCAATTTTTGTGGAAAACAGGGCAGGACGCCAGTTTGATAATAAGATTGCAGTATTTGAGGATTTTATTACCAGCCGTGTTGCTGAAAAGGGGTTTAACGTCATTAGCCGTGAAGTGGTAACAGACAGTTTGAAAACCTACTCCCCAGGTGCGGCAAAAGAAAACAGACTGGATACACTTCTCAGTAACAATACATCCGCACTAAGGCTGGCACAAATGATGAATGCCGACTATCTTATTGCCGCATCGATAAGTTCCTTTGGAACAGAAAAGAAAAAGTTTAAAGGATATGGCGTCGAAACAGTTAATTTAGTCACCAATCTGCGTGCCAGCTACAAAATACTGGAAGGTTTACAAGGTAGCACCCTGGTTGCGGATACAATTATGGCAAGCAAATCTGAGCGGTTTACCGAAAGGAGTACGGTTGAAGATGATGACATGATGAATATGCTGCTGGATGAGTCGGCATACAGGATTGCAGAAAGTTTGGGGAGCAAGCATATTGCCCCGCCTCCGCCAAAGCCTGATTTTGTGGAAATCACCATTGCCTGCGGCATGCAAGACCTTGTGCAACTTCCGGTAAGTGTGCCTGACGTCCTGGTAAAGGAAGACAAGACTATGGTTGTAGTGCAAAACAGCAACCTTGAAGTGCAGGTATTGGATGTAACCGTAGAACTCAACGGCGTTGTTATTGGCGCTGCACCTGGCGTTTTTAAAGCGCCACCCGGGTTAAACAAGATCCGGCTTACCCGTGAGGGATTCAGGGACTGGGAAAGAACAATTAATGTTTATAACGTACAAAGGTTGAAGGTGGCATTGCAGATGAATGAAGCTGGCTATGCAAGGTGGAAGGATAATACCGCTTTTCTTCAGCATTTGAAAAACGGCGAAAAATTAACGGATGCCAATGTTGAATTAATAAAGGGAGGTGCGCAGATGTTACGGCAAAGCGGATTCAAGATTGACGTAAAGGCAGATGTAGCCAAGGAAATAAACTCCATCTTCGAATTGTTCTGGTAGCACGGAAAACCAGGAAGAAACACTTTTGTAACACTTTGGTATTTTGAAAAATCTCAATAATAGCGGTGTTTGCCGCATAGTGTAGGGGCGAAGCGTTTACCGTAAATTGCAATAAATGCGTTCATACCCGAACGGGCAAATGCTTCGCCCTACTTTACAAGAAAGGCAGGTGTGTATGAAAAAACCGACCATGATGAAAATACTTTTTTTAGGATGTGCGCTGGCGTTTTTGATGCAAACAAGGGCGTTTGCAGAAAGAGAAACAATGGGTATTGCATCCGTTAGACCGACACAAGCTATAATAGCTGGCGCTAACAGGAGTGGAAGTAGGCTTTCTTTAGACCGCGTGATGCAATCTATGAACGGGCAATTGGCAGACCGCATTAACGCAACCAGAAAATTTCAGATAGTTGCCCGTAATGATCTTGACGATATTGTTAAAGAACAGGAGTTTGCACATTCCGGAAATGTTTCCGCGGATGACAGCACCGCTGCGAAACAATTTAAGATTTCAGGGATAAAGTATTTACTCGTTGCAACAATTGATGATTTTCAGGATTATAACGAGCTTGCAACATTTAAGAAAACAGGAAGAACCGCTACGAAACGGGTTATCAGGCTTTCATGTATCGGCAAAATATATGACACCACTACCGGCAAATTGCTGGAATCTGCCAATTTTCAGATAAGCAATAAGGACATTTCTGAAAATAAAACCTATTCGACAAGGGATGGCGATCTCAATGAAGCGCTGTTAGTGGGAATTGCACGCAAAATGGCGGATAAAATTGCTCAAAGGATGACAGATGTGATTTTCCCTCCAAAAGTACTAAGTAAAAGAGATAACCGGATTACTATTAACCGGGGAGATGAAACTGATATTGCTTCAGGTCAGATATGGGACATCTTTGCAGTGGGGGATGAATTGATTGATCCCGATACAAACGAATCCCTCGGCAGGGAAGAAATCCTGGTTGGCAAGGTGAAAATTGTTAATATACTCCCGAAGGTATCGACGGCTGAGATTATAGAAGATCACGGGATTGATAAAGGGGCAATAGTGAGAAAAGCGCAGTAAAATTTAGGCAGTAGGCAGTCTGCAATCGGCAAATTGCGGATTGCAGATTTCCATGCGGGTTGATGTTAAGGTAGAGACGCATTGCATGCGTCTCTACAAAAATATTGAAAATGCCTAAACATTAAATTGGGTGAATTGCCTTAACATAATTTTATGACAAATTTGCTGGTATGAGACACAAGAGAGAAACTATATGGCATCACATTTTATTGAGTATGACGGTATCGATGTTGTTATGTGCCGGATGCGCCAGTTACAATATGCAAACACAGAGGATAAACCAAAAGTGGAAATCCGGCAATTTCCATGAGGCGGCAGCGTTAATATCAGAACAGGCAGAAAAAAAAGGTGAATCAAAGGACGCTGTTGTGTGGAGATTGGAGCAGGGGGCAGTCCTGCGAACTGCAGGGAAATACGAAGAAAGCAACAAGGCATTTGATCTGGCGGAAGAGCTTATTGATAAGTATGAGGATAAGGCAAAGGTAAAAGTTGCCCGCGAGACGTTAGCAACTGTCACTAACCTTGCAATGCTGCCTTATGAAGGTTTTGCGTATGACAAAATTATGATGAATACCTACAAAGCGCTTAATTATCTTCAACTGGCAGAGTATGAAAAGGCGCGTGTCGAACTTTACCGCGCACATCAACGACAGGAAGATGCTGTCTATATAAATTCAGCCCGAATTGAAAAAGCGCAGGAAGAAGGGAAAAAGCAAAACTACAATATTAATCTTGCCCAAATTAATAGTGACAG
This sequence comes from Candidatus Kuenenia stuttgartiensis, assembly GCF_900232105.1. Lineage (NCBI taxonomy): Bacteria > Pseudomonadati > Planctomycetota > Candidatus Brocadiia > Candidatus Brocadiales > Candidatus Brocadiaceae > Candidatus Kuenenia > Candidatus Kuenenia stuttgartensis. Next base: position 2,266,337 of record NZ_LT934425.1, read on the forward strand.
TAAATTTAAGCAACAATATGAAAATAATTTTTCAGACCTTGAGCGGTTTAAAGCCCTTGAGCTTTATGTCAACCCTCTTACTGTTTATCTCGATGCCCTCTATTTTATGGCGCAGGCAACAAGCAGTTCAGACCTGGAGCGATCACTGAAATCATTTGAACGGGTGCGTAGCATGATTGGAGAAAATGCATATATCAATCAGGATATTGAAATGGTGAGACAAAGAATGATCGGGCAACCACTGCAGGCTACCACCTATGTTATCTTTGAAACAGGGCAAGCGCCGGCAAGGGATAGCATTCGTATTGATTTGCCGCTTTTTTTCATAATGCCTGGCCTTCCTTACTTTGGTGCGGCGATTCCTAAACTTGTATATAATAATGATTTTATCTCCTCTCTGAACATTTCACATGACGGTCTGACAGAGCCGGCAATGTTGTTGTCAAGCATGGATGCCGTTATTGCGCAGGATTTTAAAAATGAATTATCTCTCATAGTTACTAAAACACTTATTGCTTCTGCAATAAAGGCTGGTGCAGCATATGGCGCATACACAGGCGTAACGGGCGGCAACCAAAAAAATACAACGGCAGGGCTTGTCGTGATGTTTGCGGCATTCGTATATCAGGCGGCAATGAATCAGGCTGATATAAGGACATGGCAGACCCTGCCTAAGGAATTTCATTTTTGCCGCTTTCCTACACCGGTTGACCGGAAAATTGAACTGGAACAACCGTATTCGGGTTTCAAATTACCGGTAACAATAGATGATGGTATAATGAATGTGGTATGGGTTAAATCCATAAGCAGGAATAGTCCTTTTACGGTTGCCCAATTCAGGCTAAAAGATAGTCCGGAAGGGATAAACCTGCCGGTAAGGCGCCCAGAACCGGTAGTTGCGGCTACAGATGCTAAGGCCTTTTCCGCAGAACAAGATGTTCAAAAAGAGAAAAATACAGAGACAAAACATGAAATGCCGTAACACTTTGGATTTTGAAAAAGTAGGGGCGAAGTATTTGTTGTAAATAGTCATGAAGGCGTTAATACCCAAACCGGCAAATGCTTCGCCCCTACAAGGGAACAAGATTGAATGACCAGCAATTAAACAATTTATAAAGGAGGCAGCATGAAAAATATTACACTATTATTAGCAGGGATGTTTATTGGCATAACCTTTTTTTCTTCATGCACCACAGTTAACACCGTGGAGCGTGAAGAGCCTGTAGGAACAAAGCAGGTGGTTACTGACAAACGTGTTATTACCGATGCTACGCTTAATAAAAAGGTCAGCATCGTTGGATTGAACGAAGCCGTAACGCCGGGTGGATTTCTTCAACTGCAGATAGAAATACTTAACAGAAAAAATTCCATGCAGGAATTTACTTACAAAATAGAATGGTTCGATGAGAATGGTATGCGTGTGGATACACCTGCATCTGTATGGGTTCCAAGACAAATAGAGGGGCAAGAGACACTTTCTATTACTGCGACAGCGCCGAAACAGACTGCGCGTGATTTTCGTGTGAAATTTATGGAAAACGTCAGGGATAATTAAGAGAAGAAAGGATACAAGATGAAATTACCGTTAACCGTAGTTGTGTTGCCTGCAGTAGCATCTTTATTTTTTGCCGGTTGTTCTACCCATACAAGATATGTTGAGACCGGAGGCCCGCGTACCATCGTCACTACTGATATAAACATTCAGGACTTTTCGTATGCGGCGGAGGAAATGATTAATTCGCTTCTGGCGTCGGGTGCGTTGGATACTGCACCAATCCAGCCGGCAATGCTTGCGATAAGCCGCATTACAAACAATACTACTCAACAGATTGATACTGACCTGTTAATAAAAAAGATCAGGGTTGCGCTGAATATAAGTGGAAAGGCGCTGACAACTACTACAATCGGATTGGGTGGCATAGCCGAAGACCCTCTGGCGCAAGGCATACAACAGGAGAAAGAATTTTATAGCGACAAAACAGAGCCGCAGCGCATGCCGGATTTCTCGCTTTCAGGCAAGATCATTGAAAAACGTGAACGGCAAAATGACATAAGACAAGTAACTTATACCTTTCAACTTTCCCTCACGAATAACGCAGGCCTTGCCGTATGGGAAGATGAAAAGGAACTCTCAAAACAAAGCAAAAAAGGCGTTATTGGATGGTAGTTTTGCCTGCCGGAATTGTGCATAAATATGACTATCCTTGTGGGATGTGGATGGGATGTGTCCCCTATGCTTATATCTTGTATTTGTTGAGTTTATTGTAGAGACTTGCACGGGAGATTTTTAGTATTTTTGCGGTTTTTTCCTTATCGGCGTCATTGGCTTCTAATGTATTTATGATTATCTGGCGTTCGGTCTGTTCCAATAATTCCTGAAGCGGTTTTCCGGACAGGCCGGGGCGCGTCCCCATTTTTTCCTGATATAAGGGAACGTCTTCGGGGGTGATTCTGTTCTTTTTGCAGAGAATTACCGCGCGTTCAATTACATTTTCAAGTTCGCGGATGTTTCCGGGCCACGCATATGACGTGAGTATATTTAGTGTATCGCGGGAAAACCCTTCCACGGTTTTCCGGTTTTTCTTGTTGTGTATAGCTAGAAAATGGGCGGCAAGCAGAGGGATATCTTCTGTTCGTTCTCTTAATGGCGGTAGAAATATCCGTATTACATTAAGCCGGTAAAACAGATCGCTGCGGAAAAGTCCCTTTTCAACGCAACCCTCAAGATCGGCATTCGTAGCGGCAATGATGCGCACATCAACTTTTATGGATTCATCGCTACCTACCGCTTCAAATTCACTATCCTGCAGGACTCTCAGCAGCTTTGCCTGAACGGCAAGGGAGATATTACCTATTTCATCAAGGAAGATAGTGCCATGGTCTGCTTTTCTGAAACGCCCAACCCGGTCTTTCGTCGCACCGGTAAAAGCGCCTTTTTCGTGTCCGAAAAGTTCGCTTTCCAGCAAGGTTTCCGTTAAAGAGGAACAATCTACCTTGACGAAGCGGTGGTTATTTCTGGCGCTGTTATAATGTATTGCCTTTGCCACCAGTTCTTTTCCGGTGCCCGTTTCGCCCTGGATGAGTATGTTTGCTTCCGTGCCTGAGACATGGGAGATAATATCGTATATTTTTTTAATTTTAGGGCTTTCTCCGATGATATTGCCAAAGGTGTATTTTTCTCCAAGTTCAGACCGTAATCGGTCTACCTCTCCTTCGAGGCGTTGCATTTGCAGTATTTTTTCTATCACCAGAACAAGTTCATCGCGTTTAAAAGGTTTTGTTATGTAATCAGACGCCCCGTGCTTCATTGCTTCTACGGCGCTTGAGACGGTGCCGTAACTGGTCATTACAATCACATCAATAGCGGAATTGATCTGTTTGATTTTTGAGAGCAGTTGTATGCCGTCCATTTCCGGCATAACAAAATCCGTGAGGACAATGGCATACTCCGGATCTTTTGAAATCCTTTCTATGGCATCAGCGCCATTTGTAACGGCGTCCGCTGCATATCCTTTGCTTTTCAGGAGTTCCGTACACATTTCTCCCAATGCCGGGTCATCATCTACCACTAATATTTTTTTCAGAGTATGACTCCCTTATAAAAACCTACTACAGTTATTAGTTATTAGTCATTGGTCAACCGCCGACTGCCGACTGTAGATTGCCGACGGCAGAAGGGACAATTAAATCTTTTGCCAAAAAATGTAAAAAACAACTTTTAAGCTACTATTTGCAGGGGAGTGAGATAATAAATTTTGTCCCCTTGTCTGTATTGTTATCAAGGCGTATCGTGCCGTTATGTGCGGAAATTATGTCCTTACAAATTGACAAACCAAGACCGGTGCCTTTTCCCTGTTCTTTTGTGGTGAAAAATGGTTCGAAAATACGTTTATGATATTTTTCGGGGATGCCTGTACCATTATCTTCAAATACAATTTCCACGGATTTTTCTGCATTGTTCATCCTCGTTTTGATAAACAGGTCTCCGCCATTGGGTAAGGCGTCCACTGAATTATTTACAAGGTTTAAAATAACCTGTTGGATTTGATTTCCTTCTACCAATAAAGGGGGCAACTGTTTGTCAAATGCCCTGCGGATGTTTATTTTATGGATTTTTAAACGATGTTCCACCAGCGCCAGGATAGTAGTTATTAACGTATTTATATGATATTCCTTTTTCTCACTATCGGACTTTCTGGAAAAAATTAATAGATTTCGTGTTGCCTTCTGGCACCTGGCGATTTGGTCGGAGATGGTTTTGATTTTGCCGAGAGCTTTTTCATCATGAACTTCCTCCAATAACAACTCACAATACCCGGAGATGGTAGCAAGGGGTGTATCTAGTTCATGAGCTAGGCTGGAGGCGAGGAGTCCTATTGAAGCCATTTTTTCCGCCTGCAAAAGCTGGTTTTGCAGAGATTTGAGTTCTTCGTACGCATGACGAAGTTCGCGTATTCTTTTGCCCAATTCCAAACGCTGTTCTTCCCGTTCTTTTTCCAGCATTTTTTTTTCGGTGATATCCATAAAGATTTCTACCGCAAATTCAACCTGGCCATGTTTGTTTGGTATTGGGAATACAAAATGTTCAATGCAGCGATTTTTTCCGGCAGCGTTGTTCTCCCAGTTTATCCTTTGGTGGGGTTTGCCGTCTTCAAAGACTTTTGGAGTTACGCAATTCTCACAGAGTGCATTTTTGTTCCATAATTGTTCATAACATTTTTTCCCGACAATGGATTGGCGTGTTTTCCGGAGTTTCTTTGTTACCGCGTCGTTGACAAACAATATATTGTACTCTTTGTCGATTATATTGATATATGCGCGAATACCATCAATGGCTGCTTGTAGAAAATTCCCGGATACTTCCAACTTTATTTCCTCCAGACATTAGAAAGGTTCGCATCGGAGTTAAGGTAGAGAAGCACGGTCGTGCGTCTCTACATTTTGGTATGGAAAAAGGGCGCCGGGGTGGATTAACAACGTGGCTTCGCCAGGATTTCAAGTACTTTTACATCGAGGAACCTCTTTGAGGCGGCAGATTTTATTATACATACGGTATCTGCGCCCCTTATTGTGCCGGCAACCGCAACCACTTCTTCCCGTTCGGGGATGAGTCCCGCATCGCATGCCTCCATAACAATTTCGCAGCAAACCTTTAATCCTTCGCCCAGTCTTCGTAACGATTGTGCAACGATCATCGCCGGATAAAGTCCGTTAAATTTTTGCGAAAAAGCGGTTTCTATTGAGTGTGTAAGGATGGTGCCTGTGTAGATTTTGCCTCCCAGGGCTACGATTTGATCCCGGTTTTCAGGAAGCAATTCCTGATGATTGGGTTCCTGAAAACCGGCTGAATGAGTTACAACTACAAGGTTTACCTCTTTACCGTGCAGTTTCTTTGCCATTGCAACGCCAGTCTCACCGACGGAAGTGGCAACAACAACGTGTTTATATCCTTCAGAGACAGATGATGCGGCTATTTCTATGCATTCCTCTGTATTTTCTCTTCCCGGTTTTTCAAAATAGAAGATGTTCTTTTTCAACATGTTAAGTGTTTATTTGGCAGAATTCTTCATAATCGATAAGTTCCTTGATCGTAGCTTTATCGCTGCATACCGGGCAATTGGGATTTTTCCGGACATTCACCTTTTTGAATTCCATGTTTAAGGAATCATATATTAGTAGCTTGCCTTTTAATAACTGTCCTTTTCCCAGAATGAGTTTGATTGCTTCTGTCGCCTGGAGGGTGCCAATGACGCCTGCCAATATCCCCAATACTCCAGCTTCTTTGCAAGAAGGCACTAAGCCCGGAGGCGGTGGCTCTTCATAAAGACAGCGGTAACAAGGCCCGTCAAATGGCAGAATGGTGGTTACTTGTCCTTCAAAGCGGAAAATGGAGCCGTGCGAAAGCGGTTTTCTGAGAAAAACGCAGGCATCGTTCACGAGATATCTGGTGGGAAAGTTATCGGCGCCGTCAAGTATTACGTCATAATCTTTAATAATATCAAGGATATTGCCGGAAGTTAACCGTTCGGTATAAGGAATGACTTCTACATCGGGATTTAATGCCTCAAGGGTCTCTTTCGCCGAAATAGCCTTGGAGCGCCCGACGTCTTTTGCAGAATGTAATATCTGGCGTTGCAGGTTTGAATAATCAACACAATCACCATCGGCAATTCCGATTTTTCCAACGCCGGCGGCGGCAAGATAAAATGCGGCAGGAGAGCCAAGGCCGCCCGCACCTACCAGAAACACCCTGGCATTCAATAACTTCTGCTGGCCTTTGCCTCCGACTTCGGGGAGAATAATGTGACGGGAATATCGTTCTATTTGTTCTTCAGTAAATGATAATGACATGCTTTTTTCCTAACCTATTTGCCAAGTTGTTAATTATCTGTAGAAAAAAGGCCATGTACCATAACATGGCCCGCTTTGTATCCACTGAGCTTTACAAGGCTTAAATATCTTTTGAGAAAAAATGATAACAAATGCTATTGAGCAAATCAATACATTTTAGAGAACGTGCATTTTGCGTAACATCTCAATAAATTGAGGTTTTTATAATAATTTCCACAATCCACAATCTGCCAACTGCCAACTGCTGGCAAGCGAAAGCCATTAAATAGAGACAACGTTTATTTTTGAGAGATCATCTGTTCCCAATCCGGGCATGGCAGCAGTGGAGATATATTTTGGCTCCCTGCGAGCTTGCTGTAAAGAGGGAAGTTTCATCTTTTTTCTCTGAGCTTCGATAATAGTATGGCATATCCTGTCGAAAGCGACAGGGTCCCTTCCTACAATAATGCCGTTGTAATTCCATGTCCATTGAGGCTTGTAACCGGGGGCCTCCGTTGTATTGCGCCAGTATGACGTCACAAACAATAAACCTGACCTTGTTTACGATATAGGGATGGCTGTTCAGTTCTGCAATATAGGGATTGCAATTGTTGGTGTGGTATTTGTTCGGATTGTGCATTGCTCCAAAAAAATTCTTCATGGCAACGCTAATGCCTGCCAGGGCATGGTCTTTCAGGACGAGAACGTTAATGATGGCGGTACACATTTTAGAGACTATTTTGTTGAAACATGTTCCCACTCTTCCGGCTATCTGGGGTTCGGAGTCGTAACCGCCCTGCGGTAATTCGTCAGTACCAAAACATTGCACGCCTTTGGTTGCACGCCTCACCCGAAACCCTGCCGCTTCAAGTTCCCTGTTATACCGTTCAAATACAATGATGTTTACATCCTTCACTCCGGCAAATTTGAGTCTATGGAAAATGGCATCTACTATTGCTACATGCGACGACATAATACGGCCGAAAGGACAGTTTAGTTTGATGCCTACAATATCGTATGGACGAAAAAGCCTCTGCCATGCATGCTCTTTTGAGGCAGAGCCTGCCAGCTGCATAACTGCTGTATGCAGGAGATTTGTTATTTTTGATTCTTTTACGTTTCCATTGTCAGCAACAACGGCATCATCCCGCCCGATAACTACATCGGGAAGAACTGCAGGTTGCATATCATTTCCATGGGCAAAGTGTGCTGAACAATGTTTCAGGTATTTTGCCAGGATTGAAGTGGCGCAAAACCTCCTTCCATTAGCAATGCTTTTTTAAGAAATAATCTTCTTTCAATGCTTTTTACAGACATTTTACTTTCCCTTAAATAATTTTCAGGTAATATTCATACTTATGACAATTTATAGCAAATGCTTCGCCCCTATACTAAATATTGTACTAAACATAGCGATAATGGCATACATAAAAAGAACCCCCTTTTCCCTTTCACTTCTCGTCCTCTTATTCGTCGGCATTGGCTGCACGACCGTTAAGTATTATCCGTCAAACTTTGTAGAATCACTGAAGCATCCCACTAAATTCCCGGATATTTTCGATTTTAGTGTGCAAAATATTGAGGATGTCGTGGAAAAGAACCCTCTTCTGGAAGGTGAAGATGTAAAAATTACCGATGTTGGTGAGAATAGAAATTCCAGCATGCATGTGCTTCAATTGCGTGAAAATACCGAATATTCCTCACATTACCACAAACGCCATGATGAAGTTATTTATGTGAAAAAGGGCAACGCTATTGCGATACTTGACGGTACGAGATACATGGTAAAATCGGGGTCCATTTTGCAGATTCCCAGCAAAACGGTACACAAATTTGTGAATACCGGCGATGAAGCATTTATGGCTATTTCAATTTTTTCTCCGCCTTTTGATGGTAGGGATCAGAAATTTACACAAAAAGAGAAAAAGACAGACCGGGGGGCAAAAGAAGAAAAACGGCTTGCAGGTGTTACTGCAAAGAAAATAAAGGAAGAAGTTGAAGTCTCATCAGAGGAAGGCACAGAGAAAGAAATTATCGAAGAAACGGAGAAAGTTGCGACAGCAGAGGAAGGTATGAAAGAAAAAGCTGCTTTGCCCTTGTCCGATGTTCGGGATTTTCAAACAAAAAAAGAAGGTACTGCTTCATACGATTATCTAACGTTAAAAGAGAGGGGTAAAAAAAAGGCAAAAAATGCAGAGTCTGTTGAGCCTCCAGAAGTGGACATCGTAAGTTTGCATGAAAAACTTACCCGCCTTTTGAAGTTAAAAGAAGAAGGGATTATCTCCGCCGATGAATATGAAAAAAAGAAAGATGCACTGATCATGGGTGGAGAGAAATATACCTTTGCAGAACCAGAGAATTTGCCGAAAAGAGACTTGCCCCAAAAAGACGCTGCGCTCTTAAAAAAGGTTGATGAATATGCACAACTACCGGAAGATACATACCGTTTACCCAATGCACCATTAGATAAGCATACCGATATTGAAGAGACCTATTATAAGGAAGAGCCGTATACGCAACCGGGAGGGGAACAACGACAGGGAGGGGAGGGTTATGAGGGAACTTCAGCGATTGAGACATTGCCAACGGATCATAAGTTAAGGCTATTGCATGAAATGCTATCGGAAGGCCTGATTTCAGCAGAAGATTTTGAAATAAAAAAGAGGGAGTTGGTACTTAAAACAGAAGAAAAGACCTTTCCGATTCCTCCTCCACCAGGCGCTGACAGAGAAGAAAAGCTTAGCGCCCTTAAAGAATTATATAAAGAGGGGTTGATAACGGAGGAAGATTACCGGCATAAGTATAATGAATTAAGCGTGAAAGAGGAATCAGGGTCTTTTGCCTTTGATGAGAACCCCTATAATGAAAAAGTAAGCGAGCTGGAAGGGTTATATAATGACAGGCTTATTACAGAAGAAGATTACCGGTTCAAATACAAGGAATTAACAGGTAGGGATGTTTTTACCTCTGATATTATTGATAAAGATGTTAACAATGAAAAATTATCAGAACTTCGTGAATTGATGGAACAAGGAATCATTACCAAAGAAGACTATGAAGCCAAAAAAGCCCAATTGACAAGCAATTGACCATATTTTACCCATCGACGCGCCTCTTATCCCGCAAACGCACCAATGAGCGTTCCCACTCATGGCTTGTTCAAGTTTGCAACTTGAACCTCACGTTTTATATTGTTCCTGCCTGCTGGCAGGGGGATTTTGTCATTAAATATAGTCAAACAAGTCAGGTTTTTGAAACTTAAACCGGCAAATGCAGGCGATTCGCACTACATTTTTAGAAAATCAGAAGCTTTGTAACACTTTAGTTTTTTGAAAAATTCCCGGGATAGGAAAAATACCATGTAGCCCCGTCAGGGGCGGTCTGTTTGTAGCGCAATAAAATTCAATAAGGTAAATAGCTCCGTAGGAGCGGCCTGTCCATATTCAGGCAGACCTGTTTAATATGGATTTACAAGAGACAGGTCGCTCCTAACGGAGCTAATATCTGTTATAATATCCTATTTTGCTACAAACAGGCTGCTCCTACGGAGCTTATAGGTAATACGTTTTTCAAAAGACTAAAATGTTACGAAGCTTTTGGCTATACATATCGCAGCAAAGCCGTAACCAAAAAGGATTTAACCACAAAGGGCCTAGCGCGGCCTTTGGCCGCAACCAAAAAGGTGATTTTTAGTTTATTATAAAGTATAGTAGTATCCTCGTAAATAGTAATCAGACAATTTGGAGGACACTACTTATGAATAAGTTGATGGAATTATATCGAGACAGGATCGTGGGTGCAATAAGCGGTCTGGACAGGATTCGTTTTCGCGGGACATTGCGGTGGTTGGCCAGTGAGCGTGGGATGGGAACATTCATGAACCAAGCGAGAATTCTGCTTAAGGATTTTTCCGGTTGGGTCAATGGGCTTACGGCACAGGTGCGAGACAGTTGTGAATCGCGGGCGAAAGATTTGGGTATCGAGGTGCGGTATTTGATGAGCAGCGGTGTTGATAAGGAGAAGTTGGCTCGCCAGATCGCGGCGGATAAGAGGATTACGGAAGGTTCCATCTGCCTGTTGAGTGTGGTAGAGCCTTGTATTGCGCCGATGGTCAAGGGCAACAAGGCCAGCAAGAAGCTCGAGTTGGTAATGGCGCCCCGCAAGTGTGTCTTTGTGTATCATTATTTTAATGATCCAGTGTTTGGTTTTGGTCATGTTCGTATCCAGAGTTGGGCGCCGTTTAATATTTTCATTTGTCTCAATGGTCGTCATTGGCTGGAGCGGCAACTTCAGAAGCAAGGTATTGATTATGTTAAGGACGGCAACTGTTTTGTGCGTATAGAGGATATTGCGGCTGCGCAGGTTCTGCTCCATGAGCAGCTTAAGACTGACTGGGCGAAGCTGCTGAACGGGCTTGCGTTGGGCAGTTGCCCGGCATTGTCGCAGATTCTTCGTCCGTTGGAACCGGAGTATTACTGGTCTGCGGATGAGACGGAGTGGGCGACGGACATCATGTTTAAATCGGTTGAGGCATTGGAGGAGTTGTTTCCATCGTTTGTTCATCATGCGATGCGGGTTTGCGACAGTTCTTCGGTGATGAAGTATTTGGGTAGGCGTAACCTTGCAGGCGCTGCCCCTGATGAGGTTATCAGCGACTATCGAAGACGCTATGAAGGTATACGGGTCAAGCACAGTGTGAATTATAATTCAGTGAAGATGTATAACAAGAGCGGTAGTCTCTTGCGTATTGAGACAACGATCAATAATACGCGGGACTTTAAGGTCTTTCGGAGTCCCAATGATGATGAAGGCAAACCGGCGTCATGGCAGAAGATGCGTAAGGGCGTAAGCGATCTTCATCGACGGTGTGAGGTGAGCCAACAATGCAATGATCGTTATGGGGATGCTTTGGCGGCGGCTCAGGTAGAGGAGAAACTGAAAGAAGTGGTGAGCAGCGCTTGTAACAAGGTTGTCAAAGAGGGCAAGAGGTATCGAGGTTTGAATCCCTGGCAGCAGGATGATTACCAGATGCTGATGTTCCTGTCCAAAGGCGAAAACGCGATAAATGGATTCCGCAACCATGATTTGCGTAAGTGGCTTTACCGGGAATCCGAACAATCCGGCAAGGATCAGCAAAAGAAATATTCCGGACGAACGACCCGACGGATAAAGATGCTGCGGGCACACGGTCTAATCCGCAAAGTTCCGAGGGCCAACCGCTATGTTTTGACGGAGAAAGGCCAGAAGTTCTCTTGTTCACTGATGACCGCTTCAGCCCTTGATATTAAAGCACTTACGGAAATGGCGGCATGAAAAACACGCATAAAAAACAAGAAATTGATGGATAGTAGTACAAAGAAAAACTTACGAAAAAAAAGGTAACAATTTAGTCTTTTGAAAAATTCCAATAATAGCGATGTTTGCCGCATAATGTAGGGGCGAAGCATTTGCTGTAAATTGTCATAAATACATTCATACCCAAACGGGCAAATGCTTCGCCCCTGGTTTTTCAAAAAACTAAAGCGTTACAACCCGACAGAACCCATCAATAAGTATTTCCCGCTAAAACGTTGTAACTCCTAATTAGGAAACCTGTTTCCGGCGTACATCTTTCTGGCATACATTTCGCTCATTTATCACACCTGACGTCTGTTTAAATTGAGTTACCTATCCTGCCAATACTTTTGCGTTTGATATTTTATTGCGAATAAAATATATATATCCCGAAAAATATCAATGTGAAGCGATTCTTCTTTGTTTTTGGCCGTACGAAAAAGCGGTAAGTTACAGACCAATACATTGAAGGCGTCATTGGTGCATATAGCGTAATAATTGGTGGAAATCATTTAGGAAACTGGCTGAAATCTTACGTTCGCTTCATGTGCATTTTATTTTTTGAAAGGAGAGTTTGTATTTTTTTATGAGAGATTTGTATTCGATCTTTAAAACAATGTAACGGTGTAAGCATAAGGTGAATAGCATGGCGTATTTGTTATAACATGCTTCTTTATTCAGCTTATGCGGTAAAATGGCAAGGGAAAATGTTGAATGCGCGGCACACTTGATTTTTCTGGAATTTGCAGTAACAGTGATAATTGTGAAGAAATATCATTGTATTTGGGGAATTTGTAATCAAGAGCAGAAACCAATATTGTATATTTAAGAAAGGGGGACAAGCAAGTGATGAAAAAACTGACATTAGTATTGTATATTTTTTTTATTGGCCTCATAAGTTTTCTGTTTATAGAGGGAACAAAGGTTCATGCAAGTGCACTGTTTGAGGATGAATTTGATGGGAAATCTCTGGAAAATTCATGGATTATATTACGTGAAAATCAAAGTGATATTAGTCTTACCGAAAGCCCGGGGCATTTAAGGATTATATCCAAGGCTGAAGACTTGTGGCAAATAAATGTTAACAACAAGATTAAACTCCTTCGCCGTGGACCACATGGCGATTTTGAAATAGTCGCCAGGTTAACGTATGATCCCAAAGAAAAGTTTCAGCAGGCAGGAATAATCCTATACGAGGATGAGGAAAACTATGTAATGCTCACCCGCCAAAAAGATGACGCACAGCACGTCGTAATGAGCAGGTCTGTTTCTAAAACGGAAGGTGCGAAATCTGCCGCCACATCATTGACAACGTTGTATTTAAAATTAACAAAGTCCGGGGAAAGTATTTCCGGCGCTTTCAGCACGAATGGAGAAACATGGACGACCGTAGATCACATTTCCGGCTTACATTTTAAACATCCGCAGGTCGGCTTGGTAGGTTTTAACGCTCAACAAAAAACCACGGCCAATGCGGACTTTGATTTTTTTAAGATAAGTGCAATAGGCGGAGGGGTTGCTTCTGCAGTGGAGGAATTGCTCGAAGTAAATAAATACAACAAATCCATTCACGTTATGGCAATGTTGATGGTAGGTTTCGGATTTTTAATGGTCTACGTAAAAAGATATGGCTGGGGGGCTGCTACCGCCACCTATATTGCCGTGAGTTTTGTTATTCCTTACTACATGTACTTAAAATCAAAGGGGCTATTCGGAGAGGTAGCGGAATTTCAAATAGACCGTTTAATCCTCGCGGAATTCTGTGCGGCGTCCATGCTTATTGCAATGGGGGCATATTTGGGAAGATTAAAAATGTCTCAGTATATTATTGCGGCATTGTTGTTTGTTCCTTCCTATATGCTTAACGAATGGATTATGTTAGACGATGGAATGGGTTTGATACCAAAGGGGAAGCTCATTGATACGGGCGGGTCGATAGTTATCCATCAGTTTGGTGCATATTTTGGATTGGGCGTAATAATAAGGATGACCACAAAGGAAGACTTCTCGAAAGGTATTGAGTCCGATAAGATAAGCAATCAGTATTCGATGCTTGGAAGTATGGTGCTGTGGATATTCTGGCCATCGTTTTGTGCGGCAGCCGCCGAGGCGTCACAAATGGTTACTGCGGCGATAAACACTATTCTTTCCTTATGTGCCGCAACAATTTCTACTTATCTTGCGACAACGTTGATTCGAAAGAAAATCGTTATTGAAGATATGGCAAATGCCGCACTTGCCGGCGGTGTGGCTATCGGTTCTTCTTGTGCTCATACAACGCCAAGGGCAGCGCTGATGCTAGGTTTCATAGCCGGTATTTTGAGTGTCATTGGCTTTGCACTCATACAACCACGGCTTCAGAAAATGATTAAGGGTATTGATACCTGCGGCGTTCATAACCTTCATGGTATGCCTGGTATATTGGGTGGTCTGGCAGCAATTTTTATGGCAGGCAGCGCAGTGCCGGGATTGCAGATAAAGGGGGTTGTTATAACCTTTGTCGTGGCCATTATTACCGGGCTTGCAAGCGGGACGGTGGTTTCTCTGTTTGGCCACAGAAGAGATTCTTACAATGATGAAGAAGAATTTGTAGTGGAAGCCCACTAAGAGTGCTGCCGGAGAAGATATATTTATATAGACCTCCTGCGTTTAATAAAACGCAAGAGGTCTTTTATTTTTAAGGAAAACATATGAATAAAATAATTGAATGTGTGCCTAATTTTAGCGAAGGAAAAGATCCCCGGAAAGTAGCAAAAATTGCAGATGCGGTTCAAAGGGTTAAGGGGGTGAAATTGCTGAACGTCGAATCTGATCCGGACTATAACCGCACGGTAATTACCTTTGCGGGAGAGCCGGAAGCAGTAAGGGACGCTGCATTTTCTGCAATAGAAACGGCAGCGAACGTTATTGATATGACACTGCAAAAAGGGGAACATCCGCGTATTGGCGCAACAGATGTTTGCCCTTTTGTTCCCGTGGCAAACATTACCATGTCTGAATGCGTTAAAATCGCACATTTATTAGGTAAGGATGTTGGAGAAAGGATTGGTATTCCCGTGTATCTTTACGCGGAGGCGGCAAATGTACCCCGACGTTATTTGCTCCCGGACATACGGAAAGGCGAATATGAAGGCCTTTCAAAAAAAATGAACGATGCGGAATGGCGGCCTGATTACGGCCCTTCAGTATTTAACGACCGTGTGAAAAAAACAGGCGCCACGGTGATTGGCGCGCGGGAATTTTTAATTGCTTACAATGTGAATCTTGATACTGACGATATTTCCGTTGCCAATACTATTTCAGGGATGATCCGGTCTTCGGGGAGAATGAAATTGAATGAAAAAGGGGAAAAGGAGCGTGTTGCCGGTACGCTGAAATTCGTTCAGGCAATGGGCGTGGATTTAAAGGAATACAAAATTACTCAGGTATCCACCAACATCCTGAATTATAAAGTAACCCCGCCGCATGTTGTTTTTGAAGAGATAAAGAAACTTGCAAACGTTTATGGCGTAAACGTCCGTGGCAGCGAGGTTATCGGCCTTATACCAAAAGGCGCTATTATTGAGGCAGGACGTTTTTATTCTTCGGAAGAAAATGAACAAAACCTTGTCAACGTTGCAGTAGAAAAACTGGGATTAAGCCAGCTCAATAAATTTGTACCGGATAAAAAAGTTGTTGAGTATATGCTTGGACTGAATTGATAATTGATACACCGATGGATTTCGCCTGCACAAAAATAGGGATGGGCAGGCCTCTTTCGGCAAAGAGCCTGGAATTATCAGACAAGATATGCGTCGATTTCTTCTTTATTGAAACCATACAATATCTTATCTTCATTAACAACGACAATGGGAAGTTTGTCGAGAGATTCTATGTCATCAGTGCCAACAATTCTTATCGCATCTTTCCTTGCGTCTTCATCCTTGTCTATATCGTAGGAAATGTAATCTGCATTTCTCTTGTTTAAGTATGCAAGCAATTGATTACATTTCGGGCAAAACGGGGTGCAAAATACTTTAAATTTATTTTTAGCCATGTTTTTCTCTCTTTCTTCGTAAAAGGACATTCTATTTGTTACACCCTATAACGGTCTGCGTTTTCGTACAGGATGCTTTTACAAGTCAAGTTAAAATTCAAGCATAAACAAGGTTATCCGTCAACGAAAAAACCCTATTCGCCTCAATTGTTTATGAACAAATTATACTGCCATGAAAGAGATAGGTAATGGCAAAGAAAGTAGCACTACAGCGACATTTTATTCTTACGTCCTGCACAAAAATATGATAAGTTTTCTCCCATAAGGTGCAGTAAAATCCTTTAGACAGTAGGGTGGATTAAGCGACAGCGAATCCACCGTTCCATTATTATTGGTGGATTCGGTGCGAAAAAGCCGCACCTTAATCCACCCTACACGTTTGAAACGCCAAGTGAAACAACATGGTCTTTGCAGGCATGGTATATTAACCCTGACAGGGTTTGGAACCCTGTCAGGGTTGTTTATTTCATTTTCATGTGAAGTCCCTACATTGAGGATAAGAACATATGCTGAAGTTTAAAAACAGGCAGGAATTGGGGTGGTGTTTTTATGATTGGGCGAATTCGGCATTCGCCACAACCGTCATGGCAGGATTCTTCCCGGTTTTTTTTAAAAATTACTGGTGTCAGGGTATGGAAGTGACAAAAAGTACTGCGATTTTGGGAATGGCAAATTCTTTGTCGGGGTTTTTAGTGGCAGCGATTGCCCCAATAATTGGTGCGATTGCGGATAGCGGGTCGTATAAAAAAAGGTTTCTTATTTTTTTTGCATATCTTGGAGTCCTGTCAACAACAGCGCTTTTTATGGTGCAGAGGGGTAATTGGCTGTTTGCGGCAGTTGCCTACACAATTGGCACGGTTGGATTTTCAGGCAGTGTCATCTTTTATGATTCCATCCTTCCTTTAATAACAAATAAAAAAAGGATTGATTATGTATCTGCGCTGGGCTATGCGATGGGTTATCTTGGCGGAGGAATACTCTTTGCATTCAATATTTGGATGATATTACACCCGGCATTTTTTGGACTGAAAGATGCAAACCACGCAATACGTATTTCCTTTTTAACCGTTGCCGCCTGGTGGGGAATATTTACATTACCCATTATTTTTTTTGTAAAGGAACCCGGGAAAGAACCCCGCATTTCGCCTAAATTTGCTTTCCGAAGCGGATTGAAACAATTAACCCATACCTTACATAAGATGCAACACATGAAAACGATAGTTCTTTTTTTAACCGCCTATTGGCTTTATATTGATGGCGTGGATACTATAGT
This sequence comes from Candidatus Kuenenia stuttgartiensis, assembly GCF_900232105.1. NCBI lineage: Bacteria > Pseudomonadati > Planctomycetota > Candidatus Brocadiia > Candidatus Brocadiales > Candidatus Brocadiaceae > Candidatus Kuenenia > Candidatus Kuenenia stuttgartensis. The sequence goes on from NZ_LT934425.1 coordinate 2,283,310, forward strand.
AAGAATGGGGGTTGATTATGGATTGTCAATAGGTTTCGAATACAGGGACTTGCTGCTGGCATTGCTTATCACCCAATTCGTAAGTTTTCCCTGCGCCATAGTATTTGGAAAGCTGGGTGAAAGAATAGGGGCGAAACATGCGATTTTTATTGCTATCGGAGTCTATATCTTTGCAGTAATGTGGGCAATGAGGATGAAGGCAACCTATGAGTTTTATGGGCTTGCTATCCTTATAGGGCTTGTCCAGGGCGGCATTCAGGCAATGAGTCGGTCTTTTTATTCACGCCTTATTCCCCATGATCAATTGGCTGAGTTTTACGGATTTTACAATATGGTAGGCAAGTTTGCCGTTATCCTAGGCCCTGTTTTAATCGGCATTACAGGGATATTTTTTGAGAGTTCGCGAATGGGCATCGCGTCAATCGTGATTCTCTTTATAACCGGAGGGGTACTGCTTTTTTTTGTGGATGAAAAGAAAGGTGCTGAGCAAACAAAATATCTTTCTTTACGTGAAAACGGACAGTAGGCAGTCGGAAGTTAGCAGTCAGCAATCGACAATCGGCAATCGACAAATTGCAAATTGCAGATTGTGGCCTGAGGATTGAGGATTGAGCACGAGGGGATGGGATCATATCTTGATGTGTGATTAAACCCATTTTTGAAATCAATGATCAATATGTTACCCCTTTTGCGCCTTTATCAACAATATAATAAAATCAATGCGGAGGTTATATAATGGACATTTATCCAATAAAAACAGAAGTAGATTACAAAAAAGCACTTTCCGAAATTGAAAATCTCTGGGGTTCAAAAGAAAATACAAAAAAAGGAGATAAACCAGTACATCGTTTCGTTAAAGTGTGTACGTAAAAAAATGTCATTGCGAGGAGTGGAGCGACAGCGAAGCAATCTTAAGTCCTTTGGGAACAAGAGATTGCTTCGCTGTCGCTCGCAATGACGGTATCAATGTAGATATTTTAATGAAACGCTATACTAGATATTCTTTTAGTTTTGGTGGAAGCATATGAAGAAAAACACTATCCAGTTGATCCACCTGATCCGGTAGAAGCATTAAGATTCAGAATGGAACAAATGGAGTTATCCAGAAAGGATTTAGAACCATTTATAGGAAAACGTGGTCGAGTGTCAGAAATTTTAATCATCAAAGAAGTCTTACTTTAAATATGATTAAAAAGCTTCATTTTAATCTTCATATTCCTTTAGAAATCTTAATCGGGAATGCACCCGTGGCGGACTTAGAAGCACAAAACTATCAACCTGTATAAATGCCAGATAGAAGCACTGCACTTGATTTAACCGCGTCACCCACCATTGCGCCAAACGCCTGTTGGCGGTTCGTTGTTTTTTTTCTGTCGTCATAGTCCGAAGTAATAATCTCTCATTTTGTTTGCCATAAGTTTCCTTCTCAAAGCCAGAAAGTCTTGATAGTCGTCTATGGTCATTTCCATCAACTCTGTCGGAACACAATTCACTTTTAAATTGTCCAAAAGTTCCTGCTCTGTCGAAATTCCACTTACTTGTCTGTTGTTCTCAATCATTTGCGTTTTGAGTAAGTCGAAATAGTCTTTAGGAGGCTTGTTGCCCACCTTAATGTTTATTTCTGACTGCATATACACATAGTTTGCAATCTGATTGTATTTGCTTCGGTCAAGCCCGTTCTTCTTCAAATAGTCTTTTGGAAACAAATGGTGTATGTCACCACGAAGCGAAATCAAGTCGCTAACTAAAACGTCTTTTGATAAAAATCCTTTGTCGTTAGCTTTTACTTGTGAGGCAAGAAATACGTGGAAATATGGACTACTTGCAACAGAAGTGTCCAAACTTTGTGGCAAAGAAGCGTTCCAAAATGCTTCTGAAAGTTCGGCTTCTTCTCGTTCGTTCAAAATCTCGTTAAATGGTTTGTGTTCAATCTGCTTAATGTCGAAGTCAAACGCACTTTCTGGTGAACCTGAATACCGACCTGTCAGAATTGAATAAACCAACCAACGTCTTGCATAACTCTCAATGTCAACGGAACTTACTCCAAGGTCTTTCAGTTTAAGGTAAACTATGTAAGCAAAATTTATGGCGTTTTGTGAACGGATTAGTTTAGGTGAAATAAAGCCGGCTGATTTTACAATCATTAAAAACCTTTTGAAATTGGTTTCATTGATAAAGTTGGTTACTCCGTTTTTAAGTGTCGCAAATGATTGTTGAGCTATTTCCGCTTCGTATGTTCTTGTTTCAAAATTTCTTCCTGATAACAAACTAACTAAGTCGGAAAGTCTGCCCCTGTTGAATTGTGAAGTAAAAGTAACACGAATTAAGTCATTATAGTCGGGGTCGTAAAGGTCTTCATTTTCAGTTTTGAGCCATTGCATTTTTTGAAAGAAGTCTGTTTTTGCAAACTCCTTGTCATTATCTACTATGTGTTTGTAAAAGTCTGGAGCAATGGCAAGGTGGCAGAAATAGTCAATCGCTTTTCTTAGTTCATTTCCACCATTTTCGGTGTCTGCTGCAATCTTACTCATTGCAAAGTCTGCTTGACTTAAAACAACGCCTTTTGAGTTGATGCGGATAAAAATTTCCGTAACGGTTTCAATGTCTAAGTCAGGCGAAAGTTCGATTAAACCAATTTGCTTTTTCGGTATGTTAATAAGGTTTGAGAAAGCGTTACGAACGTGCTTTTTGTCAACATCAGTATTTAGTTCAAAATAATTGTCCGCAATCTCAAATAGGTCTCCGTTTATTGCTTCTGAAATATCGTGTAGCCAGGTTTTGTCTTTAAGAATGGCTGGATTTTGAACTTCAAACCGTTCTTCAATTGGATTGAACGCTATTTTGATTTTTACTTGTTGATATGTCTTGTTGATTATATATTGTCCAAGAATTGCAGCTGTTAATGCTGTTACTCGTTGTTGTCCATCAATTAAAACCTTTTTACCTTCACTTAAACTTCCGTCTTTCAGCCTTACGTTAGGGTTTCTCCAAGCGATAACATAGCCAACAGGATAACCTTGATATAAACTGTCCATTAAGTCGCGGACTTTTGAACTGTCCCAAACAAATGGTCTTTGAATTTCCGGAATTGCAATTTCTCCTGAATTTACCCAAGCTAAAATTGTCTCGATTAAGTGTTGGTTAACTGAATATTTCTGCATCAAGTCTTTCCTTTTTTGTCTGTTCGTTTATGGTTTCGGTGTCGTCTTTACAATGACCGCCAACGTTTTGCGTGTTGCCGAAGTTGGCGATTTTCAGCACTAAAGTTCATTCGAAGCATTACTGTTTGTTGACCCACAACTGTCGTATGAAGCACGGAACCCTCTGTGTCAATGGTAAATCTGATTTTGTTTCGATGGATTTTATTCAGGTATTCCACCAATGGCGTTACTTCCCGTTCGTGTTGATGTATCAGGTTTACTCCGGGTGTGGTGATGATAAGTTCCGGGTCTTTAAACCTTTGTTGTGTTCAATAAACTGAAAAACATTGATGTGCACTATCATTGTCTTACCGCTTCCTGTTGCCATCCAGTAAGCCAATGCACTTTTTGCAAAGTCTTCAAATTCCTTGCTGTAACGTTGCCTGAAAAAAACTTAGGTAAAGTAAATCGCCAATATCTGATAGTAACTAAGGGTTACTTTCTGTTGCTTGCGGGCTTCCAGATAAGTGTTGTAAGCTTTCAGATACTTCTTTACGGCATCCAATATTTTTTCATCTAAACCAATATAGGCATCATAAGCTTCAATTTTTTCCTGTGTTGACTTGTCGAATAAATCAATCGTCTCCCTCAGGAAGTGCCTGCGTATATGTTGATATAATTTTAATTCCATAATTTTGACTTAACTGCTTTTATACTGTATTTCCAATGCCTTTGGAAGCATCAGCAGAAAAGGCAATGTTTTTTCATACTTTAAATCTTCATAGAATAATCCTATGCGGGCTAAATTATTGTAGTAGGCTTGCAGGTTGTGATAATAGTAATACTCGCTTGCTATATACCACGCATTTTGACCTAAATGGCTACTTAAAAACCATTTTTCCAGCAGCCTGGCAGCTCTGCCATTACCATCATTGAATAGATGAATTTTTACAAATACTAAATGAATGTAAGATGCATAATAGAAAATCTCTTCGGTGCCGGGCGAACCGGCAAGCAATGTTTCCAGTTCATCCCAAAAACGTTTAAATTCCTTTTTTACAATGGATGCAGGCGCAGCTTCGTATTGTATGCGTTGAGACTGCTGCTCCATAATCAGCATGTTACCTGTCCTTATCACGCCCCGTTGTGCCTCCGGCAATAACTGACGGGTAGCTATGCTGTGGGCTTTATAAAAATTGGATAGGCTAAGCCTGTTGTCCCTTGCAAATTCATAGGCGGCATACAAATCATTGGGCTTTTCGGTCAGGTTGGGCAGATATTCTATGTTGAGCACTTTGTGTTTTACATAGCTGTCAACCTCTAAGGTTTCGCCTTCTATACGGGATGAAGACATTACCGATACTGCAGTGGCAAATTTAAAGTTATCCGCAGTCCATTCTTTTTGTTTAATTGAAGAAAAGGCATCATTCAGGTCTATATCCAGCATGGATACATACGGTGACAGTAAATCGTTTTTAAGCAACTCTTCCATACTGTTTACTGATTAAAAATGTTTGCGTGAATAATATTTACCCGTGACAATCCTTTGCCTACTTGCAGTTGTTTGTCTTTGAGCGTTGCCAGAATATTGAAATCATAATTGACTTCTATTTTTCCCATTGAAGATGGGTGCATTCCCGATTTTTTGTAAATATAGTCAAAAAAATAAGGTTTTCGGAAGATGAATAATAAAATTTATTGCAAGGGTGGTACAGGCATTCCTGCCTGTATTCCGCACAGACAAAATGCCTGTGCCACCCGTATAGGCAGGCAGCTTGTGTATTAAATATCACAAGCAGGATGCTTGTGTTACATTGTGCAGATAATTACAAAAAATCGGGAATGCCCCCAGTTTCCTTTTGCTATAGTAACTCTCGATATCAAGGCTCGCGGTTAAACTATATCTTTGCAATTATAAAGTCAAGAAAATCATGTGATATAGTTAAACTTGCATTGTACAGATGCTTCAAATTTAGCGGTATATAATGGCTACTTTGTGTGAAGATTTTTGGAAGCTTTCAATTGTTACCTTCATTTGAAATCTTAAAACACCAGCAACTCTAATAGTTCCAAACAGGGTTTGTCCGTGCCACCCTTATAAAACTCGCATTTTGTGAGCTTTTTGAGTATACATCGCAAATGGAGAGCCGCCTGAGTGTCGTTGTCAATACCTGATACCATCAAAGAAATTACACACCTTCATGGAAACAATACCTTCTTTTCCCCGGTAGAAATGGTCGCTGTTTTCTATTAACTCACTTGTCACGGGCAAGTGTATTTTTTCTAAACCTTGCAGTGTGTCTTCCACTGTTGTGGCGAAATCATTTTGATTATATATGAATAATTTTGGTTTTTTACATTCCCTTAAAAAACTGAGGTTATATTTGCCAAATGGCGTGGAAATTGAAGCGAATGCCGATACGGCATCGCTTGCCGTCGCTACTCTCATGCCAACAATACAGCCAAATGAATACCCCGCAATAAATATCTTAGCGTCCCTGCCGGACTGCTTTACCAGGAAATTTAGAGCTGAATGAACGTCCGTTAGGGCATCGGCATAATTTTCACTGCTCATTGTTTTTTCCCAGTAGTGAAATATTTCTGCAATATCTTTCACCCCGCATTCGCTGTTACCAACGCCGCGGTAATTGAAACGGAGCGAGAGAAAGCCGGCTTTTGCCGAAACACGCGCAAGGCTCGTTATTATATTGTTTTCCATATCGCCGCCGAGGGTAGGATGGGGGGGGCATAAAAGAATTGCCCTGGAAGGCATTGTGTTTTCATCGTATGCCAATACTCCCTCGAGGGATAAATTATCAGAAGGGAAATGAACGTGTTCTTCTGTTATGTTCATGGTTGTGCAGAGACGTCCCTTTCTTTTTGAATGCCTTTCAAAAGCATTCGTGATAATTGGATATTGTGTATGCCATATTGTTGTATTTGCTTTACATACTTTTGCATTTTCGCGCTATTATTGTTTTCCCGGATAACCGGCTGCGTTTCTTCTCTCAAAAACTCTTTCCATTTATCATAGAGTAATCCGTAATCATCATTATGACACTCTATACAGATACTGCGGGTATCACGGAAGAGAAAATTGTTTTCTTCCTGTTTGTGGCAATCGGTACACAACACCGCCTTATACATCCAATCAGGGGTTCCGGTGACGGGAGAATGAATGCCCGCATAGCGGAACGAACCGTTTCGGTAGTCGTTTACCGCGGAATGGCATTTCAAACAATCGTCATTTGTTGCTTCATTGTGATGACATTTTTTGCAGTCGTTTTCTTCAATTATTAAACCGCCGTGTGTTTTCGTGTTTGCCGGATCGTTATTATGGCATTCACAGCATTCAATGTTCTGTAAGGGAGAATGATGGTTGTGCAAAAAAAAGCTGTCCTTATATTTTGTACGGTAATGCAAATAATTTACGTGGCACCTGTCCGTGCATGAGCCTGAAGGATACACGAACGGTGTTTGCCGCATCAACAGATTTTCTTCCCCTGATGTGAGTGAATTGAGCGAAGCGATAAAAAAACAGGCGATGATTATTAATCGTTTCATGTGCTTTCCTGCAAGACCTGATTGAGTTTCGTAATGCTGTATTCCAGAAGGTCCTTTACATATTTAATGTTGTGGGCGCCGTTACTCCCATCTTCCTTGATAAAATAATAATTCGACTCCGCTTCGGTAATAACATGCCCTGCATTCGGAAGAGGGAGTTTTTTTGCCCTTTTCAAAAGAAGCTTTAGCAACCTCATTCTTTTCGAGACGAAAGATATTTGCTCAGATACTATTTTGTCAAATCCACTGTCATGGCAATTGTTGCATACCTCCGGCGCTACTTTTGATAATAATACGTCCTTGTGGCATGCAGAGCAATTGAGCGTTGCGATAAACATGGGATCGGGTTCGTCCGCAATGCCTGCGCCGCCCGTTCCCGCCATAACCATCCATTGCGTTTTGTAGAGAGAGAGGTCAAATGTGCGGTTCGGAATATTTGAAAGCACAACTCCATTTTTCTTCATAGCGGTATGTATAATGGCACTGTGGCATGCAACACATGATGTTTTGTGATTCATTATATGGATATCATGCATGTCCGGTGCAGTATACTTTTCCTGAATAGTTTGATGGCATACATAACAATTCTCCCTGACAACGGCGCCGTTTCCCTGTACAACAGCGAAATGACAATCGGAACAACCCACGTTCTTCCTTTCTTCATAAGCAATGTGGTTAAATGTGTTGCCGTAAATTTGAATGTTTTTTTCTACGGGAGCATGACACAAGGTACATTCGGAAATGGGTTGTTTCTCCCTTGTGAGAAGCGCCTGTTGCATGCCGGCAAAATGACATACATTGCAGGTATCGGCCTCTGTCTCAAAATGTCTTCTGCCATTACCATGCGAGTGGCAGGAGACACAGCGCAACGTAAGATTGCCTGGAAAATGCTTTGTATGTGTTGCATGCCGGAAATCTCTTGTTTTTTTGAATCGGGTTGCCGTTTCTGAGAGTTTTTGTAAAGGATGACACAGTTCTGATGTACAACGTTCATCCGCCATTTCGACCGCCATTACCTTCATGCTTCTGTTTTCGGGTGCATGGCAGTCGATACAGGCAATGTTCCCTGACAAGACATTGTAGCATTTATTGTTGAATGTGACGTCCGAATGGCACTTGCCGCAATATTGTGTATACTTCACCTTCGTCACGGTAAAAAACAGCGCTGCCACAGCAATTGCAATGGCTATGAGTGCAGAGATTGCCAGCCGGACGGCGTGTCTTTTATTTAAATTTTTTACTTCTTCAAACATGATTTATTCTTCACTTACAACGTAACACTTTAGTCTTTTGAAACTGGAAATTGTCATTTGTAGTGCGACGAGGTTCGTCGCACTACATGGTAGAGACAGGTTTCAAACCTGTCTCTACTTAGATATCTCAAGTGAGGAACGAGCCGCAACCACTGGAATCAAAATCAATGCGAATATATTTTTTCCGCCAAAACGATGGATATGTCACGGTTTAATGACGTTCTTATCATTCTTGCCCTGAGGGTACAGACATTATCTTTCAGCGTAAAGTGGAATGGTATCATTCGCTTCTCCTTATAGTGCAGCGCTGTTTTCAATTCTACAAACAGGCTTGTCTCTCTGTAGCCTGCAACATGCCCCGTTTTATTTAACAACTCTATTGTCACGAGCACTTCCCGGTATCCGTAGTCACCCGTTGGTACACTATGCGGGATGCCGGTATTGGTTATTTCAAGTGCGCCTTCAATAGCATCTTCTGTTTGAACTATTTTAGTAAAGCAAAGGGACAACATATGCTCGTCAACGGGAATTAACTCCTGAAAAGAAAAAAGATGCTGCTTGCCTTCCCGCTTTGGATATATCTTTTGCCAGGGTTCATCCTGAATAAGTTTTCGGACTATTTCCGGCATATGGCAGTCCTGGCAGGTCTTTTTATCTTCGGCGTCTTTTATTTCTTTCCAGACGTTATACGTGCCGGCGTGGCATTTTCCGCAAAGTTCACTGCTCTTGTAAAACATATTCATCCCGGTAACCGGATGTGGGGCGCGGGCAGGGGTTGGTCCGGCGAGTGTGCAGTCATTTAAATGGCAGGCATTGCAATTGACCCCCTCTTCAACATGTATATTCCGAGGGACGATGCTTGCATCGGTAAAAATGGTTTCCGGTACGTGGCATCCAAGGCAAAAAGTGAATGAATAATCAAATGCTTGTTCCCTGAAGGCATTGCTGGTATAACTTCCGGCATGGGGAGAATCTTTCCATTCATGGTAAATATCAATATGGCAATCGCCGCATTTTCCCGCTTCAGGTGACTTCATGCCTGTTTCCACCAGCTCAGGGTAAATAATGCAGCCGCTGATAATGAAGGCCATCGGAAAGAAAAAGATAACTATGAAAAAGGGGAACAGACGTCTGCCCATTGATGCATTTTCAGGATTGCTTTGTATCATGCCTTCGTTTTCCTCTGAAAATGAATGGAAGGAAGATAAAGAACAAGGCGCTTGCCACAAGAATAAAAATAAAGACAAATTCGTTGTGGATACATTTTTTGAGCAAATAGACGGGAATGAAAAACCACGGAATATGTTCCGGTTTGTTTACAGGGTTAAACGGGAGCGGGAAAAATAAAACGGCAAGGAGGTCAAGCACCACAAGAAAGCAACCAACGATAATGTACCGGAACATTTCGTTCGGGAAAAAGGGTTCCAGCATATCCGGACGTTTGTTTTTCGTGTAATCTTTCATAAGATATGAAGTGTGTATTCCTCTTCTAATGTCTCTTTAGTCAATACCTTTTTTCTTCGGAAAAGACGCAGATAGCCATTGCACAAGTCATTGCGTTGATGAATTGTAATTACTAAGCAAAACAATATATGCCAAGCATTTTTAATGCGAATGTTTGTAACACTTTAGTCTTTTGAAAATTGATACACATATTTTAGCTTAATATGGGTGGCACGGACAAGCAGTGCTTGTCCGTGGTCGTGTGCAAATGGGGCTACGTCTAATTTCCACACGGACAAACGGAGTTTGTCCGTGCCACCCAAAACTAAACTGCAACATATTTTCAAAAAGCTAAATTGTTACGAATGTTTTGAGTTAAACAACCACATGGCAATGGTTAAAATAAAGAACGCAAACGATTTTGACAGAGATTTTTGCGCCTATGTGTAATATTTACAATGCCATGCCGGGTATAGTCAAAACATAGAGACTATTTTGCGCTTATTTCCAAAGTGGTGGTGTAGACGTAATCATCCGTCTCACTGCCTTTACCATCAGCATCAACGCCTGCCGCGTAAAATGTTATTGGCTCCGTAGCGTCGGTAGGAGCCGTCCACTTCACCTTCCAGTTCTTTTTCTTTGTTCCCTTATACGTATGTTCTATATATTTATCCTTGTCAGCTTTATCAAGTCCCCGATAATCATCCGCAGGAATAACCTGTGTGGTATTCCCGATTTTTTTAAATTTTCCCACTCTGTTTCCGCTTGCATCAACCGCAGTCATTTCAAACCCACGTTTTTTTCCACTGGAGTTGCTAAATGCTACCTTTAATTTGATAGTTTTTCCAGGGGTATACTCATAGGGACCGGAAATAGAAAATTCAGCATCCCCGGAATCGTTGGTGTATGTATCATGGCAACCACTTGCATTACAGGTGCCGGAATCATCAGGAGCTCCGGTACGGTAAGCATCAGGACCGCTTGCCGATGCAAATACTGCACTTGAAAACATACTGCATAACGATACACTCAACGCCAAACAAGAAAGAGAATTCTTTACTATTTTCACATTACAACTCCTTACAATAAATGTTTTTATTCATACAGATACTATTTCTTTTTTAAGGTAATTTCCAATGGTGTTACATCTGTTTGATTCATTTGATAGGATTGATTGTAAGCATCGTAACCTTTCTTATACACTTTCATGGAATACGCACCTGCCTTCACTTTTTCAAGAATAAATTCACCGCCTTCGTCTGTTTTCGTTTGATATTTGATCTTACCATTTTTACTGAGGCGTACTTTAGCGCCGGCAACGGGTTCTCCGGCTACATCAATCGTATCCGATAAATACTCCCGGGCATTATATTCAACAATCCAATCCTTTATTGTGTTATATTCACTATTGCTGTTGAGGTTCGGCCACATAGTACCCTCGCTGGAATTTTTATCAAGTTTTCTCAATAAGAGAGAATCCTCACTTCCCGGAGTAACCAATCTTGGATCCGTTACTTCAGCATATGTCGTCAAGGGTATGCTACTTTCAGAGCCACCCTCTTTGTGGCACGAAATACATTTGGCGTCGAGAATCGACTTTACACTGCTCTCATAACTTATCTCCGAAGAATTACCTCCGTTATCATTACTGGTTACCATACCAGCAAGATCGAGGTCATTTGTATTTATAAATACTCTGCCCTCTGCTTCGGTAGTATGACAACCATCCGCATTACAACCACCATTTTCTGCGCCGGTCGGCATCGATACCGTACGGCCACGATAAGATACAGATATGGTAAACGGTGCTGTTAAATCCTTCTCTGAGTAAAAATTTCCTAACTGATCTGATCGCAAGCGTACTTTTTGGCCATTAGCGTCTGTTATTTTTATTTTTGCACTCTTTCTCGCATTTGAACCTTCAGCATCATCATAAATCCCCCTTTCCGGAAAGATTTCAACAAAATCCTTATTTTAAGCGGGTTTCCACAAATTCAAAATAATATGTAGTCGCAGAATAAATGGCCTATTTATTAATACAAATCCTTTATAACCCTATAAATACTGACTTGACAAAATATTTTATTAATGATAGTGTAGTCAAAGAATATTGGGACTACATTATGCACCTTACTTATAGCGATTCTAAATACAAAGGGAAAACCTATAAATCTTACTCTATTGCCGAATCCTACAGGGATGGCAAAAAGGTCAGAAAAAGAATACTTTGGCCCATCGGGAAACTTTCCGATATTCAAGCCGAGCAAATCAAACTGATATGTAAAACAGTTGAAAACACAGATCAATTGCAGACTCAGCTCAAAGACGTTGCAGTCCTGGAAAGCAGGGCATATCTCGATATAGCCGTTGTTAATGAGTTGTGGAACCAGTGGCAGCTTGATCAGGCTTTTGACTACGATGTCACTGCAGGCGCCCTTCCTACCAATATGATTGCAAAGATACTGACTATTAACAGGTGCACCGATCCGTGTTCTCATTATTCCATTCCTCATTGGGCGAAAAAGAGCGCGCTGGAGGACATTCTTAAAATTGATCTTTCAGGCCTAAATGACGATAAAATCTATTATGAATTAGATAAAATACACAAAAACAAAATATCTATAGAGAACCACCTTTTTAACCAAACCTTCTGGAAACGTCCGGAATCCTATAAATTTATCAACTACGACCTAACTACTTCCTACTTTGTGGGATATAACTGTGATCTATCGGCATTTGGCAAGGGCAAAATAGAGTGTCATGGCAGGCGGCAGGTCTTACTGGGTGTTCTTATCAACTCTGAGGGATATCCTTTCAAATGGGATGTATTCCCCGGGAACACCGCTGAGGTAAAAACCCTCAAACAGAATATCAATGCCTGTAAAACCAGATTCAAATTGACTGATAAAAACGTCACCCTTGTATTTGACAGAGGCATAATCTCTGAGGACAATGCCAATTTGATAGAAGAAGCCAAACTCAAATACATCTCGGCATTGGATAGAAATCAGATACCCTCTTGCGGTGTCAGTTTAAAGTCTCTTAATGGGTTATCCATAGAAGATAAGGACGCCTCCGATATACCTATCCCGCAAGGGTTTTTAAACTATGATGATGAATTATACTACCATGACAATGGCGTCATAGGAAACAAGCGTTTTATTACCGGTTTTAATCCCACTTTATTTATAGAAGACCGCAATAATAGAGACGAGAAAATAACCTTTTTTAAGGATTATCTCAAAGAAGAGAATAAAAACCTTAAAAATGCCCAAAGAGACCGGCAATATGACGCAACAAAGAGCCGCATTGTAGATGAGCTGAAAAGGTTAAAGATTCATAAATATTTCGAAGACCCTGTTCTGACGTCCATCACCGTTACCCATAGACTGAAAAACGGGCAGGTCAAATCCGTCAAAAGTTTCAAAATAGAAATCAAGCTGTTAACTGATGTTATAGCCGCAGATAGATTGTTGGATGGCGTATGTGTTTTTATCACTAACCATACAGAACGGGAAGATGGAGGTGCGTTTAAAGCAAAACCCCAATCTATAGTTAGAGCCTATCGGGACAAGACAAAAATAGAAGATGTCTTTAAAAATGTAAAATCGTTCTTAAAAATCAGGCCCTTCTTTGTCAATACCGAGGCACATGTTAAAGCCGTCTATACTATCTGCATCCTGGCATATTTTATAAACCGTTATCTATCAAACCAACGAAAGGCAATAGGAGAAAAAGATTTTTTAAACTCAAAGGAACTCTATGCGCCGTTCAAAGATATAGATATCGCCACTCTTGAGGCTAAAAATACCGGTGAAACCTTAAAGAAAGCCGTGAAACTTCCCGCCGTCACACAAATGCTATTGGAAAAACTTGGAATGTCCAATGTTGTTTTCGGCCAGTAATTAAAAGACTTCCAAAAGACATGTAGTCGCAGAATCAATGTTTATAAGTGTTTGCCAAATTTGACTTTAGTAATTTCTTTCCGGAACATGGGATAAATCGTTCCCCCAATAGAAAACGTATGTTCTCTGCCTCCTGTGTGGCAACCGCTCGTCAAACAATTCCTTCCTGCGTTGTGAGAATCCTCGTCTTCACCATCATCATCATCATCTTCTTCCTCCCCATCTTCGTCTTCATCATTATTTATTTTATGATCAGCATCATTGCCCTTTTGTAATAAATAGACCCCGGTATTTTTATTCAAAACACCTGCAAATGACATTGAAATCACATATATTTGAAAAACAATTATTGCCAAAATACAGTAAATAGATTTCAGAAATTTTTTGTTCATTGAACTGTTCATAAAACGATCTTCCCGTAAAAAAGTTGAAACAAGGTATATATCCTGAAAAAGCACTTTTTGTTTGCCATTAGCTCTCAAAAAACTTCTGCCCTCTATGGCTAAAGCAACTAGAATACCATACAATTCAGAAAGAATTTGCATTGATTATAAGTATCTGAAACATTATTACTTAAAATAAATTTATCGTTTATTTTATCATTATTACAACACATGAATTTTTCAGACTTTTGTAATTTTTACAGATAACTATTGTAATTGTGACATTATTCAGGGGGTCAGAAAAAGATTCCTATCTTTTCGCGCTTTCGCGTTATATCCAAGATGCTCATAAAATATGAATTTTAAATTGTTAATTGGGTGGCACGGACAAACCTTGTTTGTCCGTGCCACCCTCTATCGATACTTAAATACTATATTAAATTTTTCTAAAAACAGATGCTTTTGACTATATCAGGAGGCTTACGTGTATTGATACCTGGATTGTATATTAAATTTTAGAAAAATAGATACTTTTGGCTATAAACAATTAGTAGAGACACGACATGTCGTGTCTCTACGTGACTCATGCTTCCCTGTCTGCGTACGTTTCCGAAGGTAGCCAGACCGTCCCGGTCTGGGCGAGTCGCCTGTCTGCGTGCCGGGACGTATAGGCAAGGCCGCTTGTGTATTAAATATCACAAGCAGGATGCTTGTGTTACATTGTGCAGATAGTTACAAAAAATCGGGAATGCGCCCGGGAAATATGCTATAGTAGCCGCATGAACGAAGAACATTCACCTATGAAATTGCTTATGAAAAGATTGCAGCATAATGAAAGTGAAGTGGTGCGCCAAGCCCTTGAAGAAATCGGCAGATCCGGAAAGGGGAATCGCGAGGCCATAAAAATGCTTCAGGATTTTTTAAAGGGAGAGCGGCGAATGCCTCTCCGCGTTTTGGCGGTTCAAACTATTGCGAAAATAAAGGAGTCCCCTCAATCTTCCACAAAAGAATTCAAAAAACCGAACGTCTTTCAGTGTCCGGGGGCGGAGAAGATAAAAAGGGTTGAAATTTTGGAGGTAACGTGTCCCCACTGCCACCAGGAAGGTACGGCGTCGGTAGCCGGTTTTGAATATGAATTCGCATGCGAGAGCTGCGGGGGCATGATAAAGCGAGATATCCCTGAAAGCTGTATCGAGAAGTGTCCTATGGGAAGCGAGTGTGTTGGTGAAGGGCGTTATCAAAAATATTTACACGGCAGAAAAAAAGCTACTGGAGATACATAGCGCAGCAAAAAGTCGCAACCAAAAATGTAGAGACGCACGGCCGTGCGTCTCTACTAATCAATGCCTTACTGTTGCTTCGACAAGCTCCGCACGAGTATGCATTTTGAAAAACGAGCATTAAAAACAAGAAGTTGATGGATAGTAGTACAAAGAAAAACTTACAAAAAAAGAGGTTTTTACAGGGCAATATTATAAACCCATTTACTGGCAAAATGGAGTAGTGTATTTCTCTATACCTACCGTAGTCATTGGCTCGTGGGCGAGAAAGACAAGGGGCTGCTGGGGTCATTTAGAGAAGCAAGGATGGTTTATATTGATTTATGTTGCAGGTATAGGTTGTATCATAAAAGTTTAAGGGAAATTGGTCAGGAGCTGGGAGGTTTAACCGTTGGAGGGATGAGTCAGGTAAGAAAGAGATTAAAAGAAAAACTGCAGAAAGACGATACCTTAAGGTTCATGTATAACCGGTGCAATAAGGCGCTCTCCGACGAATAGTTATTTATACAGGTAAAAGGATTTACCTGAATATTAATCAATTTCAACATATCCTTGTAATTAAAACTGTTAAATGTATAATCGTTTCAGGAAAAAATACATTGTTGTCAATAGGTTAGGTTTGACCCCATGCCATACCCATGGGTAAATATTGGTGATAAGGCGGCCGTCTTTGAGGCCACCCACGGTACTGCCCCCAAATATGCGGGAAAAGATATGGTTAATCTGGGTTCAGTTATTTTATCAGGGGTAATGATGTTTGAGCATCTGGGCTGGGATGAGGCAGCAAACATGATTGTGAAGGCATTGGGAAAGGCTATTCAAAAGAAGACAGTTACGTATGACCTTGAACGTCAGATGAAGGGCGCTAAATTAGTCAAGTGTTCCGAGTTTGCCGATGAAATAATTAAGAATATGTGAGGTAATTCTTCAGCCACAAACCTGAAATAAAGAAGGAGGGAACAAAATGTCGGTCAAAGAAATGATAAAGAAAGAGATTGATAAACTTCCGGAAAATCTTCTTCCAGAGGTCTTTGATTTCATTCAGTTTTTAGAAAGCAAAAGAGAAAGAATCGTGATTGCAAGAGCCTCTCAGGACTTGTCCACTGCATCATTTCAAAAAATATGGGACAATGAAGAGGATGCAGTTTATGACAGTCTATAATAGAGGAGATGTCGTTCTTGTCCCTTTTCCATTCAGCAACCAAACTATCATAAAGAAACGTCCGGCGGTAATTATTAGTTCTGATGTTTATAACAATACATCCTCTGACATTGTTATTATGGCAATTACGGGAAAAACAGGCAATCTTACCATAGGAGAATGTTTAATAGAAGATTGGCAGAGTGCTGGTTTGTTAAAGCCTTCTTCTATCAAACCAGCCATATCAACTATTGAACAAAGCTTAGTTTTAAAGAAACTTGGCAAACTTTCGCCTAAAGACCTCATTTTAATGGAAAATGTACTAAAAGAATTTTTAGATTTGATATAAAGAAGATTTGCTTATTGACTTAGCTCACCCCTGGTTTTTACAATTACTTATTAACTTAGTTTGTCCAACACATAGGAAGGGGTCAAATCTTTACCATTGACAAATATGTAATTGATAAAGATTTGACCCCATCCCTCTGCAGAAAGACGATACCTTAAGGTTCATGTATAACCAGTGCAGTAATGCGCTCTCCGACGAATAGTTATTTATACAGGTAAAAGGATTTACCTGAATATTAATCAATTTCAACATATCCTTATAATTAAAACTGTAATCATTTTAGGGAAAAAACATTCTTGTCAATAGGTTAGGTTTGACCCCATTGACTCCCCTTGCCAATAGGTTAGGTTAGGTTAGGTTAGGTTTGACCCCATTGACTTTGACTACACCCTAACTAAAAAAGGATTGATTCCATGAAACAGCTTACCAAATTGTCAAATATTGATCAGTTCTTACCCAGATGGACGAAAAGAGTTATCGCAGAAACGGGTGGGCGAGACCCTCTTGGTTTATCAAGGGTTTCGGACATGATTGTCGAATTCCTTTTAACAGGTATTACTACTCAAACGAATAGAGCAAGATACTATTCATTTTACTGCTGGAATATCTGGAATATCTGGCATATTCATCTAACGGAAAAGCCTCAGAAGTATAAAGATTTTGTTGACAGTTTTCGTAGAAGAGAGGCAGTACTTGCCATGTCCACATATGCCAACAATAGTAATACCTCACCTGTTGGCATTAAAGCCGCCCGTCCAATATTGGAGAAAGGATTCCAGAGAGGTGAGATGGACAGTAATTTTCGTGTTCTACCTTCGAATGCGCTGGGTGGCTATGGTCAGTATTACGGAGGAAGCCTGTATCAGCTTGGGTTGACGCGTCGCATTGAAAATGGAATTGACCATTTGAATAAAGGAATGGGAGAAGCATTGGCAGAAGCATTTCATTTATCTATTCATGAGACTCCTTACATCCAAAAGGAACTTTTTCGAAAAACAAAAATTCCACTTGTTGACTTTGATGGGTCTAAAAAATTGCTGACTCTCGATGCCATCATGAAAAAATCTGGAGTCATAGAACGGAAACTTCTCATAGATCTGTTTTTCGGCTTCAATGGCACTACCATTTGTGAAAGCACCTTACTCAGAAGACACACCTTGGGTCAAATACTCCACATTCTGTGTGAATATGAAAGACATGATTTATATCTAAACCTAGATAGCATCGATGTCATTTTTGTCTATGCGCCTTCTTACTTCGATGTCATTTGGTCTGAGGAGGATGATAAAACTATTCCATATAAATGTCCTGAAAAGTTTAGACGTTGTCACTCTCTTTGGAGGCAATTCTGTCTCCAACAATATTTTACAAATGCATTAGAAAACATACTATTTGCTGTTTTGGAAATAATAGGTAATGAATCAGCGGGTCTAACTATAGAAAATATTGTTTTACGATTGATGGAGACCACATTTCTCAAAGTTTTACGAGAGAAAGCAGGAAAGGATTGCTATAGACCAAGAGAAATCCTTAAAGCTTTTAACATCGAAGACATTCCGACTCATGAAGCATCATACGATTTGCAACAATTGCTTATTCCAACTGCTAAAAATAGCGAATTTGATATCCTGAGGATATCTGAGGAAGACACAGGAAGTGTTACGGCTAAGGCAATGCTACTTTTAGCAGTTCTTTATGGAAAGTGGAGAGGAATTCAGGATGAAGAAGGCATGTGTTATGTACATGAACATGCTGGTAACGGCCTTTGGTTTTGGACGTTTATGCCAATCATTGATAAATGGCTGGACAAGAATACAAAGTGGGATGAAACACTAGAAAGAATTATAAGATGTTTCATTGTTGATCAACATGATAGAATTATGTACGAGAAAAAGAGATTGGAAAGTTGCTGGTTCAGAACTGATGGAAATCGACTATTTAAAGAACAGGAATACTCACCTAAATTTCGTGCTAATCGACATCTTCAAGCAGTTAATATTATGCGTGACTTATGTCTTATAGAATCTGACGATGAAGGATACCTTTCGATTACCTCGAAAGGCAAAACAATTCTGAACAAAATACTGAACGAACATGAATGTGTAATAAGAAAGACAATCGATTCAATTTGCATGAGATACTTGATAGTAGCTCCTATGATCATGCGCTCATAGCTACGTATACTTTTGACCCAGAGTTCTTTGAGGAGTACTGTCTTGAAAAACTTAAAAGTCTAAGTGGAAATGGTAATATTTCTGTTCTCGTAGATAGGGGTGAATACGAAAAAGTCATAAAAGGAACAGACTCATCAATGCCACAAAAGGCAAATCTTCGTTATCTCTTACATCCAGTTTACGTTCTAGGTGCATTTCATTCAAAAATATTTCTTTTTGTAAATCAAGACCATGGCTTGCTTGTAATCGGAAGTGCAAATTTTACCCGTCCAGGCCTTGCATCAAATGCAGAGTTGGTGTCATGCTACGAATATGAAGTTGAGGAAAAGGAACAATTTAAGTATTTGTTTATGTCTGCATTTCACTATTTCAGACAAATAAGTAACTATTCTCTAAGTCAAACACTCGAATCCAATATTCGGGTAGTAGAACGGGAAATTGCCTGGTTAACTGAAGGGTATAACAATGAAATAAACGAATCAAATCCAGTACTACTACATAACATTGATACCCCACTATGGGAACAGCTAAAGGCGAAAATTGAACAACCCGTTGATTCTATTTCTGTGCTTTCCAGATATTTCGACCCAACACCTACCCTTCTTGATAGAGTGGATCGAGATTTTAAACCGAAAAAAATTAAAATCTTTACTCAAAACGGAATCACCACATTGACCTCACAATGGTTGAAACATCCGCTAGTGAGGAAGAGTAAAGTTGAGATATATCTATGTACATATAAAGATGAAGAACATAGCCAACCCCTTCATGCAAAAGCTATTGCTATCGAGAAAGATAAAAATATCGTATTTGCTTTTGGTAGTGCCAATTTTACTACACCAGCGATGTTGCGTACCATGAACGATGGTAATGCTGAGGTAATCTTGTGTTTCCATGGCTTAAGTAAATCGAGTATAAGCCCAGAAAGGTTTTTTGATCCAGACAATACTGCCATTCTGCTTAATCATGAAAAACAATTGAATTTTACGCAGGAGGAGGACAAAAAATCTCCATCCAATAGATATGATATATTACTTAAAGAAGCCTTGCTTGAGGGTGAACGGTTGTGCCTGATCGCTGATATTTCTGAAAAATTTAGACAATACCCTCTCATTGCTGAAATCAGTTCTCCAAACAAACCTACGCAACAAGTTAAGTTGCAGCAGTTAGATGAAGGATACTACGACGCAGACCTTTCAGATGAAATGCTGAAGAATTTTGGTGATCAATCATCCGTTGTTCAAATAAAAGCTTTGATGAACGATGAATTGATTGCACTAAGCAATCCTCTTCTATTAACCCAATCTACAAGATATTCAAACCGGTGGAAGTGTGCGTCGCGAGCGACAAATAAAGGAAGCAATGCAAAGCACAGACAAGTTCCATGAAGCGCTCAAGGAGATGAACCACTCTGGTGATTTAGATCGCCAGATACAGTTCCTGATCTATTGTGATATTCCAGTAATTGAAGCAGAACAACCATTTGCACGTAGGGCAAGACCACCTTTGGATCGGAACAAGGAAATGCGAAACATTGGAGAACGGAATCTCAAACACTTTGTAGACCTTCACGAAGCAACCATTGACTTCATAAATAGGCATTTTGGAAAGCTCAAAAAACATATAAAAAATGGAACTATAAAAGGCATACCAAACTTTATGCATATCTTTCTTGCCATTTGTTGGATTCTTGAGAACCAGATTGAAAGGGTAATTCAGGGGTTTAAGTCAAAATTAACACCGATGACTTCAAAAGAGTGGTATGACTACCGTGAACAACTTGATGAATATTTTAAATACTTCAAGGAAGTTATGGATTGTCTTTGGGGTGATTATCTAACGACCATGCTTAAACATCACACCCGCCGGGAAATCAGGGAAAAACTCGATCCTGATTTCCACTATTTGAAGGATGTCTGTTCGCAGATGTTGGGATTTAGGTCAAGAATTGAGGTCTTGCGAAAATCTCAATTAAAGGTCCAACGTGAAAGTGGCAGGGCTTTAGTCCTTCCAGAGTATTTTGAATCCATTCTCAAAGAGGAAAAATGGCACATTTATTGTGAACATATAAACTCGTCCATTGTTCAAATCAGAGCTTTAGTTGAAAATAACTCGATTGTACCTAAAAATCAGGTTCTATCAACCAATTTTCAAGAGATTAAAACTGGTAGAAGTATAGGATGTGAATATCAAATAAAGGAGGCGCAGCAAAGTACATTGCAGTGCATAGAAGCAATCAAAGAATTATACAACTCCAGCAATTCCAAGGCACTGAAACAGTTCCTGACTTTCTGTGATATTCCAGTAATCAAAAATATACAACCAATATTAGCATACAGCCCAAGACCTTCTTCTGGGTTGAGCAAGGAAACATGGAGACTTGGAGAATGGAATCTTAGACACTTCATAAATCATCACAAAGCGACACTTCACTTTATAGACAAACATTTTAGAAAGTTAGAGATACATATTAAAGATATACCTAAAGAGAACATACCAAACTTTATGCATATCTTCCTTGCCATTGGTTGGATTTTGAGGAACCAAATCGAAATGGCAATTCACTGCCTTAAGACAAAAATAACTCCCATGTCTTTAGAAGAATGGCAAGAATACCTTAAACAACTGGATATATATTTTAAAAAGTTTAGACTACTCATGGATTGTCTTTGGTATAAATATCTTTCTATCATGTTAAAATATTATGCACATGAGACAATACGGGAAAGGTTCGAACCAGATTTCCAATTTCTAAAAGACATTTGTTCGCATATGCTTGGATTTCGACCAAGAATTGATATTCTATGTAAGTCTCATTTAAAAATTCAGAGATCAGACGGAACAATAATACTTCCTGAATATTTCTCTTCTGTTTTCAATGAAAAGGATTGGAAATACTACTCCAATAATATAAAAAAGATTCATCGCGCTATTTTTAAACACTTTTTCAAAAAGAAACACAAATTATGAAAAGAGAAAAAAGGAAAGAAAAACTTAAGCACAAAAAAGACTTGGCTGCTAATAAAAAGTGGGAACAATTTGACAGAGTATTTGAAAGCATAAGCATAAAAAAAGATTTTTCAAAGTTGCAAAGGAGCTTGAAGGAAAAAGTAATATCACGACGTTATCCATCTTTTCGTATAGAGTTATCTGATGAATTAAAAAATGATTCCGAATCGATTTTGGTTGCGAAGGAAGTAGATGACTGTATTAAGCAATTAACTTTTGTACTAAAGCCCTTTAACACAACCATTAAAATAAATGATTATTTCTCAGTTGCGGTTTCCGTTGCCCATTGTTTTAAAAATTGCGAAGAACTCTCATCCTTAGAAAATATAAAAACTGCTACGAGTTTGTTGTTGTCAGAGGAAAACATAGCTGCAGTAATAAAATGTTTGTATCAAAATATAGATGCAGTACTCATAGAACATAATAAAATGGACAGATTTTTTTTTTGGGCGTCTATAGAATGTAACACTTTACCAAACGGAAAGCCTATCAGGTTGATTCGAATACATAGACAACAGTGTATGTCTAAAAGTTTTTTTGTTGATGGACAGCAAAGAATTGCATATAAATGCGGTCAGTGTTTTATGCCTTATGGAATAAAATGGGCTGGCTTGGACAACAAAAATGTTGGGTTAACTGGCTTAGAAAAGAACATTCCTGTATACATTCAATCTCATGCGTTGGAAAGGTTATACGAAAGAATAGATTGTTTTGAAAACTCAAAAAGTCTTATTTACGATTATTTGTGGTGTTCCATCTTAAATGCAAAAGTTGTTAAAAGTACTAATGGAAAATATCTTATCGAATATTGGTTTAATTGTCACAAACTGGGTTATTTGGTAACAACGATAAACGATGGAGTTGCTATAGTAAGAACATTTCTCTTTATCACAATGGATGGAACACCAGAAGGACTGTTATTGCACAAAAAACTCGGTATCAGAAGAGATGATAAAGAATACTTACATCTCGACAAACTAAGAACCTACCTTATGACTGATATTCAAGAAGACACTGAATTACGTAATGTTTTTGAAGAATGTGGGTGTGGGCATTTATTTAAGGTTGTTAAGGAAGATGCGGTAATATGCCGAACGACTGGAGATGCTAAAGACATTCGTAAATACTTAAATCTAGGTAGTTGAAAATGAAAAATCAAAAAAGCAACAAAAGATACAATGCGATACTGTTTGATATAGTTGGTACTTTGCTAACAAGACAGTCCGCAGATTTTCAAGTGTTCGCGGGGCGTTGTCAGGAAACCGGAATCACAATAGATTTAGATACTGCACGGAGAGGCTGGAAACAATCTGAGAGGTGGATTTTCTGAAGGAAATGGCTGGCGAACCCAGGATGCCTGACCACGAATTTTTCAGATGACCTGATTCCATTGCCTTGCGAACGGCGTTTGGCGAGAAGTCAGATGAAGAGATATGGAAAATGGTTTCTCTTATTCTCCCGCTTCAAGGCCCAAGACAGTCATGAGAAGTAATCGCTGGAAAATTTCACAAATCGCCCTAATTATTAAGTTGCGTTTAATGATGGTAGAGGATTAACATTTCGATTCGGGTGCATTCCCGATTTTTTGTAACTATCTGCACAATGTAACACAAGTATCCTGCATGTGATATTTAATACACAAGCTGCCTGCCTATACGTCCCGGCACGCAGACAGGCGACTCGCCCAGACCGGGACGGTCTGGCTACCTTCGGAAACGTACGCAGACAGGGAAGCATCGTAGAGACAGGTTTCAAACCTGTCTCTACAATGACCTATATTTTTATGCCCCACTAATTGTTTATAGCCAATAGTATCTATTTTTCTAAAATTTAATATATACTCCAGGTATCAATAGATGGGTGGCACAGGCTTTTTGCCTGTGCGGAATACAGGCAGGATGCCTGTACCACCCTTGCAATAAATTCTATTATTCATCTTCCGAAAACCTTATTTTTTGACTATATTTACAAAAAATCGGGAATGCACCCTTTCGATTCTCATGAGAGATGTATACTAAAGCAGAACGATTCAATCCCGATAATTTATATGATCTAATTAATTGGAAAGATAGATAACTAACATTTTTGCGTTATGAATAAATCACCCTTCATCTCCAAAACAAAATACATCGCCGGTATTCAGTGCCATAAACTCCTCTGGCATTACTACAACGCAAAGGAAGAGTTCCAGGAAGTAGATGCCGGCACGCAATCGCTATTCGACCAAGGACATTTAGTCGGTGAATACGCAAAAAAACGCTATCCAACCGGAATAGAAGTGTCTGAAGATATCATCGCTTTTGAAAAGGTCATTGAGCAATCTAAACAGTTAATCTCAAAACGCCTACCGCTTTTTGAAGCCGCATTTCGTTATAAAAACGCTTACGCCCGCGCAGATATTCTAAATCCGGCAGGAAGAAAAGCCTGGGAAATTATAGAAGTGAAAAGTTCAACCCAGGTGAAAGATATTCATCTTTACGACCTTTCTTTGCAGTGGTATACATATAAAGGAACCGGACTTGAGATCAAACGATGTTATCTTCTGCATATTAATAATGAATATGTCCGCAAAGGAGAAATCGATCCGGGAAAGTTATTTGCCCTTGAAGATATTACATCGGATGTGAAAATATTACTTCCAGAAGTTGAAGGACGATTGGAAAAAATGATCAAAGTAATTGCAGCAAAAAAATATCCCAAAATTGAAATCGGTTTACATTGTAACGACCCTTACGAATGTCCGCTGCAAGAAAAATGCTTTGATTATTTGCCAAGACACAATCCGCTGACGTTATATTACTTCAAAGGAGAGAAAGCCTTTTCATTGATAAATGATGGCGTCACCGATATTCTAAAGTTCGATGATTCCATCACACTATCCGCTAAACAAAAGATACAGATACAGAGTCTTCGGTCAAAAAGAGAGTATGTAAATAAAGAGGGAATACAGTCATTCTTAAATAAACTTGCTTATCCTTTATATTATCTTGATTTTGAGACTATCGGAACTGCAATCCCGCTGTTTGACCATGTAAAACCGTATCAACAGATTCCATTTCAGTTCTCGCTTCATATTCAAGCATCACCAAAGAGTAAACTTGAGCACATCGGTTATTTAGCAGAAGGCAAAGACGACCCCCGTCCGGAATTATTAAAGCTATTGAAAAAACACCTTGGCATGAAAGGATCGATTGTTACATACAACGCATCCTTTGAAAAAGACAAACTCAACAAAGCGTGCGAAGCATTTCCGGCTTACCGGGAGTGGAATCGGAAGATACAAGCCCGAATAGTTGATCTGTTGGATCCTTTCAAAGCCTTCTACTACTATAACTACAAACAAGAGGGAAGCGCATCGATCAAATCTGTCTTACCTGTACTAACGGGAAAAGGATATGATGGGATGGAGATCGCCGATGGTGGAACGGCGAGCAATGAATATCTGCGAGTGACGTATGGAGAAGGTGTTACCGAAAAAGAGCGAAAGACAGTTCGGAAATATCTTGAAGAGTATTGTGAGTTGGATACGATGGCGATGGTGAAAATTGTTGAAAAGTTGATAAAGATTTCCAATGGCAAAGTAGATTATTCGTAATACATTCTCTCCTGAAAAAATAACCTATCATGTTGAAACAGGTACGCAGATTCCGGGAACACAAGAATATGGTAAGTCTTCACCCATAAGGTGTGGGTAAAATCCGTTAGACAGTAGGGTGGATCAAGCGACAGCGAATCAACCGTTTCATTTATTATTGGTGGATTTGCTGTGAAAAAGCCCACCCTACACGAAATGAGAGAAAAGAGTCTTGGCGAGCATGGTATATTAACCCTGTCAGGGTTGTTTCTTTCATTTTGTGGGAAATATGCCATAGTAGCTGCATGAACGAAGAACATTCACCTATGAAATTGCTTATGCAAAGATTGCAGCATAATGAAAGCGAAGTGGTGCGTCAAGCCCTTGAAGAAATTGGCAGATCCGGAAAGGGGAATCGCGAGGCCATAAAAATGCTTCAGGATTTTTTAAAGGGAGAGCGGCGAATGCCTCTCCGCGTTTTGGCGGTTCAAACTATTGCAAAAATAAAGGAGTCCCCTCAATCTTCCGCAAAAGAATTCAAGAAACCGAACGTCTTTCAGTGTCCGGGGGCGGAGAAGATAAAAAGGGTGGAAATTTTGGAGGTAACGTGTCCCTACTGCCATCAGAAAGGTACGGCGTCGGTGGCCGGTTTTGAATATGAATTCGAATGCGAGAGCTGCGGGGGAATGATACAGCGTGATATCCCTGAAAGCTGTATTGAGAAATGTCCCGTGGGAAGCGAGTGTGTCGGTGAAGGGCGTTATCAAAAATATTTACAAGGCAGAAAGAAAGCTACTTGAAATACATAGCGCAGCCTTTGGCCGCAACCAAATTCGAAATACGAATATCGAATCTATTAAAATAAGGAATTTAGAAACCGCAAATACACGCAAATGGACGCAAATATTTTTAACGGGAGTCACAGAAATCTGGCAATCTAGTCTCTGACCACTGCCTACTGCTTCTGGCGACCGGCTTTCGCGTTCATTGGCGTCCATTAGCGGTTATCTTTCTAAACAACCTCCAGGGAATTTCGAATTACGGGGAAAATAGGAATAATAAGAGAAGTGTCCCTATATCCTATTTCCCCCCCTATATCCCTTGCTCATGGATCGAGGATGCTTCCCCTCAGGTGGCACGGCCAACTTGAGCAGAATACAACGTGATCGCGCGATATAGCAGACGAGTCCGGCACAGGGGTTGTAGCCTTGTCGTTGATCGCAGTTGTTATGCGATTAAGACGTTGAATTAATATTTACTGAATGGCATATAGTAGATTTGCAGGAAATTTTAAAATTGGCTAGACAAGGTATAAAATAAAGGCGAAATAGCGCTTGCCAATGATCCTAAAATAATATATATTCATAGTATATATTCAAAGGAGGTGTTTTGTGAAAACTGCAAAAATTTTTCAAAACGGTCAAAGCCAGGCTGTTAGGCTGCCCAAGGAGTTTCGGTTTGAGGGTGACCACGTATTTATCAAAAAGTCGGGAAATATTGTGATGCTTATTCCAGCCAAAGAATCGTGGAATTCTTTGGTAGACAGCCTTGATAAATTTACCGATGACTTCATGGGTGAGAGAAAACAGTTAGATACCCAGACAAGGGAGCCACTTTAATGAAATGTATGCTTGATACCAATATATGCATTTATCTCATCAAGCGGAAAAACCCTAAAATCCTTGCGTATCTCAAAAAACACGACATAGGGGAGGTTGGTATTTCATCTATTACCCTCGCGGAACTTCAATACGGGGTGGCAAACAGCAATTATATCCAGAGAAACAGAGAGGCTTTACATGAGTTTATCCTGCCTCTTGAAATTGCAGATTTCGATGAAAAGGTTGCTGAGGTGTACGGGAATGTGAGGGCGAACCTTGAAAAGGCAGGAACCCCTATTGGCTCAATGGATATGCTCATTGGCGCTCATGCCATGAGTCTCGGTGTAACCCTTGTATCTAATAATACCAGGGAATTTAATCGTATAAAAGGGCTTAAGGTTGTAGACTGGACCATTTGAAGGTAGGGAATCAGGCCTACGGTGACATTCAACAGCGTAGTGGTAAGACGTGCCTTGCTACTGTTTGAACACGCACCAGAGGTGGTAACCCTAAAGCGTAAAAAGGGGCATACCTTGATCAGGGGTTAACATGTCGATAGTTTGGGCTTGATCACAAATCAAGGTGTGAACCGTATCTTCACTCCTAACTCCGCACTTTAGTGCGGAGATATTCGTAAAAAACCCGACTTTAGCCAGGACTTTGGATTATTCCGTAACCCCGACAGAGTTCCAAACTCTGTCAGGGTTAAATCAACTATTCCCCGCGCATTTGACCGCCATGGATTAACAGTACTTCAGGGCTAAAGCCCCGGACATTTTTATTTTGTCAACCCCATGCTAAAGCATGGGGTTAAAGCATGGATGGATTTTTCAAAAAACTAAAGTGTTACGGCAAAATGGATTTGTGTATTTCTCTATACCTACCGTAGTCATTGGCCCGTGGGCGGGAAAGACAAGGGTTTCGTCAGGCAGGGTGAAGATATGCTTGCGGATATGTTCTGTCTGGCATTGAGCGGCCTTTGAAGAATTCGTACCACCAACTGAACCGCAAAAAAGCGCATCTCCTGTAAACACACCACCGGGGATATAGTACGACATTCCATGAAGAGTATGGCCAGGCGTGGATAATGCTTTGAATTGCAGCGAACCAACCTCAATTATTTCGCTGCCCTGCAGCATGTTATTGGCAGAATGTACTTCTCCCTCTCCGGCATAACTCTTAACAGGATAACGGCGGGAAAACTCCTGCATGCCTTCGGTATGGTCCCAATGTCCATGCGTAAAAAAGAGATATTGTAAGAGGATTTGCCGTTCCCGGATAAAAGCCTCTATTTCATCGCTGAAACCCCCGGGATCAATAAATACCCCTACCCTGGTTTCAGGGTCTGCAACAAGATACCCGTTAATCGGGTAACTTCCCACGGTAAAACGCCTGAATATCAGATTGCAAATCATGGCGTGATCTCCTTTGAGTAATTCGTTTTTTTCAAAAAATAAACGGCAAACCCCAGGTTAATCATAGCGCACCTCATCCCGGTTTGCCGCCTGATTTATATCGGTATCAACCCACTTTGTATCTACAAAATGCGCCTTATGAAACACCGCTTCATCAAGCGTGCATTTCTCAAAACTGCAACGGATAAAAATTGCTGCCCGAAAAATAGCCTTTTGCAGACGGCACTCCACAAACCGAGTATCAATGAAGGTTGAGAAGGGAAAGCGGACGAAAAAGTAATCCTCCCGCTCAAACAGGCAATCATGCCAAAATGAACCACTGAAGGCGACCTCGCTGAAAGAGGAACCCCGGAGCTGGCACTTGTGAAATGTGGAGAATCCGAAGGAACTCAGTTTTGCCGTGGTTTTTGCTATCGTACATCCGGAGAAATGGTTTGAGGTAAAAAGGGCATCCTGTATCATCACCTTTTCCCATTTACAATCCAGATAAAATCCCCCTTCGCAAAGGGCATGGTCGAAGGAAACATTTTGGAATTTGCTGTCCTGTGCCCGGAGGTAACGGAAACGCCCTTCTTCGAACCTGACAGACTGAATATGGCTTTCAATCAGGCGTTTGCCGGAAAAATCCTCTCCGGCGAGGGCCATATCTGAAAGGGTATCACGGATATAGATCGTTTTTTTCTGATTTTTCTCTGTTTTCATTGTTTGATATATCCCTTTACTCTTTGTCTTAAACGCCTGTTAGAAAATGCATTGTATCGTTATATTCCTGCCCACTGAGCTTAGATCTATAACCACAGGGTTTATTTTCTTTTTGTTGTTATCATAAAGAATTTTTATAACAGGCCTGTTAAGTGAATCTCTGTTTAAAGAAAATACAAACCCGGTAAACCCTTCGTATGCGCCATTTTTAATCTTTATCTCTGTTCCTACCGGGTATTTTGGTAATAAATCCAGAAAATATCGCACCAATTCTTTATTAAAATGTGTCTCTGCTCCGTTTTTAATAAGTTCATATACGATATCATGAGGAATCGGGGGACGAAAAGGCCTGTTTGCAACACAAGCATCATAAAAATCCGCAATAGCCGCAATTTCTGCCGGCAGTATTATTTTCGCCTCATCGCTGTAGCATATCTCATTTACATTATAGAAGTCAAAGGTATTGCTCCCCTTTAACCCCAGTGGATATCCGGAACCATCCTGCCACTCATGGTGCTGATAGGCGATGTGTGCGGCAACAAATCCCACATGTTCCAGATCCTTCAGTAATTCATACCCGAGAACAGAATGTTTTTTAATTTGTTCATTTTCATGTTCTGACAACTTTTCCCGTTTATTGAGTATTTCCATATCAATAAAAATGTTTCCGATATCATGAAGAAGTTTTCCGATAGCGATTTGTTTTAATTTATTTCTGTCCAGGCGCAATCTCTTTGCAAAGAGTAAAGCCACAATCGCAGAATCAACGGAATGCTCATAGGTATAGTTGTCATGCGTTTTTATGGTATTCAGTCCAGCCAAAACCTCCCTGTCCATAATCTCGTCAATGAAAAAGCTTATATCCCATGTTCCGGAAAGAAATTACTAAAGTCAAATTTGGCAAACACTTATAAACATTGATTCTGCGACTACATGTCTTTTGGAAGTCTTTTAATTACTGGCCGAAAACAACATTGGACATTCCAAGTTTTTCCAATAGCATTTGTGTGACGGCGGGAAGTTTCACGGCTTTCTTTAAGGTTTCACCGGTATTTTTAGCCTCAAGAGTGGCGATATCTATATCTTTGAACGGCGCATAGAGTTCCTTTGAGTTTAAAAAATCTTTTTCTCCTATTGCCTTTCGTTGGTTTGATAGATAACGGTTTATAAAATATGCCAGGATGCAGATAGTATAGACGGCTTTAACATGTGCCTCGGTATTGACAAAGAAGGGCCTGATTTTTAAGAACGATTTTACATTTTTAAAGACATCTTCTATTTTTGTCTTGTCCCGATAGGCTCTAACTATAGATTGGGGTTTTGCTTTAAACGCACCTCCATCTTCCCGTTCTGTATGGTTAGTGATAAAAACACATACGCCATCCAACAATCTATCTGCGGCTATAACATCAGTTAACAGCTTGATTTCTATTTTGAAACTTTTGACGGATTTGACCTGCCCGTTTTTCAGTCTATGGGTAACGGTGATGGACGTCAGAACAGGGTCTTCGAAATATTTATGAATCTTTAACCTTTTCAGCTCATCTACAATGCGGCTCTTTGTTGCGTCATATTGCCGGTCTCTTTGGGCATTTTTAAGGTTTTTATTCTCTTCTTTGAGATAATCCTTAAAAAAGGTTATTTTCTCGTCTCTATTATTGCGGTCTTCTATAAATAAAGTGGGATTAAAACCGGTAATAAAACGCTTGTTTCCTATGACGCCATTGTCATGGTAGTATAATTCATCATCATAGTTTAAAAACCCTTGCGGGATAGGTATATCGGAGGCGTCCTTATCTTCTATGGATAACCCATTAAGAGACTTTAAACTGACACCGCAAGAGGGTATCTGATTTCTATCCAATGCCGAGATGTATTTGAGTTTGGCTTCTTCTATCAAATTGGCATTGTCCTCAGAGATTATGCCTCTGTCAAATACAAGGGTGACGTTTTTATCAGTCAATTTGAATCTGGTTTTACAGGCATTGATATTCTGTTTGAGGGTTTTTACCTCAGCGGTGTTCCCGGGGAATACATCCCATTTGAAAGGATATCCCTCAGAGTTGATAAGAACACCCAGTAAGACCTGCCGCCTGCCATGACACTCTATTTTGCCCTTGCCAAATGCCGATAGATCACAGTTATATCCCACAAAGTAGGAAGTAGTTAGGTCGTAGTTGATAAATTTATAGGATTCCGGACGTTTCCAGAAGGTTTGGTTAAAAAGGTGGTTCTCTATAGATATTTTGTTTTTGTGTATTTTATCTAATTCATAATAGATTTTATCGTCATTTAGGCCTGAAAGATCAATTTTAAGAATGTCCTCCAGCGCGCTCTTTTTCGCCCAATGAGGAATGGAATAATGAGAACACGGATCGGTGCACCTGTTAATAGTCAGTATCTTTGCAATCATATTGGTAGGAAGGGCGCCTGCAGTGACATCGTAGTCAAAAGCCTGATCAAGCTGCCACTGGTTCCACAACTCATTAACAACGGCTATATCGAGATATGCCCTGCTTTCCAGGACTGCAACGTCTTTGAGCTGAGTCTGCAATTGATCTGTGTTTTCAACTGTTTTACATATCAGTTTGATTTGCTCGGCTTGAATATCGGAAAGTTTCCCGATGGGCCAAAGTATTCTTTTTCTGACCTTTTTGCCATCCCTGTAGGATTCGGCAATAGAGTAAGATTTATAGGTTTTCCCTTTGTATTTAGAATCGCTATAAGTAAGGTGCATAATGTAGTCCCAATATTCTTTGACTACACTATCATTAATAAAATATTTTGTCAAGTCAGTATTTATAGGGTTATAAAGGATTTGTATTAATAAATAGGCCATTTATTCTGCGACTACATATTATTTTGAATTTGTGGAAACCCGCTTAAAATAAGGATTTTGTTGAAATCTTTCCGGAAAGGGGGTTATATCGTTATTTAATTGTTTTAGCTCGATATTTTGGTGGAATGTTTTCTTGAACTTTTCGGAATTGATGCTGTTTATGATGGATTCACAGGTACTTCCTTTCATGCTGAGGTCTTTAAAAGAATCAGAAATCTTTTTGTATGTTATGATGACGCGCTTCGTCATCATCGTATGCACTTTTTCAGAAACAATCTCGGGCGTTTCTATATCCGCAGTGTCTTCTTCCTCCACATATACGCATACAATGCCTCTTCTTTTAAGGCTCAGAATATGATCCTGCGTAATCGCTATCCCCTTTTTAAGGAGAATTGCATAATTATCTCCGTAAATAGTCTTACCAAGCGCCATTCCTGGCGTAATGTTGTTTACATGTTTTCTTATCATAGATTTTATTTTATAACGGTTACCAGTAACACCAATGAGATATAAATGTATGGAATACATAATATCTTATAAAAAATATTTTTTCCAGAGATTATGCAGGACGCACCTTCAGGTTTGCCTTCCTGCAAATATTTGTTTGCAGCCTAGCCGCGCTATGAGATAATTGATATCCACTGTGGTTGTCCCCCTTTGGATGGGGTTGGGGGGAGGATTTTGGAATTTGTTTCGGATTTCGTATTTTTTATTTCGCGCTTGTTTGGTTCTGGCTATACCAGCTTAGGAGGTTATTTTAGGAAAAATGAAAAACATCAAAAACGGTAGTTTTATTTGTATTGCAGCGTTGTTCCTTTTGTTTCCATGCGGCAACCTGTCATATGGACAATCCGGGCTTCAGACTGTGCAGGAAGAGGAAGCGCAGGGTGTTCCGGAAGAGACAGCTTCCCTGACGGCGTTGAGAGGGATTATTCAGATAATGGAAGAAATTCAGGGACAGATTGCCGTCAAAAAAAATGAACTTGCAGGCATAACAGAACAGGAACAAAGAATAGAAATTATTAAAGAAATTGAGAAACTCAAAGAACATTTGAATACATCAAGAGAAAATTTTGAAGAAATTGCAACCGGCCTTGACCTGAAAATGTTCGATGCAAAACCACAGAAACAATTTGAGTGGAAAGAGGAAGCCCAGGTGCTGATTGGGCCTATCATTAATGAGTTAAAGAGTATAACCGCCCGACCAAGATTAATTGAAAATCTCCGGACGCAGGTGTCGTATCATGAAAAAAAGATTCAGTTTGTAAAAAACGCCTTAAGGAATATACAGGAACTTACTGCGCATGTGCATGATGAGCTGCTAAAAAAGCAATTAATCGCACTGGAGCACGAATGGTACAATAAAGGAAAGCAATGCTCTACGGAACTCACAATAGCCAAATATCAGTTGGCAGAGAAAGAAAGTGAAAAAAAATCTTTGCTCGAATCAAGCCAGAAGCTGGTAAAGGGGTTTTTTAAGAGCAGGGGGAAGAATTTTATCTTTTCAATAATCGCCTTTTTTTCCGTTTTCTTCCTCCTTCGTTATATCCATAGGTACGTTTATAGAAGCAGTTCTGTTTACAAGTCGGTGAAGCATTCATTCTACGTACGCCTTGCGGAGGTATTTTACCATATTGCAACCTTCATTGGCGCTACAAGCGCATTGTTAATCGTGCTTTATATTTCAGGGGATTGGGTTCTTTTGGGATTGGCGTTCATATTTATATTCGGGATGATATGGACGGCAAAACAAACCTTGCCGCGCTTTTATGAACAATGCAAACTTTTGTTAAATTTGGGAACGGTAAGAGAAAATGAGCGGGTAATATATAATGGCTTGCCGTGGAGGGTTGCTTCCTTAAATCTTTACACCTATCTTGTAAACCCAGAATTAAAAGGAGGAATGCTCCGGCTTCCAATCAGGGAACTCGAAGGGATTCGTTCCCGTCAATTTCATAAGGATGAACCATGGTTCCCCTCTAAAGAAAATGATTGGGTAATCCTTGCGGACGGTACCCTGGGCAACGTGGTTATCCAGACTCCGGAGATAGTTAAGCTTTTGGTTATCGGCGGAAGCGATAAAACCTATTCAACCGTGGAATTCCTGCAACAAAAACCTATAAACATTTCAACGGTGTTTTGCCTTCATATTACGTTTGGCGTTGATTACCAGCACCAGGCAATAAGCACTTCAGAGATACCGGGCATATTGAGGGAAATAATTTTAAAAGAACTTTCAAAAAGCGGTTATGAAAAAGATATCAATAGCATTGTTGTTGAATTTAAAGAGGCGGGGTCGTCTTCCCTCAATTATTCAATCCTTGCCAATTTCTCCGGACGGGTAGCCAGGGACTATTACAAACTTTCCCGTGCCATTCAAAAAATAGCGGTTGATGCGTGCAACAAGCATGGCTGGACGATTCCCTTTACGCAAATTACACTTCATAACGCAGAAAAGCCGCAACCAAAAAGAGTTTTACCACAAAACACGAAGCACGAAAGGTACTAAGAGGAACCTACAAAATCATGTAGTGCGACGAACCTCGTCGCACTACAAATGACAATTTCCAGGCGCTTTTTGTCAAAATATTTATTGCCCCTTCGGCAATCTGCAAATTGCCGATTGCCGACTGAGGACTGTTTTCGTGCTTGTTCGGTTCTGGCTTTGCCAGCTTGGGGGTTAGAGATAGGATTTGCTATTTCCCGCCCCCCCTTCGCATCATTTTTGTATTACTCCTTGCCAACCTTTACATTGAGCGTTGCCTTCAGCCCATCTGAGGTGAATAGTACTTTTGCATTACCTTTCTTATTTCCGGCAGTGATGGTGAATGTTGCCTCCCCGTTTTTATCGGTTTCTGCCGTTTTCGCCGGTATTTTTATGAACTTCTTCCCCTTTTTAATTTTTGCTTTCACCGTAACGCCTTCAGAGAAGCAATCATTGTCGCCCTTTACCGTCACGGTAACTTCTTCACTTTCCCCCCTTGCAAGGCTTAATTCAGACGCCGCCGTTATAGATTTCGCATCACATTCACCTGGCGCCGGACTTGGTGTTGGAGTTGGGGTTGGGGTTGCACTTGCATCTGCATTTATAAGTTCCTGTACTGCTATATATGATGGCTTTTCAATAAAAGTTACTTCGCCGGTGGTTTGGTCATCTATGACCTGTGCGAGCAATCCTTCTGCAACATCTGCCGCCTCTAATTCATCATTATCCCTCAAGGTGACAAATACCTTATCAACGCCATTGTCCAGAATGTCATTTATGGAGGAAGCATAGTATTCCGCCTGCGATATGAGGCCGTTTTTATAATTCTTATCCGTTTGATAATTAGGGTCAGATGTGTATCCATGTTCCGATACCCATACCGGACCGTCGAAACCTATCGATGAAAACATCTCTATAAACTCTGCAACCATATCTGGCAATTTATCGAGATCATCACGAACGTGAATGTTGGCAATGTCAAATTTATCCGGGGCATTTTCTGCCACTTCCTGCAGCCATTCAGAGAGATCCTCATGGTCTAGCGTGAGTTTATCACGAAATAAGGTGTAAGACAAAGACATCAAGTTGCAATCCAATGATTTGTATCGGGTTGCGACTTTTTTTGTCTAAAAAATTATGTATACACTGAATAATACTATATTTATATTGCATTATATGCCTGTATATACTATTATACACGGAGTATTAATCTATTACGTATACACTAACAACTAATAGCCATGGCTACCATTCAATCTAAAAACTCCAGAGGTTATAAATATTGGTATATTGTCGAATCGCGGCGCGTTAACGGCAAGCCCAGGCCCATCGTCCTGGCCTATCTTGGCAAGGCAGACGATTTATTAAAACAACTGCAAGGTCTTACCGAAAAATTACGGCTCAAATCTTATTCACATGGCGCGGTAGCCGCATTGCTAAGTGTGGCCAATGCCCTGGACGTCCCTTCCGTGATTAATAAATATATAAAGTCGCCACGGCAGTATTGTGCTAAAAAACCTGTTCGAAATAATCTGACCGCCGGAAGTACCCTCTTGTTGGGTGCCGTGGGGAGAGTGTGTGTGCCTACCAGCAAAAGAGGATGGTGGGATTGGGCAAAGACGACTACTGCCGAATACTTACTCAGACACAGCTTGAGTAAAATAGACAGTCAGCATTTCTGGGATTTGATGGATGCACTTCCTGAAGAATCCATTGCAGAAATCGAGCGCGAATTAATTGAAAAGACATTTAAAACATACAACCTTCAAAGCGACACACTGTTTTTTGATACAACCAATTTTTTCACGTATATCGACACAACTAATCTGCGATGCACTATTGCCCGGCGGGGGAAAAACAAACAAAAGCGATACGATCTCAGGCAGGTCGGGTTGGCGATGGTCGTTACACGTAACGACATGATACCGTTGTTTCACCATACCTATCAGGGGAACATGGCGGATGCAAAGGTGTTCAGCGCGGTTCTTGAGACGATAAAAGACAGGATGACCGGATTAGGTTTCGACAGCAAAAAGCACACTATTGTTTTTGATCGTGGAAACAATTCCATGGACAATATGGCTATTGTAGAGAGATTGGCATTGCATTACGTTGGAGCGCTTACACCGTATCATCACAAGCAGTTGGTAGGGGATGCCATGTGTAATTTCAGGGAATATGACGTTGACGGCAGTAAGATACAGGTGTACCATGACAAACGGGTTATTTGGGGGCAGGAAAGAACCGTTGTCGTATTTATTTCCGAGAAATTAAAGGTTGGGCAATTAAGGGGAATGTCTAAGTCTCTGGAAAAGGCAGAACATCAGTTAAAGCTCTTACAGCAGCATCTGTGTAATCCAAAGGGAAAGATGCGGGACAAAGAGGGTCTGGAGGATACGATAAGAAGTGTAGTGAAATGTCAATTTGCGAAGGATGTTATCGATTGGTCGTTAAAAGAGGTATCTGAAGGCAAGTTTCAATTGAATTTTTCAATCGACCAGAAAAAGCTCGAAGAAATAGAAGGGGAACTGGGGTTCAGGATTCTTATGACAGACCATCACGATTGGGATACCGCGGACATTATAAAAGCCTACTATGGGCAATCAAAAATTGAACATGCCTTTAGAAATCTCAAGAACCCCTATCACCTTGCTTTAAAACCGCAATTTCACTGGACGGATCAGAAAATCAGGGTGCATTTTTTTATTTGCGTCCTCGGATACCTAATGGCGGCGATTGTGTGGTATCAGGCAAAAGCGCACGCACAATTTAGTGGAACGTTAGATACCCTGTTAGACACCCTTAATAATATAAGGCTTTCTGCTATGCTTGAAGAAACAAAGGCCAGAGGGAGAGTTAAGGCTACCTACAAATTGGAAGAAATGTCCGACAAGGAATCTCTGTTGATGAATGCGTTAGGCATTATGGATTTCCACAAACATCGGCTGAAACTTCAAGGACTCAGTGTATACAATTGATGTTGTGCTTAACGCATTGACTGTATTTATGTTACGTTGCTTCATGCCTTATTTTGTGATAAACTCACGCTAGAGGCATAAAAACGCCCGCAATAAGAATGTTTGCAGAGCTGTCCGCCGCCTTAATAGCGTCATATGTTGTGGAGAGCAATTGTGCATATTCCGAAGCATCGCCGTAAAAGAATCCTTCGCATGCAGTGCTGGTGCAAGTATATTCATTGGGTTCGTTCCAAACTTCCCAGTAATGAATATCGCCTTTGTATCGTCCCACAATCATGGCAATCCATTTTGCCCATTGATCATAATCTGCAGGTGGGCAAAAATTGGGGTCATAGGCGGCCTCTCCTGACGGACAATTCCCTGCCCAGTCTGGCATGGAAGTGAGTGTTCCCAATATCTGTACGCCATATTTTCCCGCCAAATCTACAATAATATCCATTGGTTCCCACTCCGGAGGTGCGTCTTCCTGAACAAAAATGGAAGACAACTGAACATCAAGCCGCAGGTAAGCAATCCCCAATGCCGAACTTTTTGAAAAGAGTTCTTCGATATCAACTTCCGGCATATCCGGGTAAATCATGGAATGGGCGCCGTAATTCTCGCGGCTGTATGAATAAGAGTCGTTAACAAAGGAGAGGCTTGATATTACCAGGAGGAGGCCTCCAACTGTTTTTTTAACCCAGTAATTATTCATTTTCCCGATACCTTTCCTTAGACTAATGTGTTTTGGCGGTTATTAAATTAGGTGGGGTTTTAAAATGCAAAAACCCAGCGGCATTTATTTTTACCCACCCCTCATATACCAATAAATTGTAGCATTCCAGGCATCTGTTGTCCAATCACTCGTATCTGTGTTTACTAATTGACTAATGAATCCAATATATCCGCCATCTACATCGGCATAATCAACCCTCCATTTTTCACGATGATGCGCATTGCCACGACTACAGGCGGGTTCAGGTTTGTAACCTGAACCTATGAGTTTATGCGTATAATGGGGCCATGTACTGTGGTAAAATGCCAATTCCCAAATCACAAAATCCCTGTTTGTAAGCTGGAATTTATTTGTCATTTGTTCTGTTCATAGAAGGCTGTATAAAAAGTATAAAACGTTTGGTTCAGGTTGCAAACCAATGTCATTAAGTTAAACAACCTGCCAGAAAAGTTCCCCTTAATAAAGGGGGAAAAAGGGGGTTGTTTTTAATAAAATAATTCTTAACACTTAGTTATTTGAAAAATCCAAGGGGATATAAAAAACAATGTAGCCCCTTTAGGGGCGGTCTGTTTGTAGCGCAATAAAATTCAACAGGTAAATAGCTCCGTCAGGAGCGGCCTGTATATGATTGACAGGAAGACAGGCCGCTCCTGACGGAGCTAATATCTGTTATGGTATCCTATCTACCACAAACAGGTTGCTCCTACGGAGCTTATCGGTAATACGTTTTTTTAAACCAAAGTGTTACAATAATTCTTAACTTAATGACATTGGGTTGCAAACCTGATAATCATATAGAAGGCACCTCCGAGCGCACTCTTCATGGTAAAATGGAGGATACCGTGAAAGGCGATTGTTAAATAATAACAAAGTAAGGAGGGAGCGAGCAATGGGATATTTCGTAGGAATAGATTTACATGGTGATAATAATTATATTGGAATACTCGATGAGGAGGATCGGAAGGTATTCAAGAGGAGAAACCGTAATGACATCAATGAAATAAAGCGCGTATTAGAGCCATACAAAAAAGAAATAAAGGGTATAGTAGTAGAATCGACCTTTAACTGGTACTGGATAGTGGATGGTCTGATGGAGGCAGGCTATCAGGTACACCTGGCAAATACATCGGCAATGCAGCAGTATGAGGGATTAAAGTACATTGACGACACGAGGGATTCGTTTTGGTTGGCAAAGATGTTACGGTTAAAGATATTACCAGAGGGATATATTTATCCCAAAGAGACGCGGTCAGTGAGGGATTTACTGAGGAAGCGGATGATGTTGGTACAACAAAGGACAGCGCATATATTGAGTATGCAAACGATGGTAAACCGTAACAAAGGAGTACCGATAAGCGGTGATACGATAAAGAAGCTGAGTAACGAAGAGGTAATGGGGATGTTCAGCGACGTGCATTTGACCATGTCAGCACAGTGCGATCACGAGGTAATAGAGGTATTAAATAAGCAGATATACAAGATAGAGAAAGCGGTATTAAAGGAGGTGAAGCTAAAGAAGCCGTATAAGAAATTGCTCAAGGTGCCTGGGATAGGCGAAATCCTGGCAATGACGATAATGCTGGAGACTGGGTGCTAAGCCCCATAAGCGCTAACTTGTTTTATTGACAAATTTTATTCATCATGGTATTTTTATGTTAATTATCCCGCTAATCACTCTATAGGAGGATAAAGCCATGATGAGAGAAGATTGGGATCTTCTAAGAACTTTCTTCCCAAACGATTGGAAAAGTTTAGCCGTTGATACAAATGCTTTAAAAGGCTTGCGCAAGGATAAATCTGAAGAAAAGCTTCTTCGAACATTATTAATTCATTTAGGATGTGGCTATTCATTGCGTGAAACAGTAGTTCTAGCCAAGCGTGCTAACTTAGCAGATTTATCCGATGTTGCCTTATTAAAGCGATTAAAAAAGAGCAAAGAATGGCTATATAAATTATGTTTATCTTTATTCCGTGAGCGTGGCCTCCAAATTAATAAACGGAATAATTTTCATCTTCGCTTATTTGATGCAACAACAGTAAAGGAACCTGGGAAAACAGGAAGTCTTTGGCGCATTCATTATAGTATTGAGGTTCCTTCATTATCTTGCGATTTCTTTAAACTTACGGGAACTGAAGGAGAAGGCACAGGAGAATCTTTTCGGCAGTTTCCGATGAAAAAAGATGATTATATTATAGCTGACAGAGGTTACTGTACTGGCCAAGGAATTCATCATGCAACAAGGAAAGGCGCTTATCTTAGCGTTAGAGTTAATTCGCAATCTCTACGGATATTCGGCGAAGAAAAGAAACCCTTTCCTTTATTGAAAGAAATCCAATATTTAAAAAGACCCCTTGCTATAAAATCATGGAACGTTTTTATTCCAAACGTTGATAATACTGAATATGTCAAAGGTCGTCTTTGTATAATACGCAAAACAGAAGAAGCCATTAAAATAGCTCATAAAAAACTTAAAAGACATGCAAGCAAAAAGGGCATTG
Source organism: Candidatus Kuenenia stuttgartiensis (assembly GCF_900232105.1). Lineage (NCBI taxonomy): Bacteria > Pseudomonadati > Planctomycetota > Candidatus Brocadiia > Candidatus Brocadiales > Candidatus Brocadiaceae > Candidatus Kuenenia > Candidatus Kuenenia stuttgartensis. Next base: position 2,323,759 of record NZ_LT934425.1, read on the forward strand.
AACTAAAACCGGAGACCCTTATTTATGCCAAGTACGTAATAGTATTCACAACGTTTCCTGAAAATCAATTTACCGCTTTTGATATCTTAGAATGGTATCGAGTTCGATGGCAAATTGAACTGGTCTTTAAAAGATTTAAACAAATAGCACAATTTGGACACTTACCTAAATACGATGATGATAGCTCAAAAGCTTGGCTTTATGGCAAACTATTCGTTGCTCTTTTGACAGAAAAACTAATAGATTTTGCTACGTCTTTTTCCCCCTGGGGATACTTCATTGTCAAGCAAGAAGACTAAAAGCAAATGGCGTGAATTTGCTTTTATGCTTAATCAAGTAAAACGGGCTATAGAACCAGCGTTATCATTACAGGAAGTTCTTAAGTGCTGGAATGACATTGCTTGTTCTTTAGCAGAAAATACAAGAATCCGAAAAACACAGATATCAAAATACTTCGAGCGCACCTAAAACAAGTTAGCGCTTATGGTGCTAAGCCCCACAATAAATGAACCTGGAATTCTCAGATTAAGTGGAATTAATATATTGAGGTAAAACGGATTTTAGCAGATAGACAGCATCTGGGAAAGAGGAGTTGGAATCTACCATGACGATGTCGATGGTATTAAAGTTTTTTTTACAACGGAAACACCTGGCGAGGTTCGTATTTGGGTTGGTGGCGGAATTAAATTCAGAACAGAGAGGGCAGAGGAAGCGGAAATAGCCTTCGGAGTATTTATGAGGTATGGAGAGGACATCAGCGATGAGTCGATCGATGGGGATATCGTTTCGTAATGAGCGCAAGAGTTGAGGGGAAAAGAGACGGGCCATGGTAGACCTCCTTAAAAAGATTGAATTTCAGCAAGAGCCTGATGGAAGATATCCTGGGTAATTTTCTGTGATTGTCTGATGGAAGCGTTAATCAGGCAGGCGGTGGAAATGGCGTTGATTTGCCTTGGGATGCCGGCGGAGAACTCATGGATCAGGTCTTTGACGTCTGAGTCAAAGATTTTATCGGATGCGCCGGAAGATTTCAGATGGAAGTCTATGTATGCAGCGGTTTGAGTTTTAGTAAGGGGATGAATGTGGTAATGTACCGAGATGCGTTGTGCGAAGTCGGCATGGATGTCTCTTTTGAGGATATATTTGAGGTGTTCCTGTCCCGAGAGGATGATTTTGAGATGAGTGGAAGAATCAAGCGGAGAGCTGACAAGGAGTCTGAGGTCTGTGATGGCGTCGGTTTTCAGGAGATGAGCCTCGTCGATAACGATAATGGGAGTGAGATTTGAGCGCAAGGATTTATCCATAATTTGGAGGAAGAGCCGGTCTTTGGTGTGTTTTGGTATTTCACCGAGCTGGGAGACGATTAAGGAGAGAAGGCTGGATGATTTTAGGTGGGTAAAATGGAGGTAGATGGGGAGAAACAGGTTTTGGGGGATTTGTGAGAGGAAGAGTTTGAGGAGTGTGGATTTTCCGACTCCCGTCTGTCCGTAGAGGACGGCGATAGAGCCTGAGTGTAAGAGGTATTGGAGTCGTGCAAGCCCCTGGGTAAAGCGTTCGTCTTTCATGATAAGGCTGGTGTTGATTCTTTCAGAGAACGGCTGAGTAGTCATGGAAAAATGAGAAGTAAACATGGTTAAGAGACCTCCTTTTTCGAGTAAGCGATTTGTAATTCACGAATGATATAGGGTAAGGTTTTCACGGAGGCATTTTGGAATGCCTCCGTGAGCAATGATTCGTTGAGAGCGGGGATACGGTTGTAGCATTTTTTAAGCGATTCGAGTTCATGAGAGCTGAAGGCGGAGAGAGAGCCTTTGTGTCCCATGAGGAGTGCGAGTTTCTGGACGAATGCCATGAATGGCCAGGGTCGTTCGGAGATGATTTGGTGGTAATCAATGCCTTTGGCCTGAGCCTGGAGAATGGATTTGTGTTTCTGAGTGATAAGGTCGAGGTAATTATGTTTTGGTTTTGAAGGTGAGGCGGCTGGAGTTTCAGCGCCCTGGTCGCGCAGGTAGAGATTTCCCGAGCCGAGGTATTCACCGTTTGCGGAATAGATCAAGACCTTTTTGAGATCGCCGTATGGGTCGTAACGGACTTCTACTTTATCGCCTCTGAGTTTGGGGTCAACACGGTAAAAGCGGTTATCAATGCGGACATCGGCAAAGGTTCTGTCAACGGTTCTGGGGATGCGTTTCATGAAGAAGGCAAGAGCGGCGTCCATATCGACGTGTCGGATGACGGTAAGCCCCTCGTCGTAGCGTTGTTTTGGAGATTGATTGGTTTCGGAGTGGATTCTTGCGTGATAGACAACGGCAAGGTAAGCGGAGAAGGCCTGGTTAATGGCATCAAGGGTGATAATGTCGCCGGAGCGGACTTCCGACTCGAACTGTGTCTGGCTGGTGCCGAAGAAACGTTCGACCAGTCCGCCGGGAGCAGGGTCGCGTGGTGGTCTGTGGATGAGTTTAATGCCGAGGTTGTAACAGGCAGAGCGCAGGGCGTCAGAGTGGTAGACCTTGGCATTGTCGAGGTAGAGTTCTTTGGGCGAGCCGTGGATAGTCCAGGCCCTGATGAGAGAATCGATAAGGATATCGAGGGTTTGTTTGAGATAATACCGTCCTTCGACCACATAACGGCTGTAGCAGTCGATAAAGAGACAGAGGTTTGTGGGAAGCGCCTCGCCGTCAACGAGCACGAAAGGGCCTTCCTGGAAGTCGCCAATCCAGAGGTCGTGGGTATGCTCACGGCTAAGAGCGTATACGCACCTTTTGCTGTGAGACGCCGAGTTTGAGCCGGGTCGCCCCTGCGAGTCTGAGATGGCGGTAGAGGGTGGATTTGGGGATCGTTTTCCCATAGTATTTCTCAAGAAAGCGGTTGAGGCAATCGTCGCTGCGGCGTGGTTGTTCTTTTTTGAGTTCAACGGCTTTGTCGATAATTTCAGGAGAAAACCTTCTGGATGCGCCACGGTCGCTCCTCGCCTTTCTTGCAAGAGATTGAAATCCATCTTTGCGGTAGCGGTTGAGTTTTCTCCTGAGGGTAGAGATAGTGGGTCTTTTCCGCTTTCCGTTGGGGAATACGACCTCCTGAAGGCAGAGTTTTTTCAGAAAAAGGTTGGTCTGCTCCTTCTCAATCTCACCGAAGATGACAGGATGCAGAAGATTGCACCAGAATAAAGCCCATTTTTCGTCTTTCGATTTCATAATTCACCTCCTTTTTTAAGTGTGGAGGTGATTGTAACTCAAGACCAGCCGCTTTTTGTTGCCAGTTCGGGGAAAAATGAATGCCCAAAAATTCGGTGATATTCCGGCTCGGCGCTGAACAATTGAATCGATTGATCGAGGGAGGTTTTTCGTTGTTTGCTTTTATACTTTCCGTGGTAAATGGGAAACATTTGGCGAAAAACCGGAGAGTTGGGGTCGGCCTGCCTGATGAGGTCAAAGGCGTTGCGGAGTGTGTATTTCAGTGAGCCAAAGAAACGCAGCCACCTCCAAACGGTTGACCAGGCAAGCATGCGGTTGTCTATTTCCTGTGTTCGGGTAGTATATCCGATGGCAGAGGAGACACTCCGGTAGGTTTCTGTATCATCTTTGACATAAGCCTGACTGAAGGAGAGACAGTGATCCTTTACGTACCGCTTGTAAGGGAGCGCATACTCAGGATAGGAAGTAAACGTCTTCTTGCACAAGGAACATTTCCAACGTCCCAGGAAAGATTCTATCGTATGAACAAGGGAGTCGATAATAACGTGAAACAACCGATATCTGCATTCATGAAGGGTGAAATTGACATGGGTACTCTTGCACTTTGGACAAAAGCATGGCTTCTGTTTTGTCGCAATAAGCTTTTCATGCTTGTGGATTTTTTCTATAATATTCACGCACTGCCTCCTTTGTATAGGGGGGAAATGGGCAGGAGGATGAAGTTTCCCAACGTTCGGTCCTCCTGCCCTGAGTTTTTTATGTTCCGGAAAAATCTTACAAAACTTGTCCTCGTGAAAACGGGGAACTGGGAAGTAAACCGCCGTTAGGAAGTTTGGAAGTGGTTTTAACCTCTTCCAAACTATTTAATGAGGCTTTACTCCGCCTTACGGACGGAACTTCTTTCTAACGGGGTAAACGATGTATTTTTCTTAACGTGAACAAAAAATCAAGTGAAATACTTACGCAGGATAAAAAAAATGCGGGGTAGCTGGGTAAGATTTTTCAAATCATTTGCTGGGTATTAGACTCAAATATTCTGAGACTAATTGGGCATTTTTGGAGCATTTATTCTAAGACGTAGCAACTGGGAACATAGAGCGATTTAGTGATGTGGGGATGTATTCATCTTATTGCAGATGCGTATCGGCAAAAAAATTATCGAATGGTAAGAGCAAAGGGAAAGGAAACCGTAAGAACGGGAATAAATACCTTGCGTGGGCGTATGTGGAGGCAGCGCATTTTCACGTAAGATTTTGCGAAAAGGGAAGGAAATGGCATCAGAGGAAGGCGTCAAAGAGCCATGTAGTTCTGGCAACGAAAGCCTTGAGCAATAAGCTGGCCAGGGCATGTTATTACATAATAAAGGAGCAAGTAAACTACGACGAGAAAAAAATGTTTGGGTAGCAAGCAGATTAGGTGGTGCAAGGAACCGGTTGCGGGTTAGGTAACCAATCCATGAAACCTGATTGGAAGTTGTTCCACCTTTTATTATGAGTTGTGCCGGTAAAGGAATCGGCGAAAAAGAATATTCCATTCTGATCTGCCCATACCATGAGCCGTGAGGTTTTGGCCGTAGAGCCGAATATTCTGTGAATAACGATTGGACACTGGTATGGAACCGATGGTTTTCTGGGACAGAAGATAAGTCAGGGGCGGTGAGAAAGTCTTTCACAAAGCCTTGATCCCGATGGGTGAATGGTGCGGATGAGAACGATACCAAAACAATTGCGAAATACCACGGGCGTAGATAAACGTGAACGGTATAGTCATTTTCGTAAACAGCAGTAAGAGCGATTCCGTACTTGGAGGGGTATTCAAAACGTGAAAATGTAGATATTTTTGCGACCGGAGATATTTTGTCCTTGACAAAAGCCTTCTAATGAGTGAACCCGCGAATGTAGTTTCCGGTGCCATTACGTTTCCAAACAGATACTTCACTATGTTCAGTACAAGATTTGGAAACGAGTTGTGCTTCGTTAGTTTAATAGATTACACTAAATAGTTACGATTCTTTTCAAAAAACTAAAGTGTTACAAACTATCAGTATCTGTGATTTCCATGCGGAGACCGGAAAGGCTGTCTTTCAGTCTTAGGCTTATTACTGACATTATTTGACTCCTTTCAGCCTTTTAGTAGCATCATCTATTATTCCATAATTAAGTATGGTGTTCCCTGAATTACCAAACAACGTCTCTATGAAATTTTAATGGCAACAGTTGGAGTTTATGCCGGTTAATTTTATGATTACGCTTGATATGCCAATAAAAATCAAAAATACGCCCACAAAAGCCATTGCCTTATTATTAAGGAGTTGTACCGGTTTTTTTGTCAGGTAGGAAATGCCGGAGAGTGCGGGGATAGTGCCTAACCAGAACGAGAAAAGCAATATGCCGCCCCATAGTGGATTGTGCGTAGTAACGGCTATAAGGATAAAACCATATAACCATCCGCATGGCAGTAAAGGGCTGAGGACACCTATTAAAAAACCCGCTCTCTTTGGCGAAACCCTGGCTTCTAATAAACGCCCTACTCTTTTCTGGTAAAATAACCGCAGAAAATACGGTTGTTTTATGTGCAGATTGCCCTCTTTCAGAATACGGAATCCGATAATAAAGAAGGTTATACCCAGGAAAATCGTTGATACAAAAGAGAGGTATTTCATTTCTGAATGGATAAATTTTGAGCCAAGAAGCCCCGCCAGGGCACCAATGCAAAAGTATCCTAAAAAGCGTCCTATATGGTATGAAATCAGCCCCGCTTTGCTGTGAGCGCTTGCGGCCAATGCCAGGCCGCCGCACATTCCTACACAGTGGACACTGCCGATAAGGCTTGCGGCAATTACTGCAAAAGGAACAAAGAAGGGTGACATTTCTCCAATGCGTTGTATTATATTATTTGACAGGTCCGGCAAGGGTTAACTCCTTTATGTAATTTCGGGTTGTTTTGTTGTTTGATGTAGCAGCAATGTGTAATTGAAAATTCAGTTGCCCTTTTTCGCTCAAAAGCGATTTGGGAAACGTTATGAAAAAATGGTTTTTTGTTGTTTTTCCCGGCGCAATCATTTCAGGATACGTCGGCGCTATAATTTCAATCCCTTTATTTCTGCTATCTTCAGCGTGTTTAATATCCACTTCTATCTCATGAAAGCTCTGGTTTTTCAGATTCAGCGTGTAATGGTTTGAGATGAGGGGTTCTTCCCGGGATTTGGTAATTACCCGATAAGGACTTTCCTGCGCTCTCAATACGGTAATATCCAAATCAGGCCTGTTTGAAATATAGGAGGCTAATCCTATCAGGCAGGCGGAGACTAATCCCAGGTAAATCATGTTTTTAATACGCCAAAAACCTGAGGGTCTTCCTCTCAGGCCGTTTTCCGACTCATACCGTATAAGCCCCTTCGGCTTTTTAACCGTTGCCATTACCGTGTCGCATGCGTCAATGCAGGCAGTACAGGCAATACATTCCATTTGCAGCCCTTTGCGGATATCTATTCCTGTTGGACAAACGGCAACACATTTATAGCAATTAATGCAATCTCCCGGCTCTTCCGTCTTCGGTTGCAGCCCTTTTCGCGGTTCACCTCTTTTTTCATCGTAAATTATTGCAAGGGAGTTTTCGTCCATTAATACCGATTGCAATCTTCCGTACGGACAGATTGATATGCACAACTGCTCCCTAAACCAGCCAAAATTCAACATCACCACAATGGTAACAATACCTGTGGTCAGAAAAACCGCCCAATTTTTAAAGGGGGAAATGGCAATCATTGAGACGAGATTTTCTGCTCCGGCAAAATATGCAAGGATTGTGTGAGAGATAACAGCGCTTGTCAAAAAAAACAAAGACCATTTAACTGTTTTTTTGATTAATTTCTCTTTGTGAAAAGGCGCCTTCCGGAGTTTGATTCTCGCAATATGGCCTCCCTCTACGAAAGATTCAATTTTTCGGAAAATTGCTCCAATAAAAACCGTTTGCGGGCAAGCCCATCCGCACCATACCCTTCCCCAGGCAGAAGTGGCAAAGACGATTCCCATGGAAAAACTTGCCATCACGAAGAAGAGCATGGGCGTGTCATGCCCCCAGAATTGTAAGCCAAACAGCGAAAATCTTCTGTGCGGTATGTCAATGAGAATTGCAGGAAAACCGTTTATTTTTATCCAGGGAAACAGAAAAAATGCGATGAGCAGCGCTATTTCAACAATGGTTCTGTACTTTCTGTAGAATCCGTAAACTGCCATAGGATGGGTTATGCGAATACCCTCATGGGACGGATTGTAGAAGTTTTTCGACATATTATTCTTCTACAAGTTCTCCTTCCGGGTCTCTTGGGTTTTCAGGCATGGAACCTCTTAATGATTTTATATAAGCGGCTGTTTGCTGAATGTTTTCATCTGTAATTCTTCCTCTCCATGCAGCCATGCCGGTGTCGGGAATGCCATCGCTGATTATGCTTGCTATTTCGCGTATTCCCCCTCTGCCGTGTAACCAGTAATTATCCACCAGGTTTGGCCCGATCAATCCTTCTCCTTCTTCTCCATGGCAGGAAGAACATTTTGAGGCGTACACCTCTTTCCCCTTTGCCAATGCATCCTTGTCAGCCAGCAGCGTAGTGAGCTGCGCTTCAGTTATTTCAGGCAGTTCCATCAGTATTTCTTCCGCTTGCATCATATTCGCAGGTGGAGCAACAGTCGCGGCTACCTGCAATTTCCCGTTCCTAACGCTTCCGAAATGGTACCCAAGGTAGAAGACGGCAAAAAGGATCGTTGTATAGAAAATATACATTAGCCATGCCGGGCATGGGTTGTCATATTCGGTAATCCCGTCGTATTCATCCCCTGTCATAGGAGTATCTTTTACATGAGTATCCCTGTTCATGATCGTTCCTCCTCGCGAAGCGGCAAATGGGACATATAATCATAGTGTTTGGCAGCGCCCTTCCTTTGAATCCAAAAAAGGATGCCCAGAAAAACAAAAAAGAATAAAAAAAATCCAATCGCCGCCAAATACGTATCGGTAAAGTGTGCTAAAGCCTGTTGTTTCATGTTATTGAACTCCTTTCTGTCCAAGCGCCTGGAGATATGCTATTAATGCAGTGATTTCCTTGTCTTCCACATTTTCTTTCACGCCTTGTTTTTTAAGAGATTCGGCAATTTCATGCGCCTGTATTTCCGCCATAATATCTGCATCCGCCCGTTCTTTTTCTGAATAGGGAGCGCCCATTTTATGGAGGAGGGATATCTTCTTTCTTATGCCGAAAAAGTGAATCTTCTTCTTTGCCAGCCAGGGGTAGGCGGGCATAATGGATTCCTTTATGACGGCACGGGGATTTATCATATGCATGTAATGCCAAAGGTCGGGGTATTTTTTCCCCAGTCTTGCAAGGTCTGGCCCCGTGCGTTTCGACCCCCATTGAGAAGGCCTGTCGTACATGGATTCTTCAATAATGGAAGCGTGCCCGTATCGTAATATTTCCGGGGGCATCGTCCGGATCATTTGCGAATGGCAATTGTGGCACCCTTCTTTTATATAAATATCACGCCCTTCCAGTTCCAAGGGTGTGAATGACGCCATTTTGTTCTCCGGCGTAATGTATTTATGAATGGAAAGTGTGGGGACTATTTCAATGACAGAGCCTACCATGATGGCAATAAGCGCCAAAACACTGAACGTAACCGCCATCCCTTCAAGCCTTCTATGCCCGTGTTCTGAAAGGGGAACGGTCTTAGGGGATACACTTATTTGTATTGTATCATTTTTTAAATCGGGGGGCGATAGTCTGATGGTCTTGCAAATGTTATACAGCAACAGGAAGAAACCGCCTAAGAACAATACTCCCCCTATTGCGCGGAAGTAAAAGAGCGGAATTATGCGAATGACGGTTTCAATGAATTCCGGATAGACAAGATTTCCTTTATTGTCCATTTCCATCCACATCAAACTTTGTGTAATTCCTGCGGCCAGCATTGAAATGTAATAAAGAAGTATGCCTAAAAGGCCTACCCAGAAATGTATGTTTGCGAGTTTTTTGCTATATAATTCTGTTTTCCACAATTTCGGGACAATATAATATATCATTGCAAACGCAAGAAATCCGTTCCAGCCCAATGTTCCCACATGAACATGTCCTATAATCCAGTCAGTGTAATGGCCAATAGCGTTTACCGGCTTAAGGGAGAGAAGCGACCCTTCAAAGGTTCCCATACCGTAAAAAGTAATGGCCGCCACAAAAAATTTAACGATTGGTTCAGTGCGTAATAAATGCCATGCCCCACGGATCGTCAACAGCCCGTTTACCATACCGCCCCAACTTGGCGCCCATAGCATGACGCTGAAAATTACACCCAGGGTTTGCAGCCAGGCAGGCAGCGCCGTATTCAAAAGATGATGGGGGCCTGCCCAGATATAAATAAAGATAAGAGACCAGAAGTGTAATATCGAAAGCCTGTAGCTGTAAATAGGCCTGTTTACGGCTTTTGGCAAATAGTAATACATTAATCCGAGAAAAGGCGTAGTAAGGAAAAAGGCGACGGCATTATGTCCGTACCACCATTGAACAAGCGCGTCCTGTATTCCGGCAAATACAATATAACTTTTAAACAAACTAACGGGCAGGCTTATTGCATTAATAATGTAAAGCACTCCCACGGTAATGACCGTAGCAATGTAAAACCAGATGGAAACGTACAGGTGTTTTTCATTGCGTTTCAGCAAAGTGCCGAAAAAATTAATGGCAAATATAACCCATACCAAAGCGACAAGAATATCAATGGGCCATTCCAGTTCAGCATACTCTTTCCCTTGCGTTAACCCTAGCGGTATTGTAATGACGGCCAGTACGATAATACTTTGCCAGCCCCAAAAGTGCAGCCTGCTTAAGGTATCGGAAAACATGCGCGTCTTTAATAACCGCTGAGAAGAATGGTATATGCCGGCGAAAATGGCATTGCCGGCAAATGCGAAGATGTTTGCGTTGGTGTGTACCGGCCTTAGCCGTCCGTAAGTAAGCCACCCGGTATTAAAATTTAATTGCCAAACCGCTATTTGAAATGCCACAAATACCCCTATTGTGAAGGCGATTGCCGCCCAAACGATGGTGGCTATGGTGAACATTCTGGCAATTTTGTCATCATATTCAATTTGAATACGATTTGAGGTATCAACGTTTGATGCGCCCATGTTTCTTCTTTTCTCCAATTAAATTTAATAATTTTTTTGCAAAACTTCAGTTGTTTAAAATGTTGCGCTTCTTATATTTTTTTGTTCCAGTCATCAATTAAAATTTTATGTGCTGGTGTTTCAAGATCGTCAAATTGTTCATTTTTCACCGCCCATAAAAAGGTATATACAAAAAATGACGCTAAAACAATTGAGATGGGAATCATTATGTAAAGTATTGTCATTGTTAGATATAATATTATTCTGCAAAAACATGTTTTTTCATGAAGTTTTTTGCCGCCCCTTCATCCCCTCATTGTATGGGGAATAGGAAAGATGGGTGGTCTTTAATTGCGGCGATGCTGCGATATGTTTTATCTATTAATGAATGTGAAAAACCATATCAGGAAATTATAAACAAATGTTTTATTAAATCAAAAACAAACTTTGTCTTTCTTGCTACTGCTGGATTGCTACCGGAACCAATGTCAGCCTGATAGAAGAAGCCAAGCTCAAATACATCTCGGCATTGGATAGAAATCAGATACCCTCTTGCGGTGTCAGCTAAGGCATTTACGACAATTTAGAGCAAATGCTTCGCCTCTACACTATGCGGCAAGACCTTTTCTTGCACTTCAAATGCATCGCTTGTAATGTAGAGAACAAAAAAGCACTTTATTTTACCCTCTCTCTTTCGTTACTACAGAGATACTCCCGCGCCATTTTGCCTGTTTTGCTTATTTTTGCCCATTTATAAGGTAATTCTATTGTTTTTTACTTTCTTCTCCACTTATTGACGGGAGCTTTTGGCACAAATTCTTGATCCGCGTCTTTCGTAAGGTAACTTTGACGTTGTCGTGGGGAAGTGTCCCTTTAATCAGGCTGAGTTTTTAAAAGGCAAAAACCCAATGGCATTCATTTTTACCCACTCACTTGCCTGAAGAGCCAATATTTGAAATCCCTTAATGCCGTAGCAAGGCACGCCTTGCCACTACAATTTGCATGAAAAACCCCTGGCAGGGTTAAAATAAAAAAGGATGCTTGCTATACAATACCCCTCTGACTACAGGCATGTGTGAAGATTTACAAAAAATCGGGAATGCATCCCCATAAATTGGCAATATTATTTGCTATGCATCTGTTTCCTACCCGGCTTCTGACTATGCCAGCTTAGGGTCTTTTCGGTATACCGCTAAATAAATGCATGATGGGATTATTAGAATAAACGCGGAGAGGGAAATTATCATGCCTATGACAAAAGATTTTGGTTCGTACAAAAACCTGACGATGTGTTCTCCTTTTTCAAGGAAGACAGACCGTATCACGTAATCTGTTTTATATATCCTGCTCCTCCTGCCGTCCACATAGGCATTCCATCCCGGATAATACGTATCGCCCAGGACAAGGTATCCATCTTCCGCAAGAGACGCCTTAATTGTTACACTGTTTGGCGTATACTCAAGTATTTCCGGCAATGGTTCGTTTCGTATGTTTTGCAATCCGGCAGTGCGGACAGGCGGTAATGGTTCTTCTACAATAATATATTCTTCCGGTTGAAATTCATCGCCTGAAAGTTCCTTAAATATTGCATCTCTGCCATGAAGTTCCTTTGCCTTCCGGACAATAAAAGCGCGCGGCAGTGCATGTGTGTTTTCAAAAATGGCGTATTTTGCGTCATTGTATAATAATGTAAAACCCGGATGATTTATTCTTGCGTTTGAGGGAAGAAGTAGATATTTCACATTTAGGAGGTTGGTAAGTTTTGAAATGTTAGATACCTCCATTACTATGTTTGGCTGTTCAATGGGTTTTCCGCTTAACAGATTAACAAACTCGCTGTATTCCTTTATCACATTGGCGTCGTATCCTCCTATATTTGCAATATAGTGCGCCATGCCCTGATTCAACTCAAAATGTCCGATCGTTGTTATGCGGGACGGGCGAGGGTCTTTCTTCAAGACATCGGTTACTTCTTTATTCCAAAAACAATCCTGAAGATCGAATGTGACCATATAGCGGTTTCCAAACATCCACAAATCTCCAAATAGCAAGGCGATTGTAAGAGGAATAAGCACCTTCTTATTGAATCGTCCGTTTATCCATAATCCGACAATAAGCAGGCTGAGTATTGCCAGTATTATAACTTTTATAGCACTCTTCCTGGCTACGGCAAAGGTCGTTTGCAGAAAATTGGCATTATTCAGACCAGGCAGCGTTGTGTAGCGGTCGCCCCATGAGTAAATTTTGAGGATAATCGCATGCCATGCGCCAAATCCCGCGTTAAACAAAAAGAATATGATAAAAAACATGCTTATTGCGGCAACTATGCCAATAGCAATTATAAGGAGGAATTTTGTCTGCTTTTTCATGGAAAAAACATTTTGTAAATATTCCATCCCAAACCCGGCAAGCACGGAGAGAGAAAAGGCAACGATGAATATAAACTTGGAATTCCCCCGAAACATGTTAAACCCGGGCACAACAGCATAGAGTACTTTGAAGATAGGGATAAATTTGCCCAGAGCAAGGATTGTTGTTATTAATGCTATAATTAAAAAAATCCTGGTATATTTGCTTTTAAAATTGAATGCGGCAATGCTGCATAGCATCAGTGAAGGGATTCCCAGATATAACGACATTTCCCATAGATAGCATCGTCCCCAATACGGCGCATTAAACAAATCGCCAAAGAAATCGGGGATAAAGAGGGTAATAAAGTTTTCAGGTAAAAAAGAAAACTGCCCCACCCATTCATACGTGAGTGTTTGCCTGGTGGAGTGCTTCACCATTTCAAAGGCAGGGAGCAATTGTATCGAAGAAAGAAGGGCGCCTGTAGTATAAATGACAAAAATGCCGGCAAATGAATAACCCGCCCACCTCCCGTTTTTGTGTCCGGCAAACTCTTGCAGAATACGCACGATAAAGTACAGCGATACGGCAATTGCCGTATAAAAGAAATACTGGGGATGCCCTGCCAATATATTGCAGGCAACGGCAACGCCTCCGGCAAGTGCATACAAAAGATTTCTGGTTCGGATAAAAAGCTCAGAAAACAAGAGGATAAGCGGCAGCCATATCATGGTGCACAGATTTGGCAGGTGCCCGGGATAGACGTGAAATATCTGCGGAGCACAAAACATAAAGATAATGGCAGAAATTATGCAGCTTGTCCGGGATAGCCCGCCTGCCTCTCTGCTCTTCAAAGGAGATGCACCCTGCCTTTCTGCTCCGGAAAAACGAAGATATTTCATGTAGAGATAGGTGAACACTCCGGACAAAAATACGTGCAGGATGATGCTGTAATTAATTGCAACATTAATGGGAAATAGGAGAAAAATAAGATTAAGCGGATAAAACAATGCGGACTGTATGCCGCCAACGAAGGGCGATCCGCTATAAATATAAGGATTCCAAAGGGGCAGTGTACCCTTTGCCAGCGTATCAAAACCAAAATACCTCCAATAAAAGAGCTGATGGCGGGTATCAGTATTTTGGTCACTCAGTATGCTGGTATCAAAGGGGATAACGACCTTGTGAAAGTATGCCAGGGTAAGGAGAAACAGGAGAAGGATGGCATACCAGTCATATTTCGACCAGGCTTCAGATGGGTTTGTAATTAAAATCGAAGCTGAATAATTGCTGTAGTTCTTGTTTAGCATTTGTTCTTTATTTATGGGCGTAGTATATTATTTAGGGTCTTCTAAGTTTTGTGTGGGTAAATTTTCAGTATAGTTCTTTCTCAATACCATAAGGAATAATGTTTTCCGGGTAAAATAAGACTACAAAAAGCTGTACGTGCAGGTTTATACTATTCAGGCAAGAGAATGGGGTATTCATGAAAACCTGTAAAATCTTATCAGGATTATATTCACATTCTGGATTTCGATCTCGAAGTAAATTAACTGGTGTTTATGGTGATCCGTATGCGATGGTCATCAAACTGGTACGCCGACAAAAAAAACGTTTGCTCTGTTTGTCATACACCATCAAAGACATATTACGATAGCGAAATCAAACGGGCGATAGACTTTTCGAGCGGCGCATTTAGAATCTACGTTGAATTTGAATACCGCCGTGTGTTTTGCAAGAAATGTATGCCATGAAAGTAGAAACGTTGTCATGGCTTGCCTCGAATACTTGAAATACCCAGTTTCCTGATTCAACAGTTGCCAATATTTGATGCGGAATTTTGTTTCCAAGTGTTGCAATGTCATAATGCTATGTTACGCCCTCACTAGTATAACGTTTCATTAAAATATCTACATTGATACCGTCATTGCTAGCGACAGCGAAGCACTCTTAAGTCTTTTGGGAACAAGAGATTGCTTCGCCGCTCCACTCCTCGCAATGACATTTTTTTACGTACACATTTTAACGAAACGATGTACTAGCCTTAACAAGGACGCTTTCCAATTCTAAATCTTCTGTAATCCTATCAAAGACATCAATATCATTATTTTTTTCATATCAATCGTAACTATTCAGCGTAAACGATACACGGCTCGTTCCCAAACCTTGTACTGAGCATAGTGAAGTATCTGTTTGGGAATGCATTTGTTCGGGAAACTCCGGTTTCTCGCCTGTTTGCTGATAGATAGGGAATAAAATCACAGGGTTAAGACAGTTTGCAATTTGTCAAGTCAGACCCTCACTGGAAACAAAGTTTTCAGTGCAATTACGTTCCCAAACAGATACTTCACTATGTTCAGTACAAGGTTTGGGAACGAGTTGCGCTCTGATCTCCGGTAGTTTAATAAATTACGCTGAATAGTTACTATCAATCTCTTTCCCAGTCACTGTAAAAGGCAGCCGGATTTAAAAATAAGGATTATGTTTCTTTTCTTTACCAATTGTGGTAACGGGGCCGTGTCCGGGGTATACCAATACGTGGTCTTCCAAGGTGAATAAGCGGGTTTTTACTGAGTTAATCAGCGTATCGTGAGAGCCTCCGTAAAGGTCTGTCCTTCCAACAGAACCTGCAAACAATGTATCTCCTGCAAAAATTGCGTTATTAAAAAGGAAACACACGCAGCCGGGGGAATGCCCGGGGGTATGGATTATGCGTATTACTTCATCTCCGAGGGGGAGTTCTTCGTTATCAATGAGGTAGCGGTCTACTTTGGGTTTGGGAATCGGGGGTAATCCAAAATAATTTGACTGTTCGTCAAGAAAGTCAAGAAGCGGGACGTCTCCCTGATGAAGTAAAAATGGTGCGCCTGTTAAAGCATGAAGCTCGCTTACCCCGCCGACATGGTCAAAATGTGCATGAGTATTGATAATGTATTTCAGGGTAAGGTTTTGTTTTTTGAGGATTTCAACAATTTCTTTCACATTGCCGCCTGCATCTATTACTGCGGCAGTATTATCTGACCTGGAACCGATAATGTAACAATTAACCGATAATGGGCCAACTTCTAATGTCTCAAATATTATATCCGGTGATTTCATCAGCAGGAAAAACGCGCCTTGTAATAGAATGGAAAGGTCTTGCTGTTAAAAGAGGTATTTTCTTCCAAATTATTTACATCGATAGCTTCTCTGGCAAAAGTGCTGTGGCATGTTTTGCAGTTCCACAATTCGCGGCCTTTAAATAATCCCTTTTGCCTTTGCATGCCAAAGAAAATAAAATTCGTCCCTTTACAATGAGGACACACAAATATTTTCTGCTTCAACTCTTTTTCTGCTATCATTGCTCCCTCCCTCCTGAAATTATTTCCCGCAAACTTTATAGTATTTAATACGTATAATCAACAAAAAACCTTTTTATATTTTTCCTTGAACAAAGGAAAGTTGCACACTTTATCTAATGGGGAAATTAGCGGGGCTTTTATGTGCTTTAAAACACCCCTGTACCGTAAATAACTCATTATTAGTAGAGTATCTGACTGTTTTGGTTATTATACATTGATTCTTTTTGTTTGTTTCATAATGAAAATACCATCTTTATCTTTCATTCCCATGTAATCGGGCATCCGGAAATGTGGATCGGCAATTCATGGATTTACACTACCGGATTCCTGCCTTCGCAGGGATGATATTTTCGATCCCTCTTGTATTTTTGTGAGGCAGGTATGCTGCCTTTTATTAAGCAACAGCTTGTTTTTTGTTGTCATAAAAGTTTTCATTTCGCTGTAACAATCATCGCAACCATAAGGGTATTCAATACAGACAGAACAATTTTTTTTGCTATACTTTTTCATGAACAATTCACTCCTCTTTTATTCAATTAAATAACTATCGGTGATGAATGTTTATAAAAATTCTGATATCACTTTTCGCAATTATAGTGCCCGAAGAATGTATTCATATGCGTATGTTGAAAAATGGATACATTTTTCCCGGGAAAAACCAGAAACTGTGGGGATATAAAGTACATCAAAAAAACAATTTATGTATTTAAAAACTATTATGAGATGGTAATAAAAATAGTTAAGGATTGTTTTTGCGGGAATCAAGCCTTTCCTCTTAAAAAAGGTGTTAATTTCGCTTTTTTCAGGCAAAAATTTCAATGAATATTCTGTAAGTATTTATTTTAATAAGCGTTACATGAATGATGCAAATTTTGCCATGGTCTTAATTATTAGACAAGGGTTTCTAAGGAGGGGCAATATTTTCAGGGTATTGGCGCAAAAAATGCGTTTTGTGACAAAGGCGATATAATCAATGTAATGTGCATTTATAACATAGGTCGGGAATTTTTAGATAGGCGAATAGATCAAATTATCACGACAGCGACATTTTATTCTTACATCCTGCGCAAGAATATGATAGGTTTTCACTCATAAGGTGTGAGTAAAATTTATTAGACAGTAATGTGGATTAAGTGACAGCAAATACACAGTTCCTTCATTATTATTGATGGATTCGATGCGAAAAAAACCGCTCCTTAATCAACCCTACCCGGGAAATAAAAATGTTGCAGCAATGTTGTTTAGTACCTTAAGAGTTATAGCCAAACAAATATGATTTTAGAAATTTGGCGATAAAATGGCTTTCTAAAAAACAGATTTATTTGACTAAGCATATTATCAAACACACCCCAGTCCCCTCTAAAAAGAGGGGACTGGGGTGTGTAAATTTTTCGAAAACATTATTTGTTTGACTATATATCTAAATTTCGTACTTCCAGGGCATGTTTTTCTATAAATTCCCTTCTTCTTTGAACGTCTTTGCCGGCTAAGGTGCTGAAAATGGAATCTGCTTTTGCCGCATCCTCAACTTTTACTTTCAGCAACGTTCTTGTATTGAAGTTCATGGTTGTTTCCGCCAGTTCTTCTGCGTTCATTTCTCCCAAACCTTTATAACGCTGGATCTCCATGCCTTTCCTTGCGATTTCCCTTATTTTTTCCAGTATTTCATTAAGAGAGAATGCATTAATCTCTGATTCGCCGGCTATTAATTTGTATTTTGGTTTCTCATCATTTTGTCCGCGAAAATATTCATCTATTGTAAAGCCAAAACCCTCTATCAGATTGATTGTTTTTTCAATTTCCTTGCATTCGTGATATTCAATTACCTCGATTGCCCCGCCTTCTCCTTTTTCTTTCTCATCAGCCATATCATCTTCTTCCAGGATTTCCAGTTCTTTTCCTTCTTTTTGTTGTTTCTCTTTTATGTACGCTTCCAGATCCTCTTCCGAAGAAAGATACGTTATTTTGTCTTTGTATGTTACTTTATAATAAGGCAGTTTTCCCGTTTCCTTGTTTCTCAGCGACAAAAATTTTCTAAGAGAGACACCCTTTTTGCTTAAAAATTTAATGTGCTCTTCCATCTGAACAAGGAGTGGCAATAGTTTTTCCAGCGTTTGGCTGTCGAGCGTCTCTTTTTTATCACTGCATATTTCCATTACCGTTCCTTCTATGCCGAACGTGATTAATTTTTTTTGCAGTCCCTTATCGTCATAGATATATTCCTGTCTTTTGTTTTTGACTATTTTAAATAACGGCGGCTGCGCTATGTAAACATGTCCTTTGTCTATCAATTCGATCATCTGGCGGAAAAAAAAGGTGAGCAAAAGGGTTCTGATGTGGGCGCCATCAATATCCGCATCCGTCATAATAATGATCTTTGCATATCTCAGGTTTTTCAGGTTGAAATCATCAATCCCGATGCCTGTGCCTAAAGCGGATATGAGGGTTCTGATTTCTTCATTGCTGAGCATTTTATCAATGCGTGCCTTTTCAACATTTAATATGACTCCTTTGAGCGGGAGGATTGCCTGAACCCTCCTGTCTCTTCCTTGCTTTGCGGTACCGCCTGCAGAGATGCCTTCCACTAAAAAAAGCTCCGATGTTTCAAAATCCCTGGAAGAGCAGTCCGCCAGTTTCCCGGGAAGGTTAGAACTGCTTAACGCTCCCTTTCTTCGGGTAAGGTCTCTGGCTTTTCTTGCGGCTTCTCTTGCCCTTGAAGCCTCGATTCCCTTGTTAATAATGGCCTTTGCTGTTGACGGCGTTTCCTCGAAATATATGCCAAGTTGTTCCCCGATGATTGTTTCAACAATACCCTGAACCTCTCTGTTCCCCAGTTTTGTTTTTGTTTGTCCTTCAAATTGAGGTTCGGGTAGTTTGATGCTGATAACCGCCGTAAGCCCCTCTTTGTAATCATCTCCCGTGGGGGCTTTCTCTTCGCCTTGTATTTTTTTATTTTTAAGGTAGTTGTTTAGTGTTCGGGTAAGCGCAGCCCTGAAACCACTTAAATGAGTACCGCCTTCCACCGTATTTATGTTGTTTGCAAACGAATAGATATTTTCGTTGTAGCTTTCATTGTATTGAAAGGCCACTTCCACGACGATTTCATTAATTTCCTTTTCAAGATATATGATATCCTTATGAATCACTTCTTTGCCGCTATTCAGTTCTTCTACAAATGCCCTTATACCGCCTTCGTACTGGAACGTTTCATTTTTATCCGTTTTTTCGTCGGTAAAGGTTATTTTTAGCCCTTTGTTGAGAAATGCGTATTCCCGCAACCGCTTTGCGATCGTTTCATAACAAAATGCGGTGTCTTCAAATATTTCATGGTCTGGTTTAAAAACAATTTTGGTGCCCCGTTTTTTCGTTATTCCCCTTGTTTCCACCGGTGTAATAACTTCCCCCTTTTCGTACCTCTGGAAGTATACATGTCCATTCCTTTTTACTTCCACTTCAAACCATTCGCTTAAGGCATTTACGACAGACACCCCGACGCCGTGTAATCCCCCTGACGTCTTGTAGCTTTTATGTTCAAATTTACCCCCGGCATGCAGCATTGTCATAACGACTTCCAATGCAGATTTGTTTGTTTCCTTATGTATATCGACAGGGATGCCGCGTCCGTCATCAACAACGGTTACACTGCCATCGACATTTATTTTTACGGCAATGTTTTCGCAGAAACCGGCAAGGGCTTCATCCACACTGTTGCAAACGATTTCTTCAACCAGGTGATGCAACCCATTGGCGGTGGTATCTCCAATATACATTGCCGGGCGCTTTCTGACGGCTTCAATTCCCCCTAATGTTTTTATTGACGTTGCATCATAGGCATCTGCTTCCAAAACGGCGTCCAAAGTATCATTGTTCGTCATTATTTTATATTTCCCACCTTAAAACGAATGTCATCTATAGATTTTTTCCCCATTAACTCGTTGATCTTTTGAATTATAGCATGCCGTTCAAAGTTAGTCAAATGGTGAATCAGGGCGGAGGATTCAACATTTATATACAAAATCCGGTTCTTTAACCCATCGATCCTGGTAATCTGGTATATTTCATCGCCGACGATGTTTCGCCATGCGTTCCTGATATTATTATGGAGGGCATTGGTGCGGGAGAGGGTTTTGGGGGGAAAGAGTTCCTTTAGTAAATCGCCAATATGTTTGGGCTTGTTTTTGTTAATAAAGTATCGGTCACGCAATTCATCTTTCATAAAGCAAAAATCCATAATTGTATAAATGTTGCAGGGACGACCCTAAAATTGACCAATGACTAATGACCAAACTTAGAAATTCAACCTTTTTGGTTGAGGCTTGTGATGTGACCTATTACTTCCATTCAACGGGCATCATGACGTTTATTTCTTCATGCCCGGTTTTAAACAATGCTGCATCGTCGATTTCGCCAAGTTCAATGGTGATCGTTTCGCAATCTGAAGCCTTTAAAAAATCTAAAATGTAATCGGGATTGAAGGTATTCGTATAATCAGGTCCGTCATATTGCGCAGCAATTTCCAATGCAGCCTCCCCGACATTTGCGGCGCTCGAAAAGATTGACAGTTTGTTTTTTGTTAATGAAAATTCGACCACGCGGTATTCGTCATTGGTGACAAATGACGCCATTCTTACTATGGATAATAGTTCATCCCGGTTTACTTCAATCTTTTTATCGTTATTTTTGGGTATCACCTCATCATAGTTTGGATATTTTCCCTCTATGAGTTGCGATATTACTTCTCCTTTTTCTCCGATGAAATGTATTTGTGATTCGCCCATCCCGACCATCAATGTACCTTTGCATTCAGATACAAAACGCTGCAAAAAAGCGAGGCATTTTACGCCCACTATTCCCGACATGGAAACGTTTTCCGGATTACGGACCTTTCGTTTTACCACTGCCAGCCTGTTCATATCGGAGCCTACCATGATAATGGTATCGCCAAAAATTTTAACCGATATCCCGCTGTAAATGCTGAGCGCTTTTATGGAAGATACCGCATATGCAACCTTTTCCACCATCTTACCAAGTATTTCACCGTCTATTTCGACAAATGAGGTTACGTCTGTTTTTGTTATATTGGGGAACTGAAGGCAGTCGTCCCCCAAAATCTTAAAACTACCCCCCTTTGATTGCAATGTACAATGGCCTGCTTCTACCGTTACAGAAATTTCTTCGTTGCCCGCCCATTCCCGGAAAATATTATTAGCCCTCGATGCAGGCAACACAATACCGCCCTCGCCTTCGCATGCCTTTGCCGGTATCCTGTATTTAACAAGCACTTCCAGATCTGTTGCGGTTAACTCGGCACAGTTGTCCGCCACTTCCAGCTTTACACCCTGCAGAATTTGTTTCATGGCGGAAGAGGGCACTACACTTGCCGTTAAGCTAAAACCTTTATGTAAAGCGTCTCCTGAAAATAGTATTTTCATTGTTATGGTTCCTGGTTTTTATGTGAAAATGGGGTAAACACGTGTTTGTTACTATACACATGCCGGTAAGGCGAAGCCTTTGGCCGGTAAAAAAAACTTAAACAACAGATTACTTGGCGCAGCCTTTGGCCGCAACCAAATTTGTAATGCGAATATCGAAATATGAAATAATTTCAAGTGACAAAAAACTCAATACTCCAAACCTTGCGTAATGCATTTTGAAAAACTAGCATAAAAAACAAGAAGTTGATGGATAGTAGAATATGTAGTGCGACGAGGTTCGTCGCACTACAAATTACGATTTCCAGTTTCAAAAGGCTAAAGTGTTCCTTATTTCAACAATTCACCTTCCAGCTTTTGTATAATAAACGAAAGATTTTTATCATTCCCTGCCTTTTTGATGATAGTTTCATCACCATGTATTACGGTTGAATGGTCTCTCCCGCCAAGGTATCCCCCTATTTCTGTCAGGGACATATTGGTTAATTTTCTCGAAAGATGCATAGCAATTTGCCTTGGCAGCGCCACGGTACGCGTGCGGCGCTTCGATAAAAGCTCTGAAACGCTCACATTAAATTTTTTTGAGATAGCGCCGAGAACCGCTTCAATACTAACGGTTTTTTTACTGCCCGATATTTCCCGGGAGACCTTTCTGATGAAATCGAAAGAAACGGCATTATTTGTTGCCTTTGCTTCATTGCTCAGCCGCGCAATGGCGCCTTCCAGTTCCCGGATATTGCCCGGTATATTTTCCGCGAGGTATACGGCAGATTCATGGGAAACCTTAATATTCCAGGCGGCAGCCCTTTTTTCAACAATTGCGGCTCGTGTTTCCAGGGAAGGCGTACTAATGCCGCATACAAGCCCCCATTTAAAGCGGGATACCAAACGGTCTTCCATGTATGCAATAGATTCCGGGGGATAATTGCTTGTGATGACAATTTGTTTTCCGTCATTATAAAGGGCGTTGAAGGTATGGAAGAACTCTTCCCTGCTTCCGTAGGAATTCTCAAAAAATTGTATATCGTCCATCAAAAGCACGTCCACATTCCGGTAAAACTTTCTAAATGCTTCCATGTTGTTGGATTGTATTGCGGAAATGTAGTGGTTTACAAAATGTTCACAGGATAAATAGAACGTCTTCAAACGGCCTTGTTGAAGGATGAAATTATTAATGGCGTGCATAAGGTGCGTTTTCCCCAATCCACTGGCGCCATGGATAAAAAGAGGGTTATATGCATATCCCGGAGAGCCGGCAACGGAAACTGCCGCTGCGTGCGCCATACGGTTATATGCGGCAACAACAAAGTTTTCGAAGGTATATCTTTTGTTTATTGATGAGAGAGAAACAATATTCATAGACGATGCATTTGCATTAGAGATGTCATTGTCTTTGGATTGTAATTGCATTTGCGTTGTGATGGCAGGTTTTTCCGCCGAAATAATGTCGATTTCAAATGAGGGGTGCAGCAGTTTATACACTATACTAGAAATGAATTCCAGGTAATCTGCGCATATCCGGTTTTTTATGGAATCGCCTGGCACGGCAAACGTAATGCTGTTATCGGTAATAGAGGAGATTTCCATGCGGGAAAACCATTGGTCATATTGTTCCGGAGGAACGGTTTTTCGTATCTCTGCACGGATGCTTTCTATCAGGTAATCACTTTCTGTGGAGGTGAGCATCTGTATTGTTTGAAATCCATATGACGAGGGATTGAGTTGTTGTTTGTCGTTATCGTTATACATGGGAAGCCGCCTGTATATTTTCAATATGATAAAAGATCAAAGCCATATGCCATTTTTATCTGATTTTACGTTTATCTTGTTAATATTCAATAATTTATTGTTTTCGCATATTTCAATTTCAAAATGTCCGTGTATGCCATTGTGAGTGAGGTGTTTTTTTAACGACGATGCGGGAAATTTTATTGTTTCGCCGGACGCGGTAGTTGTCTGTATGTATTTCGCAGTGCCCCTATAGTAAGCCAGATACTCATCCGGAGAAATATTGAGTGAAAATTGAAAACGCCGTGTCGTGGTCATTTTAAATTGCGATAAATGAAATGGTGAGCGGTAAATAGGGTAAATATTCTATAATAATACGCCAAATACTTTCCTCATTCTCATTCTTCATTTACTTGCATGATAACAAACAGCACCTGCTATCATGGTAAAAATATTTTTAGCCGATGAATCAAGTATTTGATCATAGACGCTGCCGGTCGGGTTGCCGGGCAATCTGATACCGCACATGTCCGCTTCAAAGCCTTCTTTTAGCTGGCCGATAGCTGTTTCCATCCCTAGCGCCTTTGCGCCATTTTTTGTAGCGATTGAAAATAGTACCTTTGGTGGTAATGAATAATGGGTATGTAAAAATTTCATCTCTTCCAGTATGTCTAATGTATCATTACTTGCCAAACTGTCCGTGCCTAATCCTACGTTGATCCCTTTTTCCAGTAGTTTTGGCAGCGGATGATTTTTGTGGCCGAAGAAGTGGTGACTTTTTGGGCAAAAAGCTATGCTGGCGCCTGATGCATGTAGTAATTGAATCTCCTCTTCAGTAAGATAATTGCAATGAATTAGCAGTGTTTTTTCGTTTAACACCCCCGCTTCATATAAATATTGTATGGGTTTACGTTCCGGAGGTTGCCATCCTTCAGGCATTGCCTTTAATTTTTGCAGCAAAACAGGCAAATGCCCGGATCCTTTTGCGAGAAATTCAATTTCATCCTCTGTTTCTGCTATGTGGGTACAAATCAGAATGTTTCTTTCTTTGGCAAGTTGGGAAGCGGCCACATACAGTTCTTTCGAAACAGAATAAGGGGCATGGGGAGAAATGCCTGCATGGTAAAGGTCTGTGGCTTTTATTTTCGCCAATTCCATGGAAGTTTTTGCTATTATTTTTTGCGCATATGCAGGATTCAGCCCAATGATCTCTTTGTAAACAACCTTGCGAAGCGGGTTTTTTTCCAATACGGAAAACGAGTGTTCAGCACTTGCAATATCTGCCACCGTAGTTGTGCCGCCGGCGATACACAATGCGATTCCTTTTTTTATTGAAGCAATGGTGTCGTCTGCTTTCCATCTTGATTTTAGTGCGATTAGTTGAAATACCCAGTGTGTGAAATTGCTGGTGGGGGCAATAAGGTTTTTACTTTCCGTCAGGTCAAGATGAGTATGTACGTTTATAAGCCCTGGCAACAACGCAGTATTTTTCAAATCAATAATTGCCGCATTATCCCCCAGATTCCTGATTTCATCAAATGTACCCACCTTACGTATTTTGGTGCCTTCGATAGCTATGGCGCCATTTTCAATGTAGTGGTTATTGTCTTGTACAAGATACTTTGCTTTTATGACTATCATGAGTAATATGTTTTGTATTGCAAAAGATAATCGAAATGATTTCAGAAAGTATGAGCCTAAGGTTCATGTTAAGGGACTCGTAATTTTTCGTCATACCGTAGCAGTCGGCAGATTGCAGATTGTGGACTGCCAAATGTAGATTGCAAAAGTAACCATTAAATATTTTGCCAAAAAATGTAAAGAAATTACTGATAGTACTAAGGCATTGCCACCCAACTATGCCAATCAGGGCCTATATCTCCCCTGCGTTTGTAGCGTTCCATTAACGATTGGCACTGGCAGGTCATTTTTTGCTGACTACTATTTTCTGCTATTTTCTTTATAATTTGAGGAAAAAGTGCGACAGCACTTCTCACCGCTTCGCGGTCGCTGTCAGTTGCGAGTCCCTCAAACAATTCTCCCGCTTTAAAAGGTCTGCTTGCGATTCCCTCCGCGTAGTTTGTGACGTAACAGATAGATGCGTAACACATTTCTAGTTCTTTGGCAAGAAAGACTTCGGGGACAAGCGTCATGCCGACAAGGTCTCCGCCGTACAACTTATATTTTCTTATTTCAGCGGGTGTTTCCAGCCGCGGCCCCTGTGTGCACACATAGACGCCTTTGCCGGTAATGCCAATGCCTAGAAATTTTAGTGTGTGCAGGATACTTTCTCTTAAGGTGGGGCAAAAAACAGGAAACTGACGTATAAATCCGATTCCCAGATGCTTATAGAAGGTTGATTCTCTGCCATGCGTTTCGTCGATAATATCGTCTATCAATACGTATTCGCCGATTTTGTAATTTTCATTCATAGCGCCGGGGCCTGACCATGACACTATTTGCTTGGCGCCCAGTTCTTTTAGTGCGTAGATATTTGCCCTGTAGTTAACAAAGGGTGCGGTAACGCCGTAGCCTTTTTCGCCATGACGCGATAAAAAAAGCATTTCTGCATTAGCATCTCTGATGAAATATACCGGCTGCGACCGCCCGTAAGGGGTATTGATCTCCCCCAGCCTTTTGCCTTTAATGCAACCGCTAAGAAGCAAATCATAGGCCTGGCTACCGCCAATTACCGCAAGGGAGGCTTTGGTGTTGTTTACCAAGCGTGAACCTCCCGTTTTTTTTCTATCGCTTTTGTGGGACATTCTTCCGCACAGATCATACACCCTTTGCAGTTGTCATAATCAGCAAAGGGAAAACCCTCTTTATTAACGGAAATACAACTGTCCGGGCATCTGTTGACGCATATCATACATTTTGTGCAGGCATCGTAATTCCATTGGGGTTTAAATATTCTCCAGTTGCCGGTTTTTCGCCGGGGAGTGTTTGCTACGGAATATACCGCAGGGCTCGAAATAGTTGCAGGTTCAAAAGTAACAGAGAAGACGGGATTATCCTTATGAACAATTTCCTTTGCATCGATCATTACCGAAGAAATGGCATGGAAACAATAAAGAGAGGCCTTGATATTTTTTTCGATGAGGCCCCTATCCTGTATTATTTCTGACACTTCCTTTTCGACAGCTTGTCTTAAGAAATCTTCTTCCATCCTGGTAATCTTTGCCGCAACACCCCCCGACAGTGTGCTTAGAATTGGTTTCCCCAGCATTTCAAAACTGATTTTTGTAATGTCAAGCGTTATTGTTTGTCCGGTAAGATGGTATTTTGTTTTTATTTCTTCAGGGGTGTGGGTGGTATTGATAAAAACAATGCCGCCATTTTTTAATCCTGATAAAGGACTTGCTGCGGTATCGTCCAAAAGGGTCTCATCCATTATTATGATACCATCGGGGTCGCTTATTACTCCCCGTTCCTGTATTGGTTCTGAAGAAATACGTGTACAGGCTAGTATCGGTGCGCCCCTGCGTTCCGCCCCGTAAAGCGGAAAGTCCTGCGCATAAAATCCTCCTAAAAAGGCTGTTGTCCCCAGTATTCTGCTGGCAACTTTTGCGCCCTGGCCGCCTCTTCCGTGAAATCGTATTCTGTAAGTAAAGGTATTTTCTGTTTTCATGATAAAGAATTATCCGGTTCAAATAATTTTTTAACGTAGTACAAGATTATACTCAAAAAAATAGTTTCCAGGCAAGAAAACGTTTTTTTGGGTATTTTCAAGAGAAATGACGGTGCTGTTTTTTATAATACCAGGTTGTTCCGTAAAAAATACCAATGTTATTTTGCTAATATTGTTTACAGAGCAATCATTTAGCTTGACTTGCAAAAATGATACATATAGAATTTAGCGACTTTTGACTCATTAATTAACGAGGTGTATTGGGAAACTTAAATACAAAGGAAAACAAAGATGCTCCGATTAAACAAACAACGTAATACTTTAGAACCCGAAGAACATCATTTTGAATTGAAAGATTCGGAAGAACCGAATCTTTTTCGCGATATATTCCCGTACGACAAAGTGCCCAAGATACCATTCAATTACCGGCTTAATCCAATGAATATGCCTGAAGAAATCTGGATTACCGATACTACATTCCGGGATGGCCAGCAGTCAATGCCGCCTTATACGGTGAAACAAATAGTGGATTTATTCGATATGATACACAAGCTTGGCGGCAAAAGAGGGCTTATCCGGCAGTGTGAATTTTTTCTGTATAATGAAAAGGATAAGGAAGCCGTACGAAAATGTATGGAGAGAGGGTATAAATATCCGGAGATAACGGGCTGGATTCGTGCGGTAAAAAGCGATTTCAAACTGGCAAAAGAAATGGGGCTTAAGGAAACGGGTATTTTATGTTCCTCTTCTGATTACCATATTTATTTAAAATTAAAGAAGACGCGAAAACAGGCGTTGGAAATGTATCTGGATATCGTACGCGCGGCCCTGGAAGAGGGCATGATTCCAAGATGTCATTTTGAAGATATAACAAGAGCAGACCTTTATGGGTTTGTAATACCATTCGCAAAGGAACTCATGAAGCTGTCGAGAGAAAGCGGTATCCCCATAAAAATCCGTGCTTGTGATACCATGGGAGTGGGGGTAAGCTACCCCGG
The DNA here is from genome assembly GCF_900232105.1 of Candidatus Kuenenia stuttgartiensis. Lineage (NCBI taxonomy): Bacteria > Pseudomonadati > Planctomycetota > Candidatus Brocadiia > Candidatus Brocadiales > Candidatus Brocadiaceae > Candidatus Kuenenia > Candidatus Kuenenia stuttgartensis. Next base: position 2,351,587 of record NZ_LT934425.1, read on the forward strand.
TGCAGCGCCGCCGCGCAGTGTTCCCGGAATTATTTACGGACTGACGCACTTTGCGGACGTCCCTTCCGAATGCCTGGAATGGCACGGCCATAATGATTTGTATTTAGCGATGAGCAATGCAACTGCCGCCTGGTTGTATGGTTGTAGTGTTATTAATGGGGCTTTGCTGGGTTTGGGGGAACGTACGGGGAACACGCCAATAGAAGCCCTGGTTATTGAGTACCTTGCGTTACGGGGCAACGATGACGAAATTGATACTACGGTAATTACTGACATTGCGGACTACTACCGGAATGAGATTGGATATCAGATCCCGCCAAATCAGCCTTTGGTAGGCTCTGGATTCAATGTGACCAGGGCGGGCATACATTCGGACGGTTTATTAAAAAATGAAGAAATCTATAATATTTTCGATACCACTAAGTTGTTGAAAAGGCCTGTAGGTGTTTCTATCACGGATAAGTCAGGAATTGCAGGGATCGTTCAGTGGATTGATATTTATTATAAATTGCAGGGAGATGAGAGAATCTCTAAGGACCATCCGGGCGTGGTAAAGATCAGGGAGTGGATTGATGAACAATATGCCATGGGCAGGATTACTTCTGTTTCCGAGAAAGAAATGGTTGAACTGGTAAATATTCACCTCAAAGACGTTTTTGCCGGCAGGTAGCATAAGGCATGGTAATGTCTGCCATGATAAATTTCACGGCGTATAATCGGCACCCAATTTCCGGTAGGCAGTGTTTTACCCTACATGCCTAAGCTAACATGGCAAAAACCAAACAAGCACGAAAACAGTTTTCAGTCTGCAATTTGCCGATTACAGATTGTAGATTGTAGAAGTTACCAGTAAATATTTTGCCAAAAAATGCTAAGAAATCACTGATAAGGGGTACTAAAGCCCCTGACATTTTTATTTTTCAAAAAACTAAAGCGTTACGGTTTTGAAAGAATACTTTGAGAGTATATGAATTTCAGGCAAAGGACATATTAAAGACGTATAGCATCTGTGTTCCCCGTGGGCGGGTGGTGTCAGCAGCCGACGACGCCCGAACGGCATATAAAGAAATCGGCGGCGGTAAGTGTGTGGTAAAGGCGCAAATACTTGCCGGCGGGCGCGGAAAGAGTGGCGGCGTCCGATTCGTCAATTCATCCGAAGAAGCAGAGTCATGTATCTCCGGCATGCTCGGCTCAAGGCTTACAACATATCAAACTAACCAGGAATCCTTTGAAATTAAACATGTTCTTCTGGAAGAAGCTGTTTCGATTCAAAAGGAGTTCTATCTTGCCATAACGATTGATCGTTCCTTACAATCACTTCTATTAATAGTGAGCGCTGAAGGCGGTGTTGCCATAGAAGATGTCGCGAAAAAGACGCCCGAAAAAATTTTCAAAGAACCTGTTGACCTGTTTTTTGGACTGCTGCCATTTCAGTTGCGTCGTATTACGGAAAAATTAATGATTTCAGCGAAACTGTCAGAGAAGGTAAACGAACTGATAAAAAAACTATTCTCTGTCTTTATAAATAAAGATTGTTCGTTGCTGGAAATCAACCCTTTGGTGCTCACAGAGAATAATGAACTGGTTGTGCTTGACGCCAAAATGGAGTTAGACGATAACGCCATTTTTCGCCATCCGGAGTTAGAGTACATTTTGGCGGAACAGGATATTCCGCCTGATGAAGCATTGGCAAAGAAGCATGGGCTGAGTTATATACACCTTGATGGAGATATCGGATGTCTTGTAAATGGTGCAGGCCTTGCAATGGCCACCATGGATAGTATTAAACTTTGCGGGGGGGAACCGGCAAATTTTCTCGATGTCGGCGGTGATGCGTCTCTGGAACAGGTGACGCGGGCGTTTAAAATAATTTTGTCCGACAGAAAAGTAAAAGCCGTCTTGATCAATATTTTCGGCGGCATAATGAAATGCGATGTGATCGCCGAAGGCATCATAAGGGTCGTCAAAGAAGCGGATATTCCATTTATCGTAAGACTGGAAGGTACTAATGTGGATTTGGCCAGAAAAATTCTTGACGACTCCGGGTTAAAAATTATTTCTGTCGGGAATATGAAGGATGCGGCACGTTTTGCGGTAAAGGCGTCAAAAGGTGAGTATATTAATCAATAAGGAAACAAAGGTTGTATGCCAGGGTATAACGGGACAAGCCGGAAGTTTTCATGCAATGCAGATGCTGGAGTATGGGACTAAACTGGTTGCAGGGGTAACTCCCGGTAAAGGTGGTACGATACATAATGGAATTCCCGTGTTCGGAAGCATGCTCGAGGCTGTTAATAAAACGGGGGCAAATGCCTCTGTAATATACGTCCCGGCCTCTTTTGCCGCGGACGCTATAATGGAAGCAGTGGATGCGGAGATAGCGTTGGTGGTATGTATTACGGAGGGAATACCCACACTGGATATGTTAAGGGTGGTAAAATACCTTGCCGCCGGAAAATCAAGGCTTATAGGCCCTAATTGCCCCGGCATTATTACGCCTGACGCTTGTAAAATCGGCATTATGCCTGGATACATTCATAAAAAAGGCAGCGTTGGAGTTGTTTCGCGCAGCGGTACCCTCACGTATGAGATTGTATGGCAACTTACGCAACAAGGTATTGGGCAATCAACATGTGCCGGGATAGGAGGCGACCCCATCATAGGAACGCATTTTGTTGATATCCTTAAGATGTTTCAGCATGATGAAGAAACATCGGCGATTGTGCTTATTGGCGAAATAGGCGGAAGTATGGAAGAAGAGGCCGCTGAGTATATAAAGAAGGAAATTACAAAGCCGGTTATCGGCTTTATTGCCGGCAGGTCAGCGCCGCACGGCAAGCGTATGGGACATGCCGGAGCAATCATTGCCGGTGATAAAGGCAAGGCTGTTACAAAGGTCGCAGCGTTGCAGGATGCGGGCGCCTTTATGGTGGATAACCCTGCGGATATTGGCATAACCGTATCTAAAATTTTAAAAGACGCCGGGAAGTAGATTGTCTTTTATTACCGGAGTAATTCATTGCGATTGCTCCGTTACGAGCGAAGCGCCACTTCGCTCACCAAATCCCAAATCCCAAATCGTAAATAGTAAAAAGAGAAACCACAGATTGCTCAGATAAAAAAATGATAAATCGTAAATCTCTCCGGTATTTTTTCTGTTTCCTTGATAATTGCTGAGGCATTTGCTAAAGTAGCCTCGTAGTACTACAACATAAATGTTTTTATAAAGGATTATTGCGGAAAACATGTTTTTGATTATGAGGTTAATGTATCGAATAGTGCCTCTTCTCTCTGTTTTGTTGAGTGTAATATCCCTGGATGCGCATGCCAGAGGGGTAAGTAGCAGCATTAAAAGCCACGTCATTGAGGTCGAATTCTCTCTGAATGAAAATAAGCTCAGAGCAGAGGATCATGTATGTGTGCAAAAGGGCGAGAGCAATGAGGTGCTGTTTCTCATCAACAAGTCGTTTAAGGTGACGTCAATAGCGTCTTCCGGTAAGGATCTGGCATTTAAGCCGGGAAAAATGGGAAATGCTCAAACAATGAAGATTACCGTCCCGGCAACGGTAAAAAGTAAGGAAACTATTTGTTTTGACATCAAATATGAAGGACTTCTTCCTTCTCTGCCTGACTCCTTCAGCGGAGAAGACATTGGCGCTACCTCCGGCATTATTGGAGAATATGGTGTTTATTTGAGTCCCGCGTGCAGATGGTATCCCGATATGGCTGATTCACTGGCAACATTCAAGGTTACCGTCGTTATGCCGAAAGAATATGAGGCCGTAACCCAGGGGATTCTTGTGAGTAAAAAAACAGCAGATAATAAAGTTTCTATAACGTGGGAGGAAGGCAATGTGTCCGAGGGGTGCAGCCTTGTGGCGGGGAAATATAAAGTGACGGCAGTGCGGCATAATGATATTGACATTTACGCTTACTTTTATCCGGAAGAACAGCCCTTGGTTGATACATATTTGGATGCAACAAAACGATACCTGGATATATACCAGGATTTAATTGGAAAATACCCGTATAAAAAATTTGCCATTGTTGAAAACTTCTTTCAAACAGGTTATGGTATGCCGTCATTTACCCTGCTGGGCAGCGAAGTAGTGAAGCTCCCCTTTATTGTTGACATTTCATTAGGGCACGAAGTTTTGCATAACTGGTGGGGAAACTCTGTTTTTGTTGATGATAGCCGGGGGAACTGGTGCGAGGGTCTCACGACCTATATGGCGGATTACTATTATAAGGAAATAAAAGGTGACGTTGCCGCAACGACCTATCGTAACGAGATTTGCAGAAAATATACCCATTATGTTACCACGCAGAATGATTTCCCACTGAAAATGTTTCTAGGCAGAAGCGACAAGGCAACGCAGGCTATTGGATATGGAAAAACGGCAATGGTTTTCCATATGCTGAGAAAAATGCTGGGCGATGAGGTTTTTTACCAGGCGCTCAGAGATTTTTATAAAAATATGCTGTGGCAGCGTGCGAATTGGGAGGATATTGAAAAGGTATTTGAAAAAGTGAGCGGCCTGGAATTGGCGTGGTTTTTTGATCAGTGGGTGAACAAAAAAGGCGCCCCCGTTATCGAATTGGGTGAAACGACTGTTAATAAGGAAGGAAATGCGTGGGTTGTAAAGGCTGAAATCCTGCAAAAAACGAACGAACCGTATCGTCTTCATTTGCCTGTCTACGTACAACTGGAGGAGGGCATTTTTCATACGACCGCCGAAATAAAAAACGCTTCTGACCGTATTTCCCTGCCGGTAAAATCCCGCCCCGAAAACATTGCGATAGATCCTTACACAGAGGTCTTCCGGCGCTTGCATGCGGATGAGATTCCTCCTACGATAGACCTTGTAATGGGAGACAGTAAAATTATCATCTATCCGGCAAATTGTGAAGATTCCATGAAGGTGGAATATAAGAAACTGGCGCATATCCTGGCGAATGAACGGGATTCTATTAAGGCGGATACCGAAATTACCGAAGTGGAAATAGCGCAAACAAGCTTGTTTATACTGGGTGGCGTGGAAGAAAACAAAATAAGCAAACTCGTTCAAAATAACTTACCCGTGGGATTATCGCTCACAAAAGATGCCTTTGGCGCTGATACCGTTATGTACGGCGATAAAAAGGATGCCTTTCTGGTAACAATAAAGCATCCTTCTCATAAGGAAAAAGGGATTGCTTTGTTTGCGGGATTTAGCCCCGAAGCGATAAATAAAGCAGGATACAAAATTCAACATTATGGGAAATACAGTTATCTTGTTTTTTCTGACGGAAATAATAGGGTGAAAGAGGTCGTTAGCATCGGGGATAGCCCGCTGCAAAAAACCCTTCAATGATTTGGTAGCTGGCATAGGCAGACCAAACAAACAATAAATAAAAAATACGAAATTCGAAGTACGAAATACGAAACGATTTTCAAAATACAAAGTCCCAATTAAAAACCGGGTTTTGAATATTTCCTAGACTCGTTACAAACAGAGAGTTTGGGAACAAGCAGAAATTTTCCTCATTACCTCCCCCAAAGGGGGAGAATGTTCCCCGCTGGCGTGGATGCAGGAAGTGGATTCGTATTTAGCATTTCGGGTTTTACTATTAGATTTGACTTGTCTTGCGAATATATATTGCAAAGGGTGTTTAATGGGATTTGTATTTTTGAAAGCAACATTTCATAGTTGAAATTGCTTTTGCGGGAACGGCGTGTGAAGCAGGCATATTTGCATGGTTTAATGTGTTTGAAATCAGCAACTTATGGGATATTTCAACTTTCATTTCTTTTTGTCCGGCGAGGGAACGGTTTTTGTCCGTTTACAAAGGATTGTTAAACTTTTTGGAAAACGGTGGGGCTGAATGAAACAAACACTATCTTTATCTTTGTGTATTTTTGCGTGGTTTTTTTATTGCACTCTTTTTTGTTCAGAAGAGATGCTGGCAGGTGAGCATTATACCGTGGTAGAGGTGCAGGATGGGGGATGCATTACCGGATATGTCATCCGTGGGGGGGACGCCGGGATGCCTTCAATAGACTTATATGCAGGGTGGGAATTGCCGAAATCTTCCCAGGTTATTTCTGAAAAGCTAGAAGTAAACAGGGTAAACAACGGTGTGAAGAATGCCATCGTCTCTATTTCTAATATTGTGCGGGGAAAAAAGGGGATAGTCCCGCCAATTCATCCCGTCATAGATCAGCAAAGGGGGGTATTCGTTCCTCGTGTAACGGCTATACTCGCCGGCACAACGGTTGATTTGCTGAATGGTGATGAGGAAATGCACAACATTCATACCAAATCAATGAGAAATCAACCTTTTAATCTTGGCATGTCGTATAAACAAAGAGTCTTGAAAAAATTTGATTATCCTGAGACGATAAAACTGTCTTGTGATATACACCATGAATATGCCTGGATTGTTGTTTTTGGGCATCCTTATTTTGATGTAACGGATAGGAACGGATATTTTGAAATATGCGATATTCCTGAAGGCACTTATGTGTTTAGGGTATGGCATGAAGAATTAGGAAAACGAGAAAAGGAGGTAATGATACGGCCGAGAAAAACAGAAAGTATAGAGATTGTTTATGAGCAGAATTAATGGGAAATGAACATTGTAACAATGACGGGTGATTTTTAATTAGGTTTTTTTTACATTCGCAACCGGAAAGGAGGATTTGCTGATATGAAACCTAAGGGTTTATTTTATACATTTGGCTTTCTGAGCGCCGCAGTATTTTCCTGTGCAGTGCTGACTGTTGTCATGCGCCCTAATACTGCATCAGCAATTGAAATTCCCAAAGAAGTTACTGAAGAAGGAAAAAATGTTTACAAGAAGTATTGTGCCCCTTGCCATGGTGAAGAGGGTGGCGGAGATGGACTACTTTCAAGATCGATGCTCCCCAAACCTCGCAATTTCACACTGGGGGCTTATAAGTTTAGGACGACACCAAGCGGTTCGCTTCCTACAGATGAAGATATTTATAGGACGATATCATATGGTGTACCAAATTCTACCATGATTCCCTGGGATATTTTAACCGAGGAGCAACGTGCTTCCGTAGTGCCGGTTCTCAAGAGTTTTTCAGAAGCCTTCGAGTATCGCGAACCGGAACCTTCCGTTGATGTTGGTCTGCCGTTGAGACCGACAGAAAGAACCATTTTGGCAGGGAAAAAAATATATGAAGAAAAATTAGAATGCTGGAAGTGTCATGGTGTTGAAGGTCGCGGAGACGGCCCAAGCGCATCGGAACAGGAAGACGATTTTGGATTTCCGATAAAACCATTCGATTTTACTACTGGTAAGTTTAAAGGCGGCAATTCGCCAACTGATGTTTATCTGAGATTTACCACGGGCTTGAACGGAACACCAATGCCTTCTTTCGCGAAAGAACTTAGCGATGACGAAAGATGGTATTTAACCCATTATGTTATGTCACTCGTTCAACCAGAGAAATGTAGAAAATAAAAAATTAATAGTTTTCTGTCTTTAAATGTTGACCATACGGAGGTGTTTTGAAATGAAAAAGATATTATTGGGCATGGTTGCGTTTGCTGTGATGTTGCCCGCTATAGTGGAATGGACTTCGGGCCAGTCAAATGTAGCCTGGGCTACAGAACAAAAAACCGAAGAGATTCCACCGCCAGATTTGTATAAGGATACGCCTGCCTGGTACCAGGCAGTTTACAAAGACAATGTTGGGCTGAGTGAGGGTTCAGGTCCATTTACCAAGTACTTTAAGGCACAGATGCTGGATATGTACTGGCAGCCGAACAGACATTATGAACCAATGGAAAATCTGGACCATTCAATTTTCATTGAACAGGAGAGGAGGGATTTGTGCGTTATATGTCACGAGGAAGCCACCCCAGGCATAGTAGCGGACTGGAGGAGTTCCGGACATAAACATCCAAAAAGCACCCCCTATCTTTCAAGCAAGACCGCCCAGATAGAGAAAAACGTCGGCAGGGTTCTAGACGAGGTACACTGCTTTGATTGCCATGCCGATACGGAAAAGAATCAGATAAGGATGCCTACCGGTGAAGTATGCGGCGGATGTCATAGGCAGCAGTTTGATGAATTCCTCAGGGAAAGAGAGGTTGGCCGCCCAAACCACTTACAATCATGGGAGGCGAATACTATAGTTCCTTGGTATGCAGAGGCTGCGAGAAGGGGCTATTTATATGGACAGCATGGTTGTGATATGTGCCATTCCGGGGCTGAAAAGTGCGATGTTTGTCATACCAGGCACAAGTTCAGCGCTGTAGAGGGCAGGCAGCCAGAAGCCTGTATGACGTGCCATATGGGTCCTGATCATCCTGATGCAGAATCCTATGGCGAATCAAAACATGGCAAGATTTATGAAAAAGAGGAAGAACATTACGACTTTACAAAGCCACTCGTAGAAGTTCGTCCCGGAGAGGATTATCGTACGCCTACATGTCAGTACTGCCACATGTACGAAAAACATGGCAGATTTATTCATAATCCTGTTATGAAGGGTATTTGGCGTATGGGAACGGTTCCGCCTTCTAACTTAGAGTATACCTCTTCGCTCAAGGACTATCCTTACGGAATTAAGATCATCGCAGATAAGATCGATATTTACTCAGAGGAAAATGTTGCCAAGAGGTCATATTGGTTAGAGGTTTGCGCTAAGTGCCATAGCGACCGTTTTGCGGATACCTACCTGAAATCATTGGATCAATTCATGTTTCAGGCGCACACCCTTGCTGATCAGGCGCAAAAAATCGTTGAAGACCTGATTGCTGATGGTCTTTTATATCCTGATGCAGCGAACAGAGATCCCTATCCGTTAAGCGATGGGATTGTTAAAGAACTTAGTGCGGATTTCCTTGGCGAACCGGTTTATAATGCATTTAAGACGCTCCAGGGTAAATTCCCTGTTGTAGGACCTATTCTTGGCGTCTATGGTATGTTCTTGCAAATGCAGGATAATCCGTCTGACATCGAAAATATGTACAACAGATTATGGTTCTGGTATAAACTACAGGGGTACAAAGGAACTGCACACGCCCAGCAGGATGTTTCATGGTGGTGGGGACAGGCTCCTATGATGATGGAAATGACAAGGATACAGGCAGAAGCTGCTCGTTTACGCAGATTAGCCGGGATTGAAAAGACAATCTCCAAGTAAAAGAGCGACGGCATACAAAAATAAAAAGCCCATGATATGTATAATATCATGGGCTTTTTTTATTAAATGCGGACAAACATGAGAAAGTTGTAATATACTCAAGATGCTTATAAAATGTGAATTCTAAGTTGTTAATAGGGTGGCACTGATTTTATTTTATGGTTGGGTGGGTTAAAACGATAGCGAATTCACCTTCCCAGCTATAACACTACAACGGTATTTTTATTTCAGATATTGCGGCAATTTTTTGTATACTTCATCTGAAAATGAAAGAAACTACCCTGACAGGGTTTGGAACCCTGTCAGGGTTAATACACCATGCTTGCAAATACTATGTTGTTTCATTTGGTGTTTCAAACGCGTAGGGTGGATTAAGCGACAGCGAATCCACCTTTCCATATTAATAATTGTTGGATTCGGTGCGAAAAAACCGCGCCTTAATCCATCCTACTGCTTGACGGATTTTACCCACACCACATGATGGGGGAAAACTTATCATATTCTTGTGCAGGACGTAAGAATAAAATGTCGCTGTAGTGATAATTGCTTTTTAACAAATATACAAGAACTTACAAAAAATGAAACACTCTATTGTCGCTTGCGGTATACGTGTACATAATTTAAAAAATATTGACGTTGAAATTCCACATAACAAATTAGTTGTCATTACGGGTGTGAGCGGTTCTGGCAAGTCCAGCCTTGCATTTGATACCCTTTTTGCAGAGGGACAAAGAAGGTATGTGGAATCTTTTTCTGCTTACGCGCGGCAATTTCTTGAAAAAATGGACAAGCCTGATGTCGATCACATAGAAGGTATCCTGCCTGCAATCGCTATTCAGCAGAAAAATCCTGTAAAAAACCGTCGTTCGACTGTAGGCACCGCAACAGAAATCAACGATTACCTGCGGTTGCTCTATGCCCGCATTGGAAAGACGTATTGTAAAAGCTGCAAGCGGCAGGTACGGATTGACACTGTTTCGCATATTGTAGAATTTATACTCTCCTTGCCGGAGGGCACGAAATTTCTAGTCACATTTCCTCTCAATATCAGCCAAAAAATTTCGGGTGAGGAACAAATAAATCTCCTGAAAGAACGCGGCATAGTGAGAATCCTGGCTGATAACGACATTGTTGACATCACGAACGAACAAAACAGTTTTGACATCCGTGCCGCAAAGACTGTGTACGGAATTATCGACCGGCTGGTTGTAAAATACACAATAAAAGACCGCCTTATCGATTCTCTGGAAACCTCATACCGTATGGGTTCAGGGCACTTAAGTATCTTTTATACTAACGATGCGCTTTCCAGTGAAGCGATAAAACCATCAACAGATGATCTTGTGCGCATTCAGGATTCACCATGGGTTGAAATGAAATATAGCAAAAAGTTTTTTTGCAGTTATTGTGCAATTGAATACCCCGAACCGTCCCCTGCCTTATTTTCCTTTAATAATCCAATAGGGGCATGCCCCAAATGCCAGGGATTCGGTCACACGATAGACATAGATATGGATGCCGTTATTCCCGATAAAGAGAAATCTCTTGAACAGGGTGCGATAGTTCCCTGGAATACCCCCGCATACAGGGAGTTGTATGAGGAACTTGAATCTGCCGCCTCAAAATATGACATTCCCATGGATGTTCCTTTCCGGAAATTGACAAAAAAACAGTTGAATCTGCTTTTTGAAGGAACAAAGGATTTTTGCGGTATTAACGAATTTTTCAACTGGCTGGAAGGCCGAAAATACAAGATACACGTTCGTGTTATCCTTAGCAAATACAGGGGCTATAATGTGTGCCGCACCTGCGAAGGAACCCGATTGAAAAAAGAGGCGCTTACCATAGTAATTCAGCAGAGAAGTATTGCGGAAGTTTGCACTATGACCATAGAACAGGCGCACATGTTCTTTCAAAAGCTGCAGCTTTCTGACTATGAAAGAAATATTGCGCACTTAATCCTGCAGGAGATAACAAAACGTCTTGGCTATATGATCAAGGTCGGACTCGGATACCTCACTCTGGACCGTATGACTCGTACGTTATCAGGCGGTGAAGCCCAAAGGGTAAATCTTACCACATCATTAGGTTCTTCTCTGGTAAACACCTTGTACATACTGGATGAACCGAGCGTAGGGCTACATCCCAGGGATACTGACCGGTTGATTCATATACTGACGCGGTTAAGGGACATTGGAAATACCGTTGTTGTGGTGGAGCATGATGCGGAGGTTATAAAGAACTCAGATATGATTATTGATTTAGGACCCGGCGCCGGAGAAAACGGAGGGAGGCTTGTTTATCATGGCACCTTTGCACAACTGCCCGCAAATAACTGTTCTCTGACTGGGCAGTATTTAAAAGGAGAAAAGGCGATAAAAATACCTTCTTCCCGGAGAAAGCCTTCCAGAAAGGCTATCGTTTTAAAAGGCGCGTCGCAAAATAATTTAAAAAATATCGATGTCACATTTCCGCTTAATATGCTAGTCTGTGTGACGGGCGTTTCGGGGTCGGGAAAGAGTACGCTCGTACAGGATACTCTTTACGGCGCACTGAAAAAGAAGCTGGGAATTTATTCAGGGTTTGTGGGAAAACATACGGCCATTGAAGGTGAGAGGTTTATCAATGACATCCTTCTCGTTGATCAATCCCCTATTGGGCGCACACCACGTTCTAATCCCGTAACGTATATAAAAATATTCGATGAAATAAGAAAACTTTTTGCCTTCACGAGGGAGGCAAAAGCGCGCAAATTGACCATCGGTTCATTCTCTTTTAATATTGCCGGCGGAAGATGTGAGTTTTGCGAAGGCGCGGGATATGTAAAGGTTGATATGCAATTTCTTGCTGATATCTTTGTCACATGTGAGAAATGCGGCGGAAAGCGGTTTAACAAAAAAGTACTAGAGGTGAAATATAAAAATAAAAATATCCATGAAGTTCTGAGCATAACGGTGGATGAAGCAATTGAATTTTTTCGTGAATCTGTGAATATCACAAAGGTATTGAAGTGTTTGCAGGAAACCGGGCTAGGTTATTTAAAATTGGGTCAGCCAGCAACAACCTTGTCGGGGGGTGAAGCGCAACGTCTCAAGGTATCCACGTATATATCGCAGGAAAATATGGAGTCAATGCTCTTTGTCTTTGACGAACCAACCATCGGCCTGCATATGGATGACATTCAGAAATTACTGAATTGTTTTCAAAGATTGCTCCAGGCGGGACATTCTCTCATCGTGGTGGAACATAACCTTGATATTATTAAATCCTCCGATTATATTATCGACCTTGGCCCTGAAGGGGGCAATGAAGGGGGATATGTAATCGGATGCGGAACGCCGGAGAAAATTTCTAAAATAAAAACAAGCCATACGGGCGCATACTTAAAACCATACTTTTTGTAACACTTTAGTTTTTTGAAAAAATAAGGGCGAAGCATTTGCTCTGTTTGTGTTTGAACGCATTTATGACAATTTACGGCAAATGCTTCGCCCCTATACTGCGATTATTGGAATTTTTCAGAAAACTAAAGTGTTACTACTTTTTATGAGTCGTACAAAAATATATTTTACGAAAGGCAAAAAACAACATTGAGCAAGAAAAACATCCTATTTATTGTGAGCATTATAGTAAGCCTTGGTTGTTCATGGCTATTCATACGAAGCATAGAATGGGCGTCTTTGAAGAATGCGTTAATTGAGGCAAATTATTGGTTTATAATCCCCGCTACGATATTGGCGCTTCTCCTCTATGTGGTGCGGGCATTTCGATGGCAGGGTCTGCTGTCGCACATAAAACCAATTTCCCCATGGAGCTTGCTATCGATTACTTCCATTGGTTTCATGGCAAACAATATACTTCCTGCCAGGGTTGGAGAAGTATTGCGGCCGTTTCTCCTTTATAAAAAAGAGAACATTAAATTCTCTACCTCATTTGCAACGGTTGTTGTTGAAAGAATTTTCGACATGCTGGGACTCATTCTCTTTGCCGTTGCAACGTTGTTCCTGCTTCCCAACCCTGATACCTCCCATCATATCCCGTCTTTCGAATTAATAACCACTGATGTGGTAAAAACGGGAGGGTCGATAATTCCTTCATTAAAAAAATGGACAGAAGTCTTTGCCGCTTTTGGTAGCATGACCATTATCCTGCTTTTTCTTATCGTGGCAAAACCACTTTTTTTTAAAAACATACTCACCACATGGTGTTCATTTCTTCCCCACAAACTTAAAGATAAAATTTTCAACCTGTATGATTCATTCGTATTTGGCCTGAAAATACTGGAAAATAAATCAAAGACGATATGGATACTTATCTTATCACTGATTGTATGGCTCATGGGTGGAATAGAAATCTATATACTGGGGTTTGCCTTCGATTTGCAGCTTCCTTTTGCCGGGGCATGTCTTGTTGCTGTTTGCCTTGCCCTGGCAGTAGCACTGCCGCAAGCCCCTGGCTATATCGGCGTTTTTCACATTGCCGTTTTAAAATCGCTGCATATCTTTGGCATAGAAACAACGTTAGCTCAGAGTTATGCTATTATTTTGTGGGCAATATCTATCTTCCCTGCCACAACTATGGGTTTTTTCTTTCTCTGGAAGGAAGGAATTGCTTTTCGTGAAGTGGTAAAACTGGAAGAAGAAATTTCCGAAGGAAAGCTTGAAGAAGCAGAAGGTGTTTCAAAAACTCCTCCGCAATTATAATAGGGATAATCTGCGGAATTTTACCCGCCAAAAACGGTATAACTCATGAAATCTTAGGTTTCATATCCTGCAAGGAGGACTTTATTAAAAAATGAATGTAATTGAAAATACCTGCATGTTATGACATAATCGTAAAACTTTACGTATGACAACACGTACCGTTTTATTCTTTTTTATCAAACATCCTGCTGGCAGAAAATAGCGGGATATCCCCATTAATTTACTGAAATAGCATTTACATAGTTAAGAACGGCTTATTGTATGCAACAATTACTAACAAAAAAAAATACATTAAACATTTCGAACGTATCTGAACAGGAAGCAAGGTATCTTACATTTGAAATATGCGGGGAAGAATATGGCATAGAAGTTTTAAGGGTAAAAGAGATTATTAGGATGGTAAAAATTACGCCTGTGCCAAAAACCCCTGAATATGTAAAAGGCATAATAAATCTCCGCGGCAAGATTATTCCTGTCATTGATTTGCGGTTAAAATTAGGAATGCGGGAATCAATGGCCGGAGACGGCAGATGTATCATTATCGTTGAGACATGCAATGGTCTGAAAGGGATAATCGTTGATATGGTATCGGAGGTGCTCGTTGTGAACGCCGATGATATGGAGCCTTTTCCCCAATCGAAAAGCAACATTGACGCCGATTTTTTTCTGGGAATTGCAAAAATAAAGGAAAAACTAAAACTATTACTTAATATTGATAATATATTTTGTGAAGACGGACGGCAGACTCATGGTGAAAAAAATAACCGGATAAATGAAAACAAAAAAGACCTTAGCGGAGGAAACAGTGATAACGAGGATTTCAGAAAGGAGGTTTCCCTGATACTGGAAACAGAAAACACAGAAGGCATTTTTGCTGAAAAACCAAAAGAAGATATTTTGCCGGAAGATAGTGTCATAAAGGAAAATGCAGAGAATGAAACCGCCGCAATCTATGAAAAACAAACGGATATACTCTTAGGCGATAACGCCTGTACTCTGCAAACAATTGGAACAGACGTAACAAACAAGGCGGATGAGCCTATAGATCTCAATGCCGTTGCAGAAAACATATCCGTTGATATCAGGGAAGCAACAACATCATTATTTGAAACAATGATTATGATGGATATGAAATTCAAAGAGTATGCACTGGTTGACGAGACTAAAATAAAAAGCGATGTGGTATGCATGATAAGCTTCACCGGCAGATACCATGGCATTGTAAGTTTATTTTGTACAAAGGAGCTTGCATTACAAGTTGCTTCAAATATGCTGATGGAAGAGCAAACAACATTGTCCACTGAAGTAAAAGATGCAGTGGGTGAAGTACTCAATATGATTGCTGGAGGAGTAAAGACCAAAATTGCTGAAAAATACGGTGAGATGTACCTTTCCATACCACTGGTAATTGTGGGAGAAGATATTTCTGTTTCCGTTACAGAAACTCAGGAAAAGCGCTACAAAACAACGGTTGTGTGTTTTACGAAAGACCCATGGATTACGACACGTTTTGGCTATAATGATGAAATTATGACTGTAGGATTATTGCTTAAAAAAACAGCCCAGTAAAGAGTCTAAGCAGGCATAGCAAGAAACCAGGCAGGCAGGAAAGAAATAAAAAATACGAAAATGGAACCACAGATCACCTAGCGCGGCCTTTGGCCGCAACCAAAAAGGTGATTTTTAGTTTATTATAAAGTATAGTAGTATCCTCGTAAATAGTAATCAGACAATTTGGAGGACACTACTTATGAATAAGTTGATGGAATTATATCGAGACAGGATCGTGGGTGCAATAAGCGGTCTGGACAGGATTCGTTTTCGCGGGACATTGCGGTGGTTGGCCAGTGAGCGTGGGATGGGAACATTCATGAACCAAGCGAGAATTCTGCTTAAGGATTTTTCCGGTTGGGTCAATGGGCTTACGGCACAGGTGCGAGACAGTTGTGAATCGCGGGCGAAAGATTTGGGTATCGAGGTGCGGTATTTGATGAGCAGCGGTGTTGATAAGGAGAAGTTGGCTCGCCAGATCGCGGCGGATAAGAGGATTACGGAAGGTTCCATCTGCCTGTTGAGTGTGGTAGAGCCTTGTATTGCGCCGATGGTCAAGGGCAACAAGGCCAGCAAGAAGCTCGAGTTGGTAATGGCGCCCCGCAAGTGTGTCTTTGTGTATCATTATTTTAATGATCCAGTGTTTGGTTTTGGTCATGTTCGTATCCAGAGTTGGGCGCCGTTTAATATTTTCATTTGTCTCAATGGTCGTCATTGGCTGGAGCGGCAACTTCAGAAGCAAGGTATTGATTATGTTAAGGACGGCAACTGTTTTGTGCGTATAGAGGATATTGCGGCTGCGCAGGTTCTGCTCCATGAGCAGCTTAAGACTGACTGGGCGAAGCTGCTGAACGGGCTTGCGTTAGGCAGTTGCCCGGCATTGTCGCAGATTCTTCGTCCGTTGGAACCGGAGTATTACTGGTCTGCGGATGAGACGGAGTGGGCGACGGACATCATGTTTAAATCGGTTGAGGCATTGGAGGAGTTGTTTCCATCGTTTGTTCATCATGCGATGCGGGTTTGCGACAGTTCTTCGGTGATGAAGTATTTGGGTAGGCGTAACCTTGCAGGCGCTGCCCCTGATGAGGTTATCAGCGACTATCGAAGACGCTATGAAGGTATACGGGTCAAGCACAGTGTGAATTATAATTCAGTGAAGATGTATAACAAGAGCGGTAGTCTCTTGCGTATTGAGACAACGATCAATAATACGCGGGACTTTAAGGTCTTTCGGAGTCCCAATGATGATGAAGGCAAACCGGCGTCATGGCAGAAGATGCGTAAGGGCGTAAGCGATCTTCATCGACGGTGTGAGGTGAGCCAACAATGCAATGATCGTTATGGGGATGCTTTGGCGGCGGCTCAGGTAGAGGAGAAACTGAAAGAAGTGGTGAGCAGCGCTTGTAACAAGGTTGTCAAAGAGGGCAAGAGGTATCGAGGTTTGAATCCCTGGCAGCAGGATGATTACCAGATGCTGATGTTCCTGTCCAAAGGCGAAAACGCGATAAATGGATTCCGCAACCATGATTTGCGTAAGTGGCTTTACCGGGAATCCGAACAATCCGGCAAGGATCAGCAAAAGAAATATTCCGGACGAACGACCCGACGGATAAAGATGCTGCGGGCACACGGTCTAATCCGCAAAGTTCCGAGGGCCAACCGCTATGTTTTGACGGAGAAAGGCCAGAAGTTCTCTTGTTCACTGATGACCGCTTCAGCCCTTGATATTAAAGCACTTACGGAAATGGCGGCATGAAAAACACGCATAAAAAACAAGAAATTGATGGATAGTAGTACAGATTAAAAGATCCCGGCGGGTTCAGGTTTGCAACCAGAACCAAACGTTTTATACTTTCAATCCAGCCTTCTATTCGCAGAACAAATGGCAAATAAATTCCAGATTCCAAACAGGGATTTGGGCATTGGATTTTACCTACGTTCCCAAACAGATACTTCACTATGTTTAGTACAAGGTTTGAGAACGAGTTGTACTTCGGTAGTTTAATAGTTTACGCTGAATAGTTACAAAAAATTACTGATAAGGTATTAATGATTAATAGAGAGATATACTAAAAATGATTACCGTATGGTTTTATACGCTGGCAAGTGTTTTTGCTATCAGTATATGTTCATTGATAGGGGTTGTAACGTTATCATTTAGAGAAACGAATCTAAAGCAAGTCCTTATTTATTTTGTTAGTTTTTCCGCAGGAAGCTTACTTGGCAACGCTTTTTTACACCTGCTTCCGGAGGCCGTTGAAAAAGCAGGTTCAACCTTTCGGTTAAGCACTTCCCTGTTTGTTTTATGCGGGGTAGTTGTCTACTTTAGCGTAGAAAAATTTGTCCGCTGGCGACATTGCCACATACCAGCAACAGAAGAACATCCCCACCCTTTTTCTTTAATGGTGTTGTTTGGAGATGCCGTGCATAATTTTATCGATGGATTGATCATCGGAGCAAGTTACATGGTGAGCATTCAGCTAGGTTTTGCCACGACAATGGCAGTTGTCTTCCACGAAATCCCCCAGGAGGTTGGAGATTTCGGTTCTTTATTACATGGCGGATTCAGTAAAATAAAGGCGCTTTTTTTCAATTTTCTTTCCGCATTAACCGCCATACTCGGCGCAATTATCGTCCTGGTAATGGGATCTTATGTGGAGGGATTAACCACTTTTTTAGTGCCTTTTGCCGCGGGAGGCTTCATTTATATTGCAAGTTGCGACCTTATACCGGAATTGCACAGAGAGGTGAAAATTACGAAATCAATCCTCCAGTTAGTATTTTTCATATTAGGGGTGTTGGTGATGCTGGCATTGTCTTTTGTCGGAGAATAGCACCCTTTCCGCTAAGAAAAAGAACGGGCGCAGAAGAAAAACAATGAGAAAAACGGTTGTTTGGTGAGCATTGCATTTGGTACCGCATGATATAAGATTTAATCGGAATGATTGTTAATAATGGCGGTAGTATGCTCTGGGAAACAGTTTTATGAGAATAATTCCTATCACGAAACCCCCGATGTGTGCCCACCACGCTACGCCGCCATCCCGGGTGTTTGCAATGGCCGCCGTACCATTAAAAAATTGTATGAAAAACCAGAATCCCAATACAATATACGCCGGCAATTCAAAGATAAACAAGAGCGGTAGCAAAACCAGCACACGCGCCCGCGGATAGCTTATCATGTAAGCACCCAATACACCCGCAACCGCGCCACTTGCGCCAATACAAGGCACACCTGACTGGCGGTTAAAGGAAATATACACCACCGCTGAACCAATGCCGCAAATTAAGTAAAAAACCACGAAGCCGAAACGCCCCAATATGTCTTCGATATTATCTCCAAAAATCCACAAATACCACATATTACCTAAAAGATGAATAAGCCCGCCATGGAGGAACATGTAACTCAGGAAAGGGAAATATGTATTTGCCATATTCACCTCCGGGATATCCGCCGACTGGAAAATTTTGAGGGGAACTATGCCATAGGAGAAAAGGAAATATGTTAAATTCCTTCCTAAAGAGAGTTCAAAAAGAAAGGTCAGTACGTTTATAAGGATAATAATAACCGTGATAAGCGGGAATGTTCCGGATGGATTTCGGTCTCGGATTGGTATCATTTGTTTTTTGGCCGAAATGGTAAAAATTCATCTCTTAAAAAACTATACTCTTTTGTTGTAACTATTCAGCGTAAACAATACACGTCTCGTTCCAAACCTTGTACTGAGCATAGTGAAGTATCTGTTTGGGAACGAGTTGCGCTCTGATCTCTTGTAGTTTAATAAATTACGCTGAATAGTTACCTTTTGTTACTGAAATAACTTCTCAATAAGTTTAGATTTTAGCAATAATTTCTATAGTCCACACTCTGCAATTTGCCGACGGTAGATTGCAGTGTGCTGACTATATAGAAATTCCCCATTAAAAAAGGAAGCAAAACAGTGGAGTTGTTTACATAAATTTATTTAGAAGTTACTTACTGAAAGGTATTGGCAAGCAGTTTGTAATAGGGGAAATTCCGTCCAGGGCAATCGGTTTGTTTGCAGTGCCTGTGCATAAGAACATTATCAGTAGGGATGTGACAACGTTCCTGTATGTATTCCACTAATGCGGAAAGTGATTTCATCTGTGCTTGCGTAGGATACGTTTTATTAAAATTCCCTACCAGACATATTCCTACGCCAAATTGGTTATATTCCTTTATCCCTGCGTGTGCACCATCTATCTGCCTTTTCCATCTATCACCCATTTCAATTTCACCATCGCCGGAACCCTTTCCATTTCCTATAACAAAATGGTATCCCAACCCGTTTTGCCATCCGCGCGATTGCCGGTGATATTTATCAAATTCTTCAGCGCTTCCGGTATCGGATGCGCTGTGATGGACAACAATGTACTTCCAGTCGCGAACAAAACAACGTTCCAATTGGTTTTTAATATCGCTGCTCAGGTAGAAGTCCAATTTTTTTTCAGGTAGTTTCGCGCTTGGTTTCATAATAGTCGATGTTGGTGGAATTGTTGGTGGAGAATAACATCCGCTCATGAAATAAAGAAGGGGGAAAAACATGCAAATACTCATTTTTTGCCAAAAAAGCATTATAATTCTCCTAATAAATGTTTAACACTTGCATGCAACAATGAGTAAATCTTATAATCAGCGGGGATTATAACAAATGAAAGCCTTTTGTCAAATAACAAATATGGAGGTATTTTGTTATCTCCAGTAGCCCCATGATACGGTATATTGGGGCGTGAAAGACTACCCATGAGGGGATGTAGACCAATCACTACAATATGTAGTTGGAACTGGAGCCAACAGAGTACCCCTATTTTAAGGAATGAATGGATGCAAATAATTAACCAGGTAGATTTAAAAAGAATGTTAAACATCATAGAAAAACCCCTTTTCTTTAGCAACTTATCAATGCAGGGAAAAAATAGAATGGTATGTCTGAATTCGCATTTTATCATTTTTCAAAAGTGAGAATACCTTGTTCGGAGGGAGACATGGATTCCGCATTTTTTATCTTACTCTCCGGCAAAGTGTAGGTGGTTAAAGGAACAAGTTCATATACAATTGCAGGGCGGTCTTCTGGCGTTTTTTTTGGAGAAATATCAATTCTCATCAAGACCCCAAGAACCGCTACTATTATTGCGGATGATACCGTTCTTGTGGTTAAAGTTAATAAAGAAATGTTTGATTCATTAGGGACGAGTATCCGCGATAAAATCAAAGATAGTATTATCATGAGGCTGGCATAACGCATTCAACGTTTAAATAATATATTGCTGATTACGGAGTTTGATTCCAGAGGAATTCGAAAAGAGGTCAAAATTGCCGGAAGTAAGAACGAAGAATCTTCTCAAACCCAAGCATAAAACAGTTCATAGTGTCTACATTTATATATTTTTCTTTCCTCTTAAAGCGGCATTGTTTTAGATAAAAACAGCCAACGGAAGTAGTTTTCACACATTAAATAAAACTTGACAGTATACCTTGATTAATATAGCATTTTTGCTTATGAATTTTCACCTGACTGGCGTACCTTTTTAAAACCTACTATGGAACGGAGCACATGCAACAATGAGGGTTTCACTGGCTTTAAGCCTTTCTTTGACAAAATATTTGATTAAAAACAGGTTGTTATTTAAAAAAAGATTTCCTCTCGTATTAATGCTGGAAGTAACCCATCTCTGCAATCTTGCCTGCGAAGGATGTGGCCGTATTCTGGAATACCATGATACCATGCGTGAAATGTTAAGCGTTGGGGAGTGTATGCAGGCGATTCATGAGTGCCCGACCCCGGTGGTTACCATAACAGGGGGAGAGCCGCTTATGCATCCGGAAATAGACAAAATTATCTCCGGGATAATAAAGGAGAAACGGCACGTTTATTTATGCACTAACGGAATATTATTAGTCGATGCTTTAAAAAAACTGAAACCGCACAAATATCTCAATATTAATGTTCATATAGACGGGCTTGCGGAAACGCATGACAAAATAGCAGGCAAAGGAATATTCGACCGGGCGACAAACGCCATCAGGGAAGCAAAAAAAGCAGGCTTTAAAGTCTGTACAAATACTACTATATTTAAAGATACCAGCGAAAAAGAAATTGTGGAATTATTTTCATTTTTGCAGGGACTTGGCGTTGACGGCATGCTGGTTTCTCCTGGTTATGGATTCGAACACAATGAAAATGCAATTTTTCTTTGTCAAAAGGAAATAGAAGAACGATTTGGGTTTATTTATGGTATTTCAAAAAAATACAAAATATTAAATTCGCCCCTCTATTTGAAATTTTTAAAAGGGGAAAGGACATTGAAATGTACGCCCTGGGGTAATCCTACCCGTAATTATTCAGGATGGAAAAGCCCCTGTTATCTTATCACGAACACACATTATAAAACCTTTGATGAGTATATGAAACAAACTGATTGGGAAAAATACCAGGAAGGACGAGACCCGCGCTGTGAAAATTGCATGATGCATTGTGGTTTCGAACCAACGGTCGTGCTGGAAGGGGGAAAACGCTTGTCAGACATTTATGAAATGGCAAAATGGGGGCTTAGTTAAGAAAATGGTAATAAAAAATTTTGTTAACTGGCCGCAATCTGCAATTTGCCGAGAGCACAGTCTTCCCATTAGTAAAGGGATCAATGGGATGTTTACCTCAAGTTATTGAGAAGTTGCCAATTTATGAGTAAAGTGGCGATATCTTCCCAGCGCCATTAGTGGAAAATAGTTGCGATACATGTGGTATTTCAAATAAAAGACTTTGGGAAAACCTGTTGCCGTAAATTCTCTCTCATCCCAGCTACCGTCTTCTTTTTGAGTGGACAAAAGAAAATCTATTCCTCTCTCTGTGGAAGACGATTTTATTTCGCCGGCAGTAATCAGGGTCAGTAATGCCCAGGCTGTTTGAGAAGGAGTGCTTTTGCCTATTCCTTTTAATGCACTGTCCTCATACGATTTTATTGTTTCTCCCCAGCCGCCATCCGAGTTCTGTACACTCTTCAGCCAGGCAATTGCCTTTTTAATGTATGCCTTATTAATATCTTCACCAACCGCTATCAGCCCGGAAATCACAGACCATGTACCATAAATATAATTTGAACCCCAACGCCCAAACCATGAACCGTCTTCATCCTGCTCTTTTTTCAGAAATTCAACAGCTTTTTTGATATTTAAATATGTCTTATTAAATCCGATACGGCCAAAAAATTCTATACATCTGCCTGTTACATCGCTGGTGCTTGGGTCAAGAAGCGCATTAAAATCGGCAAAGGGTATATTATTCAAAATCGTTTTATTATTGTTGCGGTCAAACGCCCCCCATCCTCCGTCATCGCATTGCATAGCCTGCAGCCATCGTAAGGCGCGTAAAAGAGTTTTTTCTTTATGCATGTCTTCTGGAAGAGAGACCCTCTGCAATGCCATGAGCACCGCGCCGGTATCATCAGTATCGGGATAAAATTCATTCGCATATTGAAAATACCACCCGCTCGGTTCCTCAACCTTACACTTTAATTTCCAATCACCAAAATCCCTGACTTCCTTGCTCAATAACCATTTACCTGCTTTTTGCAGAACAGGGTGAGACCCTGGAATACCAGAATCATTCATTGCAATAATGGACCATGCAGTGTCCCATACCGGAGATACGCACGGTTGCAAATAAAGCATATCGCCTTCATAGATAACCAGCGCTTCCACCTCTTTCATCTGTGCGGTCAAAGCGGGGTGATCATCCGGATAATCAAGGCACTTCATGGCAAAAATCGAATTAATCATTGCCGGCCAGATAGCCCCTAATCCGCCCGATTTTTCCATATGTTCAAGCAACCATTTTTCAGCCATCTTCTTCGCAATTCTCCGGATGAATTTAATGGGATGCTGCTCATACCGGCGGAAGATACTATCCGCATCAATAAAAAAGTTGTACCAGCAAAACCCATCCTGATCCCTTTCTATACGATATACGACGTCTTCACGCGGGACAAGATACAACTCCTTCAGCAAATCATCGCCTACGGTAACATGTGGTTTCCTGGCGATGGCAATAGAAAGGGGAACGACAATACATCTTGACCAGTAGGATATTTCATAAATACTAAAATAAAATCCTGCGGGGAACAAAATCATTTCTACCGGAACGGCAGGCACCGCCTGCCAATCAACCTGGCCAAACATGGCAAGATAAATTTTGGTAAAGCAATTGGCGTTCATGATTCCACCCATGCCAAGGATGCATTCTTTCGCTTTTTTCATGAATGATTCATTTTCCGAATATCCCGCTAATTTTAATGCAAAATATGCTTTTACCGATGCGCTGATCTCACTTGCTCCGCCATAATAAATATTCCAACCCCCGTCGGTCAGTTGCTGTTTCAGGAGAAATGCGACAGCCTTACCCTGTTTTTCATAATCTACCCTATTAAGAAAATGCATCAGCATAATGTATTCGGACGTCAATGTGGTATCTGCCTCCAAAATCCCTACCCAGTGACCATCCGTTATATTTTGCTGATTGATGAGATATCTCTGCGCCCTGTCTATCGAATCATCCAAAGGGTTCTCTGTTTTCTGCGTTGTAGATGCAGTTGTTCTGAAGTAAGTATTTTCCAAACTCAATTCATGCTTAATCAACTCTGGAATAGGATGTTTTCCATTGCCGTTTCCATTTCCATTTCCATTTCCATTAAATTTGTGTACAGTTGTCTCGAACCGTTCTAATAGATTTAATAGAAAATTTCTCATTCTTTTTGAAAACCTCCAATGTACTATTTCATTACGATTAAATTTTCAAGTAAACTATACACTGTCACACAAATAAACAGGTGATAAGTTATATAGTATAAATGAAACATTCCTTTTTTTCTGTTAGTCGGGCAATTATACCGCACGTTAAAAAACATTAAGCGCGGATTAGGCAGTGGCTATAAATAACAAATTTAAATCGTAATTTCAAGTAAAACTTGCTTTAGATATGTGCTTTTTATAAGATGGTTTACCAACTTTTTTCATGCCATATTTTATTATTACTTTGCATTAAAGCCTGAAGAGATATTTTTTCCCATTTACAAAACTGAAAATGTATGACACTGCTGATATATGACAATATATACCTGGAACATGATACCGGTATTGGACACCCTGAAAATGCCAGGCGGATAGAAAATACCATTAAATATCTGGAGTCCGATAATTTTTTGGCGCACGTAACGATAGAAAAGCCCCGTGCGGCGTTACCTGAAGAAATAGGCTTTATCCATCCAAAAACGTATATCAGTACCATTCAACAAATTGCTGATTCCGGCGGCGGCTGGTTAGATGGTGATACTGCCGTGTCCGGCCATTCATACAATGTCGCATTATATTCCGCAGGAGCAGCCCTCACCGCGATAGATTTAATTATGAAAGGAGAGGCAAAAAATGCTTTTTGCCTTGTTCGCCCACCCGGACACCATGCGACCCCTGACAGGGGTATGGGATTCTGCCTTTTTAACAATGTTGCCATTGCGGCAAGATACCTGCAGAAAAATTACCAACAGAAAAGGATTCTTATAATCGACTGGGATGTTCATCATGGAAATGGCACGCAGGATGCATTTTATGTTGACCCTACGGTAATGTACTTTTCAATGCACCGCTATCCATTCTATCCCGGGACTGGGGCAGAAGATGAAACAGGCGAGGGAAATGGAAAAGGGTTCAATATCAATATACCATTGTCTATGGATACTCACCCCCAAAAGTACATTGAATTGTTTTCCGGGGTAATAGAAGGCAGCGTAAACAGATTTGCGCCGGAATTCATCATTTTATCTTCAGGTTTCGATGCATACAAAAAAGACCCCATTGGCGGTTTAAACCTTGAGACAGAGCATTTTTATACATTAACTGAAATCGTTGTGGAAGCGGCGGAAAAACATTGCGGCGGTAAGCTTTTATCCTGTTTGGAGGGAGGATATCATTTATCCGGTTTACCCTTATGTATCGAAGCCCACCTCAAAGGATTGCTGAAGATTAACTCATGATGAAAAATACTTCTTCCCACGCGAATATTGTCAGTCTTCCAAACGGGCCGTTTGTGTTAACCCATTTGCGTGTGTTACTGGGATTTAAAAGATGCATCCTCTTATATTAACGGAGACGTTCCTACCCGGAAATTTTAAAAAACCGGACTTATCCCTTTAACCCCGGATATTAACTCATATATCTACGAAGAACTCAAAAAACTCCGGATAACCCTTTTGTTCGGGCATAAGAGTTGTGCCGTACCATGTCCATGTCTGCAGTTGATGAAATATCTCTTAAAGATATGGGAAGCATACAGCAAGCAGGCGCAAATACTCATATTGGTAATTAAGGAAAATATTTGCGTTTTAAAAACTGTTACGCTATCATTGCCAACGCTATTTGTGCAAGGGGTCTGAGAGAGACCATTCTATACAGTCTGTTTTTTTACTAACACACTTACAAAGAAAGCGAGGCATACCATGGATACAACTGTCTTTAAAAAAGGCGAACCAATAGCACAAGAGGGCCATTTTACCTACTATGTGTACAGAATCCTGGAGGGAGAAGCACAGTTACTAAAAAATATAAACGGCAGGGAAGTTCCTATATTGAAACTGGGAAAAGGAGCGGTTATCGGGAAACTCTCTTGTTTAGAGGAAAAAAGAAGGCTGGCGTCTACAATAGCCATTACCGATGTAAAGGCGGAGGTCATATCAAAAGAAGAGTTCATAAAAACACTTAATGAACTCCCCACGGAGATACATTCATCTATGCGTGAACTCGCCTTTTTGCTTTCTGGTCTATCAAGTGTGGTAGGTCAGCTTATTTATTACCGTAACAGCATGGAGGGCAAGGATTTGAGCACATTGAGCCTGAAAAGTGTTTCGGGGCAACTTGATAAAGCGCCTGAAAGTATAAAGATGGTGTATAAGTCATTAATAGATGATATAATTAATAATTATGCCAAATGCGGGGAGACATTAAATGAAATACTTCGGAAGCTTGACGGCCTTAAAGAAGGTATTTAGCTTTATTACATGTGGAACTAACGTTCCCGGTTACTAAGTCAAGGCATAGATTCTTAATATCAACACCATTCCTTTCTTTTTATAAAATTCACAAAAACTTCATGGTTTCATCCTGTTTTTGGCTTTGGTTTTCCAAATCCGGAAGCCCGTTTATCGATGAAAACAGGGACAGCGACTATTTATCATTAACAAGTCTGGGTAAAATGGTTATGTGTTTATTTTATACCACGAATTGCAAGCACTGTAGCCTCCGGATATCCACATCATGTAACTCAAAGAGGGAACTATCAACAGCCGGTTTTTGAAGATGAATCAGATTTCAGGCAATATCTTCAATGGCTACAGGAATACAGTACAAAATACCCCTTAAAAATTTGGGCATATTGTCTTATGACTAATCATGTTCATTTTGTTTGTGTACCTGAGAAAGAGGATTTACTTGCACGCACATTTAATACACTGCATATGAGATACTCACAGTATTTCAATCAGAAAAGAAAATTGAAAGTACACCTCTGGCAGGGTAGATTTTACTCTTGTATCCTTGATGAAAGACATTTGCGGGCAGTTATGTGAATAAGAGGCAAATCCTATTTTGTCTCAAGATTGTTATCTGGGAAAAGAGATAGACGATTGGTCATAATATTTAAAGGAAAAAGAGGAAGAACAAGCCATAGAGAACCTAGCGCGGCCTTTGGCCGCAACCAAAAAGGTGATTTTTAGTTTATTATAAAGTATAGTAGTATCCTCGTAAATAGTAATCAGACAATTTGGAGGACACTACTTATGAATAAGTTGATGGAATTATATCGAGACAGGATCGTGGGTGCAATAAGCGGTCTGGACAGGATTCGTTTTCGCGGGACATTGCGGTGGTTGGCCAGTGAGCGTGGGATGGGAACATTCATGAACCAAGCGAGAATTCTGCTTAAGGATTTTTCCGGTTGGGTCAATGGGCTTACGGCACAGGTGCGAGACAGTTGTGAATCGCGGGCGAAAGATTTGGGTATCGAGGTGCGGTATTTGATGAGCAGCGGTGTTGATAAGGAGAAGTTGGCTCGCCAGATCGCGGCGGATAAGAGGATTACGGAAGGTTCCATCTGCCTGTTGAGTGTGGTAGAGCCTTGTATTGCGCCGATGGTCAAGGGCAACAAGGCCAGCAAGAAGCTCGAGTTGGTAATGGCGCCCCGCAAGTGTGTCTTTGTGTATCATTATTTTAATGATCCAGTGTTTGGTTTTGGTCATGTTCGTATCCAGAGTTGGGCGCCGTTTAATATTTTCATTTGTCTCAATGGTCGTCATTGGCTGGAGCGGCAACTTCAGAAGCAAGGTATTGATTATGTTAAGGACGGCAACTGTTTTGTGCGTATAGAGGATATTGCGGCTGCGCAGGTTCTGCTCCATGAGCAGCTTAAGACTGACTGGGCGAAGCTGCTGAACGGGCTTGCGTTGGGCAGTTGCCCGGCATTGTCGCAGATTCTTCGTCCGTTGGAACCGGAGTATTACTGGTCTGCGGATGAGACGGAGTGGGCGACGGACATCATGTTTAAATCGGTTGAGGCATTGGAGGAGTTGTTTCCATCGTTTGTTCATCATGCGATGCGGGTTTGCGACAGTTCTTCGGTGATGAAGTATTTGGGTAGGCGTAACCTTGCAGGCGCTGCCCCTGATGAGGTTATCAGCGACTATCGAAGACGCTATGAAGGTATACGGGTCAAGCACAGTGTGAATTATAATTCAGTGAAGATGTATAACAAGAGCGGTAGTCTCTTGCGTATTGAGACAACGATCAATAATACGCGGGACTTTAAGGTCTTTCGGAGTCCCAATGATGATGAAGGCAAACCGGCGTCATGGCAGAAGATGCGTAAGGGCGTAAGCGATCTTCATCGACGGTGTGAGGTGAGCCAACAATGCAATGATCGTTATGGGGATGCTTTGGCGGCGGCTCAGGTAGAGGAGAAACTGAAAGAAGTGGTGAGCAGCGCTTGTAACAAGGTTGTCAAAGAGGGCAAGAGGTATCGAGGTTTGAATCCCTGGCAGCAGGATGATTACCAGATGCTGATGTTCCTG
The DNA here is from genome assembly GCF_900232105.1 of Candidatus Kuenenia stuttgartiensis. Classification (NCBI taxonomy): domain Bacteria; kingdom Pseudomonadati; phylum Planctomycetota; class Candidatus Brocadiia; order Candidatus Brocadiales; family Candidatus Brocadiaceae; genus Candidatus Kuenenia; species Candidatus Kuenenia stuttgartensis. The sequence goes on from NZ_LT934425.1 coordinate 2,380,132, forward strand.
TCCAAAGGCGAAAACGCGATAAATGGATTCCGCAACCATGATTTGCGTAAGTGGCTTTACCGGGAATCCGAACAATCCGGCAAGGATCAGCAAAAGAAATATTCCGGACGAACGACCCGACGGATAAAGATGCTGCGGGCACACGGTCTAATCCGCAAAGTTCCGAGGGCCAACCGCTATGTTTTGACGGAGAAAGGCCAGAAGTTCTCTTGTTCACTGATGACCGCTTCAGCCCTTGATATTAAAGCACTTACGGAAATGGCGGCATGAAAAACACGCATAAAAAACAAGAAATTGATGGATAGTAGTATAAAGAGATGTTAAATGACAGGAAGACCGTATGGTAATGATGGCTTTATGAAAAAACTTGAAACATTATTTGGAAGAAGGTTAAGGAATCTTCCGTGGGGAAGATCAGGCAAAACCAATAAATATTCGATGTTCCTGTTTCCTGTGGTAGTTAGGCGGAATAATATAAATGAAATACACACAATACTTTCTCTACACACGCCAAAGACCTGACAGGGCATATATAAAAGATGAATGGATTGGTTTCACTATCAAGAATCCTGTTCAAACTCAAATACAATCCGATGGGCGAATAAGAAAATGGGCAAAAATTAAAGGTGTAAGTTATGAAAATAAAATATTTTAATGATACGGACACGGCTCTGCTGGAATTTACAGAAAAGCAGGTAAAAGAAACACGAGAGATATCAGAGAATATATATATCGACATTGATGAAAATGGCAATCTTGTTAGCATGACAATTGAACATGCGAAAACAACAGCGCATCTGCCAGACATATCCTACCAACAAATAGAGAAAAAAGTTGTCGCATAAAAAGAAGGGAAAATAGGGACAGCGGCTATTTATCATTACCAAGTCAAGGCAAAATGGTTATATGTGTATTTTATACCACGAATTGCAAGAACGGTAGCCTCCGGTTATCCACATCATGTAACTCAAAGAGGAAACTATCAACAGCCAGTTTTTGAAGATGAATCAGATTTCATCCGATATCTTCAATGGCTACAGGAATACAGTACAAAATACCCCTTAAAAATCTGGGCATATTGTCTTATGACTAAGCATGTTTGTGTCCCTGAGAAAGAGGATTCATTTGCACGCACATTTAATACGCTTCATATGAGGTACTCACAGTATTTCAATCAAATATAAATATAGGGACACATCCCATATTTTTCCACAAGATTAAGCAAGAAATATGGGATGTGTTCCTGATTCTCCATAATCCATGTATCCATGGAAACATTTTTACGCATCTGCGGTGTTTTTTGCCATTTGCCCGCTACCATTTCCCCGGCGGCTGACAACCGCACCTTTTCATCAATCACATCACCAAATGTAGTTTCCAGTGCCATTACATTACCAAACAAGAGTTTGGGAATCGGCGGAGAGAATTTGTTTAGCGGCAATTCGTGAATTCCCTCTGCATAGCAGCAGCACAAAGACATTTTTAACCATTGCTGTTTTGCTAAAAATTAAACTGTTGCAGTGCGTCACATACAGAAAGTGGTTTCCCAAAATAATGGCCTTGCGCGTAATCTATGCCTATTTCCTTCAGTAATTGAAATGTTTCCTTCGTTTCAACAAATTCGGCGATGGTGAGTTTTTTTAATCCGCGTGCAGCCTCTACCATTCCCTTGACCAAATGCTGATCTACAGAGTTTTGTGAAAGGTGTTGAATAAAACTGCCGTCTATTTTGAGGTAATCCACTGGCAAATGTTTCAAATAATTAAATGATGAAAAACCGCTCCCAAAATCATCCAGGGCAAAACGACATCCTATTGACTTAAGCGTTGCGATAAAATGCTGCGCCTTTGCGATGTTCTCTATGATTGCCGTCTCTGTTATTTCAAAAATGAGCATTTCGGGACGAAGGATATTTTCCCCGATTTCCCTTTTTATTATGGACAATAGTTCATTGTCGGAAAATGCCTTGCCTGACAGGTTTATTTCAAGAAATATACCGTTTTCATGCAGTTTCAGTTCTTTTATAATGCGGATTGCGTTGACGACTACCCATCTGTCGATTTCGTGTATAATGCCAAATCGTTCGGCGGTGCCGAGGAATTTTAAAGGTGGGACAACCTCCTGATTTTTTTCAGTCAGGCGGAGCAATACCTCATAGGCAGTAATTTTGCGGGTTTTCACATTTATTATCGGCTGCAAATACAGTGCAAAGCTATTTTGTTCCAGCGCTATTTTGATTCTGCGCTTCCAGTCGTATTGCGTCTCGATGTGTATTTTATGTTCCAGCGAGAAGATACAGCCGCGGTCTCGCCCTTCATCTTTTGCCTGATACATTGCCATATCAGCGTTGGCGAGCAGTGTTTCCGCAGTATCGCCGTGTGCGGGAAACATTGCAATGCCGATGCTGACGGTTATATGCAGTGGATTCAGACTGTCAAGCGCAAGGCAGTTTCTTGTCAACTCCACAAGTTGTTTTGAGATGTGCTGTGCCTGTTCTTCCTCGGTATTAGGCAATATCACGGCAAACTCATCCCCTCCAAGCCTGGCGAGAATGTCTGTCTGCCGCAGCCTTTCTTTCAGAATACAGGACAATTTTATCAGCAATTCATCCCCGTGCTGATGGCCAAGGGTATCATTGACATATTTGAAATTGTCCAAATCCAGAAATAAAAGTGCTCCTTTGATATGGTTTCTTTGTGCTTCCAGAAGGCGTAGTTCGAGTTCTTCCTTAAAACGCCTGCGATTAAACAGGCAGGTAAGAGGGTCGTGATCTGCTAAAAATACAAGCTGCGATTGAGAGGTTTTTATCTCGGTAATGTCTCTGGCAATGCCTTCTATGGAAATGACGTTTTTACTGCTGTCGAATACGGGCGCTTCCTGCATCTGCAGTGTTCGTGTTGCACCGTTTTTGTGGTACATTTCAATTTCATAAGGCGGCTGCTTGATCCCCTTTACGCTCCGCGCCAGGCATTGGGCGGCATCGTTGTTTACCAGATGATCGGTCAGATATTCGCGGTAGCGGGTGTAAAACTCTTCAGGAGTATAGCCGAGGATGTTTTTGATGGAAGGGCTGATATATGTAAAAACACCGCTGGCATCACGTGTGAAGAAGAAATAATTATCCTGAAGGCCTTCTATCAGTCTCCGGTATCTTTCTTCAGATTTATGCAGTTCCGTTTCTGTTTGTATTCTTATTTTTGCCTGCTGGATGGTGAGCAGCATGCGGTCGATATCGAGGGGTTTTACCTCGTAAGAGATCACGTCTTTTTGCTTAATAGCTTCGATTGTGCTGTCGAGCGTTGCATGGCCGGTTATGTATATGTATTGCGTGGAAGGTGAAATACTCGCTAATTTTCCGACAAGTTCTGTGCCTTTAATATCGGGAAGTTCAATATCAACAAGTGCTAAATCAAAATGCTTGTTTTGGGCGGAGAGAAGAGCGTCGCTGCCAAGAGAAACTCTTTCGGCGGCGTAGCCGTTTATCTCCAGGATGTCCCTGATGTTTTCCCCAAGCTCTTTGTTGTCATCAACGAGGAGTATGTTAAATGGTTTTGTCATTATATCGCATTTTCCTTCTGACTCGCCCGGGTCAGGTTTTTTCCTGTATAATATCCAGCAGCCTGTCAATATCCAAAGGTTTATCCAGACAAACACAGGCGTTTCTCTGCAGCGCCCTATCAACAAGGTTTCTTAATTCGTTCCGGTATCCTGTTATTAAAATCACGACAACAGAAGGGCGGATATCTCTTATGGCAAGGTAGGCGTCCAGACCGTTCATGGTGGGTAGTTTCATATCCAGGAGTATGACGTCAAAAAGATTTTCCCGGGACATTTGCACGGCAGTGCTGCCGTCATTTGCCGTTTTTACCCTGTAGCCTTTTTCATGGAGAAGGTCTGACAGGCTTTCGCAAATATCGTTGTCATCGTCAACGACCATAATGAACGCTCCATTTTTCTGGGTGTGTTCAATGGTTGAAAAAAGCTTTCCGAAGTTGAGAGGTTTGTGGAAAATGGCAAAAGCACCTTCCCTTAGAGCATTTACAAGAAGTCCCTCAACGGCATAAGCAGATATCATAATTACAGGCAGCAGTGGATTAATCTGTTTGAGCGTTTTGTATGTATCAACGCCGTTCATAACGGGCATTTTTATATCCATTAAAACAAGATCAAATGGGTTTTCCTTCACTGCCTCTATTGCGTCAAATCCATCATGAACTGCGGTTGCCGAATAGCCTTTTGACTCAAAAATATCAATGCAATTCGTGCAAAAGTCTGCATTATCGTCCACGATAAGAATATGAAGTTTTTTTTCCACGGTATTTACCTGCAACATTTATTTCTCCCTTATTGAAAAACTGCTGAATGACCCATATAGGGAATAGCTACGCTGTCTCTTCATATGTCACGGGCAATTGCAGAATAAAAGCCGCACCTTTCCCCTTTTCTGATTCCACTGTAATTGTTCCTCCATGGCGTTCAATAATCATCTTGCAAATAGTCAAACCAAAGCCGATGCCTGTAGTTTTTGTGCTAAAAAGCGGTTCAAATATTCTTTCCCTGTCTTCCGGCATAATGCCAGGCCCTGTATCCTGAATGCGTATTTCTATAAATCTGTTTTTCTCAAGAGGCTTTTCCAGACATGATATTGATAATATTCCGCATTCTTCCATTGACTGGACGGCATTTACAATGATATTTCTGAAGACCATTTCTAATTGTCCTTTGTCTGCCTTGGCAACAAGGGTGTCTTCTATTTTCTTTTTGACGGCAATAGTTTGTGGCAGGTTCAGTGTTGTAAGCACGTTTTCAATAATAGCGTGTATCCCTGCTGTTTCCGTGTATGGTTCCTTCATTTTTGCCACATCGACTAGATTCTGTATTATCCCCGTAGCCTTTTTCACCTGCGACTTTATACGGTCGATATGCGTCTTTATTTTTTCATCAGCGTCTTTTAGTTTTAGCCCAAGATAATACGCGGAACTGTCGATTACTCCGAGTGGGTTCTTGATTTCGTGGGCAATACTGCCGGAAACTTTGCCCAATACGGCGAGCCGTTCTGAAGAAATAATTTCGTTTTCCATCTGTCTGTGCAAGGTAATATCGCGCCAGATACTTACAATGATGCCCTGCTCCTTCATATCCGGATTTTCTACAAGAGAGGCATTGACGCTGAAATACCTAATGCCGTCTGGGGTTGTTTTCTGAAAGCACACATCCTGGCTGAAGCCGTTCCGGCATACATTATCCGCCAGCGTCGCCCATTGCTCGCCGGCTTTACCGTCGAGCTGTTCGAGCCATACAAACAGATTTGTTTCTATTACATTTCTTAGTGTATTGCCGAACAAAGCGCAAAACACATCATTGGCTACAATAATATTTTTCGTTGCGTCAGTGACTATTATGCCATTGTGCGTGGAACGTAAAATTGCCTCAAAGAACCGGATTGTCCGTTTCGCCGCTTCAAGTTCATTTTTAATGAGACGGTCAGGCATTGTATTATGTGCTGTGGTCAACATGGCTGAGATTTCTTTAAGTTGACGGCGCTGAATTTATATTCGGGCTGTTTTGAGTGGATGTCACAGATATTGTTTGTTACAAGATTAGCTAATCTGGCATCTTTATTGTTTATAGCGCCGCCGTAATGTATTGGCATAAAAATATTTCCCTGAAGCACACGGCCGGAAATCTGAGCGAAGCCTTTTGTCGTGCCGCGTGAAGAGGAAACTTCAACCTCATCTCCGTTTTGTATGCGTAGTTGTGCGGCATCGTGCGGATGAATCTCGACGAAGTTATCCGGTGCGCGTTGGTGTAAATAGGGAATACGTTTTGTCCGGACACCGGTGTTAAAATGCCATTGCTGGCGCCCGGTGATAAGAACAAAGGGATATATTTCGTTAATGGTTTCTTTTGGAGGGAGGTATTCGCGAGGCAGCAGGGCGGCGCGCCCATCGGCTCTGGGGAAATATCTGTCCGTGAACAGGCGAGGCGTTCCCGGATGATTCACATCCGGGCATGGCAGTTGAATACCCGTATTCCCGCGTAATCTTTCATACGTCACTCCGTTCATATCGCAAATGCGGCCACTTGTTATTTGTTTAAACTCTCCGAAGACATCTTCCGGAGAAGAGTAGGGAAATTCCTTTTCAAAGCCCATCGCACGCGCAACAAGCCACAATATTTCGCAGTCCGGCTTCGCTTCTCCCGGCGGGTCGATTATTTTATCCGCCAGTTCGATGCGCCTCTCTGAAGAAATAAACGTGCCTGCCTTTTCGCACCACTGGGCGGCGGGCAATACTACGTCCGCGAGTTTGGTGGTTTCAGTGGGGTGAAAAATATCCTGAACAACAAGCATCTCCGCCTTTGATAACCCGTCTAAAATCCACTTTGTATTCGGCAGCGATGCGGCGGGATTTGCGGCAATGACCCAGAGGGCGCGTACGTCGCCCGAATGAAGGCCACTGACTATATCCATTATGGACCTGCCTGGAACCGGATGGAGTTTTTCTGTGGGAATGCCCCAGAAATCGGCTACTTCCTGCCGATGCTGTGGGTTTGCCACCATCCGCATGCCGGGCAAAAGATGTGATAATCCGCCAACCCAGCGGCAGCCGAGCGCATTGCATTCCCCGGTGATTGACAACGGCCCTGCGCCCGGTTTGCAAAAATTATTTGTCAGAAGCCATAAATTATGCAATGTGTTATTTTTAAATACCGCCTGCGTGGAGTGGTTATATCCCTGGAACCAGAAAATGAGCATTGCCTTAGACCGGCCAACCATTCGCGCCGCATCAATGATAAGCTGTTCGGGGCATCCGGTGATTTCTGATGCTCTTGAAGGGGGGTATTCCTCTGAAAGTTCCTTAAGGTCCTTGATTCCTGATGCGTATTCCGCCACCTTTTCTTCGTTGACATACCCTTCTTTCAATAAAACATGGGCTATGGAGTTATTCAGCGCTACGTCCGTTCCGGGCCTAATCTGAAGATGAATATCCGCTATGCCGGTAGTTTCCGACCTGCGCGGGTCAACGACAATAACCTTTGCGTCGTTCTTTCTTTTCGACCTTGCTACCCTTGCGAACAGGGCAGGCACAGAGATGGCCATATTATTGCCGGCAATGAAGAACAAATCTGCCTGTTCTATATCCGCATAGCATGCCGGAGGGGCGTCTGCGCCGATAGTCGACATAAAGCCCATTGCCGAACTTGCCATACACAGACGGGTGCTGGACTCGATATTGTTGGAGCCAATGCATCCTTTTATCAGTTTATTCATGAGATAATACTCTTCCGTCGTACATGTTGCTCCGCTGTGAATGGCAATTGCTCCGGGACCATGTGTTTCTATGATTTCTTGAAAGCGGGAGGCGACATGGGTGATTGCTTCTTCCCAGGAAACAGGGGAGAGCTTTCCGTCCCGCCTGATCATTGGTTTTGTCAGTCTGTCCTCTGCGCAGAAAACGGGTACAGAGTTGGCGGGAAGGGTGCATATCATTCCATCGTTGGCCGGATGGCCTGGCATACCTTTAATTTCAATGATTTTCCCGTTTTCCACTCCGGCCATCAAACCGCAGCCGAAGCCGCAATAGGGGCATGTTGTTTTGTGCCATTGAATTGGCATAGTAATACGGTCTCCCTTGTTTTTATTTATTTCAATGATTACGTTCTTGCTTTTTTTGCGAGGTAGATCATAAGGATTGAGATATCTGCCGGTGATACCCCCGAAATGCGTGAGGCTTGTCCTAAAGATAGTGGGCGTATCTGTGAAAGTTTTTGGCGTGCCTCTCTTCTTAATTCTGTAATGTGTGAATAGTCCAGCCAATCCGGAATCTTGTGGTTTTCCATCTTTTTGAATTTCTCTATTTGGCTGTATTGGCGCTCTATATATCCCTTATATTTTATTTCAATCTCCACCTGTTCCTGCACATCTCCGGGCACGTTTTTTTCTGCAAGTTCGGAGTCTATTCCGAGAAGTTGATCAAACGTTTGTTCCGGGCGGCTGAGTATTTTTGCTAACGCGTCTTGCCCCGCCGTTTTATAATTCAGGTATGCAAGGGTTTCTGCAATGAGGCGTTCTTTTTCCTGTAATGTACTCCATTGCTGATCTGAAATGAGTCCGTATTTGTGCCCATATTTCATCAGTCGTCTGTCTGCGTTGTCCTGACGCAAAAGCAGGCGGTATTCCGCGCGGGAAGTAAACAGCCGGTATGGCTCCTCGGTGCCTTTTGTAACAAGATCGTCAATGAGTACTCCGATATATGCTTCTGAACGGTCAAGAATAAACGGCTCCTTTTCATGTATTTTCAGGGCGGCATTAATCCCGGCCATTATTCCCTGCGCAGCAGCTTCTTCGTAACCGGATGTGCCGTTGATTTGTCCGGCAAGATAAAGATTCTCTACCGCTTTTGTTTCCAGAGATAGTTTCAACTGTGTAGGCGGCACGAAATCATATTCTATCGCATAGCCATATCGAACTATTTCCGCCGCTTCCAGCCCTTCAATGGAATGGACTATTCTTTCCTGCACGTCATGAGGCATACTTGTGGAAATGCCGTTACAGTATATTTCCAGTGTATCGAGTCCCTCCGGTTCCAGAAATATCTGATGCTGCAGTTTGTCTGGAAAACGCACGATTTTATCCTCCAGCGAGGGGCAATACCTTGGGCCGGTCGTACTAATTTGACCGGTATAAAGCGGGGCGCGATTAAGATTGGACATGACAATTTCATGTGTGGTCTGGTTTGTGTAGGTTATGTAACAGGGTACTTGTGCACCGGATAATGTTTTTGTTGAAAATGAAAATGGCCGCGGATTTTCGTCGCCATGTTGTGGTTTAAGGTTTTTGTAGTTTATAGTGCGGCTGTTAAGACGGGGAGAAGTACCGGTTTTAAGTCTTTGTACTTCAAGCCCAAGGTCACGAAGGGACCCGGATAATCTTTCGGAAGAGAGTTCTCCGATCCTGCCGCCGCTCGTTATGTAGTTTCCGATGTGGATTACGCCTTTTAGAAATGTGCCCGTGGTAAGGATCACCGCCTTTGATTTGTATTGTAAACCACTCTGGCCGACAACGCCGGCGACCTTATTGTCTATGACAATAAGGCCGTCTGCAATTTCCTGTTTCATAAAAAGATTATCCTGGTGCTCCAATCTTTTTTTCATGGTTATCTGATAGGCTTTTTTATCGGCCTGGGCGCGTGGTGAATGTACTGCGGGGCCTTTTTTTGTGTTGAGCATGCGAAACTGAATACCCGTTGCATCAATCACCTGCGCCATTTCTCCGCCCAATGCGTCGATTTCTCTCACGAGCTGCCCCTTGGCAATACCCCCGATTGCAGGATTGCAGGACATTTGTGCGACTGTATCGAGGTTTATTGAGAGAAGGGCGGTATTCAGTCCCATGCGCGCCGAGGCTAAAGCGGCTTCGCATCCGGCATGTCCCGCGCCAACAACAATAACATCAAACTCCGTATGCATATGTTATTTCGCGCGTTCTACAAAGCGTGTTTCCCGAATAACGGTAACAATAACCTCTCCCGGATATTCTAATTGTTTTTCTATTTCGTTTGCAATGTCGTAACACATCTTTGCCGCGGCCTTGTCGTTTACTTTATCCGGACAAACCATGATGCGGACTTCTCTTCCCGCCTGAATGGCATAAGCGCTTTCTACGCCGTTGAAAGAGGTTGCAATTCCCTCAAGTTTTTCAAGGCGCTTGATATATTTTTCCAACGTTTCTCTTCTTGCGCCGGGCCTTCCTGCAGAAATCGCATCTGCTGCGCTTACCAAAACAGTGTAAACAGATTCCACAGGCCTTTCCTCGTGATGTCCGCCAATTGCGTTAATCACTTCATTTCTTTCATCGTAACGCTTTGCAAGATCAGCGCCTACGAGAGCATGTGTCCCTTCGGATTCAGACCCGGTTGCCTTTCCAATATCGTGCAAAAGTCCACATCTTTTCGCAAGGGCAACATCTAGTTTCAATTCTCCAGCAAGGATGCCCATGAGATTCGCAACCTCTATTGAGTGTTTTAGTTGATTTTGCCCGTAACTGGTTCTGTATTTCAGCCTTCCGACAAGTCTTATTAATTCCGGATGGATGTGGTGTACGCCAAGGTCGAAGCATGTTTGTTTTCCTGTTTCCATGATGACTTGTTCTATTTCCTTTTCCGTTTCTTTTACGATTTCTTCAATGTGGGCGGGGTGGATTCTTCCATCAACGATCAATTTTTCCATAGATTGCCGGGCAATTTCCCTGCGTACACAATCAAAACCGGAGAGGACAATTACTCCGGGAGTATCATCTACTATAACGTCGATACCAGTTGCTTTTTCGAAGGCGCGGATGTTTCTGCCTTCTCTTCCGATAATACGTCCCTTCATTTCGTTGTTGGGCAGTTCAATTGAGCTGACAATATTTTCTGCGGTATGAGAAGAGGCGCACCGTTGAATTGATGTGGTAATTAATGATAATGCCGTTTGTTCAGCATTTTCCTTTGCCTCTTCTATCTTTTTCGAGATTAATTCGGCGCATTTGATATCAAGTTCTCTTTCCAGCCTGGTCAGCAATAGTTTTTCCGCTTCATCCCTTGACATATTGGAAATTTTAAGGAGCGTGTTATTCTCTTCTTCTATGATTTTTTCCAGTTCTACGTTCTTTTCATCAACTTTTTTTTCTTTAATACCCAAATTAGTGGATAGTGTATCAAGGTGTTTTTCCTTTTTTGTTAATAACTCGACTTTTCGTTCAAGGTTGTCTTCTCTTTTGCTTAACCTTCTTTCCTGTTGTCTCAGCTCGATTTTTGTTTCTTGCATCTCTTTTTCTATTGCTTCTTTGCGTTGAAACAATTCGGCTTTTGCCGAGAGTTCGGCTTCTTTTTTTATTTTTTCAGCCTCTCTCTTTGAATCTTCAATAAGTTGCTGTACCTTCTTTTCCTTTGCAGCCTGTTTTTTTCTAATTACTGCAATGCAGATAAAATAGCCTATGGCAATACAAACAGGAAAAAGGAGATAACAAGGAAACTGATAGATTTGCATTATATTTTTATGAGCAGATATATCGCGCCCATCCTCCGGGGAAAAAATGAAAACGTAATAGTGGTCGTACCAAACTATGGGAAAAACTACTTCTGAAGGTCGAAAAGCCTTTGCCGGAGAACGGCAAGACCTAAGGATATGCTACCGGGACCTAATGAGGAATGAAAAAGCGGGATACTATGTAATGTTATGTGCTATATTTTGATAAAATAATGCAACAGTGACAAACATATGAGAAAATACTTACCAAGATGCATTTCCGGCAAATTAACGTGAGGGATTAATTTTACCAGATTTTGTTATCTGTATATTTTTTCTTTTGGATCCATAAATATCATATTGGATGCTGACCGTTTTGTTAACAATAACATTAGAGAAATCCCAGTCAAAAATCGGATTAAACTTTCAGATTAATGAGAAGGTTGCTTTTCATATCCCCTGATTCCAACAATAATACATTGTATGACAAATAAAAATAACCCTTAGTGATTAAGCCTTTCAATCGTTCAACTATTTTTAAATAAGAAATAATAATGAAAATGCTACTAACTGGAAATGGATATTCTTTTGAGAAAAATTATAAAATTCCTTACGAAAATATAATTATAAGGGCAAGGTGTAACTCAATTTTGCATATTTCGCATCATTCATTAATAGTCCAAACTGCAATAATAATTTATCTTTTTTGCCAAGTCAAGCTAATTATATATCTAATATTAAAAGGTTTAAGTGTTATTGGGAAGGTTGTTAAAGATAATATTTTTGTGATTTTCTGATGCGGTCTTTGGCGCTTGACAAGCTTTTCGCTGTTCAGTATAATCGCCTTCCTTTTAGGGATTAAACTGATTTTTAAAAGCTTTTTTTGTCTCACGATTTTTAGGAGAATAACTATGAAAGTTGATGTGGAATTGCCGGAAATAGAGGGTAATGGGGATGAGGCAACAGTTTCTTTTTGGTATGTGGATGAAGATGAGGCGGTTGAAGAAGGTGAAGATCTTGTTGAAATGATTACGGATAAGACGACCTTCAACATAAATGCACCAACTACCGGAAGGTTAGTTGAAATTCATGTACAAGAAGGTGATGTGGTAAAAGTAGGTGATATCTTAGCAACACTTGAGACGGAAGAAGAGGTGGACGAAGACGAAGAGGAAAACGAGGATGAAGACGAAGAAGAATAGTTGCGGCGATAAATGGACAATGGATAATTTTCAATTTCTTTGCCTTCATTTAAGGGTTTTATGTCTTTTGCGAAAATAATTGGCCAGGAGCAGGTTTTATCTTTATTTAAAAATGCCCTTAAAAATGAACGTTTAGCGCATGCTTACATCTTTGCCGGGCAGGAAGGGATTGGCAAAATGTCGTTTGCAAGGGAGTTGGCAAAGAAGATATTTTGCCAATCGGGCAAAATCGACGGCGCGTGTGACAATTGCAATATATGTAAAAGGATTGATGCCGATAATTTTACGGATATCTTTTTTCTGTTACCAGAGAAAAACCATCGGGTAATTAAATTAGAACAATTAAAATATCTACAGGAAATTCTTTTTGTAAAACCTTTAGAATCAAAGCACAAAATTGTCATTGTCGAAGATGCGGACAAGATGAATGAGGAAGCCTCTAACTGCTTGCTGAAAACATTAGAAGAACCGCCATTATATGCCATTATATTATTAATAGTAACTTCTTTGGAATCTGTCAGTGAAACGATAAAGTCAAGATGCCAGGTAGTGAGGTTCTCCCCGCTATCACTAAAAGCAATGGAGAATATACTCACTGACCGGTTCCAATTAGATAAACAACTGGCCGCACAACTTGCTTTAATCTCCGGTGGCAGCCTTAAAAGAGCTGCAATGTTTATGGAGGCAAACGCTCTGGAAAAGAAACATTGGCTTGCAGAAAAACTTTTTGAGGTAAGTTTGAAGGATAATCTGACCTTTTCCAAAGAGCTATTAAATGAATGGAATATACAGGACATGGAAGTGTTGGAGGAAAAAAGATCGCATGTAAAAGAACTCTTTTTGCTGTTTTTGATGTATTACCGGGACATACTTATTTGTAAAGCAGGCGGGGAGCATTTTCTTCTCTATTACGATGACTGGAAGGATGCCTTGATAGCGAAAAGTAAATCTCTGTCAGAAAAGACCCTGTTTAAGATTTTAGAGAGAATAAAAACTTCTTTAAAGTATCTCGACTGTAATGCCAATATCAATTTATTGATTGAGAATATGATTACCGAGATACTTTACCTTCAATCTGACCCTAAGGCCTGGTTTGCGCAATAATTACGTTGCTGATAACAAGTTAGCTCACGGGAAAAGAATAATTACGCACCCCATTATCCACCCTGCCGATGTTATGCGACAACATACAGACAAGTCTTTTCAGAAGGGAAATAAGCGAACATTCCTTTCTTAAACAAAATGCAAAACGTTGGTACTCATTCACAATTACTGAACCGGGACAACATGGGATTGAGGTGAAAAGTGGTTAGCCTTCAAGAGATTATTCAACTAGCTCAAAACATCCGCCTGGACAATCAGCCGGGAGACTGGAAGACGGTCAGCAAAAAACATTTGATCAACATTTTGAACTATATTCACTTCCAGTCCGGCACCATCCTTATAAATTTCAAGCATTTGAAATACAACAATATCATATCCCTTCAAGCCAGGCCGAAACCATGCCTTGACGATAGTTTCGACTGCATTTGGCTTCGACCAAAAGGACTGAAGCTAAATGCCTATGAATTCCTCGATATTTTTCTTACTGAGGGAGAAAAACTTATTCGTATTAAAACTGATGTGATGGCTATACGCGAGGAAGGAATACGTTTCTCTCTCCCTGATACCTGCTATGAACTCGGACATCAGCGGGTAAAAAGGTATTCATGTGAAGGCGTTCAGGTTGATTTCATTCAAAACGGTACAGTTTTTTCCGGACGTCTTTTGGATTTTGGCGCTGTTTCATTCTGCGTAGAAGTATCAACAGTACCGCCTCAATCCTTCTATTGGGTAAATCCTGAATGCCCCGTCTATATAGTTTTTAAAGACGAACAGGATACTTTTTATTCAGGGTCATGCAGAATCACCAGACAAACCGATGGTCAGAAAACGAGGTCATTCATACTAGAATCCATTGACAAACAGATGCGCAGGTTTAAACCTAAAAAATACCGTAGTTCAAGGCACAAACTGATACCTTCGCCCAATATCATTTTCCTGCATCCCTTAACCAGTAAGATGATCAATCTGGAGGTTGAAGACCTGGCAGGTTCGGGTTTATCTGTGAAGGAGTATTACTACAATTCCATACTTCTGCCGGGTATAATCGTGCCTGAACTTTTTATAGAATTTGCAGATGGTTTTAAGCTCAAGTGCAAGGCACAGGTTGTTTACAGGAATACAGCCAGAACCAAAGACAGCACAATGTTTGTAAGGTGTGGTATTGCTTTTCTGGATATGGATATTCATGACCAGGGAAGGCTTTCAGGCATTCTGCATCATGTAGCGAACAAAAAAACCTACGCCTGCAACTGGGTGGACCTGGATGCCCTGTGGAAGTTCTTTTTTGAGACGGGTTTTGTATATCCAGGGAAATATGCCCTTATGCATAACAATAAGGAACGGTTTAAAGAGACGTATGAGAAGCTGTACATAAAAAATCCCGGTATAGCAAGGCATTTCATTTATCAGAGTAATGGGATAATTCATGGACATATATCTATACTCCGTTTTTATGAGAATACGTGGTTGCTTCACCACCATGCCGCGAGCAGGTCAAGTGACAGCATGGCGGGTCTTGTTGTGTTGGGCCAGGTTGAGCGGTATATAAACGATTTCCACCGCCTCTATTCAACACACATGAACTATGTTATTTGCTACTTCAGGCCAGACAACCGTTTTCCTCATAGGGTATTTGGTGGAGTTACGGAATCGATACATGACCCTAAAGGGTCTTCCATCGATCCTTTTGCCTATTTTCATCATCATAAAAATGCAAATCAAGTAGAAATGTCAGCTTTGTGGTCGCTTACGAAAGTGCAACCGGAAGACCTTACGGAGCTTGAAAGCTTTTATGAATATACGTCCGGAGGTCTTATGATACACGCCCTGGATTTGGAGCAAAGTATGCTTGATAGTGACGAACTCAGCAGAGAATATCAACGGCTTGGTTTTAAGAGGGAACGGAGACTCTTCTCTCTGAAGAAAGAGGGTATCCTTAAGGCTTTTATCATGTTAAACATCTCTGACACAGGGCTGAACATGTCAGACCTGACCAATTGCATTCATATTATAGTGCTGGAGTCTGAAGATGTTCCCCGCGATGCCCTTTATTCCTGCCTGTATAAGCTATCAAACTACTATGAGCAGGAAAAAATCCCGATACTCCTTTACCCTGTCAGCTATGCTGAAGAGCAGTCAATACCTTATGATAAGGTGTATAATTTGTGGATACTGAATATGCAGTATACGGATCAGTACTTTGAGTTCATGGAGGGTTTATTTAGTCGTGTTCAAAAGGATAGATTTAAGAATAGCGCAAATTTTGGGTAAATCCCTTTTTTGATAATTTATTTAAAAACTTTGATTATAACTCGGGATGAATGCAAATCGCTTCATTAAACAAGGTTGTAGGTAGCGCACATTTTTTCTTTTGATATTCCTGATAAACGTAAAAACGCAATTTTCACTCCACTTCTATTTACGCAAAGCATACTGTCTGCAATCTAAATATCTATGAAAACGCCAAAGATAGACAATAGGCCTTTATATAACAGCCGTATAATAGATACTTATATTAAGCTTATTAAAAGAAACTATAGTTATATAAATGTAGGTGAACTTTTAAACTATGCCGGAATGGAATCTTACCAGGTTACTGACGAAGGTCACTGGTTTACCCAGGAGCAGGTAGACCTCTTTTACGAAAGGCTGGTAAAACTAACGGGAAATAAAAATATTGCCCGTGAAGCAGGCAGGTATGCGGCATCACCGGAAGCTATAGGAATAATGAGACAGTATGTCCTTGGCCTTGTTGGTCCGGCAAAAGCCTATGAGATAGCAGGGAAGTACGCTCATAATTTCACTAAATCGGCAATCTATAAATCAACAAAAAGAGGAACCAATAAAGTAGAAATTACGGTTGTTCCGAATGAGGGTGTCAGCGAAAAACCATTCCAATGTGAAAACAGAATTGGTTTTTTTGAGGCTATTGCCATGGTATTTAATTATAGATTGCCAGGGGTAGAACATCCAGAATGCCTTTTTAAAGGGGGAAGGGTTTGCCGTTATATAGTTTCATGGAAAGAATCACCATCATCTTTTTGGAAAAAAATAAGAAATTACGCAATCATATTTTTTGCAGCAGCGTGCCTTAGTTCTTATTTCATGCATCCATGGATAACGCCGATAACGGTTTTTCCAATTTCCGTTTTTGCTGTTTTGTTATTAACCCTCTATGCTGGAATCATCGAAAAAAGGGAATTAAATGCAGCTATAAACAGCCTGAGAGATTCGTCCG
This sequence comes from Candidatus Kuenenia stuttgartiensis, assembly GCF_900232105.1. Taxonomy (NCBI): domain Bacteria; kingdom Pseudomonadati; phylum Planctomycetota; class Candidatus Brocadiia; order Candidatus Brocadiales; family Candidatus Brocadiaceae; genus Candidatus Kuenenia; species Candidatus Kuenenia stuttgartensis. The sequence continues at coordinate 2,396,686 of NZ_LT934425.1, forward strand.
ATAAGCTTTTGGAACAGGTTGATGTGAATTATAACAACGCCCTTATGATAAACGAAATGGGCATGGCCGTTAGCAAGCAGATGGAGATTGATGGTATTCTGTCAAACGTCATACAAGTTTTTGAGAAAAGACTTGATTATGATCGTGGTTTGATTCTTTTGGCAAATCAGGATAAAACGAGACTGGTCTTTCGCACAGGTTTCGGATATACAGATGAATTGTTAAGCGTGCTGAAGAATACCTGTTTCCGTTTAAACAGACCCCCATCAAAAGGGGTGTTTGTCGTTTCCTTTCGTGAACAAAAACCCTTTTTGATAAATGATATTACTGAAATAGAGACTACCCTTTCCCCGCACAGTTTGGATTTGGCTAAAAAAATGGGGACCAAGTCCTTTATCTGTTGCCCCATAGTTTACGAGAAAAATTCGTTAGGGGTCCTCGTTGTAGATAATATAAAGACAAAAAAACCATTCCGCCAGAGTGATATAAGTTTGTTAATGGGTATTGCTTCAGAAATCGGGATAAGCATTCATAATGCCACTCTTATCGAGGCGAAGGAACGACAATTCAAGTCCATACTCCTGGTTCTGGCCGCCAGTATCGATGCCCGCGATTCCCTGACGGCCGGACATTCTGAAAAGGTTACAGAATATGCCCTGGGCATCTGCAATGAATTAAATATGCCAAAGGATTATTGCGAAATGATCAGAGTGGCCGCGCTACTGCATGATTATGGCAAGATAGGCATCAAAGACTCTGTCTTAAAGAAAGAGGGGAAACTGGACATCGAAGAGCGTAATGAGATAGAAACGCATACGACAAAAACCAGGAAAATATTAGAACAGATAAACTTTGAGGGCATTTATACGGAGGTTCCCTACATTGCAGAGTGCCATCATGAAAAGATCGATGGAAGCGGCTATCCAAAAGGTATTAAGGGAGAAGATATTCCCCTGGGAGCCAAAATAATCGCGGTGGCTGACTTTTTTGAAGCTATCACATCAAAACGTCATTACCGGGACCCGATGCCCATTGATATAGCGTTTCAGCTTTTAAAAGAGGAAGGTAAAATACATTTTGACAAAAATGTTATAGAGGCATTTATTAGTTATTATAACAGGGGAAATAACGACTAAAGTGAGGTGGCCGTACAGGCGTAGAAAACTATGAAAAAAAATAACACAAACAAAGAATCCAGAAACTCAGAAACCGTGCGTGATAAAGGCGTCACCTCGACTGATTTGTTATGTGTTGAGTTTCTACTTTAATACTTTTTTCATACAATACTTCTGGATCAATATCCAAATGATTTGCCCATTCTATCGTATCAAACTTGACAGTTACAGTGTTAAACATGGAAATATCTTTTAATTCTGCAAATTTACCTATGTTAAAATACGGTGAGACGTCAAAAATTCTTTCTTCCTCATTTTCAAATTTAATCAAAAGCTTACACCCATCTAATGGCTTTACGCTTATTACCGACAAATACATAGATTTCCTCCTTATTTTAAAGGTTCGATTGGGAAAGGAAGTTCGCCTTTTGATGCTAATTCCCAATCAGCTAAAAGTTCTTCCTTATGAATTTCAGCCCATGCCAAAACAAGTTTCGTTTGTTTTGGTGGCAACTTACCTTCTGATACCTCACATGCACAAATATCAATAATGGCCTTGTAGTCTTGATAATATGCGTGGACGTGCGGAGGGTTATGTTCTCTCGGAGAACAATACATCCTGATAATGATTCCGTAAAACATAGAGATAGTTGGCATCACGTCTCCATTAGTTTAGTTGTACCTACAAATTATTAATGATCTTGTTTGATTTTCCGCTATTACAGTCTGAACAAGCAGTAACTAAATTTCCAAATTTCCAAAAAACGCAGATTAACAATTCGTGTGCAATTGCATTGTTAGCTGACTTTTGGGTGCAGAATTAGACCCTTTGCTCCATTGATTACTTTGGCGATGAACCTCGTCGCACTACAAAGACAATTTCCAGTTGTCATTAGAATTTGTTTCGTATTCCGTGCTTGTTTGGTTCTGGCTATGCCATCTTAGGTTTTAAAAGAGAAACGCCCAAAGACTCTCCTCCCTTAATCCACTCCCAAGGTGGCTCTTCTCAAATTCCCCTGCTGGGAAGGCCAGGGGTAGGTTAACGGCATAATGAAAAACCTTGTAACACTTTAGTCTTTCAAAAAACATGATTGGCTATTTAACTAAGCCATAGGTTTACGTCCACGGCAACAAATTACCGGCGTGTAGGTAAATCTTCTGGGATTAGTAAAAAATTCATTAAATTCATCCAAAAACTCTCTATATCCCCCCTCATATTCTTTAAAATGGAAATTTATCTTTCCTGAGACAACTTCAAATTTTTTCATCCAGTTGAAGGCATCGGCATCCTTTAATTCCCCAAATATCAGGTGATGTGAGGCAACATCTATGTTTATATCCTGATAACCAAGATCATACAGGAAAGAATAAAGCTTTCTCCCCATGTAAGGGTCAAAATCTGCTTTTTCTTCTAAATATTTCATTATAGCGAAGAGGGTCGTTTCCAGCCTTGGAGAAAGACCAAAATGGTTTAAGCAATTATGGTCAAGATCAATCAGACATAAAATACCCCCGGGTTTTACAATTTCGGATATATTCTTAACGATATTGAAACTATTCAAACGATAGTATTCCAGAAGAAAGCGGACCCATACAAAGTCAAACACCCCCAGGTCGTTGAGGGGTTCCGGTATATCTTTACATATAAATTCTATTCTTTTGACACCGTAACGTTCTTTAGCAAATTCAATTCTTTTTTCCGCGCCATCCACACCTATTGCCACACCATCAGGTTGAACCAATTTATGAAGTATAGAGGTTGTTTTTCCTGAACCACAGCCAATATCAGCTACACGCATTCCTGTCTCTATACCTGCCCAGAGGGCCTGTTTCTCAACAACGCTTGTATCTGTTTTTATGTCCAAACGCAAAGCCTCTTCATCATTTTCCATTAAGTATTCTTTGCCCTGCATGTATTTAAACTCCTGTGTTATTAGAATTCAGAATCAGATTTAAAAACGGATGGATATTTTTGGTGATAGTGTGAATTTAGCCAGCTCTTTTTACCTGCCTTATTAGACTTGTAAATGGCGTAGAAATTTCTCATGCTCTTTAATTTAAGAAATGATTTCATAAGGCGAAACTGGAATGTAGGAAAAGAATATATTCGATTCTTGATATAATTGTTGCCTATATATACGGTATCTATCTCCACACCTTGTGGCGGATGTACCAGATAAGAGAAGCGGTATTTATCCCAATCTTGTGGGAAGTTTTGATAAAGTAATCTGCCCTCTCCTCGCAGTTGATCCATCAACTGGGTGCCGGGGAGGGGAGTAAGCAATGTGATCTGAACAATATCAATTCCCGATTGGACTAAAAAATCAGCTAATTTTTTATAATATAGAGAAGATTCATTATCATTGCCAATTATAAATGCCCCTAATACCCCTATTCCGTACTTGTGAAAACGATCAACTACTTTTTTATAATTTTCCACGCCAATCTTCAGATTAATCCCTTTTTTCATGTCCTTTAGCATTCCCTGGCTGATGGTCTCAAAACCGATAAACACATACAAGCATCCGGATTGGGCTGCCAGTTCAATTACTCTCTCATCATCTGCTGCATTAATAGAGGTCTGCATCCACCACCTCTTATGTAATTTCCGCTGGATCATGCCCTTAAACAATTCCATAGCCCGGGCTTTACTCTCCGTGGTATAACCAATCAGATTATCGTCCACAAAGGTTATATATTTTCCCTTTATCTCCTCAAGTTCATTCAGTATCTCCTGGGGCTTACGTTGGCGATATGCTTTACCAAGATGCTTAGATACCGAGCAGAAGTAACAATTAAACGGGCATCCGCGTGAAGTCTGCACAGAATGCCAGAAATAGTCAGGGTGCAGGAGATCATGACGGGGAGTGGTTTTAAACGTGGTTAAGTCCATTTGAACGCCTACATATTTTGAGGACAGACGATTATTTTCAAAATCGTTAATCACCCTTTCCCATATACCTTCCGCCTCACCAATTAATACCGCATCAGCATACTGTAGCGCCTCGTCCGGAAGCATCGAGACGTGTATTCCCCCCATAACCACCTTTGTTTTTCGTTCACGATACATACGTGCAATTTCGTAAGCACGGCTAATCGTAGTAGTAAAGGCAGTGATAGCCACCAGGTCCGCTTCTTCAAACACAAACTTATCAAAATTTTCATCTACAATTTTAACATTCCAATTTGAGGGAGTCACTGCGGCTACATAGGCCAGACCTAATGGAGGAAAGGTGGAAAATTTACTCAGGAGATAACCACTTCTGCGACCTACTGGATTTATTAATAAAAGTTTTTTCATGCGTTATTTGTACTCTAAATACCACTTAATTTGAATAATAATTTTATATAGACGCATTTAACAGGTTATTGCAGAGTATTAATACTCTGCAATAACCTTTAACAAAAGGGCAGTTTTCGTGTTAATTTTTTTTTGATTGATAATGATATTTAGATTTGATTATATAGGCACGTTATCACACTTGAACCTTTGCATTTCATTTCTTATCTCAAACAGGAGGATGTTTACTATGAGTCGAAAAGGATTATTGAAAGGAATAGCTGTTCCTCTCTGTGTATTGTTTGTCATTTGTATCATTCCAAACGCGTATGGTTCCGGCTTCGCGATCTTTACCCAAGGGGCTACCGCACTCGGACAGGCAAATGCCGTAATTGCCAACTCTGATAGCCCGTCGGCTATCTTTTTTAATCCTGCATTGATTAATAAACTCGACGGGACACAGATAGAAGCTGGGACGACCGTGCTTTTGCCTTCTAATGAATTTAGAAGTGATTTATCCGGAAAGACTTTTAAAACAGAAGAAGACGTGTTTTTCCCCTCCACGGTTTTTATCACCCATAAGTTCAATGATAAGGTTAGTGCCGGACTGGGCGTCTTTAACTCTTTTGGATTGGGAATTGACTGGGGTGATGATTGGGAAGGAAGGTATATAGCTACCAATTCAGAATTACAAACCTTTAATATAAACCCCGTGGTTTCATATCAGATAATGCCAAATATCGCATTCGCGGCAGGAGTTAACTACGTTCTGCTCGATACTACTTTAGAGAAACAGATAAATCTGTCTCCCTACGGGCTATCCGACGCCGGACAACAATTTGACGGAGATGGTGATGGCATTGGATATAATCTTGGCTTTATCTACGACATTAACGAAGATATTTCCATCGGTACATCGTACCGCAGCAAAATCGAGGTTGATATTGATGGCGACGCCGATTTTGACCTTCCCAACGGTACCCCTTCACTAATCAGCACACTATTTCAAAATACCGGAGGCAATGCAGACCTGACACTTCCGCAACAGGCTCATGTGGGAATTACCTATAGAGGCATAGACTGTCTTACGCTGGAAACTGGTTTGAGATGGGAAGGTTGGTCTTCCTTTGACGAATTAAAGATAAATCTTGATCAGCCGGTTGCCGGCAGTAAAACATCCGTTACCGAAAAAGATTGGAAAGATACCTATTCAGTAAATCTTGGCGCCAAATATCAGATAAATAAAACATTTGCATTGCTTGCAGGTTACCTGTACAGCGGAAACCCTGTACCCGACAAAACTTTTGACCCCATTGTCCCCGATGCCAATACACATCTTATTACCCTCGGAACCAATATTAAATTCAAACAATTCAGAATCGACATAGCATATGGTTATCAGCGGCTCGAAGGCAGGAGTAAAAACAATTCCATTGATGACAATCCCTCTGACTCCCTGGTAAATAGTGCCACCAGCGCGAGTGGAAAGTATGATAGTGATCTCCACTTGATTGGTATCAGCCTGGTGTATAATTTTTGATTGTAGATTATGGAAGGCATTTATTTATATAGCACCCACATTCCTAATCCGGCATAGCCAGAAACTAAACAAACACGAAAACAATCTGCAGTCCTCAATTCTCAATCTGCAATTTGACGACGACAGATTGCTGACTACAGAAGGGACAATTAAACATTTTGCCAAAAAGCACGCACTGACGAATGGAAGTGTGCAAAGAAATTACCAATAAGGTACTAATGCCATGCCCGGCAGAACCAGAAGATCAGAAGAATGCAGAGAACACTACCAACTACCCCAAAAACGAAAAATCCCCCGTTGTTGTCCTATTGCCGGAGAGAAAATGGGATACCCCCTGCCTGCAAATGCAAGAACCTCAAAACCATTCCAAAACAAAGAAGTACCGGAAAGAGTCGAAATGAAATGAAATCGTTTCACTATTTAAGCTGGTTTTTTATAATTTGTTGCAAAAAGACAAAAAATTAGTAGTATTTTGTAAGCTTCGTATTTAATCTTTTGAAAGAAACATAGTAAAATGATTACTATACCCAAATCCATATCAAACTACTGCGAGCAAGCAATAATAGGTCTATTGCTTGCTGCAGTTGTCATTATTCCCCTGTTTTTTGATATACGCCTCTACAGCGTTTTTGACCTTAGCAAGGTCGCGGTTTTATATTTTTTTTCAATAGCTACGCTCGTAATCTGGACAATCTTACTAACGGTCAAACATGATTTTTCATTTTCGCATGTCTCGATAAACACGCCTATTCTTGCCTATATAGCAATCTTTATCATTGCAACAACGGTATCGATAAATCCGGTTATGAGCCTTTTCGGTACCTACAAGCGTTTTGAAGGGCTGGCGGCCACACTCTGCTATATATTTCTTTTTTACGTCACAATACATTTCATCACTACGCGTACAAGGCTTTATATGCTTTTGATATCTATGGCCGTTTGCGCGTTAATTTCTTCAATTTATGGGATTTTTCAGCGATGCGGTGTGGATTATTTTACATGGAGCAGCAGTGGCCCCCGGGTATTTTCAACATTTGGAAATCCTGTATTCTTTGCAGCGCAGCTTGTTATGGTACTGCCCGTGGTCGTTTCTTTATTTTTCATAGGCTTTAAAGAGAAAGAGGGCAAAGATGGTATTTTCATTAACAATCGATATGCCATCTGGAGTTTTTATGTAGTATCGGTGATCATATACATCGCCTTTTGGCTTACCAATACCAGGGCATGTTTTGTAGCGCTTCTTGGCGGGATCGTACCGTTTCTCTTTTTCATTTTTATAAAACGATCTACCGAAAGGTATCCATTCTTAATACTTGTTGTTTCATTCTTTATTATAGGGATATTCTTTAATGTGAAGCCTGAAACGTCATTTATTAAACATTTTGCTGCTGATGTGCAAAATGAAAAGGATTCGTCAGATTTTTTTATTGATAAAGAGGCGGAAGAAAAAAGTATATCCCGGAAGCCAAGGCCATGGATTGCCGGAAAATTTTCTGTTACAGGATCCTCCTTTTCCAGGATTTTTCAATATCTGGCGGCTGTTGAAATCATAAAGGACTATCCGGCCCTTGGCATTGGTCCAGATACCATAGGGATTGTTTTTCAAAAAAATCTGGCAAAGGTATTTTCTGTTTTAGAAGAGGATAATGGATTTCAGTTTCCCCGTCAGGATAGAATCCATAATGATATCCTTGATACTGCCGTCACCCGGGGCATCCTGGGTTTGGGAACGTATGTGTGGCTGTTGACTGCCTTTGGGGTATATGTTGGCAGGAATTACAGGAGATTAAACAATCGGGATAAGATCCTTATATTAGGGCTTTCATCCGGAATAGTTTGCTATCTCATTCAGAATCAATTTAGCTTTGGAAACACCCCCATTGTGACGCTTTTCTGGGTGATGATGGGGCTTTGTATTTCGATAATAAAAATAAATACCGCCGAAGGAAATGGCGCGGGCGAAGAAGCGCAGTTAAAGCAAAAAAAAATCCTTCAAAAGAAAGAGAATGTCCCTTCCCCTGGCAAAATCTGTTTTAAGTGGATTTGTTGTGTATCGATACTTGCCATGTTGGGTTTTATCACCTTATTTGTTTTGCGTATATACAAGGCGGATATGAATTTTGAATATGGCAGAAGGATATTGAATTATTCTGAGAGAGAAAATTCAGCACTGATGGTTGATAAAGGACTGTTCTTTATCAACAGGGCAGTCCTTCTCAACCCTTATGAAACCACGTATCGTGACGAATTATGCAAAGTATATTTACAAAAAGCATCAAATACAAATGATGAGAAATGGATACAAAAGGCATTTGTCCATGCGGGTAATTCTTTAAAGGTTATTCCGGAACATTTTGTAGGTTTTTTTCATTTTGGCATGATTTATCAGATGTTAGCGGAAAAATTTAATCGGCCTACGATTGATCAGGCGATTGATTTTTATAGCAAAGCGATAGAAATGGACCCGTTTCAGGCGCAATTTCACGGCAATCTTGGGTTTTTATATCTCAATAAGGGGAATACGGATCGCGCACTGGAGGAATTCTATCAGGCGTATTTGATTCGGCCAGCAACCGTCACCTATTTAGAGCGATTGACCAATATTTATTTACAAAAAGGGGAGATGGAGAAGGCACTCTATTTTGCGGAAAAGGCGGTTGAAATAAATCCTGCAGAACCTGTGTATTATAATAACTTAGGTGCGATTTTTCTTAAAAAAGGCATGCCGGATAAAGCGATTGAAAGTTTCAAAAAGGCGCTGGAACTTAGTCAGAACGGACAAGTTTACCTGGAGAATTTAACAAATGCCTGTTTGTCTGCGGGAAAATATGAAGAACTTTTGGATTGTTACAAAAAACTCATTGAACGGAATCCTTCCGTTGCAGACTACTATAATAATGTTGGCGTTATTTATAAAAAAAAACAACAATATGATGAGGCCGTCCGATATTCTCAGAAGGCCGTGTCATTGGCGCCTGAGAATCCCATTTATACACACAATTTAGCGGGGGAATATGTTGATTTACAGCAGCATGACCGGGCAGAAACCCTTTTACGCGAGTTTAATATGGCCTACCCGGAGCATGGTTATGTAAATATTTATTTGCTACTTGCAGATATTTACCTGAAAAATTTCGACTGGGAAAATGCAGTGCACGAGTGCCAGAGAGTAATACAAATAGATAAAAAATCAATCGATGCACACAGGATACTTGGCGTTGTTTATTATAATAGGGAACAATATGATCTGGCGAAGGAGGCATTGGAAAACACGCTAACGCTTGCACCTGATGATAAGGTCGCCAGGGAATTACTCGAAAAGATTGAAGAAAAAACCAGGGAGTAAAAGATGTCGTTGGTGAGGTTTGTATGCGTTGTTATTTTTCTCGTGTAACTATTCAGCGTAATTTATTAAATTACCCGGAGATCAGAGCGCAACTCGTTCCCAAACCTTGTACTGAACATAGTGAAGTATCTGTTTGGGAACGAGCCGTGTATCGTTTTACGCTGAATAGTTGCTTTCTCGTTGCTTTTTTGTACTATTTTTGCTATCTATAAATCCATGTTTAAATCATATGACCTTATAAAAAAACTGGAACCAAAAATTGGCGAAGATGAAGCCCGGGATCTTATCGAGTTCATTGAGGCTTACAGGGGAGACGGTGCAACCAAAGCAGACATTGAGTTGCTAAAAATTGACGGTGAAAAAACGAGAAACGCGCTTGGTGTTAAAATTGATCGAACAAAAAGTGAACTTGAAGGCAAAATCGACCAAACAAAGAGTGAACTTGAAGGCAAAATCGATCGAACAAAAAGTGAACTTGAAGACAAAATCGATCGAACAAAAAGTGAACTTGAAGACAAAATCGATCGAACAAAAAGTGAACTTGAAGACAAAATCGACCAAACAAATAGTGAACTTGAAGGCAAAATCGACCAAACAAAAAGTGACTTTGAAGGCAAAATCGATCGAACAAAAAATGAACTTGAAGGCAAAATCGACCGAACAAAAAGTGAACTTGGAGACAAAATCGACCGAACAAAAAGTGACCTTGAAGGCAAAATCGATCGAACAAAAAGTGAACTTGAAGGCAAAATTGAAAATTCCAAGCTTGAACTATCAGGCAAAATCTATATTGCTAAAATCGACCTGCTTAAGTGGCTTTTTGGTTTCTGGATTACGCTCTTAGGCACAATTGTCTTCCTGTGGTTTTCTAAATAATCATCCCTAAACGGACATTTTAAAAACATATTCATTTCCCTACCTGCCAGTCATTATTTTTTTCAAAACGAATTTATTTAAAAGAATCCATATCCCATAGCCATACACGGGCATGGTGGAGAAAATGTGCATGGACGTTTTTTTTAATCCCTCATCGGTTGCCATTATCGGTGCTACGGAAAAAACCGGCAGTGTGCCTGGAATTATACTGAAAAATCTTCTAGATATGGGTTTTGCCGGAAGAATTTATCCCGTAAACCCAAAATATAGGGAAGTTTTTGGCTTACAATGTTTTCCTGCACTGTCTGATATTTCTGAGGAAATTGCGCTTACCGTTATTGCAATACCGGCTTCGTTTGTATTGGAAATCGTGAAGCAGCAGGCGCAGAAGGGAGTCCATTATGCCGTAATAATCAGTGCGGGATTTCGCGAAATGGGCGCAGAGGGTATTCAAATGGAAGAGGATATCCGGAAAGTTGCGCTTGAAAATAATATTCGCATTATAGGCCCCAACTGCCTGGGGGTTTTAGATAATTATGCGAACTTTACCACATCTTTCTTGTCATGGGAAAGGATTACTAAACCAAAAAGAGGCGCCCTCTCAATTCTTTCGCAAAGCGGGGCATTTGCCATCACTGTATTGGATTTAGCGGCCCAGGAGGGAATAGGTATCGCTAAAATGGTGAATTACGGAAACCGGATGGATGTGGGAGAGTCCGATCTTTTGCCGTTTTTAAAGGAAGACCATCATACAAAAGTTGTAGCCATTTATATGGAATCGGTTGATCACGGAAGACGGTTTATTGAAGCCGCAAAAGCCTGTTCCAGGGAAAAACCTATTGTAGCGTTGAAAGTAGGAAAGGGCGCTGCAGGGGTAGCGGCTGCTAAATCGCATACCGGAGCAATTGCAGGAAACTATGAAATATATAAAGCGGCATTTCTGAAGGCAGGCATTATTGAGGCAAATGGCCTTGAAGAATTTATTGACGGGATAAAGGCCCTTTCCATGCAATCCCCTCCCATGGGTAACAAAATATTAATCGTAACAAATGGAGGGGGCTTTGGCGTTATTGTGGCGGATTATTGCGCCCAAAACGGTTTGGAAGTGACGCCTCCTTCGCCTGAATTAAAGGAGAAATTAAAGGAGAAATTCGCTAAGTTTTACGTTGTGAATAATCCGGTAGACTTAACGGGAAGCGCGTGCGATGATGATTATCGCGTTGTTTTGCAAACTTGTATGGTCGAAAGCGATGAATATGACGCGGTTATTATTATACCGCTTATGTCGCCGAAAGGGATGTCTGAGAAAATTGTATCCGTTATTGATGAGACAATGAAGGCATCGGGGAAACCCGCTGTTGTGTGTACCGTTGGCGGAGTTTTCGCCACGAAGATAAAACGGTTATTGGAAGAACGGCATTATCCCGTATACCCCTCTCCGGAAAGAAGCGCAAAGGCCATGGGCATGTTGTTGGAGAGAAAGATGTTGCAGGCGCATTAAAGGAAAGGCAGATAAATTAAAAATTTTCATTCACAATTAAACTGATTTTTGGTAAAAATAATAGGGCGTTGGTGCCGGGGAAAAGCCTTGGTAGTATATCGCTCAGTTTTGGGCTTATCTGAGCAGCTTCGACACCGACGCTCTTTTTTTTCTTTATACAAACTGTAAGGGCGAAGCATTTGCCATAAATTGTCATAAATGCGTTCGTACCTAAACTGGCAAATGCTTCGCCCCTACCCTGGTAGAATTGCTACCGTGTCTTAAGCCGATAAATAATAAACATATAGTTCTTGAACAGAGAACATGGCGGCCATTACCTTTATAGAAAATATCATTCTTTATGGCACCCCTTGAAATAGAAAAATCCGACCTCCAGTCAATTGAAAAGATAGTAAACGGCCGTACAAGGATTAAAAAGGAAATTGCAAAGGTCATTATCGGTCAGGAAGACGTTATTGACGAACTTCTCGTTGCCCTTTTTTGCAAAGGGCATTGTCTTTTTGTGGGAGTTCCAGGCCTTGCGAAGACATTACTGGTAAGTACGTTAGCAGATGTTTTGAATTTGAAGTTTAATCGTATACAGTTTACGCCAGACCTCATGCCTGCGGATATCACAGGCACAGATATTTTAGAGACGGATCACGATACGGGAAAAAGGTTTTTCAAATTTATTAAAGGCCCTATCTTCTCCAATATTTTGCTTGCGGACGAAATTAATCGCACACCTCCAAAGACGCAAGCTGCCCTCCTTCAGGCGATGCAGGAAAACAAAGTGACTGCAAGCGGCGCTACCTATAAACTTGATCCCCCTTTCATGGTATTTGCTACCCAGAATCCCATTGAACAGGAAGGCACCTATCCTCTGCCTGAAGCACAACTTGACCGGTTTATGTTTCAGATTAATGTAGAGTATCCTTCCAGGGAGGAGGAAATAGAAATTGTGAGAACCACCACATCTGCTTTTAAACCCTGTGTTTCTAAGGTATTCAGTCCCGAAGAAATAATACATCTTCAGGAATTGGTTACCAGGGTGCCCGTTGCTGATCATGTGCTTGACTATGCCGTAAGATTGGTTCGCGCTTCCAGGCCAAACGATTCGGAGGCGCCTGATTTTATTAAAAAATGGATTAGCTGGGGGGCAGGCCCCCGTGCGTCGCAATATCTTATCCTTGGCGGTAAGGCCAGGGCAATACTGGATGGCAGGTATGCAGCGACATGCAGCGACGTTCGCAAGCTTGCAAAGTCCATATTACAACACCGCATTATCACGAATTTTCATGCAGAAGCCGAAGGGAAAACAACCCTTCACATTATCGACCAGTTGGTTGACGCCATAAAAGAATGAATGAAACACGGCGCAATATAGCCTCAACCGCTCTACCAAAGTGAGGAATCTTAAGATTCCTCACATCGCGCAGTCCACAAACCACAGTCCTCAATCGGCAATTTGCCGGCTGAAGACTGTGGATTGCCGACTGCATACTATAGACTACTTCTAAAAAATGCCTGAAAATCCTTTCGATCCAATAACACTCTCAAAGATTGCGAATATGGAATTGCGCGCAAGGCTGGTAGCGGATGCGGTAATGTCCGGCATTCATAAAAGTCCTTACACCGGTTCCAGCATCGAATTCCTTGAGCATAAAGAGTATTCTCCCGGCAATGAGATAAAACATATTGACTGGAAGGTACAGGCAAAGACTGATAAATATTATGTAAAACAATTCGAGGAAGAAACAAATCTTAAAAGCTACCTCTTTGTCGATGCCAGCGGTTCTATGGGATATAAGTCAAAAGGGGTAAGCAAACTTGAGTATGCAATTACCCTTGCGGCCTCTCTCTCGTATCTGCTGCTAAGGCAGTCCGATCTTGTGGGATTGGTTTGTTTCCGCGAAGGCATGAAGCAGTATGTGCCTCCGCGGTCGAGACTTTCCCATTTTTATGCGATAATCAAAACACTTGAAGGATTAGAGGCTGGTGGTGCATCCAATATCGGCGCCGTTCTTAAAGAATTTGCTGAAAAGATCCGCCATCGTTCATTAATTATCATCATATCTGATTTTTTTGATAATAGGGAAGAAATTATACGGCAATTAAAATATTTCCATTTTAAAAAGAACGAAGTATTATTATTTCACATTCTGGACCCTTATGAACTCACTTTCCCGTTTGAAACGATTACTTATTTCGAATCGATGGAAGATGATAGAAAGATACTGGCAGACCCAAAGACGATAAAAGACCGGTATCTGGCAGAAATAAACCGCTTTATTGATCAATTCAAAAAAACATGCCTGGAAAATCAGATAGATTACTGGCTGATAGATTCTTCCACACCTCTTGACCAAACGTTAATTCAGTTTTTGGCGCGAAGGGAAAATGTCCTCCGTTCAATCATCAAGATATGACGCACCACGGTATCAGTAATTTCTTTGCATTATTTGGTAAAATATTTAATGGTGAAATCTGATAATTGTAAAATCTGAAACACGAAATGCGAAACAAATTCGAATAACAAAGCATAAAATTCAAAACAAATCCAAAACATCCCTGTCTGCGTGCGGTCACGCACAGGCAGGCAACAATATGAAGCATGAAATGTACGATACGAAAGGTGTACTTGTTTAGAATTTACATCATTTTGTCATTAGAATTTGTTTCGTATCTCGGACTTCGAATTTCGTATTTTTCATTTCATGTTTGTTTGGTTTCTGGCTATGCCAGCTTAGGTATCTGTTTATTATCACTTTTTTGGGGGATATAATGCATGGCACATCATTTTAAGAATGCGGAAGAATGTTGGAGGTCTATCCTGTCAGATGTAAAAGGAAATGCCAATTTACTGAGTGAAATCAAGAGGTTTGCGGAAGAAAACACCGCTCCGGCAAAGATCGTTTTTGGGACATCCGGCTGGAGAGGAGAAATGGGCACAGACTACACCTTTCATACGGTGCGCATAGTAACCACCGCAATAATTGAAATGTTTAAAAACGCAAGCGCTGAATTACTGAGCGCTTTAGGGGCGGAGAATTTCGGGGATATAAAAAAACGCGGCATAATTGTGGGACACGATAACAGGTTCCTTGGGCCTGAATTTGCAAATGCTGTTATGGGTTTATTGTCTAAGGAAGGCATCAAGGTGTATTACACAGGTGAAGCGACCACACCTGAATTATCAGCCTCTATTGAAATGGTAAATGCCGCCGGCTCGATAAATTTAACCCCTTCGCACAACCCTTCCAATTATGCCGGATTTAAGTTTAATCCGGCCGATGGCGGCCCTGCCGGCACTGAGATCACAAGTGTCATTGAAAGGAATGCAAACCAATTAATGGCAAACAACAAAACCATACCGGCAATTTTGCCCGGAGATGTAGAGAAGATAGATACCATAAAACTTTATAAAGATTTTCTTCTGCGCCGGGGTACATTGGATATTGAGAAAATCAGGCGATTTATTCAAAACGAAGATTGTTTTATTTGCATAGATCATGTTCACGGCGCATCAAGAAAAAGACCTGCTTCAATTCTCGGAGAAAGCAATAAAATATCTTATCTGAGAACTGAAGACGACTATTTGTTTGGCGGCATTTCTCCGGAGCCTTCTGCCAGAAACATACAACCGGCAATGGATATGCTGAAGGGAAGAGGAAACAGATTTAAGCTGGGCGTGGTTATTGACCCGGATGGAGACAGAATACGATTTACTGACGGAAACAGAGATATCACCATAAACCATTTTGGCGCGACGGCGCTCCACTTTTTACATACGTATAAAAATATTTTCGGCGTATTGGTAAAGTCGGTAGCAACCAGTAATTTTGGAAATGCCATTGCTCAAAAACTGAGTATTCCGGTAAAAGAAACGGCCGTAGGGTTTAAGAATTTTAGGCCCTATATGTTACAAAAAGCCAGTGAAAGGGCAATTGTCGCCTACGAAGAGAGCGACGGAATAACCGGATACAACAATACCCTTGAAAAAGACGCCTTGTTTGGCCTTTTGATCGCCATTGAAATGATGGCTGTTACAGGAAAAAACATCAGTGAATATCTTTGCATGCTGGAAGAAGAATTCGGCGCATACTATCCTGAAAGGGCAGGAATTGAGGTCGCGCGTTCTCTGGCAGGGGAACCGCTCGCAAAAAAACTTTCTAAACTACTGGAAAGATTTAAAACAGGTGAAGAATTTTTGATAGGTGAAAAGAAGAAAAAAATAGCTTCTGTTATCACCACAGACGGCATTAAAATAGTACTGGACGATAATTCCTGGTTTTTGATTCGGCCGTCCGGCACGGAACCAAAAGTAAGATTTTATACAGAAACAAGATCTCAGTGTGAAGCGGCGGCAATGATTGACGCCGTAAAATCCATTACAAAAGAGGCGCTTGAATAGGATGCAATATCATTTTGAACAGGGGAGCAGATATGTCGATTAAGGAAAATCTGGAGAATGTAAAACAAAACATCGCCAATGCAGCAATTAAAACAGGGAAGAAGCCGGAAGATATCACCCTGGTTATGGCAACAAAAACGGTGGATGTTGACCGGATACGTGAAGCAATCAAGGCCGGCGGAAATATCATCGGCGAAAACAAAATACAGGAGGCGCTCAAAAAATACCAGGAACTGAAAGATGAAAAGGTGGAATGGCATTTTATTGGGCATTTGCAGACAAATAAAGTAAAAGACGCCCTGAAATTTGCACATATGATACATTCCGTAGACAGACTTCCACTGGCAGAAAAACTCGATCACCGGCTTATGCAGGAAGTGAGGTCGCTTGATATCCTTGTGCAGGTCAATACTTCTCATGAAGAGAGCAAGTATGGCATCGAACCAGAAAAGGCAATATCCCTGATAAAACAAATCGCAAAATATGACACGTTAAATATTCGTGGACTTATGACTATCGGGTTATTTACAAAGGACGAGGTAAAGATCCGGAAGTGCTTCAAAGTGTTGAAAGCACTTTGTGATACTATTGTAACGGAAGGGATCGATAGGGTGCAAATGGACTACCTATCCATGGGGATGACAAATGATTACCAGATAGCTATTGAGGAAGGCGCAAACATGGTAAGAATTGGCACGGCAATTTTCGGGGCAAGAAATACTCCCGATGCATATTACTGGCCATCAGAAAAAAAAGACCAGTGAGATTGTGCAACATAAGAACTATTGAAAAAGTATACTCCATATTATTGCTGGATTCGTCGCGAAAGGGCCGCTCCTTAATCCACCCAGTACTGGTTCAGGATAGAAATGTATTGTTAACAATGGAAATAAAGGTGATGCTGTGAAATCAAAAGTAGTTGTTTATAAGACAGAAGAAGGTGGTTACCGGGCAGAAGTTCCGGCTATCCCTGGTTGTCTTACACAGGGTGATACATTGGAAGAATAATTGCAAAATATCTATGTTTTGCAAAAATAAGAAATGGTTTTGATGTTTTGACACAACACATTAAAAGACCACACACAGAACAGGATAAAGAAATTTATAGAATTGCTGTAGAAAAATGGAAAAGCAAGATGGGGAGGCTCGATTACAACGATCTCCCGGAAAGGCTTAAAACCCATAAAAACAGAAACGCTTTCTTAGACAGATTTAAGGTCGTAGCTGATAATGTGAATTATTCACAGACAGTGGTAGCGCATATTGCAAAAGACGGACATTATTACATTCATCCTGATATAGAACAAAATCGTTCAATCTCGGTTCGGGAAGCTGCCAGACTGCAATCATTTCCTGACGATTATTATTTCGAGGGAGTAAAGGAGGGGAGAAACAGAACTGCTGCTTTTAAACAAATTGGGAATGCCTTGCCGCCACTGATGGGTAAGGCGGCATAAACATCAAACAATAATTTTAAAAATGGACTTACAATATATTAAAAATACAATTGTGGAATTGAAAGAAAGAGATAAAATCTACTCTCATGAATTGGAATTAAATACTTTGGAAGAAGCAAACAAAATTGTTAAAGTTGGCGCTTTAACTGTTGGAACTGATTCAAAAGGAAAAATTATTGCCCAAAATGTTTTATATCCTACTCAGTTTTCACAAAAGGCAGTTGAAAATATTTTGACAATGAATTGGAGAAACGGAAATGGAGAACGAGTTGAACCTCTTGTGTATGGAAGAAATGACTGGTATCGGGAAAGGTTGAAAACGATAAATGGTATTTTGAAACTTATGGATGAAAGTAAGACTGAAAACTATGATTCGGTAGAAACCAAAGAATAGCTATATGCTTAATTTCTATTACAAGGATTCTATCGAAACTTTTCAAAATAAAAGCATAGAAGAGATAATTGGTTTGATTGCTTTATCTAATCAATTTGATTCTACTATTAATCAAAACAAGTCGTGGGAACAACAAATACCTATTCTGAAGAAAGCTTTAGATGGATATTACGGGACAATTTTTTTTGAGTTCTCAATCCCAAGAATGGGAAAGCGTGTAGACTGTTTAGTTATTATTGATAATATTGTTTTCGTTATTGAATTTAAAGTTGGGGAGAAAGAATTTTTAAGTTACAACATTGACCAAGTTTGGGATTATGCTCTTGATTTGAAAAACTTCCACAAGCCAAGCCATTCCGCGGTTTTAGCACCGATTTTAGTAGCAACAGAAGCAAAATATTTATTAAACGAGATTTCTTTAACCCCGCACAATGATGATTTGATTTTTCCTATAAAGTCGAATAAGGATAACTTACATGATGCAATTAAGAATACATTATTGTTTTTTCGTGGTAAAACAATAATAAATGGAGATGAGTATGCGAAAGGAAGTTATTCTCCTACCCCAACGATTATAGAAGCAGCCGTTTCACTTTACAACAATCATTCAGTTGAAGAAATTACCAGAAATGACGCAGAAGCTATAAATCTGAGTAAAACAAGTTCGGCTATATCTGAAATAATTGACTATGCTAAATCCGAAAACAAGAAAGTAATTTGTTTTGTAACGGGCGTCCCTGGCGCTGGAAAAACTTTAGTAGGATTAAAAGTGGCAACCTTACATTTAGATAATGAAAAAAACAATACAAGTGTTTATTTATCTGGTAATGCTCCTTTAGTAGCAATTCTTCAAGAAGCTTTGATAAGAGACAAAGTTAATCGGGAAAGAGAACTTGGAAATAGAATAACTAAATCAGAGGCGAAAAAAGGAGTAAAAACATTCATACAAATAATTCATCATTACAGAGATGCTTATCTTGTAGACCCAAATCCACCTTATGATCATGTTGCGATTTTTGATGAAGCACAAAGGGCATGGAATAAAGATCAGACCGTTAAATTCATGAGGCAAAAAAAGAATCAGAGTAATTTTAATTATTCAGAGCCAGAGTTTCTCATTTCTTGCCTTGATAGACATAAAGATTGGGCTGTTATCGTTTGTTTAGTTGGAGGTGGGCAGGAAATAAATACTGGAGAGGCAGGAATATCAGAATGGTTAAATGCCATTTACAGTAAATTTACTGACTGGGAAGTTTGTATTTCACCAAACCTAACTGATAGTGAATATGCGGCAATCGAATCTATTAGTAAACTTCAAGAAAGAGGGGTTACAAAATATAATAAAGATTTACATCTCTCTGTTTCAATGCGGTCTTTCAGGGCAGATAAAGTTTCTTTTTTTGTAAAATCACTTTTGGACTTAAACGTAGATGAAGTAAAAGAAACGCTATCATCTATCTCAGAAAATTATCCAATTATGTTAACAAGAGATTTAGCAAAAGCAAAGAAATGGTTGAAACAAAAATCAAGAGGAACCGAACGATACGGAATAGTAGTATCCTCCCAAGCCCAAAGATTAAAGCCCCTTGCAATTGATGTTAAATCCCCAATGAATCCTGTAAACTGGTTTTTAGAGGGTAAAGATGATGTTCGTTCTTCCTATTATTTGGAAGATGTTGCAACGGAATTTCATGTTCAGGGCTTGGAGTTGGATTGGGCTTGTGTTACTTGGGACGGTGATTTAAGATATTCTGAAAGCGGATGGGGAACTTTTTCTTTTGTTGGTAATAAATGGCAAAACATTCACAAGGAAGAAAGAAAAAGATATTTGATTAATGCTTACAGAGTATTGTTAACCAGAGCTCGACAAGGAATGGTAATCGTTCTCCCGGAAGGAAATGTTGAAGACCATACCAGAAAGCCAGAATACTACGACAAAACTTTCAACTATCTAAAAAGTATCGGTATCAAAACTCTTTAGCAGTAATTTCTATTTTCTTGAATGAAGCGGACAAGGCTATACTTAGAAAGTTTCTTCACGCCAATTCTGACTTTCTAAACATTCTTAATTCTTGGGTTGGCCCAGAAAAACAAATCAGGGATTTGCAGTCAGGAACATGGAGCGTTGAGATAAAAACAACTCATCAAAACAATCATCAGAAAGTTCACATAAGCAGCGAAAGACAACTTGACACACGTGATATGGGAAATCATTTTCTCTATCATCTTTCATTGGAAGCAAGACAACAATCGGGCGAAATATTAAATCAAATTGTTGATTCTGTTTCAGAATATTTAAGTTCTGACATCTTTACGAACACACCGGATATTTAATTCGGCAGGATGTATTCTGCAAAGTAGAAAATGACTTTCCGGGAATTGAGGAGAGAGATATTTGCAGTAAAATAGGGACAGCGACCATTTCTGGAGATTTGGAAAAGTAAGCAGATAACATTTCTGTCCCTATTTTGCCAGGAAGACCGCAGGCCGGAAGACTTGTTGTTTCAGGTATTTATCGATCGGGACATTGAACAGACCCTGCCGGCGGTGAAAGAAACGATTGAGGGTAAAACCGTGTTTTTTGTGGACGATAATGTGCTGACGACCTGTTTTGATAACGGCATTACCGAAGAGCTGGTGAAACGCCTGGCAAAACGCAAACCCCTGCGTGCGGTATTCCGCGATAGCTCATACGGCAGCGACAGTGTAAAGATCAATCTGGAGCGGATATTTAAGATCCTATCTCCATGTACTGATGTCCGATCGATTTAGGGAAAGAACCACAGATGAATACAGATAAACACGGATTTGGATTCGAAAAACTGGTTGTGCTATTTGCGCAGACACAGAGTGAACTACAGAAACAGGCGGCCCGTTCGGTTGATATTGCTTTAGTAATTCGCAACTGGCTCTTTGGCTGGTATATCGTGGAGTTTGAAAATGGCGGTGCAGAGCGGGCGGAACTGTATGGCAAGAAACTTCTTCAATGCCTTTCTGCGGAGCTCAAACAGGCTGGGCTGAAAGGTGTTTCACTAACTAATTTGAAGCAGTTCAGGCTGTTTTACGAAACCTACAAAGAGATTGGTCGGGCACCGCCTGACCAATCTTCTATCGATACAAACAACTGGGGAAAAATTACACAGACTGTGTTTGCGCAATCTCTGAATGTCGATACCCAAAAGATTCGGCAGGCAGCGCCTGACCAATCTCAAGAAACAAGGGCATGCCTGCAGGAAATCACGGCAAAACTGTCAGCTCGCTTTGTGCTTGGCTGGACGCATTATGTCACGCTTCTCACGGTTAAAAATAGTGAAGAAAGGCGGTTTTATGAAATTGAAGCCGCAGAAAAAACGGCTGGGGATATCGTGAACTGGAACGTCAGATTAACTCGGCTCTTTATGATCGGCTTGCTTTGAGTCGTGACAAAGAGGAGGTGAGAAGATTATCCACACATGGACAACTCCTCGAAAAACCGGCGGATGTGATCAAAAATCCTTACATTTTAGAGTTTACGGGATTGGAAGAATGCAAAGCATTCAGTGAGCATGATCTGGAAACAGCTCTTATCGACAAAATAGAGTATTTTCTCCTGGAATTGGGTAAGGGGTTCCTGTTCGAGTCCTGCCAGAAACGCTTCTCCTTCGAGAATCGTCATTTTTATGTAGATCTGGTTTTTTACAACCGACTTCTGCGCTGTTACACTATAATTGACCTCGAAATTGGTGACTTAAAACATCAGGATTTGGGTCAAATGCAAATGTATGTGAATTATTTCGACCGTTATGTAAAACTCGATGAGGAAAATCCAACGGTCGGTATTCTGCTCTGTCTCAGCAAAAGTGATGAACTGGTTTAATTGACACTTCCGAAAGATTCCAATATCTACGCATCGGAATATCAACTTTATCTGCCTTCCAAAGAAGAACTGAAAAACCAACTGGAAGATGCACAACGGGAATGGGAAGCGCACCATGATAAGGAAATACCTGTTCAGAACTTGTGTAGCTATTCAGCGTAATCTATTAAACTACCGAAGCACCACTCGTTCTCAAACCTTGTACTGAACATAGTGAAGTATCTGATTGGGTACGTAATGGCAATGGAAACTACATTCGTGGGCTCAGGTTTGTAACCGTTCGGCTGAGCTCACGACGAAGCCTGACCCAAACGTTTTATCCTTTTAATCCAGCCTTCTATTGGCAGAACAAATGACAAATAAATTTCAGATTCCAAACAGTCATCATGTTTCATTTGCGACACCCGGAAACGATGAAAATGGTTTTATAACCATATAGTGTTGTAATATATGTACTTAAGCTTTTTTTGTAGTCTTACTTTCGAGTCGGAAACATCTGGCATTTCTGTTTATGTACCGGTTCAAATGTGTAGGGCCATCCAAAAGGTATCAGCTTGTTATTGCAAGGGGCTCGGCTTGTCATTGCAGGGATCTCAGCTTGTCATTGCGAGGGTCTTTTCCGAAGCAATCAGTATACTACGAGATATTTCGTGGCGTAAGAAACGCCATATCGCGGGAGAGGCAAATTAAGGGTGGCTCAAGGGCTAAAAAAAATAGAATTAATTAATGGAATGAATGCAGGATGGAAGGATCGCTATGACGGTTTATGAGATTGCTTCGGAAAAGACCCTCGCAATGACAAGCCGATGCCCTTGTAAATGACAAGCATGTGGTTTTGGTATGATGGATAGAGAATCGGGTTTCTAATCCGCTTCCACTTGTAATGACAAAATAAGTCATCAGTCATCATGTTGCATTTGCAACACCCAGAAACGATGAAAATGGTTTTATAACCATATAATGTTGTAATATATGTACTTAAGCTATTTTTTGTATTCTTACTTCCGAGACTGAAATTAATATACATTTGAAGATGTTAAACAGAAAATATCATATTTTGTTATTTGCGATAATCGTTGCCACCCCTCTTATCGTCTATCTCAATTCCCTGGCAAATACGTTTGTTTATGACGATTACCTCACGATAACTAATAATCACTTTATTCGTGAATGGCGTTATATTACCGCACTTTTTAGCAAGAAATATGCCGCTGTATCTAATGAACTGACGTACCGCCCCATTGTTACCCTTTCGTATTTTATCGACTATGCCCTCTGGGGGCTAAGGCCTGCCGGATACCACTTCGTCAATAACATTATCCACACAGTCAATGTGGTTTTATTGTATTTTCTGGCGTATCGGCTTTTTGGGAATCGTATAGTCTCTTTGATCTCGTGCCTGATGTTTTCCATACATCCGGTATTTTCTGAGGCAGTAAATGCTATAAGCTATCGGGAGGATCTTTTATCTGCGACCTTTTTGTTGATTGCGTTTATTTTTTTTCTCAAATCTTCAGATAAAACGGCAAGCGTCAGGAATCTTTCTGCCTTTTATGCGGTATCCCTGATTGCCTATTTCTTTGCGTTATTATCAAAGGAAATGGCAATTACCTTTCCCCTCCTTGCATTTGCCTACGATTTTATTTTTAAAAGAAATGAGATTGCCAGCCGCCAGTGTGCCGGTATGCTTTCGCGCAGTGTTTATTTTTTCAGGGGCCGTTTTGTTACCCACTATATCGGATACATTATTATTAACGGCATATATTTGTTTTTGCGATTCAAGGTATTTAAAAATCCGGGAGAAGTGATATTTTATCCTGAAAAAAGCATCTTTATAAACGCCCTTATGATGACGAAGGTAGTTGGGTATTACCTTAAACTTTTCTTCATTCCCATGCCCTTAAATGCAGATTATGTTGTTCCTGTTGCATATTCTGTATTCGATGGGGCGTTTATTATTTCTCTTGTGGTAATCTGCGGCACCATGGTACTGGTAAAAAAAAATTGTTTTTCCGGGAAGTGGGTTTTTGCTTTCACCTGGTTTTTTGTATCGATGTTGCCCGTGCTTAACATAGCCCCTCTGCTGAATATAATGGCGGAAAGATATCTTTATATCCCGGGCATAGGATTTACCCTGTTTGCGGGACTGGCATTTAACAAAGGCTTTCAATGTTTTTACAGAAGAAGGCATTATTTTTTGTCATTTGTGGTGATAATTTGTTTTTTGCTGATGTGGGGGACAATACAGAGAAACGGGATCTGGCTTAATGAATTTACCTTCAGCACGGAAACGATACGCCGTTCGCCAAAGAGTTACAGGATTTACAATGGCCTTGGATATTTTTATTACAATAATGGCTTAATCGATAAGGCAATTCAGGCGTTTGAAGGCTCTATACAGGCAATGCCGACACATCCAAAGGCGCACAGCAATCTCGGCGCAGCGTATTCTCTGAAGGGAATGCAGGACAAGGCGATTGAGGAACTGCAATTTGCCGTTCGGCTGAGAGATCAATACCCGGAAGCGCATAACAATCTGGGACTCCTTTATAAAAGAAAAGGCATGCCCGACATGGCGATTAATGAATATGTGGCGGCGCTTAAAACAAACCCCTATTATGCGGATGCGCATAATAATCTCGGAAGCGTTTATATTGACACGGGAAGGTATGAAGAAGCCCTTTCTGAATTAGAAAAGGCATTAAAAATCAGAAGCAACTTCGCGCTGGCGCACTATAATATGGCGGTAATCTACTTCAAAAAGGGCCAGGTGGAAGATGCGTATAATAAACTTTTGGAAGCTTACAAGCTGGACCCCGGCAATGCCGATGTTCATCTCAGTCTTGGAGTTGTTTATAAAGACCATTTTCACGATACTGCCAAAGCTCTTTTTCACATAAAAGAGTCATTACGTATA
Organism: Candidatus Kuenenia stuttgartiensis; assembly: GCF_900232105.1. Lineage (NCBI taxonomy): Bacteria > Pseudomonadati > Planctomycetota > Candidatus Brocadiia > Candidatus Brocadiales > Candidatus Brocadiaceae > Candidatus Kuenenia > Candidatus Kuenenia stuttgartensis. The sequence goes on from NZ_LT934425.1 coordinate 2,421,361, forward strand.
AATCCACAGCACAAACAGGCGGAGGAAATGAGGAAGGTTATCAGGGAATTAACCCCGTAAGAAAGTCGGCAATCTACAGTCGGCAATCGGCAAATTGCAGATTGGGGATTGCAGACTGAGGACTGTTTTCGTGCTTAGGCTGGTTAAAAGGGAGTGAAACCGCAGATTGTCATATCATACACACTAAAACCACAATGGGATACCCCATTTTTTTTGTTGCAAAGAACGGAAGGTCTTTGCTATACTTTGCCTTTATATTGTTTGTTTTAGCGATAAGTTAATAGGTATTTACACATAGGGCAATGTGGGTATTTTTAAAGGATTTGGTGTTTCGATGATAAGTAAAGAAGCAAAACAGAAAATTATTAATGATCTTAAAATTCATGAAAATGATACAGGTTCTTCAGAAGTGCAGATAGCTTTGCTCACGGGACGAATCAATCATTTAACGGGCCATCTGAAGGTGCATAAGAAAGATAACGCATCGAGAAGAGGATTGTTGCAGATGGTCGGCAATCGTTCAGCGTTACTTAATTATTTATCAAGAACAGACCGCGAAAGATACAAAAAACTAATAAATAAACTAGGTTTACGCAAATAAATCTAAATTCATGGAGGAATCAATATACATACCCACACCAATGCATAAGACAATTAAAACTAACCATTCCTTTGCTGGTCAATGGAAAATTTAAAGAACATAGATTGAGAGGTCAAAATGGCACAATTTAAAGTGGAGAAGTTGATCGGCAATAGAGCGCTTAGCATAGAAACAGGCCGGGTCGCAAGGCAGGCTGATGGTGCCGTATTAGTGCAATATGGCGAAACTATAGTATTGGTTACAGCGGTTTCTGCATCAGAAGAAAAGGGAAACGTAGATTTTCTTCCACTTACCGTCGATTACCGGGAAAAGACATACGCTGCCGGGAAATTTCCTGGCGGTTTTTTCAAGAGAGAAGGAAGACCTTCTCAAAAAGAAATCCTCACCATGCGGTTGATAGACCGCCCTATCAGACCACTCTTTCCGGATACGTACTTCCGCGAAGTGCAGGTTATGTCAATAGTGCTTTCCGCAGATAAGGAAAATGATCCTGATATACTTGCGATGGTGGGCGCTTCCGCCGCATTATCCATTTCAAGCATTCCCTTTAGCAAACCTACTGGCTCGGTAAGAGTTGGGCAAATTGAAGGGAAATTTATTATCAACCCCACACATGCCGAGTTGGCACAAAGCAGCATGGATATTGTTGTCTCCGGGACAGAGGATGCCGTTATGATGGTTGAGGCGTCTGCAAAGGAAATTCCCGAAGAACAGATGGTGGATGCCATTATGTTTGGACATGCGGCTATAAAAGAAATCATAACTCTTCAACACGAACTTATTGAAAAATGCGGAAAAGAAAAGCAAATTGTTGCTCCTTCCATGATGAATAAAGAACTCATGGAAGAAGTTAAACAAAAATATTATACCGCTATTGTAGAAAAGAATCTGACTCCTGGAAAAGGATACCGAAAAGAAGCGCTTGATGAAATACTTGCGGCCATAATTAATGAATACTGTGTAGAAGGCGTCGAAAATGCACCTACACCAAAAGAAATTAAAGCAATATTTGAGACAGTTGAAACAATTGTAGTCCGGGAACAAATAGTGTCTAAAGGATTGCGACCCGATTCCCGCGGATTGAAGGATATAAGACCTATTACCTGTGAGGTTGGCATTCTCCCCAGAGTACATGGCTCTGCTTTGTTTACAAGGGGAGAAACACAGGCAATTGTTGTGGTAACCCTAGGTACCACATCGGACGAACAAAAAGTGGACGGACTTGAAGATGAATATTCAAAGAAATTTATGCTGGATTACAATTTTCCGCCTTTTTGTGTTGGTGAAACAAAGCCGTTGCGAGGTCCTGGCAGGAGAGAAATCGGGCATGGCGCATTGGCGGAGCGGGCACTGGCAGAAGTCCTTCCACCACCGAACAAATTCCCTTACACAACCCGTGTGGTGTCTGATATAACCGAATCTAACGGGTCTTCTTCGATGGCATCAGTTTGCGGCGGGACGCTTGCTTTAATGGATGCCGGTGTGCCTATAAAAGCTCCTGTAGCCGGCATTGCTATGGGTTTGGTGAAAGAAGAGAACAGTGTATGTATTTTATCTGACATATTAGGGACCGAAGATCACCTGGGAGATATGGATTTTAAGGTTGCAGGCACCGCGCAGGGCGTAACTGCTTTGCAAATGGATATAAAAATTGCTGGAATTACTGAGAAAATAATGCGTGATGCACTGGCGCAAGCCAGGGAGGGCAGGCTTCATATTCTTCAGGAACTGGAAAAAGTCATTGAAAAACCGAGAGAAAAAATTTCTGTATACGCGCCAAAAATTGTACAGATTAAAATTAACCCGGAAAAAATCGGAATGATTATTGGCCCTGGCGGAAAAAACATAAAGAAAATACAGGAAGAAACCGGGGCAAAAATTGAAATTGAAGATGATGGAACGGTAATCATTTCCGCAACCCTTGGTGAATCGGCAGAAAAAGCAAAAACATGGATTGAAAATATGACGAAGGAAGTTGAGGTTGGAAAAACGTATAAGGGAAAAGTTTTATCAATAAAAGAATATGGGGCGTTTGTTGAGATAATTCCCGGGCACGATGGCTTGGTACATATTTCCGAGCTTTCTTACGAATATGTTGAAAAGGCGGGTGATGTTGTGGAGGTAGGCCAGGAAATAATGATAAAAGTAATCGGCATAGATGACCAGAAGAGAGTCAAATTAAGCAGGAAAGCTGCTTTAAAGGAAAGCGAACAACCCCTTACTCCTAAGAATTAAAATTAACTATAATTGGGTATAATATTTGAGAAAATTTCAAAAAGGAGGACGTATTAGAGATTCTGTAAACAAATAATATATCTATTTTATATCTTTTTTATCTTTTTAGGAGGATGTAGAATCGTACGGTAAAGAAAAATGTTGCTAAGTTTGTTCGTTTTTTTAAAGTGGTAAGTATTAAATATAAGGAGAATGAGATAATGGCGATTGGCAAAGTCAAGTGGTTTGATGCAAAAAAGGGTTTTGGTTTTATCGAGCAAGATGGCGGAGGAGACGTCTTTGTTCACTATTCCAATATTGGCGGTGACGGATTCAAAACACTCGAAGACGGAGAAAAGGTAGAATTTGAAGTCGTCGAAGGAGCGAAAGGCCTGCAAGCCCAAAAAGTTAATCGCGTAGCTTCTTAAAAAATATATAAAATATCATTTAACGAGCCGGGAGGAAGCACATTCAGCCATCTTCCTGGCTCTTTTTTTTAATAAAAAAGTGATTCAATATCTGATCGGCGCTATTGCATCTGTAATAATCGTAGTTCCGTTAGCATATTACTATTATAACAGGGGAATAATCCGTAAAACAAAAGAACTGGAAAAACGCACGATTGATTCTGAACGATTGGCGTTTGCCGGAACGTTGGCAGGGGGACTTGCCCATGAGATTAAAAACCCGCTAAGCACCCTAAACATTCATCTACAACTCCTAAAAGAAGACCTGCAAAATATCATTGGCGCTTCAGGAGACGACACCCGGAAAGTTTATAGAAAAATAGAGATTATCCAGAAAGAAGCACTAAGATTAGAAGAAATCCTGAATGATTTTCTCCGGTTTGCCAAAGGACAAAAACTGGAATTAGAATACTGTGCTGTTAATGAAATTCTGGATGAAGTAATCAACTTTGCAACACCGGAAATTAAACAAAAAAATGTCGTTGTTCTTAAAAGCTATCATCCTGGTTTGCCTTTATGTTATATTGACAGTAAACTTATAAAACAAGCCTTTCTTAATGTTATTATCAACGCGCAGCAGGCTATGGAGCACGGAGGGGAACTTATGATTCGAACCTCAAAAGTAAAAAAGTCGGTACAGATAGATATCACCGATACAGGCCATGGCATTTCCAACGATTCGCTCAATAAAATTTTTCAGGTGTACTATTCTACAAAAACTGCCGGGACCGGACTCGGGCTTCCTACTACGAAAAAAAATTATAGAAGAACACAGAGGCACAATTAGCGTTCAAAGCCAGGAAGGCAAAGGTACAAATTTTACCATACAATTACCCATAAACCTCGAAAATGTCTCAGTATAATACGACAATTCTGATCATCGATGATAACGAAGAACACGCGAATGCTACGGCGGAAGCAATACAAAAGGTAGGATATAAATGTATTGTTGCTACCAGTGGCAAAGCGGGATTGAAGATTATTGAAACAGAAGAGATAGATGTCGTAATTACCGACCTGATTATGCATGATTTCAGCGGCATGGAAATTCTTAAAGCGACTAAGGAAAAATTGCCCGAAGCGGAAATTATTTTGATAACAGGATACGGCACTGTTGAAACAGCCGTTGATGCCATGCAAAAAGGTGCCGCTACCTTTCTTCTGAAACCAATTAATATTAACCATCTGCGCGCAGAAATTAATAAACTCGTTGAAAAACAAAATCTGGTAAGAAATAACATATTGCTCCAGAAACAGCTTGATGAAAAATATGGCCTTACAGGAATTATTGGCAACAGCGCCAGTATGCAAAAGGTATTGACCATGGTAAATCAGATTTCCGGAACGAATGCCACTGTATTGATTACCGGGGAAAGCGGCACAGGGAAGGAATTGATAGCAAAAACCATACATAATAACAGCCTGAGGAAACACAATCCTCTGGTAATTCTTAATTCTGCCGCAATTCCGGAAAATATTCTGGAAAGCGAATTGTTCGGACATGAAAAAGGGTCATTTACCGGGGCGTTGTATCAGCGGAAGGGGAAGTTTGAATACGCACACCGCGGCACTTTCTTTCTTGATGAAATAGGCGACATGCCTCTTTCCGCACAAGCGAAACTGTTGCGTGTGTTAGAAGACGGAATGATTACGCGCATCGGCAGCAATGAGTCCATTGAAGTAGATGTGCGCTTAATCGCTGCCACGAATCAGGAACTTGGAAATCTTATAAAAGAAGGAAAATTCAGGGAAGACCTGTACTTCAGATTAAATGTTATTCGCATCAAACTGCCTCCTCTCCGCGAACGGCTTGAAGATATTCCATTGCTCCTTGATGCATTCATTCGCGAATTTTCCAGATTATATAGTAAGGAAATTTTGCAAATTACCCCTGAAGCCAGAAAAATATTATTAAGATACCAGTGGCCGGGCAATATCAGAGAACTAAAGAATTGCATAGAAAGCATGGTAGTTATTACCACAAAAAAATATTTAGATGTAGAAGACCTGCCCGATCATATCGAAAAAAAGAGCGACGAGATGCCAGTCTCCCATGGTTTGATGGCGGGAATGACTATGGAGGATGCAGAAATAGAACTCATTAAATGCACATTAGCCAGTGTGGGAGGCAATAGAGAAGAAGCCGCCAGAATGCTTGGGATTGGCGAGAGAACTCTTTATAGAAAGCTAGACCTTTACCGCTTGAAATAAAAAAGATGACAACAATTCAGTACCTTATCGATAACTTCTTTGCACACTTCCATTCGTCAGTGCGTGCTTTTTGGCAAAATATTTAATTGTCCCTTCTGCAGTCGGCAATCTACAATCGGCAGATTGCAGACTGAGGAATGCTGGCTATGCCAGTTTAGGTAACACTTGAGTCTTTTTCAAAAAACTAAATTGTTACAAAATATGAAAACCTTTCGAATAATTAATCCCCTATGTTAGAAATCAGAGTATGCGCCAATTGCAAAAGAAGTCTTTCAAAAATTGATATTGAATCAGGAAATGCATTGTATCAGGAAGGTGGAACGGTAATCTGCGGCGCTTGCTTTGCCGGACAAACAAAAACGGAAGAAAAATATGAAGAAAATGACTATATCATGGAATCTATATTACGCGAAGTAAAGAATATTAACCGCACTCTTACCTATGAACCCGCCTCCTGGCTGCCAATCCTGGCCTCTGTAATACAGTGCTTTGTATTTGGCTCCCTCATTTTTGCCTACCTTCACCGTAACGGAGATGTTCATTCCTATCTATTACTAGCCATTGTTTTTCAAGTAATGGCACTGACCTTTTTCGTGATAAAAAAATAAGAACGAAATATTACTTGACTTTCATATTCAGTGTTATATAATCAGCAATCATTATTGAATGGTAATATTTTCATATTAAAGAATGGAGGGAAATATGGGTATACAAGTAGGACAATGTGCGCCTTGTTTTACACTGCAAGGTGTTGTGGGTGAAAAATTTGAGGATTTTAGTCTGGATAATTATAAGGGTAAGTGGGTGGTGCTGTTTTTCTATCCCTTGGATTTTACCTTTATTTGTCCAACGGAAATAACAGAATTTTCAAAGAAAGACGGAGATTTTAAATCGCTCAATGCCCAGGTATTCGGGGTAAGCATTGACAGCGTATTCTCACACAAGGCCTGGCTTAAGGATCTTGGTAAACTTAATTACCCGCTGCTCAGTGATATCACAAAAGAAGTCTCTAGAAAATATGGAGTGTTGATTGAGGATAAAGGTATTGCGTTAAGGGGCACATTTATTATTGATCCTGAAGGAAAAATAAAATACCAACTTGTTCACGATTTAGGTGTTGGAAGAAGTGTTGAAGAAATTCTGAGAGTGCTTAACGCTTTACAGACCGGAGAACTTTGCCCGGTTGAATGGAAACCGGGAAAGAAGACCTTGGGTAAGGGTTAATATAAATCTAAAGGCAACTATTCAGTGCAAATATATTGCGTTGAATAGTTGCCAAATATTTTTCAATGCACGATTTTTGATGAAAGCTCCGTTATCTATAATGTTCAATACCACGAAGAAAAGTCTTTTGTCGTTCCTCATACATCACGCCTCTTTTTTTACCTTTTCAAGATTATTGATGGTCGCCTGAGATACCCTTGGATTTCATAGTTAATGTAACCTGATAAATATCTTTTGCCTGGCATGTTCATGCAGAATAACCGCTCCAATATTATTAGGTATGATGTCGCTATGATTTTTTTGCAGATATCGAAAAAATATATTTAACCTGTCAGGAGGAAATTATGATAAAAACATCTTTTGCCGCAGTACTCGCAGCCGTACTATCTATTTGTGTTTTCACGAATCATGCACATGCCGTTATGACCGGACTCAGTACGGAAGAACTCACAAAATCATCGCATGCCGTTATCACGGGCACTGTTGAGGATGTTCAATCGTACTGGAGCAGTGACAGAAAAACTATTTTTACCACCGCCTCAATAAAGATAAGTGAGGTTATCCGCGGTAAAGCCGTTCAAAACACCATTACCGTTGAATATGAAGGGGGAGAAGTGGACGGCATAGGACTAAGGATATCGGATATGGCTGTTCTCAGCAAAGGAGAAAAAATACTCTTATTCCTTAAAACAGTGAAAAGCAAAAAGGCGGAACAGAAAGAAGACGTATTTCGCATCGTCGGAAAGGCACAGGGAAAATATCATATCGACAACCAGGGCATAGCGAGAAAAAGCGGTTTCTCTGTTATTGATGGTAAAGAGGTAATCGACAATGAAGTGTCCGTAGAAACCCTCATAAACAAGATAAAAGGAGTCGAATAATTATGACAAAAACAAGATGGAACTATATTATTCCCTTTATCGTAATCATAGCATTAAATCTTTGCTGTTTAAAAATATATGGATTTGAAGTCAGTACCACAAACAGTGGAAAAGAAATAAAATGGAAAAAAGATACGGTAACGTATCTTATCAACACTACTGACGGTCCTTCCGGCAGCCTTGACGCTCTATTGGCGTCAATGCAGACGTGGACAGACGTTGACACCTCTTCTTTTACTTTCGTAGACGGTGGAACAACCTCAAAAAATAGTCACGGAGAACAGGATGGCATTAATATTATTGATTTTGGGGTTATTAAGGATGAAGGGGTATTGGGGCAAAATTCTTTCTGGTTTTATACGTCTGGAGAGATGATTGACAGCGATATACGTTTTAACACCAAAAATACCTGGAGTACAGACGGCTCGTCAGATAAATTTGACGTGCAGAATGTAGGCACGCATGAACTCGGCCATTCCCTCAGCCTGGAGGATCTCTATGATAAAAGCGATTCGGAAAAAACTATGTATGGCTACGGTTCTCCCGGAGATACCAGCCAAAGGACGCTGCATCAGGACGACATGGATGGGATTACTTATTTGTATCCTGCAAATACATCAGGTCAAAATCCGACACCTGTGGTATTGCCAACGCCTGGCGTAGCAACCGGTACGCTGGCAGGGTTTGTAACGGATAATGATAGAAGGTTGAGAGTAGCAGGAGCAACGGTGCGTAATCAGTCCGGGATGTTCACCGCTACGACAGGTGCGGATGGATATTATCAGATTGATAATATCCCCGCCGGAAGTTATACGTTCATTGCATTAGCTACCGGATACACTTTGAAAACAGTAACGGGTGTAACGTTAACGGCGGGAGAAACAGCCACGCTTGACTTTGCGCTGTCGGCTGTCGTTGTTCCAACACCGCCTCCATATGAATGCCCCGATACTTTAGAGGTTATGGCAACGTCTGCGTCTGTTGATCCGGATACCTTGATTCTTTCAAAAGGCAGCAGCGAAGAAGTTACAATTATTGTAACTGATAATGATGGATGTACGGCAGAGGGCGTGAAAGTAACACGGAAGCTTTCTTCGGCTAACAGGAAAATGATTAACGTAAAACCTCTCAGCGCAAAAACAGATGCAAGTGGACAGGCAACGTTCACCATAAGGGCGAAGAAGGATAAAGGAAAAGCCGATGTGAAGTTTAGCGTAGGCGGTGTGAAAGATAAACCAAAAGTAAAGATTGCCCTTACGAAGTAAGATAGCGCCAGGACAAAGTTTTTCTCTGTAACACTTTAGATTTTTCAAAAAGCTAAAGTGTTACAATTATTCAGGATTGTTTCTCATGTTTTTTCCTTTTCAATAGCGCACAACAAACCTCTTAGTTGATAAGACCCAAAGGCGGGGTCGTAAGGGGGTTTGTTGTTTGTTAATACGTTGGCGTTCGATTCCCAAACACCGAATTCCGGACCCGCTTTTTCAGGAAACCACCATCCATGTTCCACGCTTATCACCCGTGGATGAATATCTTCCGTTACCTGCGCCTTCATACGGATGCTTCCCCGCGGAGAACTCACAATGACCCAATCACCATGGTTTATTCCCTTTTCTGCGGCAACCTCCCGATGCATTTCTGCCTGGGGATGCGGCCTCCGTTTTCTCAGAGAGGGTATCTGTCTGTGTTCGCTCTGGAAAAATTCTTTCTTACGGCATCCCGTAATGAGCACATAGGGAAATTGTTCCACCAGTTCAGGCGATTGCACCGGGCTTTCCGGGGGTTCTTTGTATGTTGGCAGAGGATCGTACCCCAATCTCTGTAATGATTTTGAATAAAGTTCTACCTTTTTCGAAGGAGTTCTGAACCCTTTTTCCTCATACCTTTTGTATTGATGCGGCGGATAAAAGAATCCTGAGGTTTTTAACTTCTGATAATCTATTCCCAGAGGTTCCAATTGATAATTCATTACGTCTTCCAGGCTTTCTTCGCTTCCTGGCAGGTGAAGCCGTTTGGAGAGTTCATTGATTATCCATTCGTCCTGCCTGCATTCTGCGTGTTGCGTGATTTTTTGTTGAGCCATGACCATGTTTTCTACCACCAGGGGATATCCAATTACCTGTTCAACTTCAGGCCAAAATGCCGCGGGAAGGACATAATCCGCCAGTGCAGCAGTAGGCGTCATAAAAAGATCAGTAACCACCAATAGTTCCAGCCTTTGCAAGCTTTCATATACCTCTCCCGGATTTGCTACTGTAGTCAAAGGGTTGTTTCCAAAGATAAGAAGCGCCCTTATTTGATAAGGATCGCACGTTCTCATTGCCTTAAATAATGCAGGGATGTGCGCAGACGGCATGAACGCCCTCCAGCCACCCAGGAGTTTAAATGTATCCGCCCCTAAGCGCTTTTTCAACATGCCTTCCGGTAATTTCTCTTTGAGGGTAGGGTAACTGCGGATGATATTTTTACCAATAATATCACCGCCAGGGTTGTCGATGTTGCCTGTTAATGCGCGTAAAATGGCAATGCTTCTGACGGTTTGCAGGGAGTTTGTATTCTGTTCAATGCCCAGCCCCCATTCTAATATTGCAGGTTTATTCAGGGCATATGTCCGCGCAGCATTTACGATGTCACATGCAGCTACCCATGTAATCGTCTCCGCCCATTCAGGGGTGAACGCTTTTACATGTTCCCTAAGCTCAGAAAACCCATGCGTCCATTTCTCCACAAATTCTTTATCATAAATATTTTCCTTTATAATAACGTGTATCATTGCCAGTGCTAATGCAGCATCAGTTCCTGGTCTGACAGGCAGCCATTGCTTGCAGCGTTTTGCAGTCTCCGATCTCCTGGGATCAACGGCGATGCCGATTGCCCCCTTATCCAATGCCCTTTTGACGGAAATTGCCAATTCACCGTCCGGCCCCGATACCAGTGGATTGTGCCCCCAGAATAAAATACATTTTGGCGGTACGTCTCCATAGTAATCCCCGACAACAAAACCGCCATACATAATATTGCTAACTGTAATTCTCGGGATAAAACACTGCGCTAAACCAGGTTCATACCAGTTAGGCGTACCCAGCGCATTTGCGAACCGCACGACATGCATGTAATGGTGTCTTCCCGTTCCTTGTCCCAGTGCAATCGATTCCGCACCGTGTTCTTTTTTCAAGGCGTCCAGTTTACGGGCTATCTCTTCCAGCGCCCTTTCCCATGAAATGCTTTCCCACTGCATGCCCCCTCTTTTGCCTTTACGTAAAAGGGGAGTCCTTAATCGGTCGGGATGATTTGCTATTTCGGGAGTCATTACTCCTTTAATGCACATCCAGCCCTTGTTCATCGGTGACGCCGGATCGCCCTTTACCTTTACCACCTTGCCATTTTGGACAGATACAATGACGCCGCAGCCGCCGTGACAGATTCTGCAGATACTTTTATAGGTTTTTTCGATATTGTCTGTCAATGTTATCTCCATAACCCTCCAAGCCGGAGAGGTTGGAATAAAGGAGTAAAACCACGGAACACCTAGCGCGGCCTTTGGCCGCAACCAAAAAGGTGATTTTTAGTTTATTATAAAGTATAGTAGTATCCTCGTAAATAGTAATCAGACAATTTGGAGGACACTACTTATGAATAAGTTGATGGAATTATATCGAGACAGGATCGTGGGTGCAATAAGCGGTCTGGACAGGATTCGTTTTCGCGGGACATTGCGGTGGTTGGCCAGTGAGCGTGGGATGGGAACATTCATGAACCAAGCGAGAATTCTGCTTAAGGATTTTTCCGGTTGGGTCAATGGGCTTACGGCACAGGTGCGAGACAGTTGTGAATCGCGGGCGAAAGATTTGGGTATCGAGGTGCGGTATTTGATGAGCAGCGGTGTTGATAAGGAGAAGTTGGCTCGCCAGATCGCGGCGGATAAGAGGATTACGGAAGGTTCCATCTGCCTGTTGAGTGTGGTAGAGCCTTGTATTGCGCCGATGGTCAAGGGCAACAAGGCCAGCAAGAAGCTCGAGTTGGTAATGGCGCCCCGCAAGTGTGTCTTTGTGTATCATTATTTTAACGATCCAGTGTTTGGTTTTGGTCATGTTCGTATCCAGAGTTGGGCGCCGTTTAATATTTTCATTTGTCTCAATGGTCGTCATTGGCTGGAGCGGCAACTTCAGAAGCAAGGTATTGATTATGTTAAGGACGGCAACTGTTTTGTGCGTATAGAGGATATTGCGGCTGCGCAGGTTCTGCTCCATGAGCAGCTTAAGACTGACTGGGCGAAGCTGCTGAACGGGCTTGCGTTGGGCAGTTGCCCGGCATTGTCGCAGATTCTTCGTCCGTTGGAACCGGAGTATTACTGGTCTGCGGATGAGACGGAGTGGGCGACGGACATCATGTTTAAATCGGTTGAGGCATTGGAGGAGTTGTTTCCATCGTTTGTTCATCATGCGATGCGGGTTTGCGACAGTTCTTCGGTGATGAAGTATTTGGGTAGGCGTAACCTTGCAGGCGCTGCCCCTGATGAGGTTATCAGCGACTATCGAAGACGCTATGAAGGTATACGGGTCAAGCACAGTGTGAATTATAATTCAGTGAAGATGTATAACAAGAGCGGTAGTCTCTTGCGTATTGAGACAACGATCAATAATACGCGGGACTTTAAGGTCTTTCGGAGTCCCAATGATGATGAAGGCAAACCGGCGTCATGGCAGAAGATGCGTAAGGGCGTAAGCGATCTTCATCGACGGTGTGAGGTGAGCCAACAATGCAATGATCGTTATGGGGATGCTTTGGCGGCGGCTCAGGTAGAGGAGAAACTGAAAGAAGTGGTGAGCAGCGCTTGTAACAAGGTTGTCAAAGAGGGCAAGAGGTATCGAGGTTTGAATCCCTGGCAGCAGGATGATTACCAGATGCTGATGTTCCTGTCCAAAGGCGAAAACGCGATAAATGGATTCCGCAACCATGATTTGCGTAAGTGGCTTTACCGGGAATCCGAACAATCCGGCAAGGATCAGCAAAAGAAATATTCCGGACGAACGACCCGACGGATAAAGATGCTGCGGGCACACGGTCTAATCCGCAAAGTTCCGAGGGCCAACCGCTATGTTTTGACGGAGAAAGGCCAGAAGTTCTCTTGTTCACTGATGACCGCTTCAGCCCTTGATATTAAAGCACTTACGGAAATGGCGGCATGAAAAACACGCATAAAAAACAAGAAATTGATGGATAGTAGTACGGAATACACGGAAATTTATTTTACAATACATTCTCATATAACCTCATTTAGCATACGATTCTTCTTCCAACAAAATTTTCTCCATTCTCACTCATCATCCTCTTCCAAATTCTTTTTTTCCGTGTATTCCGTGGTTACCATATTTTAATTATAATTTAATAAAACCGTGTTCGCACCATTCCCCATAACATTCCAAATCCCAGAGCACCTGCCCTGAGAACAAGTAAAAAAGGAACACATAATCCAACGAAGTAATCTTTTCTGACGCCCAATATCATTAAAGGCAGAGATAGTATGAAGAAAAATACGCCTGCGCCAAATGCCGCATACAAGCCAGTGGGGGAAAAAACAGAAAAGGAAATGCTCATTAGGAATAAAAACAGAAAAAGAATCTGTAATTTTAATGTTTGAGGGGTGTAGGTATCTTTAAGCATCTTGCCGGGAAATTTTTTATATACTACCGTCCGCCAGTACCCCCTCCAGAATTTAAGCCTTGCATACCTTTTTACCGAAGCGGGATGGTCTAAATGAAAAACAATGGCGTTTGGATTGAACACCATTTTAAATCCCCGCGTTGACATGCGGTACGACAATTCCGTATCTTCATTGTTCGCAACGGGAAAACTCGTATCAAAACCGCCAAGCTGAAGAAACGCATCTTTACGAAAACCCGCGGAATACGTGTCAACCATGTCGATTGATGCAGCCTTTTTCAGCATTTCAAACCGCTCTTCAAACTCAAGCTGGGCGAAACGGGCTACAATACTTTTCTGCCTGTTCCTATATGCCCCTTTTACCGCCATTACGCTTTTATCGTTGAACGGCGCAGCCATTTCCCTTATCCAATCAGGTTCCGGCACACAATCGGAGTCGGTAAATAAAATAATTTCTCCCTTTGCCACTATTGCTCCCTTGTTCCTTGCCGTCGCAGGCCCGCTATTTTCCTGCCGGAGATATTTTATATCATACGTCCTTGCAATTTCACCCGTTGCATCTTTTGAACCGTCATCTACCAAAATTACTTCATATGAAGCGGATGGATAATTTTGTTGTTTCAGGGCATGTAAGCATTGCCCGATTGTTTTTTCAGCATTATAAGTTGGTATTATGACTGATATGGAAAATGGCATACAATATTTTCGTCTCTGAATGATTTTCAAAGGGCTAACCAGAAGCTATCGAATGATAATTCCCGCATACCCTACCACCTGATCATAATCGCCGGTGACGTCCCCGCTCGTTGCGTAGCGTACGAGTATTGCTTCTTTTGCGCCACGTTCTTTGGAGCAAGTAAGCATAATCACTGCAGGGTATATTCCGCACATGGAAATGCGTAATTCGCGCACCTTGTTGTATAAGCCGTCTTCGTTAAGCGCTAAAATTTCATTGATGGCAATGTTATCTTTCTTGTTTGCAGACGCCTGCGGCTCGTGATGCGTCATATCGGAAGATGCCACTACGAGCGCATCGGGGTGCAATTTCTGCAGCATCTGGGACATGCACTTCCCTATGGTTTTCAAGTCCTGAATTTTTCTGGAGGCTATGGTCATTACAACTATCTCTGTTTTCTGATTAAAATATTGAATAAAGGGTATTTGTACCTCTGCAGCATGTTCATACAAATGAGCCTCCTTGTCTCTTTCTATAAGGTGGCAACTATTAACCAATTCATCCACCGCTTCCTCATTTACTGCTATCTCTCCAAAAGGGGTTATCCAGGAACCTCCTGGCCAAATTGAATAGGGCTTGCCATATCCGGTATGATTTGGTGACAATATCACTACCAAATCCGGTATCGTAATGTGCGAATATAAACTTCCGGCAATACTGCCGGAGTACATATAGCCCGCATGAGGAGAAACTGCCCCCAGAGCAGATTGTTTTTCACAATCCTTGATGATAAAAGTATCGATCTCATGTTGTAACCGGCTTTTATCCCCGCTGTAAAAAGACCCCGCTACTGCTGGTTGACGTATCATTTTATTTCTCTATTAAATTTAGTTGTTAATAAAAATAAATTGTACAAAAAATATCAAAAACACGTTAGCTTTTATGGGGCAATGACGTATGTTACTGCTTTTCCCCCGGTTGGCTAAATAGTTGCCATAATTAGAGAAAATTCCTTGAAAACGATGATAACAGATGTTATCTTTTTTATATAAATACCATTTCGATTCATCTGTTCCACAATTCTTCTTAAACAACCCTTCCCAAATCAGATTTGAAGAATCTAAACAAATGGCGGTGTAGCTCAGATGGTTAGAGCAGCGGACTCATAAGCCGCAGGTCGGGGGTTCGATTCCCTCCGCCGCTACCATACTTCCGGTCTTATGCGATGGAACATTGAGCATTAACTTCCAAAACCGTGTAACTCATGTTACGCAATAAGAAAAATGTTCAATATTCAAATTTCAATACTAAAGATTCAAAAAACCTCTAAATTCCAAATCCTTATCCACATTTTTTATTAAGTCCTCCTCATTAAATGCAAAACAGGGATTGATTTCAATAAGTCCCTTTACATTATCATTAGAATCCTTCGGGATGGCAACCCCCGCCTTTCGCAACCATTGGCCAAATATATTTACCATGTCTTGTTGCGCTGTTGCGGGAGAATCGTCTCCTTCTGCATTTTTTACCGGAGAAAATTCCTCCTTGCGGATAACTTCCATAAGTACACCATTTTTCACGTGCTTTAAAACGTCAAATATAAATGTTTCAAATTTAATGGCGTTATTTTCTTTCGGGGTAATCAAATTGCCGTTCAAATCAATAAAAGGAACCTTTTTTATTGCGATATGATACGGAAGGTAGGTTTCCATTTGAAACAGCTTTTCAAGAAAGGCGATGCTGAATATGTGAATCGCAATATTTCCTGCATTATATTTTAAAGTGCCATCATTGTTTTTTGCATATTTGTCCTCCTGGCTCAGTTCCGAATACTCAACCACGTGCAAGTGTCCGTCAAGAGAAACAATCACTCCTACTTTTTCATCAGGGCTGCGTTTTTTAACCACCTTTGATGACACATCCGCGCCATCCATAAGATGATAGCCAATAAATACAGGGTCTGCCATTTTTATAAGCACGTTATCCACCTGGTGATAAAAGATGTGCCTGACCCCCCGTTCTTTTATATCATTTATAATACTTTTTTCCTGAAGCGCAATAATTGTGCCCCCATGACCGTTCGGGCTCATTACAATATTTGACTTTGCATTCATCAAAATTTTTCCGTTCATATCTACTGTGGGAATCATTCGTTGGGTAAAGAAATATACCCGTTGTTGGTCAAGCCCGAAGAATTTGTTTGAACGGAAAAACTCCTGCGTGTCGTGATCATTTGTTTCGCTTGTCATAATATACCAGGGAAACATTGCGTTGTATTTCGTTTGAAGAGCGCGTATTTTCTCGGCATGAAGTTGAAAAATGCTTTTTTTGTTGATTGGCGATATGGGGAGCATGCCCTTTGGTCCATCGATTCCCAGCCGTGTTCCCTGTCCCCCCGCAACGGTAAGGATGGCAATTTCTCCATTGCACAAGGACTCCTCCCCCACCTGTTTCGCCTTTTCAGCAGCTTTTTTTCCAGTAATATTTTCCGGAATGCCAATAATCGGTGGGGGTTGTAAATTTTTCTGAAACATGTCAGAAGCTGAAATAAAGCTTTCGTGAAAAAGTTTTTGTAAAAGCGTAAAATCTATTGAAGATATCTGTTTCAAAAGATGCAGCTTTTCGGCAGTAGTAATCTCGTTCCACCAGCTAAAAATGTGGGACTGGCCAGTTTGAAATGCCTTTTCTATAAGGTGTTTATAATCAGGATATGCTTTTTCAATATGGTCTTTGTTTACGGTATTCATAATTTAATAGTAAAGGAATTTTCATTTTGCATGTGAGTTTTCAGGGTGGTGCAAACAAGAGAAAAACGCAGGATTTAGTGTCCCTGCTTAGTGCCCCTCCTTCCGGTTGATTAAGTCGTCCATGACTGAACCGAAACGTTTTGTATGTTTCATAATGCCTGTCGGCAATCAAAAACGACAGACCAATGAAACAATGAACTTTATTATACGCTATTTTTTAAAATGTAAAATATTTATTTTCCCTCATTTTTTCTGCTTATGATTTATTATTTTTTATCCTCAAAGGTATAAGCAAAAAGATGAAGGAAAAGTAACATTTTAGTAACACTTTAGTCTTTTGAAAAAGCAAAACGTTCGTTCCCTAGCTTCCCAGACTGGGCCAAATGAACTCTGTTATCTCAAAAGTAAGGGGTAACTCCTCATATTTTATGGGAATGTAATTGCATTGGAAGCTCCTGCATCCACTCTATAAGAAATATGGAGGATCTTTCAGGCGGGTCCATGTTTATAACCTGAACACGCCTGGCGTAGCGATATGCTTTCTGTCCTTCAGGCCTGTTGTAGGGGCGAAGCATTTGCCATAAATCTTCATAAATGCGTTCTTACCCAAACCGGCAGATGCTTAGCCCCTACTTTTTTAAATTAAATCGCATCCCGTCGCTTGCGGCTATAATGTTGAGTCCTGTTTCCGCTGATAATTGTTCGGCAACCTTGTGGGGGTGAGCCTTGAGCATGGTCATTCCAAAATGATTCAATAATGTAGTTTTTGGTTTTAGTGTGGTAACTATTTCTCTGACGTCTCTTATTGTCAGGTGATACAGCCACTTTCTTGTATCGCGGTCAGCGTTATAGCGGACAACGTTGATAATCAATGTGTCGCCATTGTAGCACTTCAATAAATCCGGAAAGTAACGGGTATCGACGATGTGTGAAATGGTATATTCAGGGGTAATGAAATTAATGCCGTATGTTTCACTTGGATGCTGATGTTTAAGTGGTGTTTCAAAGTAGACACCGTCTGACAGTTGATAACGCCCGCCTTCCTTTATGATAATTATTTTAGTGATATAGTTTCTTACATAGTGGAAAACAACCGGATCTTCCGTTAATGCATCTTCGGGGGCGTAGAGTGTTCCTCTTTTCTTAAATCCTCCTTCAGTCATTGCTTCAATCATAACATTCACATCTGCGGCATGATCCAGATGCCTGTGGGAGAGGATAATTGCATCCAGTTGCATCGGGTCCATTTTTGGCCTGCTTGAAAGGCATCTTACAAGGCATCCAGGACCCGGATCTACCAAAACGTTGAAACCGTGCAATGAATACCAAATGCCCCCTGATGCGCGGAGTTGTTTCGATACGACAATCCTCGCCCCGGCCGTACCGAGGAATTTTATAAAATCTGTTTGAATGGTCGTTTCCATAGTATATTTAAGAGAGTTTGTAAAAATATTTTGTTTCCGATATTTTCATATTATATTATAGGAAGACGTTTTTTGTAGCGTAATGTTGATATATTTTTATTAAATGATAGGAAACGCCTTTTTTGTTCATCAAATCAAATTCAAAACGTACCTCCCTTTTTTCCTGTATTCTTGTCTTAATACCGGTCTTTTCCCTTCTGCTTTATATAAATGCCACTCACGGGAAATTTGTTTATGATGATTTCAAGGTTATCGTGGACAACGGTTTTATCAAGGACTGGAAGTATTTTCCCGCATTGTTTTCTGCAGATTATTTTATCATTTCAGGGGAGATGAGTTACCGGCCATTTGTGACCTTTTCTTATTTTGTTGATTATAGCCTCTGGCAGCTCAACCCTTTTGGTTTTCATTTGACAAACGTTTTATTACATGCAGTAAATACCACGCTTTTTTATCTTTTCTTCCGCCAGGTGATAAAAAATAAAAAGATACTGTGGCTTTCCACACTTTTTTTTATCACACATCCGATTCTTACGGAAACAGTAAATGCTATTGGATATCGCGAGGATCTTCTTTCTGCAACATTTATGCTTATCTCTCTCATCTGTTTTGTAAAATCTGACACATTGCTGTTTGAAAGCAATGGGGAGAAAAGACGTTTTATCATGTATTATTGCCTCTCTCTCCTTACGTATTTTCTTGCGCTTTTTTCAAAAGAAATGGCCATAACCCTGCCGGCTATTTTATTCTTATTTGTTATCTTTTCAGGCCAAGGCATGCGGCAAGGCATTTTGCGAAGGCTTAAAGGTATTTATATTGGATATTTTGCCGTTTCACTGTTTTACATCGTGATACGATTTGTAGTATTAAGAAATCCGGCAGTGCAGGCGGAGTATCAGCCTGGGGGATTCTGGCTGAATATTTTTACGATGCTTAAGGTGCTGGCATCCTATATCAAGGCGTCTTTCTTTCCGTTTAACCTGAATGCGGACTATGTGGTGCCCCTTGTAAAATCTTCTCTGGAGTGGTCAGGCATTCTCTCCGTCTTGTTTTTATGTGCCGTTTTTGTCATCCTTGCGAAACTATGCAAAGTGAGGCATTTCTTTGCCTGCTGGATGGCCTGGTTTTTCATCACGCTCCTGCCGGTTATGAATATTGTTCCTATCGGAAATATTATGGCGGAAAGATATCTGTATCTTCCCGTTATGGGCTTTTGTGTGGTAAAGGGGATACTTATCTACCGTATTACCGATACAACGCTGTCTTCCCGTGCTATTCCTTTAAGAAAAGTGGTGCAACTGGTCATCATAATTTTTATGGTAGGCAGCAATGGCTTTTCTATTATAAGGAAAAACGGAGACTGGCGGGATGAATTTTCATTGTGGACAAAGACCCTGGTAAGGTCTCCGCAAAGCCATCGTGCGCATTGCAATCTTGGAAACGTTTATTTGGAAAAGGGGAATATTGAACGGGCCCAAAAGGAATATCAGGCCGCATTGCTCTGCAATGCTGAAGACGCCAGCATACACAGCAATCTTGGCATAGTATATACGAAACAGGGATTAGAACAAAAGGCAGAGGCAGAATACATAGAGGCAATCCGGCTTGACAGATATTACGCGCAGCCGCACAACAATCTAGGCAATATTTATTACAACCGGGGGCAGCTTGATAAGGCAAAGGAGGAATATCTTGAGGCGCTCAGGATAAAACCGGATTATTCGCATGCGCACAATGGGCTTGGCAGTGTTTACAATTCAATGGAAAAGCTTGATGAAGCCCTTGAGGAGTTTCGAGAATCCCTTCTGTACGACAGCAAATATATCCTTGCCATAAATAATGTAGGGGTAAACTATGCAAAGCGGGGGAAGATGCATGATGCTATTGAGTATTTTGAAAAAGCGGTTGCGTTAAACCAAAATCAGCCGCAGAGTTATTACAATCTTGGCTTTGCTTATGAAAACCTGGAAGAGGGAGAAAGGGCTGTTCAGGCATACCGCAGGGCGGTTCAGTTAGACCCGGACAATTTTAATGCCCTCCTTGCGCTGGGCAATCTTTGCTACAGGATGGGTATGGCCGATGATGCGATAAACGTATTTCAACATATGATTGTTCGTTACCCCGGTGAGGTAAATGCTTATAAAAGGCTTGTATTTTTGTATCTTGTCAATAAGCGGGATGCCGAAAAATCAAAAAGTTATTTACTGGAACTCTTAAAAATAGACCCCGGCCAGGCCGCGCGGGAGGACATGAAGCAGGTTATCGAGTATTTTAAGCTGTCGGGAGAGTAAGCGTGCAGTCCGGCAATCGGCAAATTGCAGATTGTAGACTGCTGATTGCCGACTGGAAACTGTAGACTGTGAATGGGTTGGAAAGTAAAAGTGGGCCCACAAGGATTCGAACCTTGGACACGCGGATTATGAGTCCGCTGCTCTAACCAACTGAGCTATGGGCCCCTTTATTGATGTTTGGAATTATACCACAAATTACTACCATTTCAATTTCAAATTTATAGTCAAACAAATCGTAACTATTCAGCGTAAACATTACACGACTCCTGGCGGGTTCAGGTTTGTAACCTGAACCTATGAGTTTATGCGTATAATGGGGCCATGTACTGTGGTAAAATGCCAATTCCCAAATCACAAAATCCCTGTTTGGAATCTGGAATTTATTTGTCATTTGTTCTGCTAATAGAAGGCTGGATTGAAAGTATAAAACGTTTGGTTAAGGTTACAAACCAATGTCATTAAGTTAAGCAACCTGCCTGAAGAGCCTAAAAAACAATGTAGCCCCTTTAGGGGCGGTCTGTTTGTAGCGCAATAAAATTCAACAGGTAAATAGCTCCATAGGAGCGGCCTGTATATGATTGACAGGAAGACAGGCCGCTCCTGACGGAGCTAATATCTGTTATGGTATCCTATCTACTACTACAAACAGGTTGCTCCTACGGAGCTTATCGGTAATACGTTTTTTTTAAACCAAAGTGTTACAATAATTCTTAACTTAATGACATTGGGTTACAAACCTTAACCCGCGAATGTAGTTTCCCTTGCCATTACGTTCCCAAACAGATACTTCACTATGTTCAGTACAAGGTTTGAGAACGAGTTGTGCTTCGATAGTTTAATAGATTACGCTGAATAGTTACAACAAATCATGGTATTAGAAAGATGAATAATTAAGTATTATTGTGGTGGATTCGGTGCAAAAAAGCCGCATCTTAATCCACCCTGGATGTTTGAAGCACCAAGAATGGAACAAGGAAAAGATGCTTGTATAAAATAATTGCTTACTGGTATAATCTCAAAGTTTTACAGTGGAAAAGTAACTTCTCAATAAGTTGAGGCAAAGAACTCTCTTACAGTCGGCAATCTGCAATCTACGATCGGCAAACTGCAGATTGCAGACTGTGGAAGGTAGAAATTATTATAAAAACCTCAACTTATTGAGAAGTTACCGTGAAAACAATTACGCCCTGGCAATGTTTTTGTAAATAGGTATTGTTAACTATATTAGGAAATGAGCGAAACCATGAAATCTGGAAGCAATCTGGAGAAATTACTTCGTGACGGAAAATTTGCAGTAACAGCGGAACTCGGCCCTCCAAGGGGTGCGGACAGAACGGTAATTGAAAAAAAAGCGGTGATGCTGAAGGGATATGGCGATGCCTTTAACATTACCGATTGCCAAACCGCCGTGGTAAGGATGTCAAGCATCGCTGCAGGCAGAATTGTGCTTGATTCGGGTGTGGAACCCATTGTTCAGATGACATGCCGGGATAGAAACCGTATTGCCATACAGAGCGATCTTTTGGGCGCTGCGGCTTTGGGGGCAAAAAACGTGCTTTGCCTCACGGGAGACCATCAGAAATTTGGCGACCATCCGATGGCAAAAGGCGTATTTGACATTGATTCCATTCAACTTATTCAAATCGTAAAAGCACTTAGGGACGAAAGGTTATCCCAGTGCGGACAGGAATTGAAGGCGGGGAGTCCCGCGTTTTTTATTGGTGCAGCGGAGAACCCATTTGCAGACCCTTTTAAATATCGTGCGGCGAGACTTGGTAAAAAAATTAAGGCAGGTGCGGATTTTATTCAGACTCAAATTATCTACAACGTAAACAAATTTAAAGAATGGATGAAAATGGTTACTGATATGGGACTTCACGAAAAGACCTATATACTTGCCGGTGTAGCGCCCCTCAAATCAAAGGGCATGGCAAAGCATATGAAATATAACGTACCCGGCATGGATGTGCCTGATGAAGTTATGGAGCGCATGGACGCTGCTGCTGAAGCGAAAAGAGGGAAAGAAGAAGGGATAAAGATTTGTCTGGAAGTAATTGAGCAGGTGAGAGAGATAAAAGGCGTTGCAGGTATTCATATTATGGCCGTTGAGTGGGAAGAAGCGGTGCCTGAAATTGTAAGGCAGGCAGGATTGTATCCGAGGCCTTCAGTATAAACACACGCTGTCAAGCAAGAGTACATCCGATGTTTAACAACCTTCTCAAACATAGAAACAATCAGGATGTTTAAGCCGTGCTTGACGGAAAGGCGTTTTTTTATTAAATAGCAATCTTCCCACTCTTTCCGTAATTCATCCGCCTTCGTACGATCAATCGCGAGGGCGCCTACATCATACATAACTCCCGTTATATCAGAACACTCGATGACCCTTCGTACCTCTGCATAAATTTGCTTTTGTGTTCTCTTGTACAAAAGATTGTCATCCACGTTGTTTGTTTTCTTTGCTGTGTAATACACCGTTCTCTGTATGTCTGTGCCGTCTTGTGCCTGTTGGATTTTATATGACAAATAAAAGGTGATTATTAGTATTGTAGAAGGGATAAAGGGTCTTTTGGAGGTAAAATGTATTCCATGTTTAGAAATGTCTTTTATGAGAATGGGGACCTCTTCATGCATAAAATCGATTTGATCCCTTCTTACTGCAGAACAGAAACCTTCCGTGTCTAAAACAAACCTCTCCTCTGTGCGCTTCTGTCTGGCGTTTGTTCCTTCTTCAGGTTGGAAGAAGATCACAGGGTTTTCATCGTCCTCAAAAGATCCTTGTTTTGTTTCCGGCGCCTTCCTTTTAAGCCCTTTTTGCCTCTTTTTTTCTTCCTGAATTAATCTGGCGATTATGCTTTTCGCCTCTTGAAGCTCTTACATGGATAATTCCGAAAGAGTTTCTTTCCATGATTTTTGCATACTGTATGCCGCCGTAAAAAAAAGGAGATAATAGTTTCAATGCATTTTTGAAGGATAAGGTGAATGATAAAAAGATGATTTGTTCGCTCAAATCTATTTTTATGCGATGGTCGGCAATGATTCAACAAATGTGTAGCTTGTGTATTACAGAAGACATTGTTGCGCTTCTATGCCGCGCACTCTTTCAAAAGAATCATTTGTTTTGCCAGTAAATGAAGGTGGGTTTTTTCTTCGTTTAATAATTGTTCAAAGGCTTTCCGTCCGTCATCGTTTTTTGTATGCTGTATTGCTTCGCGGTAGTAGAGGATTGCATCCTTCTCTGCTTGTATGCCGATTTTTAAAGCGTCAACATCGCTTTTTATCTGCAAGGCAAGTTCTTTTGCCGAGTCTTTCCTGGTAAAGACACCTGTATCCACAAGGTGCTTCAAATATTCATCTGCCGTGTAATCCTCGCCGGCGTATATTTGTTCCTGTGGCGAAGGCAAAGAATCATAAATCCTCTGGAAGGTATCCATATGATCTTCTTCGTCCTGCGCGAGCTTTGCAAAGATTTCTTTTACCCTTGAGTCTTTTGCGTTTTCTGCCAGGGTAGTATAAAAAACCTTGCCTTCTTTTTCCATGTTTATTGCGATTCGAAGGACTTCATGGTCATTAAAGTTTTCGAACTCCATTGTAATAACACCTTTCTTTTGTAGTTATAAAAGTTACGGATACAATCCCCTCACGGTAAAAACGTCAGCGACTTTTTTAATTGCCAGCATCATGGCAGAGGTGCGTAGGGAATATTTGTTTTTTTGTGCGAAAGCATAAACGTCATTAAATGATCTTTCAAGAAGTATTTTAAGTTTGGCGTTTACCTCGTTTTTGCACCAGAAATAACATTGCGCATCCTGCACCCACTCGAAATAGGAAACAATCACACCCCCCGCATTTGCAAGGATGTCCGGTACGATCTTTATTTTCCTGCCGGAGAGTATTTCGTCCGCCTCCGGGGTTGTAGGGCCATTTGCACCCTCTACGATCAGTTTTGCCTTTATTTTACCGGCATTCTTCTTTGTGATCTGGCCTCCCATTGCTGCGGGAATCAGCACGTCACAGGGTAGTTCCAGTAATTCAGCGTTCGTAATATTTTCTGCAAGGGGAAAATACCGGAATCCTCCGGTTTTTCTGTAATGTTCTATAATAGCGTTATGAGACAACCCCCCCGGGTTGTATATTCCACCGGTTGAACTGCTGACAGCTACTATCTTACACCCCATTTCTTCTAAAAATTTTCCCGCGGCAGACCCGACATTGCCATATCCCTGTATGACTACGTTGAGGCCCTTTAGTGTTTTTTTGTTTTGACGCACCGCGCTTGCGGCAATATAGGCAACGCCAAGCCCCGTTGCATCTGCCCTGCCCAGAGAGCCCCCAATATTCAATGGTTTCCCCGTGACGATGCCGGGGGAACAAAAGCCTTTATTCATGCTGTAGGTGTCCATGATCCATGCCATGATTTGCTCGTTTGTATTGACGTCCGGCGCGGGAATATCGATGTCTGGCCCGATGATTGGCTGAATAGCATACGTATAGCGCCGGGTAATTCTTTCAAGTTCGCCGCGTGAGAGTTTTTTGGGGTCGCAAACGACGCCTCCTTTTGCTCCGCCAAAAGGAATATCCACTAGGGAACACTTCCATGTCATTTCCATTGCCAGTGCCTTTAAGTCGTCCAAAGTAAGGTCCGGATGATACCGTATGCCTCCCTTATAAGGCCCTTTGGCAGAACAATGCTGAACCCGGAATCCTTCAAACGAAGCTGTTGATCCGTTATCCATCCGAACTGGAACAGACACGGTAAGGATTCGGGAAAAATGTTTCAATATCTGATGAATATCCTCCGGGAGGTTCATCCGCTTCGAGACATTATTGAATTGTGTTAGCGCCGTTTGCCACGGGCTATTCTCTTCCATCTTTTCCGGCATTTTAGAATATCTTTATTAAGGGATTTGGAATTTTCCAGTAATTTCAAAAAACTAAAGTGTGGTAACATTTTAGCTTTTTGGAAAATTCACGGGATAGAAAAAATACCATGTAGCCCCGTTAGGGGCGGTCTGTTTGTAGTAGCACAATAAAATTCAATAGAGTAAATAGCTCCGTAGGAGCGGCCTGTCTGTATTCAGGTAGACCTGTTTATATGGATTTACAAGAGACAGGTCGCTCCTAATTGTAGTAGAGACAGGTTTCAAACCTGTCTCTACGATCTGTTACAATATCCTATTTTGATACAAACAGGCTGCTCCTGCGGAGCTTATAGGTAATACATTTTTCAAAAAACTAAAGTGTTACAAAGTGTGACGAAATTTCTTTGCACACTTCCATTCGTCAGTGCATGCTTTCTGGCAAAATATTTAATGGTGAAATCCGAAAATGCTAAATTTCAATCCTAATCCTCCCCCATGCCCCTTTCCAATGGGAGAAAATGTCCCCCGCTGGCGGGGGTGCAGGGGGTGGATTCGTATTTCGTATTTCACAATTAAAGTTACTAAGAATATTGTTTCCTCTGTGCCGCCGCTGTCCATTTCTCAACCAGGGTATTTTCCGTGTTATAAATATTCATTGCAACAAGAGGCGGGAAATAGACAGTAATAACAACTAATCCATCATCATGAACATTTGATACACGATGAATTGTCGAAAGATCAATGCAGGACACTTCATTTGCCGAAACCGAATTCTTTGCAAACGGTGCGATCATACCCGATGATTGCTGTTTTTCAAATAATTCTTCCGTCATAGTCCCTTTGTAAACAAAGGCAATCCCAACAGAACCTCCGTGGTCATGAATTGAGGTGTATTGTCCCGGCTTAAAACACAATGCAATTAACTCA
This sequence comes from Candidatus Kuenenia stuttgartiensis, assembly GCF_900232105.1. NCBI lineage: Bacteria > Pseudomonadati > Planctomycetota > Candidatus Brocadiia > Candidatus Brocadiales > Candidatus Brocadiaceae > Candidatus Kuenenia > Candidatus Kuenenia stuttgartensis. The sequence continues at coordinate 2,447,550 of NZ_LT934425.1, forward strand.
CATGTGGCACTGGCATTAATAACATTTCGTTGATACCCCGTGCCGGAGAAACGTGTATATTCCTCAATAGACAATTGTTCCTGGTGCAATCCCCCGAAACTATTTCTTAATTCCTCTTCGGAAGGTATTCCCTGCAATGATTCAAAACGGGCAATGTATTTTTTTAAGGAAGCGTTCATGGTTAAAAATCCATTGGTAGATTTGGAAACGTTAGCAATTCAAGTTCATACTCATATTTTATCTGACAAAAACTAATTTCAAGTCCCTTAGCGGTTCAACCCTTCTAAATTGCGGCTTTGCAGCGCCGGGTTATTGTACAGAAAACCCGCCATCTACGAATATAACCTGTCCGGTTATATAGTCAGACGCCTTAGAGGCAAGGAAGACAACAGTTCCGGAGAGATCGGAGGGTTGTCCAATCCGCTGTAAGGGGATTTTTGAAATAATCGCCTGCTTTATTTTTTCGTCTTTCAGCATTTCCCTGGTAGTTTCAGTTTCCATCGAATAGGGGGCGATTGAGTTGACATTTATGTTGTATTTTGCCCATTCAATTGCCAGGGCCTTTGTGAGTTGTATTACCCCTCCCTTACCGGAACAATATGCTGAAGACCGGTTTGCACCAAATATTCCAAGGGCGGAACTCATGGTGATTATTTTGCCGCATTTTTTGTCGAGCATGTGCTTGCCTACCGTTTTTACACATAAATAGGTGCTTGTAAGATTTATTTCGATCATTTTATGCCAATCGTCTAAGGAAATATCCTGTATTGAACCGCCAATGAAGGCGCCGACATTGCTCACAAGGATGTCGATAGTTTTGAATTTTGACAAAACCATTTCAACCATTTTTGTCACATCTTCCGGCTTTGTTACGTCAGCGGCAATAGGAAGTGATTTTACCCCGTTTCCCTCTATTTCCTGCGCCGTTTCTTCCACATCTGAAAAAGTACGGCTTGCCACCGCCACATGTGCGCCCGATTCTGACAGGGCTAACGCCATTGATTTTCCAAGCCCTTTTCCTGCGCCTGTCACCAGGGCGACTTTATCATGCAAATTAAATAGTTCTACACACATACACACCGCCTATATCTGTATACGAAAAAAAGAAATAAAACAAGGTGTTTTCTCTCAGGAATCTATTTTTTGTTTTAGAAGCATCTTGCTCAAATAATAATGGACTTGCCGGGCTTCGGAATCACTCAGCAACTGCGGATCAAATGCCCGCATTGTTTCTATTACCTTTAGCCAATCTGATTGCGTCCTCTTCTGTTGGAACACGCGTTCTAGTGTGTGACAAAGATGGCATTTGTTTAAAATTATCTTCATGCCTACCTGTGCATCCATTTTTTGCTCATCAATGCCAAGGTTTTTTATCAGAAATCCCAGCGCCTGCAATTCTTCCAGATCGCTCAGGCGAAGCGGGTCCTTTGCCCTCATGCGGGCTACATAATCCCTCCATTCCGCCGCTGTTTTAAAATGTGAATACACCCTTTCTAACGAATGACAACTGGAGCATTTCGTCTGTACTACCTTCCTACCTTCACTCGCATTCACCTTTACCGGTTTGCCTTGTTGTAAAAGCACAATGTACTGACTGCGGGCTAAAGTGAGGAGAAAATACCCGCCGTTCATAATAACCGTCAGGTATACGGCAACCATTACGATCATGCCGTATATTGGCAGGCGCGGATAATATTTTTTAAAACCGCGGGCAACGCATATTTTTGCAACGAGCAGCGGGAAAATAGCAAGTCCGAGATACGCATGAATAGCATCCTTTGCCGACCAGGTAATAGGGTCGCGCGTGATTTTCAATGACATTAAATAACATATGAATATATAAAGCACAAAGAAGGCATAGCCGGCAATACGATGTCCCTGCCGGAAAAAATCCGGATAGTGTGTCTTTTTATTTCTGCCAGGCAGAATGATAATGAAGAGAACCGCAACAATACCGATAATGAGCAGGCCGAAGGCAAGTGAAGTTGTTATTTTGGGGTTCATTGAAATTGCTTGCTCTACGTCCAGGGGGGTAATTAACTGGTGAAACCTTGTAACATTTTTAATAACGATATTTACCGCACGATGTAGGGGCGAAGCATTTGCATGCTTGAGTATGAACGCATGTATGCCAGTTATCGCAAATGCTTCGCCCCTACGGTTTCAGGTTTTACGCTTTTCTGCCGAAATTAACGCCAATTTCCTCCGCCGTTATTACCAATCCTGTTTCCGTAGGCACTTTTTTTTGTCCGCCTGCCACACTGCTCAGCGGAACAGATTCAATGTCCTGTCCTTTCAGACACACCATGCGTCCAAACTGATTATTAATAATTAGCTTAACCGCAGCGGCGCCAAATCTGGTGGAGAGTATCCGGTCTGTGGCATTGGGAGTCCCGCCTCTTTGCACGTGCCCCAGCGTTGTGACCCGCACATCTATGCCGGTGTTATTTTTGATGTAAAGTCCAGCCTTTTCGCCAGCGCCCCCGAGTCGTTCCGCACTCCCGCCTTCTTCTGCCGACTGCAAAATGCACAATGCGCCGTCTATTTCTTTTGCACCCTCCGATACAACAACAATACTGGAACGGCAACCTTTCTTCTGCCTGCGGAGAATTTTCTGGCAAATCTCTTCCTTATCATAGGGTATTTCCGGGATGAGTATTACGTCAGCGCCACCTGCAATCCCGGACGCCACGGCGATCCATCCTGCATATCTTCCCATTACCTCCATTACCATCACCCGGTGGTGGCTTTCTGCGGTGGTATGCAAACGGTCCAGCATTTCAGTGGCAATCTGTACTGCTGTACTGAATCCGAAAGAGACATCTGTGAAGAGGATATCGTTATCGATCGTTTTGGGTACGCCTACCACCGGGCAGCCCATGTCATAAAGATGAGATGCGATGTTCAGCGAGCCGTCCCCGCCAATAACGATAAGGGCGTCCAATTCCAGAGATTTTGTTTTTTGTATAACTTCCGAGGAGACGTCTCTTATCTCCGTTTTACCGTTTACCGTTATTCGATATTTAAATGGATTTGCCCGGTTTGAAGTGCCAAGTATGGTTCCCCCGACATGAAGAATACCCCTGCTGTTAAATGGGGTCAACTCTCTTGTTTTGTTTGGTAATATCAGCCCATCATAGCCATCTTCTATTCCTGTTATGGCAATATCATGTTTTTGGACAGCGGACTTCACGATAGCCCTGATGACTGCGTTCAGTCCGGGACAATCTCCTCCACCTGTTAACACACCAATCTTTTTTACATTATGTGACATAAGAGATATTGCCCCCGGTGGGAAAAAAAACACGCCTTCATTTTTTCGCAAATTAGGTTGTATTTTAAAAAGACAAAAAACCCAACGACATTCATTTTTACCCACCCCTAACTCCTCCTAAAAGGAGAGTTTGATAAGTCCCCTCTTGGGAGGATATTGAGGGGTGGGTTTGTTCATTGTTTAACTAAAAATATTAAAATTCCTAAACATGAACATAAAAGAGAACAAAGTCGTAAAAATTTATTAACGGTAATTTTTAATCTGCAATGGCGTTCATCACCGTTGCTTTTTTGATAATTTCCTCACGTACCTGGCCAGGGCCTCAATTTCTTCAGGTGTCAGCCTTTCATTCCATGCCGGCATTTTGTTCTTTCCGTTAGTGATGGAATGAAGAATTTCTTTCGTCTGTTTTTGAATTTTGCCATCCAGGATCACATAAATCCGGCGCCTTTAATGCCTTTCCCCTTTTGTTTGCTTCTCCTGTCAATCCATGGCACTTGGCACAGTGATATTCAAAAAGATTTCGTGCGTCTATGGCCTTTTCTTCCCCACGGGAAGGAAAATGGAATGACGGAACCTGCAAGCAAAAATAAGGCTGAAAAGATAAAAACGATTCTCAACATACTTGTTTTCTTATGTGCCATAATTATGGTATCCTCTTCCCGGTGTAAAAATTTTCAGCACAACTTACTTTTTAAACCCTCTGACAACAGGCACCAAAGCCTTCACTTCTTCCGGGAGTCAGTTTTTCCTTGAAAGGCATCATCATTTCCGGCGTGCCTTCATTTATCTGCTCAATTATTCGCTCATCACTCGTCTTTGCCTGCCACTCAGCGTCTGCAAATTTACGGGCGCCCAGGCCTACGCCAAGATCTGTAGGGTTTCCATCCACGCCGTGACAGGTTTTGCAGTGTTGTAAATATAATTTCATACCATCAATGTTCGAGGCTTTTGAAACAGACGTTCCGAAAAAAAAGGCGCTTGCGCCAATGGTAACGGAAAATAATGCAAGGGTTAAAGTGCTTTTGTTCTTCATTTTTTCTTCTCCTGAAAAAAAACCAATAGAATAAATAATAGCGATTCGTTTTTAATACCGGTCTTTAGAATAATCCTGCGAATAGATTCATTCACGGTATTTAATACTCATAAGCAAGTACACGTATTATTCCCATAGTATCGCCGCCGGTATTTGTTGTGCTGTCAGAAACCGAGACTACCTTTGTAATATTGTTTTGTTGTAAGAAATCGTTCACCTCCTTATCCAGTTCAACTAGTTCATTATGAACATGAAATATCTTCAGAGTGGAAGTAAATGTTTTTACCTTTATCATAATAATTACTCCTTGTGAAAAGAAAGATTATGTCATTACATTTACTTCCCTCGTACCTTCCCATATACCGTGGAGATTGCACCGGCTGAATGCCCTGAGTGTTCTGGAGCCTTCATGTTGCAGTACAATGGAAAAAGAGATATCCGGCTTTGTCATAACTGCGGTAAAATCCACACGTGAAAGATAGATATGGCCGCAGTATAAATCGATAAATTGTATAAAATGCCCGTTTTCCATCACATGCGGGGCTTCACCGACTTTGATAGTTACGGTAAATGGTTCTCCCGCTTTTACCTTTTCGGGCAATGTTATTACCGGTACATGTTTTTTCACAGTCTCCGCCGGGCCGGTCGCTGCAGTGTTTATTTGACAGAACAATCCAGGTTCAGACATAGTTTTTCCCTCCATAAATCAGGTTTTAAAAATAATAAAAATGATTGCTACAATTATTTCACCCATACGCTGGCATAACCAGAACGAAACAAGCACCAAAAAGAAAATGCTAAATTCGAAACAAAATATAAAATCCTCCCCCGACCCCTTACAAGGGGGGACAACTATCCTAACACTCCCCGCTAGCGGGGGACATTCTCCCTCTTTGAGGGGGCAAGGGGGGAGGATTAGGATTGAAATTTAGCATAAGGGAAGCGGGAGCTTCCAAGGCCACTTGCGTTCCCAAGCCGGAGCTTGGGAACGAGCGTTTTTACTTTTTCAAAAATCTGAACTGTTACAAGAAATTACTGCTACAACACTAAAGGGTTGTTTTTCCAACTTATTCCGGTACATTTTTTATTGCCTTTACAGGACATGCGTTAATGCACAGTTCGCATTGATCACATTTGTGTTGAAGTATCTCTGCCTTGTCCATATTCATGATAATTGCCGCGGGGGGGCATGCATATAAACATTCTTCACATCCAACACATTCAGTTTTCTCCACAATAATCATTGTTTCTGAGCCATAGTTAATTAATACCCCTGGCGCTTAATCATACGCCAGATTCTCATATTGCCCGCGAATGGTGCGAATCTCTCTTATGCTTCCTTTACCTGAATCTTTCGTGGTTTTACATGCTCCGCCTTTGGGAGTATTATCGTTAAAATCCCATCAGACATCTTTGCCTCGATTTTATCTCTGTTTACGGCATCCGAAAGGATAAAGTGCCTGTGATAATGTCCTATATTGTATTCGCTGTAAAGTAATTTCTCATCAGTGTATGCTTCCTGAGAGATTTCTCCATTAACTATTAATTCATTGCTTTGCATATCTACCGTAATGTTGTTAGCTCCCACCCCGGGCATATCTATTACGACTGTGAAATTATCCGGTGTTTCATAAATATCCGACAAGGGATAATACCAATTGCCTTTTCCCGTCACAATACATCTGTCCGGCGCAAGTTTCTTTTTTTTAACGACAGGGTACTCTGTATTACTCATTGTAAAAATCTCCTTTTTCTTTAAGATTTTTTTATCTCAATTTGTTTCGGTTTTTTTTCTGCTGCCTTAGGCAATGTGATGGTTAGGACACCATTTTTGTATGATGCCACAACTTTTTCTGCATCGACTTTTTCCGGCAACATAGTAGAACGGGCAAATGTACCGAAGTTTCTTTCCCGGCGCAAATAAGTTATATGTCCTTCGCCCGTGTTTGGTTTTCTCTCTCCCTTAATGGTTAAAATATCATCCGCAACCTGAACGTCCAGATCGATAACCTTAATGCCAGGAAGTTCTGCCCTTACAATAACGTTATCTTTATTCATAGATACCACCATTTGGGGGAATTCTGCGCCCACATATCCTTCCGTCTTAGATCCGGAACTGAGAAAATCAATCAAATCACCCATTTCACGTTGAATATGAGTAAAGCCTTCTAAAGGATCTGTATTCTCCCAACGAATTAAATTCATTACACCCCTCCCTTACCAATAAAAAAATGAATGTTAAATTAAAACATGGAACAATATGATTTTTCTAAAACGATAGATTGCGCAATCTATCGTTTTAGACAAGATATCATTCCATAACAGCGTATTGTTTATATTGCTGGCAATGTTTTACAATCGTTAGTTCCGGAATAATAAAAGATTACAACCGCCCGGCAATGCAAATGCAGAAAACAGATTGCTTGAAAAAGGAATAATTATTTTCCTTGTATATTTTAAGAGCGCAATAAGAATGCCACTGAAAAGACCAGTACACGTCGTTATATATTATCCTTATATTTTGAGCGTCGTCAATGCCCTCTTTTGGGTAGTGATAAAATAAAGGGTGGATCAGCTCAAACGTTATTTATCCTCAGTGCACTGGTCCAATTTAAAGGTTCAATTTAAAAGATAGGAATTATTATAAAAACATCAGCTTATTTAGAAATTACGTATATTCAAATGAATTTGGCAGGCAATCAGGCTTTAACAAACCGTTTGCCTGAAAGTTGTTTTACCAGTTTTTTAATTTCGAGGATCATTAATGTACTTGAAACAATAGATGTTGGGTAGTTTGGTGGATTGAATAATCTCATCAATATATATTGGAGTGCTGGATAAAAGGGAAAAAACCTTTTTCTCATGTGAGTTGAGCAATAAATCTCTTGGGTCATTTAAGGCTGCATCTTCGCCGGCAGGGCATAAACTATCTGCAACATGCCCTAATTCCTGGATAATATCGGTAATGTCTTCCGTTAGTTTTGCGCCTTCTTTGATCAATTTGTTTGTGCCCTGGCTGTAGAGACTATCAACGTTTCCCGGCAATGCAAAGACCTCCTTTCCTTGTTCCAATGCCCATTGAGCAGTGATGAGGGAGCCGCTTTTCAGCGTTGACTCGATAACCAGTACGCCAAGCGATAAACCGCTGATAATTCTGTTGCGCGGCGGGAAATTCCGATAGTCAGGAGGCGTGTTTATCGGGAATTCCGAGATGAGTGCGCCATGCTGTATTATGTTTTCTGATAATACGGTGTTTTCTTTGGGATAGACTGTCCCTAATCCGCAGCCAAGAACGGCTATCGTTCTTCCATTTGAGCTGATCGCTCCCTTGTGGGCTGCTGTGTCTATTCCGCGTGCCATCCCGCTTATTATGCAGAAACCTTTTTGCGCCAGTTGGCGGGCAAACCGTTCTGCCTGTGACAGCCCGTAATAGGTGCAGCGTCTCGATCCAACAATCGCAAGGGCTATAAGATCCGTTTCCAGCAAATTGCCTTTTACGTAAAGGACTAGAGGGGGATCGTAAAGATTCTTCAGGTGTTGCGGATAATCGGCGCTTGTATAGGGGATAATTTTTATATTGTTTTTTTCTGCTAAATCAATTTCCTGGTGTATATCAACGCGTTGCGATTCTTCCAGTATTGCGTTTGCTATTTTCCCGCCTATGCCGGGTAACTTTTCCAATTCGGGTTTCACCGCCTGAAATACCCCGGCGATAGAACCAAATCTTTCGACAAGTGTCTGGTATGTCCTCGCCCCGATGCCCTTTGTCATATGAAGGCGCAGAATGGCTTCAAATTCAGTCAAGTTGCTTATCCTTTATAAAGAAAGGGAATGATAAGGTTTTTAAAAGAAACATACTCCATCGAAAAACCAAAATACCCGGCACGCATTGCGGGTGATGTTTTTTCGAGTCCATGGTTAGAAGGCTAAAAGGGGTTTATCTAATACGCGGTAGAGCATTTCATCATTTACTTTATCAGAGATAATAACCTCGCCGATTTTTGTAGGGAGCACAAAACGGAGTCTTCCGGAGACCGTTTTCTTGTCAGTGTACAGCGCCTTTATAATATCCTCTGATTTCAGTCCGGTTTGAATGGATAAGCCCAGGTTTTTCATTATGGATAGCTGCCGGTCGAAAACGGAGGTATCCGCGATGCCAAGTTCAATTGCTATTTTTGTGGCATAAAGCATGCCTATGGCAACGGCTTCTCCGTGACGATATTGTTTGTAATGGGTAACCGTTTCTATGGCATGGCCTATGGTGTGTCCATAATTTAAAATGGCGCGAAGATCTTTCTCCTTTTCGTCCTGTTCTACAACATTGGCCTTTATCTGACACGACGTGGCAATAATTTTAAGCAATGCTTCATCTTGTAATTGAAGAATAGCATCCATTGATTTTTCCATAAACGCAAATAATTCCGCATCCCTTATAACGCCGTATTTAATAACCTCAGCGATTCCGGCAACCATTTCTTTCGACGGGAGGGAAGAAAGCGTGTTTGTGTCTATGAATACTGCCTTTGGCTGATAAAAACACCCGATCATGTTTTTCCCTTTCGGGTGATTGACGGCTACCTTTCCGCCGATGCTGCTATCAACTTGCGCAAGCAGCGAGGTGGGAATTTGTATATAAGGAATGCCGCGCATAAAGGTTGCTGCAATAAAACCGCTTAAATCCCCGACAACGCCTCCTCCAAGGGCTACGATGAGGGATTTTCTGTCAAGTTTATGGGCAAAGCAGTTGTCGTAAAGCAATAATGCATTTTCGATATTTTTTTGTTCTTCTCCCGGCGGTAAGGAAAGTAATTTTACATCAAAATTGTTCTGTCGGAAACTTTCTGCAACCACGTCTCCATAGATTTTTTCTATGTTTTCGTCGGTTATTAAGAGCATTTTGCATGGTTCTTTGTCTTTTGCGACAATCTCCCCTACTTTCGCAAGGATATCTTTTCCTATGTAAATATTGTAACTATCTGCGGAAAGATTTACATGAATAGTCTTCATACATTTTTGTCCATTTTTTAAGGTTTGTGTCGGTAAGAGGATAGATCACCATTTTGCCCTGGGTATGCAGGTATTTGTGCAGCATCTTAAAGCCTTTTCATTTGTTTCTTATATGTCCCCTGGATTTTAAAAAAAACGAGACTGTCGCCAATTCTCAAGTCTCTTATCCCTTGAAGAGACTACCATTTTTTGCCAAATTCTGCAACAAGGCTTTACCTTCATTTAGACCTTCAGCAGTTTTCTTACGTCACGAAGACTTCAAGGTACAAATTAAAAAGCTTGATGATTTTGTGACTAGTATAGCGTTTCATTAAAATATCTACATTGATACCGTCATTGCGAGCGACAGCGAAGCAATCTTAAGTCTTTTGGGAACAAGAGATTGCTTCGTCGTTCCACTCCTCGCAATGACATTTTTTTACGTACACATTTTAACGAAACGATGTACTAGTTTGAAATTCATGGACGTTAAATCCTTGTTGACGGAATAGCCTATTTTATTATACATTAATTTTCGACCCGGCAAATATACAACAAAACCAAAACACCACCACAGCAAGAGATTCCATTATAAACAATATAATCTCGGCATATTCCCAAGCTTTTAATATACTCTGGAACTACATAGCCTATGGCATAAGTAAATCTGTAGATTTTCAGAGAGTGGAAAATGAAGCTCGCACAATGATCCAATACGTAAAAGACAAAAACAGAGGAAATTACGCAAAAATTAAGGAATAGTCAAATACATTACTTTGTTAAAAACCATTGAAACCGTTCGTAAAGTAATATGTTTTGCATGTCTTCACGTTCGGCGTCATACTTAATTTTGTATGGTAATTAATCAAGAATCTTTCAAAACATAAATCCTTTTAAATAGCGGCAATTAAGATAGTTTTGCATATTATTTTAACAAAGTAATGTTTATAGAATACTTATTGCAAAAAATGAGTTCGAAGAGTAAGGTAATAACATAATGGTGTATCGACCTTTAAAGACAAGGGAAAAATTGCTTATCTGCTTTACTCCTGTGATATTAATGACTTCTTGAATTCAACGGATATTGCTTAAAATTTCCCTCATGGAACAAGAAAAGTCATTAATTCCTGTCAGAATATGAAAATTTTTGGTAACACTTTAGTTTTTTGAAAAATGTATTACCTATAAGCTCCGTAGGAGCAGCCTGTTTGTAGCAAAATAGAATATTATAACAGATCGCAGAGACAGGCTTGAAACCTGTCTCTGCAATTAGGAGCGACCTGTCTCTTGTAAAAATCCATATAAACAGGTCTACCTGAATACGGACAGGCCGCTCCTACGGAGCTATTTACCCTATTGAATTTTATCGTGCTACAAACAGACCGCCCCTGACGGGGCTACATGATATTTTTTCTATCACGGGAATTTTTCAAAAAACTAAAGTGTTACAAATTTTTGGATAATTTTCGAAACCTAACATAGCGCCAAAGTATAATTTTTTGTAACATGAGTAAGACAGATAAGCAATAGAGATAATTATGGAAGGTATCATAGCGGCTATTCATGGCGATGTTGTAGAAATTGAGTTCAGCGGGGGACTCCCCAATATATACGATTCCCTCGTTGTAAAGAAAACGGATGGGTCACATATCATCCTTGAGGTACATGACCACATAAGCAGCACAATGGTAAAAGCTATTGCGCTTGGATTCACACAGGGCCTGAAAAGGGGCATGGCAGTTGTCCCTTCAGGCAGTTCGCTCAAAATCCCGGTAAGTAAGAATTGTCTGGGAAGGGCGTTTAACATCTTTGGTGAGCCGATAGATGGGAAACCCCCGGTTGAAGACCATACCTTGATACCCATTCATAAACCACCTCCAGGTTTACAAGAACAGATACCTGCTTCAGGTATACTGGAGACTGGTATAAAGATAATAGACCTACTTTCGCCTTTTCCCAAAGGAGGCAAAATTGGTCTTTTTGGCGGTGCGGGGGTTGGGAAAACCGTGTTGCTTATGGAATTCATTTACAAGGTGGTGAAGGTTTATTCAGGGATATCCATATTTTGCGGTGTTGGAGAAAGAATGAGGGAAGGGCATGAACTCTGGAGAGAAATGGAAAGGCAGGATATCTTAAGCAACGCAATACTCGTATTCGGCCAGATGTGTGAATCCCCTGGGATTCGGTTTCGGGTGCCGTTAACGGCAATTACCCTGGCGGAATTCTTCAGGGATGAATTGGGAAGTGATATACTTTTCTTAATGGATAATGTCTATCGTTTTATTCAGGCAGGCAACGAGGTCTCTGTCCTTTTGGGAAGGCTTTCCTCTCGGGTAGGTTACCAGCCTACACTTCTTTCTGAGCTTGCCGAAGTGGAGGAAAGGATTGTGTCAACTCAAAGGGGTTCTATTACTTCTGTACAGGCGATATACGTGCCGGCTGATGATATAACAGACCCCGCCGTTGCGAACGTATTCCCCCATCTTGATACGACAGTTGTTCTTTCCCGTGAAATAGCATCAAAAGGGCTTTATCCTGCCATTGATCCACTCCTTTCTACCTCAAAATTACTTAGCCCTGAAGATGTTGGAGAGAGACATTATCAAATCTCAAGGTCTGTAACGGAGCACCTTTCCCGGTATAAGGAACTCCTTGATATTATTGCTATGCTGGGCATAGAAGAGCTTTCTCCGTCTGACAGGCTCATTGTTAAGCGGGCAAGGAAACTCGAGATGTTCCTCACACAGCCATTTTTCCTTACAAAGGAATTTACTGGCAGAGAGGGGAAGCATGTGCCTGTCGGTAAGACCCTTGACGGTTGCGAAACAATACTATCGGGGAAAATGGACGATGTCCCTGAAAATGCATTTTTTATGATCGGAGACATTGAGGAGATACGGTGAGCAATTCGTCTTTTAAATTAAATATTGTAACTCCCACAAAGATCATGGAAAAAAACATAACCTATATCAGGTTGAAAGATGAGACAGGCTTTTTTGGTATTTTAAAGGGTCACACGAATTTCTTAACCGTCACAGTACCCTCTCTTTGCTATTATACAGATGTTAATGGCAAGGAAGTTTTTCTTGCAGTTGATGAAGGAATAGTAAGCGTAAGGGAAGGAATCGTGACCATCACGTCCAGGGAGGTATTCGAAAATGACAATGCTGAAGAACTTGCAGAAATCATTGAAACCAACCTTGCTAAAAGAGACAAATCTGAGATGGCTTTTCGTGAGATGTTTGAGGGGATCGAAAGGTCATTTATGGAAAAGACTATAAAATTGGTAAAAGGAAGCCTTTGATGGAAGATAAAAAATTTTCAATGGATATAGAGAGATCTGCGAAAGAACTACTGAGTGCCCGAAAGGAGAAATCAAACTTCTGGCGCTATGCCAATGTTCTTGGCGTTGGTGGATGGACTTTCGTTATCCCGGTAGTTGGAGGGGCTTATCTGGGAAGGTATCTGGACAAAAAAATACACGGGGAAGGCATTTCGTGGACAATAACACTTCTTATGATTGGCATAGCCGTTGGTGTTTATAATGTCTGGTATTTGTTCGTTAGGAAACATCGGCAATGAAGGTATTTAATGTTTTTCCGGAAACAATTTTTTCAATTGGTCGTGTTCAGGTTACAGACACAGTTACTACCACATGGTTTGTCATGGCGGCTATAATAACAATCTGCTATCTTTCTACAAGGAAACTCTCCATAAAGCCATCCTTTTTCCAGGAGGTGTTAGAGGCTATCTTTGAGTTCATGGAAAAAACGATAAAAGATGTCCTGCCATTGAATCCGTGGCTGGTTGTTCCTATATTGGGTACCATTTGGATACTTATTGGTTTCTCCAATATGGCCGGTCTGATACCAGGATTGAAGACGCCTACCGCAGACCTCAATACAACCCTTGCGTTTGCGTTAATATCTTTTTCCATGACTCACGTTATTGGTATTGCAACACAAGGGTTTAAAGGATATCTTTTACACTATAAAGAACCAACATGGATATTGCTCCCGTTCCACCTTATAGCAGAGGTTACAAGAACGGTTGCGCTTGCCGTAAGGCTTTTTGGGAATATGTTAAGCGGCGATATGATTGCCATAATACTTCTCGGTATCGTTGGGTTGCTGGTACCGATTCCGTTTAGCCTGCTCCACATAATTATTGGTATTATACAGGCATATATATTTGGTGTTTTAACGCTTGTATTTATAGCCGGTGGCATTAAAACAAAATCTTAATAGGAGGCTTATATGGACGCCAAAACCGTAGTTATTTCTGTTTCGATACTGGCAGCGGCCTTTGTAATGGCTATCGGTGGTTACGGGCCGGCAAAAGCGCTTGGAAATGCCCTTACCGAGGCCCTTGACGCCACAGCAAGACAGCCTGAGGCGTCCGACAAAATTATGAGGGTGCTTTTTGTCGGAATGGCGCTGATTGAATCCATTGCCATATACGCATTTGTTATCGCTTTGATTGTCCTTTTTGCAAATCCTCTTATCGGGTATATTTTAAAATGAAATTCAATATCTGGACACTTTTATTTCAGATAATAAACTTTGTTGTTTTGCTCTATATCCTTAGAAGGATACTGTACAAGCCCATACGTGAAATTATTGAAAAACGAAGAGGGCTTATAGCAAAAACGGTAGAGGATGCCGAAAAGACAAAGAAAGAGGCGCTGGAACTTAAGGAAAAAAACCAGAAAGAATTGAACAAGGTAAAGGAACTTCAAAGCCAAATGCTCGAACAGACGAGGGAAGAAGCCCTTAAAGACAGGAGTAAGTTACTCGATGAGGCAAATAAAGAGGCTGCCAAGATAAACGAAAAAGAAAAGGCTTTGATTGATGCAGAAAAAATAAGGATAGAATTAGAACTGAAAAATAAGACCCTTGAGATGGTCTCTGTTTTCGCTTCAAATCTTTTAAAAGACATTTCAGACGAAGAGCTTCATAGGTCTATATTTAGAAAGCTCTTGAAGGAGAACGGGAAAATTGTTTCTGATATTTCCAAAATAAAAGGAAAAGAGGAGATATTAAATATAGAACTCTTTACCGCATACCCATTACCTCTGGATGATGTAAAAACATTTAAAGAAACACTTGAATCACAGCTTGCAAAAAAAGTAAAAATGAATACGACCATTGATGAGACTCTTATCGCAGGAGTAAGGATAAAGGTCTACGATATGATTTACGATTCCTCACTGGCAGGCCAGGTAAATGCACTTGCTTCACAGCTCAGAGAAACCAGGTAAATGGAAAAAGAACTAACGGCTTTTTTTGAAAAAATAAGAGAAAAAGCCAAAACCAGCAGATTCTCTATTGGGTTCACTGAAGAGGGAAAGGTACTATCTGTAGGGGATGGTATTGTACATATTGCCGGTTTGAGAGATGCAAAACTCTACGAACTTATACTGTTTGAAAGTGGCGATGAGGGGATATCATTTGATCTCGGTGTTGATAGTATAGCAGTAGTGTTGCTTACCGGGCGCAATGGGATACGGGCCGGTGATACGGCGTACAAAACTGATAGGATTGCCTCGGTAAATGCAACTGAAGGGCTTCTGGGAAGGGTGCTGGGCGCCCTTGGAAATCCCATTGATAATGGGCCGGAATTGAAAGAATGTCTGTCCTGTCCGGTAGAACGGGATGCCCCTTCTTTGCTGCAAAGAGACTTTATTACCGAACCTCTTTATACGGGTATTAAAGTTATTGACTCTATGCTTGCCATAGGTAAGGGACAACGAGAATTGATTATCGGAGATCCCTCAACAGGGAAGTCATCCATTGCTATTGATACCGTCATCAATCAAAAAAACTCCCGTGTAATTTCTATTTATGTAGTCATTGGACAGAAAAAGTCTCACGTATTAAAAATCATTGAAGAAATAAAAAAATACGGTGATTTCTCGAGGACTATATTCGTAATTGCCGATGCTTCAAACTCTCTGGGTCTCCAATTTATTGCACCTTACAGCGCCACCGCCATAGCCGAGTATTTCCTCTACAAGGGTAAAGACGTCTTAATCGTTTACGACGATCTTACGAAACATGCCGATGCGTATCGCTCGTTAAGCCTTTTATTAAAGAGACCTCCTGGTAGAGAGGCATATCCTGGAGATATATTTTTTATACACTCAAGACTCCTCGAAAGGTCTGCAAAACTGAATCAAAAGAACGGTGGAGGTTCCATCACCGCCCTTCCAATAGTGGAAACCCAGCAAGGCAGGATATCGTCATATATCCCCACAAATCTTATCTCGATAACAGACGGGCAGATATATTTAGATACATTACTGTTTAACAAAGGTATTCGACCGGCGGTGGACGTCGGCAAATCGGTATCAAGAATAGGGGGGAAGGCCCAGGTAGAAGCGATGAAAGCCGTAGCCGACAGGCTGAAAATAGACTATTCAAGATTCATTGAGGTGGAGGTATTTACGAAATTCGGGGCGCATTTAGAGGAAGAAACCGCAAAACTCATCAGACGCGGAGAACGGTTAAGGGAAATCCTTAAACAGCCGCAGTTCCATCCATTCACCCTTGAACATGAAGTATTAAGCTTCATCATTATAGAATCTGGAATACTTGATAATGTAACAATTCCATCGGTAAGAAAAGTGTGTGATGAAATAATTAAAAAGATTACGCCTGCATTCCCGGAAATTATAAATCGTATTATTCAGGATGGATTGCTCGGGAAAACAGACTTAGGAACATTAAAAGATTTTATCGCAAAGGAAAAGGTATAAATATGCTTTCTTCCTTAGATATCGAAAAAAAGATACGGGCATCATATATCATTGGAGACATAGTCGGTGTTATGAAAGCATATGCCGGAGTCACAATGAGGAGAACAGAGGATCTTGTTCAGAATATAAGGGCATATGAAAAAAATATGCTTTTGGCAATGGCCGATATCATAACGCATTATCCTGGAATTTCATTGAAGGAACAAAGTAAAGGGAAAAAAATTCTCGTGGTCTTCGGTTCCTCGCAGGGGTTATGTGGTTCCTTTAATGAAAAAATGGTTGATGTCGTTTCTTCTGTAATTACCGGCAATGATATCCTGTTTGTTATAGGGAAGAGATTAAAATCGTCTTTTGAATTAAAACATGTACCTTATGAAGATTACAGCGATTCCGTAGCGAGCATTAACGGTATACGGCCAGCTTTAAAAGAGACTGTTTCGAAAATAATGAATATTTACAAAAAGGAGGAATACTATAAGCTTACCTTTGTCTTTACCTATATTTTTGAAAAAAAGGCTGAAATTTCTGTGGAACAAATCCTCCCTCCTGATATTAATAAAGTAAACGCTTTAAGCCCAACCAGAATTCCACCGTTTACCTACCTTAAACCAAAGATTATTTTTAATAAAATCTTAGAAGAATTTTTATTTATCAGTCTTTACCGATGTTATATGGAGTCGCTCAGAAGCGAGAACTGGTATCGGCTGAGAAGCATGGACGGCGCATCAGAAACTTTAAAAAGACAGCTCTCGAACCTTAATTCTGTTCAGATGTACACCAGACAGGAAGAAATTACGGAAGAGATGCTTGAGATACTGGGAAGCGGGATGTTCTATAAGTGATACGAAGAGAGTCTGTTGTAAAAACCATTTTATTTTTTGAAATAAATATTTATTCTGCTTTCTATCTGGTACATCGTTTCGTTAAAATGCGTACGTAAAAAAATGTCATTGCGATGAGTGGAGCGACTAAGCAATCTCTTGTTCCAAAAGGACTTAAGATTGCTTAGCTGTTGCTCACAATGACGGTATCAATGTAGATTTTTAATGAAACGCTATACTAGCCAAGGAGGAACTATGAACCACCCTGATAGACCAATTGCTGCTGAACCCGCTTATCATAATCAAATATTTCTAGACAGCGACGACGGAAGGCCTCTTCGCATCCTGGCCGAGTACCTTGAACCTCTTTACCGGCTTCGGCGGGAAGGGATTCAGGACACAATTGTTTTTTTCGGATCTGCAAGAATGAAGGAAGACGGGGCGCTCGGACAGTACTACAAAGATGCTCGCCTGTTGGCGCAGCTTCTGACCGAATGGTCATGCGGCCTTTCCGGTTCAAGGCGATTTGTGATCTGTACCGGTGGAGGCGGCGGCATTATGGAAGCGGCAAATCGAGGCGCTGTGGATGCAGGTGGTAGCACTATCGGACTCAACATAGGTCTGCCTCACGAACAGCGCCCTAACCCTTACGTCACCCCATCGCTCTTATTTGAGTTTCACTACTTTTTCATGCGCAAACTATGGTTTACGCATTTGGCACGGGCACTCATTGTGTTTCCTGGGGGATTCGGGACGCTGGATGAGTTTATGGAGATGCTAACACTGGCTCAGACGCAAAAGCTTGACCGGGACATTCTCATTTTTCTCTACGGCTCGGAGTATTGGAAAGAAGTGATCAATTTCGATTCGCTCGTGAAGCATGGGATGATCGACAGGAAAGACTTAAATCTTATTCATCACGTAGACGATGTTCAAACAGCATTTGAACTGCTCAAAAATCGCCTGCCGAAAGAAAAAGAAGCGGTTTGCCCCGCGATCGCTAAGGCGAAGTTTTCAAAATGTCGAATTAAGGAGGATGCACGATGATAGAACTGGAATTTATAGGCGCAGCGAAGACCGTCACCGGATCTAAACATTTGATCCGCACATCACGCGCATCTGTATTGCTGGACTGCGGTTTGTTCCAAGGCCATCGCAAGGAGGCCGACGAGAAAAACCGAAATTTCTCTATAGATGGTAAACAGCTCGATGCCATCGTATTATCCCATGCCCATATCGACCATTCGGGCGCTCTGCCATGCATTTTCAAAAATGGCTATCGAGGCCCTATCTACGCTACTCCAGCCACTCGGGATCTTTGCTCGCCCATGTTGATGGATACAGCATGGATCATGAAGGGTGATGCCGAACACATTCAAAAACTCATATCACGCGGCGCTAAGCATCTCGATCCCGTCGAACCTCTTTATGGCGAAAGAGATGTGGCCGGCACGCTGTCGCAGTTTATAGGAATTCCCTACCATAGAAAACAGACCATTGCCCCAGGCATTTCATTGTCATTTTTCGATGCAGGCCATGTATTGGGAAGCGCTATATCCGTTATCGATGTCGAAGACGATGGTCAAAAAGTGCGTCTCGCTTTTACGGGTGACTTAGGCCGCAAGCATCTTCCCATTTTGCGGGACCCGGAAATTCCAGATGGGATTTCATGTCTCCTGACGGAAAGCACCTATGGAGACCGACTTCACGCTCCTATTGAATTGACGATTGAGGCACTGGCTGAAGTGATTAATCGCACCGGTAAAAAGGGCGGGAAAATTGTCATTCCATCCTTTGCTCTGGAACGTGCCCAGGAGATCATCTATGCACTCAAGAAACTCCATGACCAAAAGCGGATTCCTTCAATTCCGGTATACATTGATTCTCCTCTCACCGTGAAACTGACGGACGTCTTCAAACTGCACCCGGAGTGTTACGACACGGAGGCCTTCGCTCTACTTCATAGTGAGAATTCGCCCTTTGAATTTCCAGGTCTAAAGTATATTTCAAGTGTCGAAGACTCAAAGAAAATCTCTTCGTCTACCGAGCCCTCCATTGTAATTTCAGCAAGCGGTATGTGCGAAGGTGGCAGAATCCTGCATCATCTTGCTGCCACGATCGGGGACGCCAGGAACACCGTTATTATCGTTGGATATCAGGCAGAACACACCTTAGGGAGAAGATTGGTGGAAAAGCGGCCTGAAGTTAAAATTTATGGAGTCATGCGCCGCCTCGAAGCCGAAGTGGTTGTTCTGAACGGTTTTTCCGGCCACGCAGATCAGAATGGATTGCTTCGCTTCGCTGATGCCCTCCGAAGTAAAGGGCATCTGGAGAAGGTCATTCTTGTGCATGGAGAACCAAAATCTCAGGAGACTTTGAAAACGAAACTTAGTGACCATGGTTTCCAATCCGTTGATATCCCAGGGCCTGGAGACGTAATAAAACTATGATTATTGATTCGCAGATGCCCACTGAAGATACAAAGCACTTTAAAGTAGAAGAACAATGCATTATGAAGTCGGAAGAAAAATATCTCCTCGCTGTGAATGGTGGCTCTTCCAGCATCAAGTTATTCATAAGTACCGCAATATAATAAGTTACACATATAATATCCATGTAACAGAGAGGGACGGAGTCCAGGCACTGTTTTTCTTTTTACCAAAACGAGTGATATTGACATAGCTTACGGCGACAAGGAGTGTAAGGGACATTATCTTATAGAAGAAGAGATTCGGAAGCTTCCGATCATCGTATCGGCGTGAAGAATATTGTCTTTGATGTAGAGAGTAAGATGTCATCCTGATTTTTAATAAATATTGCATGCTTGTCCGCTTGTCAGCCTGTTTTGACCTTTGACCGCTCACTGCCAACTGTCTATTATCTAATCAACCATTTAACGTCTTAACGACTCAACCGTTCTAATGCAGACCTCTGACCTCTGACCTTTGCCAGTTTTCCGCCTTACTTTTTATAAATGGGGAATGTGCTATATGCCTATTAAATATGATATAGAAATACCAGAAAGAGTGATAAAAGCGCTTGGTTTGCGTGAAAGTGAAGTAAGTGAAACGCTAAAAAAAGAACTTTCAGTTTATTTTTTTTGAAAAAAAACTTTTAAGTTTTGGTCAGGCAAGACAATTTTCAGGGTTATCAGTATGGGACTTTCTGGAATTTTTAAGAGAAAGGAAAATCCCTTTGCATTATGATTTGGCTGAGTATGAGGAAGATTTAGAAACAATCAGGGAATTATCATAATGCCTGTTGTTATCTCCAAAGGCTGTGTATAAGGAAGTTGTTGTAGAAGGAAGAGGAAAACAGGGAGCAAATGTAATAGCGGAGGCATGTAAAGAATGGTACACTTTACCCTTATAAAGAAATAGAAGAACTTTCATAGGGCAAGATGCATCAACATACTATGAAACATTTATTTTCTAAACAAAAGGGTCGTTCCTGAATATTATTCATAAGATTCGACAAAAGGTTGTAAAGCAAGAATACGAGTTTACTATCCCCCATTTTTTTGAGGAAATGGGGAATGACAACCTTATCTTTGCAGATATCGAAATGGCAATTGCTAATGGTAAAATAAGACGTAAATTTACTAGAGACCCAAGAGGCACACGTTATGAAATTGTCTGTCCTGCAAAGGATGGGAGAGAAATAGCAGTTATCTGCAGGATTAAAAGCACAGGAAAGTTGTTATTGATTACAACGTACGCACTTTAGAGGTGATAACATGAAGATAAAGAATAGGAAAAAGGAATATGATTATGGAGAATGTGAAATTTGCAATACATCTATGGAAGAAAAATATATAAAACAAGATTTCTGGATTCGAGGTGAACTTATTGTTGTGGAAGATGTGCCGGCAGGTGTATGTCCCCAATGCGGTGAAAAAGTAGTAAAAGCGGATGTAGGACGACGGATAACAAGATTATTAGAAAATACTGAACGGATTGCAAAAGCCCCCAAAATTTCCGTTCCTACTATTAAATTTGATAAAGAAAAAACAGAGGTTTAGTTCTATTAGATTGCATAAGATAAAAGGAAGCTGTTTTTTATGAAAAGCACAATTAAAAAATCAAAAATACATCCTTTGGGAGCGACCACAAATAACATGGTATTGTATAGTACCAATAGTATCGTTGTAGTGTCTTTGTGTATGTCACGGTAATAGCCGTTACAACTAGTAAATATAGGCATTGACACCCTCCAGCCATTATGATAGCATTAGGATTAAGCGGTATTTTATCCGGCGCATTAATCCTAATAGGTGTCATTATGCGTTTAGCTAAGTATTCTCATCGCAAGCTCTTGGGACTATTCCAGCAGAGGATGTCGTTTTAACTCTGGACAGTATCAAAGAAGCTTTGGGAACGACTTCAAAAGCAACGGTTTTCAGGAAGCTAAAATCGCTCGGACATCGTGCGAGTTATTCCCATGCAGGGCAAATACCATACACTGGATACACTTGCAAGCTATAATAAATATGGCATTTGGAGTTTCAATCAAATATATTTTTCTCAACAAGGAAGTCTTGTATATACTCTCGAGGCCATCATTAATAAATCTCATGGAAGGTTGTTTTGCCTCGGAGCTTCAAACGCTGGTACATGTGCGAGTCTTTAATGCACTGACTCAATTAGTGGTATCTGGAAGAGTCTTGCGCGAGCAGATTGCCGGAGAATATTTGTATATCTCCAAGGTGTTAGGTACGGATCAACTCGCCAGACGTAAACAGTCAATCATGTTGTGTGCTTGTAAGGAAGAAAATGTATTAATTCCCGGCTTTGGGAGTGAGGCGGTTACGGATTGCCTGCAGACATTTCTTTCCTATACTTGATGAAAGGCAGAAACGGCTTTATCTTGGTTTAGAATCAATGAAACTGGGATATGGCGGCGATTTAAGACTTTCACTGCTAACCGGCATAAATGTAAAAACAATTGCCAAGGGGCGTCGGGAACTTTCGAGTAAGAACATTACACCGGGACGGATACGTAAGGTTGGTGCAGGTCGTTCTTCGATTAAAAAAAAACTGATGTGGTAAAACTTCTTGAAGAATTGATGGAGGGCGATACTGCAGGAGACCCAATGGGTAAAGGAAAAATATGGACGAGAAGAAGCACACGTACTCTAAAAAAAGAATGCGGTGATAGAGGTGTAAGCGTATGTGCAACAACAGTTAGTAAGCTTCTTAAGGACATGGATTATTCTCTGAGAGTAAATCGCAAAACGATAGCAGAGACACGTCATCCGGACCGTAATAGACAGTTTGAAATTATTAATGAGACAAAAAAGTATTTTGAAGATTCTGGTCAGCCAATAATCAGTGTTGACAGTAAGAAAAAGGAATTGATAGGTAATTTCAGAAATGAGGGCAAGGCGTGGACAAAAATAGTAAATGAAGTTTTGGCCCATGATTTTCGTTCTCAGGCAATTGGTGTTGGATGTCCGTTTGGTATCTATGAATTGCTGACTAATTTAGGGACAGTTATTGTTGGTACGTCCTATGACACACCGGAATTTGCAGTCGAGTCAATTAAGATTTGGCTGGATGAATTTGGTTGGAAGAGGTATCCATGCGCAAAAGAACTCCTTATTCTTTGTGACGCAGGAGGGAGCAACGGATTTCGTCCCCGGTTGTGGAAATATGCGCTTTATCAAAATATTTGTAAAGTTTACGGACTCTCCATCAGGATTTGCCACTATCCCTCAGGAGCATCAAAATGGAATCCGGTAGAACATCGTCTGTTTAGTTTTATCAGTAAAAATTGGGAGGGGAATCCTTTGAGGTCTTATGATGTTATGCTAAGTTTAATTGCTGGCACTACAACAACAGCGGGTCTTCTCGTACAAACCATTCTTAACGAGAAAGAATACCAAAAAGGAATCAAAATCACTGATGACCAAATGAAAGAAATAAACATAAACAAACACAGTGTCTTGCCAGATTGGAATTATACAATTTCACTTAACTAAATTAATAAAAATACCAAATTATTTTTGGACAGTGTCTAAATGGCATACAATATAAAATGGTCTCCACGGGCTGCCTCCGATTTTGAAGAAATTTGTGAGTACATCGCAAATATTATGCTGCTCTTTTTGCGAGAAAAGTAAATGTCATTGTTAAATCAATTCCTCAATTTCCCAAGTCTGGACGAATGGTTCCTGAGTATGGAGATGAAGATTTACGAGAAAAGATTTATGAGAATTACAGAATCGTTTATCGTATTAAAGGAGAACTTATTGAGGTTGTTGCCATTTGTCATGGCTCAAGGCTTTTGGGAAATGTATTGTAATCGGAGACGGAACCTCATTTGACAAAAAATTTTTATAGAACATTCTAATATTGAAGCGGATGTTCTTTTACGTGTTCTTTGTGATGACCCTCCAGTTGATGCGATTGAAGAATCAGGAGGGGTAATCGTGAGTTACGAAGAAGATAGAGAACCTGTCAGTGTGGCTCAAGTTCCGGGGCACCATACATAATTATTGACTTCATTATTAAAATAGTTAAGAGGTGTTCATGTCCGGAATTGCTCGTGTGGTAGTTCCGGAAACGCCACATCATATTACTCAACGAGGAAGTCGACGTATGCAGGCATTCTTCTGCGACTAGGATTGTGAGGCTACATAGACTTGACGTTTCAGTGGTGTAGGCGCTCAGACATTGAAATATGGGCATATTGCTTGCTGCCAAACCATGTACACCTGATTAGGTTCCGCCCTCTGAAAATGCGCTTAGCCAGGCGATTGGAGAAGCGCATCGACGCTACACACATCGCGTAAATTTCCGGGAAGGCTGGAGAGGCCACCTGCGGCAAGGACGTTTTGCCTCTTTCCCAATAGACAAAACCCATTTGTGTTTAGCCTAGTGGCACATTTTGCCTGTGCGGAATACAGGCAGGAATGCCTGTACCACCCTTGCAATAAATTTTATTATTCATCTTCCGAAAACCTTATTTTTTTGACTATATTTACAAAAAATCGGGAATGCACCCTTGCTGGGAGAGATGATCGTCTTGTGCATGGAGAGCCGTTGCTTGAGATGTTTGGCAAGTGGGACGAGTTTCTTTCCAGAGGTCTATCGGAAGGAGAAGTTGAAAAGGACCGATGTCATGAGCGAGCCGGAAGACCTCTTAGCGCCGACAGTTTTGGGAGCATTCCCGATTTTTTGTAAGTGTTCATGGAGTTGGGGCAAAACAACCCTGACAGGGTTTCAAACCCTGTCAGGGTTAACACTACTGTACGTTTTATTAAAACATGGCGGAAGTCACAAAAAATCGGGAATGCACCCCTACAAGACCTCTAAACCAATCTCAAAAGAAAGGGCTCAGGACACTTTATCTGATGCTGTTTATTTTGTAAATGCCATAATGAAATATCTGGAAGATGATATGAAGAAATCATGAAAGCTGTGCATCCGGATAAGGCATACAATCTTGAAATGCCGATTGAAATGTTCGCGGGCGAAGGAGATGTGGTTTTTGCTATCAGCAGTTCCGGCAGATCCGAGAACATCCTCTGCAGGGTTAGGGTAGGCATATCTAAAAAGTGCAGAGTAATTACACTGTCTGAAGTTTGAGCAACAAAGGCCTCTTCCTTTTGAATACAAAAGCGTCAAGCTTGATTGTGAACATAGAATTGATATTTATAGTTGAAGAAAAAAGGTTATCCTCAACAAAGGCTCTTCCTGGGCCAAAATTTTAATAGCAAGCCTCTTATAATCAGTCTGGATTATGGAGTATGATAAAAGTTTATTTTGATAACTGCGTGTATAACAGACCCTTTGATGATCAGGGCAATGAGAGGGTTTTGATTGAGGCAAGGGCTTTTTATATTATTCTTAAGTGGATTGAAGATGGGAAAATAACGAGTATCAACTCCGATGCCCTTGAATATGAAAACGGTATGACGCCTGATCCTGACAGACGAATCAGGATTAAGACATACCTTGCCATGACAAAGGCGCATGCAAAGTTTTCTGAATCTCTGGCTGAGAGGGCGAAAGAGATTGTTGGTTTAGGTATGAGGGGGATGGATGCCGTGCACATAGCTATGGCAGAGCATGAGAATGCCGAATACTTTGTTACCTGTGATGATGGTATAATAAAAAGAGCCAAAGAATTCTCAGAAATGCTTAGAGTGAAGGTTTGTAGTATATTGAAATTTCTGGAGGAGGTAATGCAATATGGCGAAGACAATTAGTGAGGTTAAAGAGATAGGATGGGACGCCCTCGTTGAACGCTTAGGAGCAAGCGGCGCAACGCTATTCATTTTGGAATACGAAAAAGGTTATGGAGATTACACCAAAGACAGAACAAAGATATTCGACAAAAAACCCCTTGAAGAAATTATAGAAGAAATCAAAGGAGAGGATTAACATAAAATGAAAGATTCACCTTGCAGCGAAAATAATGAAAGGAGGAGTGAGGAATGAACTTACATGAAAGGATATGTTTGGGAAGTCTGTAATTAAAGGTACTCGTATTACTGTGGAACATATACTCCGTAAATTAGGCGGTGGTATAACTCCTGATGAAATTATCGAAGACCATCCTCATCTAAAAAAAGGTAACTATTCAGCGTAGACGATACACGGCTCGTTCCCAAACCTTGTACTGAACATAGTGAAGTATCTGTTTGGGAATGCATTTGTTCGAGAAACTCCGGTTTCTCGCCTGTTTGCTGATAGATAGGGAATAAAATCACAGGGTTAAGACAGTTTGTAATTTGTCAAGTCAGACCCGCACTGGAAACAAAGTTTCCAGTGCAATTGATAGTTCTGGGGACATCATACATAAATTATTGACTTCATTATTAAAATAGTTAAGAGGTGTTCATGTCCAGAATTGCGCATATGGTAGTTCCGGAAACGTCACATCATATTACTCAACGAGGAAAACGACGTTTGCAGACATTCTTATGCGACGAGGATTATGAGGTATACATAAACTTGACGTTTCAGTGGTGTAGGCGCTGGGACATTGAAATATGTGCATATTGCTTGCTGCCAAACCATGTACACCTGATTGCGGTTCCGCCCTCTGAAAATGCGCTTAGTCAGGCGATTGGAGAAGCGCATCGACGCTACACACGCCGCGTAAACTTCCGGGAAGGCTGGAGAGGACGCCTGTGGTAAGGACGTTTTGCCTCTTTCCCAATGGACAAAACCCATTTGTACTTAGCCGCACGCTATGCTGAACTGAATCTGGTGAGAGCAACATTAGTTAAGAAACTGCAGGGGCACCGATGGGGTAGCGCATCCGCGCACATTGCTGGGAGAGATGACCGTCTTGTGCCTGTAGAGCCGTTGTTTGAGATGTTTGGCAAGTGGGACGAGTTTCTTTCCAGAGGTCTATCGGAAGGAGAAGTTGAAAAGGCCCGATGTCATGAGCGAGCCGGAAGACCTCTTAGCGCCGACAGTTTTGGGTGTATTCCCGATTTTTTGTGATTTCCGCCATGTTTTATGAAACGTTGCAGTAGTGTTAACCCTGACAGGGTTTCAAACCCTGTCAGGGTTGTTTTGCCCCGACTCCATGAACGCTTACAAACAATCGGGAATGCACCCGACAGTTTTTTAGTCCAGCTTGAAAATGCTCCTGGAAGAATACTCCATAAGCAAGAATCTGGCCCAAAGAGGTCTCAAAAGGAAAAGAAGCATCTCCAAAATTGAGTATGGCGTCCCTGAATTCGTCAAAGGTTGATAAGTATGATTGCCTTAGTGTTAATTGACTTGATGGTAATAAAAATTTATTGGAGAAAAAACGATGAAAACAAAAACCCTTCCATTTGCAAAAGAATTTATAACAGATTCTAAAGGGCACATTACCAAAATAATTATGGATTTTGATGATTATCAACGTTTTCTTGATTGGGTTGAAGATGAAGGATTAGTTCTGGCAATGAATGAGGTTGAAAATGAAGCGTCTATGAGCCTGGAAAAGGCATTAAATGAACTTGAAAAGAAATGAAGACGGAGTATATATCAAGTTTTATAAAGGATTTGGGAGCGCTAAAAGGTTCCCATTATTATGAGAAGATTAAAACTATGGTTTTCGAAGATATTCCCAAATTACCTGATATAGACAAAGTGAAGAATTTAAGAAAGTTAAAAAATAACAAACCATATTACCGGATTCGTATTGGGGAATATAGAATAGGAGTTAGATTGAATAATAATACACTGGTTTTATGCGTAACACGTAAATATACAGATTTTCGAAATTTGCTCGCCAATAATTTGAAAATTTTCAGTTAAAAGAGTAGACAATTCATCTGTATACTCGTTAATATTTTTGAAAAAACTTAAACATTTGTTTTTAAACTTCTCATAAGTATCATAATACTTGTTATACAATATTTTCCATAATTTGCGAATAGAATTTCCATAATCTTTCAATGAGATTTAAATTGGGCGAATAGGAAGGGAGAAATTTGATCTTTATTCTCGAATTTGCAAGGTATTCTTTGACCAACTGACCTGTAATATTTAGCATTATTGCACCGTCTTGTGATTAGATGTTTGTAACGATTTTCTTACCAGCGGTCTATCGGAAGAAGAAGTCGAAGAGGTTCGATGTCATGGGCGAACCGGAAGACCTCCTGGCGCTGACAGTTTTTTAGTCCAGCTTGAAAATGCTCCTGGAAGAATACTCCATAAGCAAAAACCTGGCCCAAAGAGGTCTCAAAAGGAAAAGAAGCATCTCCAAAATTAAGTATGGCGTCCCATGAATTCTCAATAAGTGGGATGTGTCTCCTTTTTCCAAGATAAAATTAAATAAGATTAACGGGAGGATTAGCTTCATGAAAGTTATTACAGAAAAAGAAGAACTTTATAAACTTATTAAAGAAGCGGTAAGAGAGGTTTTGCACGAAGAAATTGTGGAGATATTTCTTAAAAATATACCTTTGATTTCAAAGGAAGAAATGAAAGATATTGAAAATTTGTACGGGAAGCCATCGTTAGATAAAATAGCGGCGTTTAGCGAGACAATAGAGATATAGTCAAACAAATCAGATTTTCGAAATTTGCTCGCCAATAATTTGAAAATTTTCAGTTAAAAGAGTAGACAATTCATCTGTATACTCGTTAATATTTTTGAAAAAACTTAAACATTTGTTTTTAAACTTCTCATAAGTATCATAATACTTGTTATACAATATTTTTTTGCGAAAGAATTTCCATAATCTTTCAATGAGATTTAAATTGGGCGAATAGGAAGGGAGAAATTTGATCTTTATTCTCGAATTTGCAAGGTATTCTTTGACCAATTTAGACCTGTAATATTTAGCATTATCAGAGATTATGTAAATAGTACCGGCTTGAGCATACCTTGACTCTATTTCATGGAAAAGCTTTATTGTTGATTGAGCATTGATGCTTTCATCTTCCCGGATTGTTACTTCAAAGGTTTCTATGTCAATAGCCCGTTTAAATTTATTCTTTTCCTGCCGGTATTAGAGGGTATTTCCTTCTTTTTGCCTTTCTCTATCCAGCAATATGCAGACGTAGAATTGTGCTGTGGATGAACTCCATCCATAAAAAGTATCTTATCTCCGGGGGCTTTCTCTTCTTTGAGTTGTTTGTAGTTTTCGATAAATTCTTTTTGTTTTTCAGGGTTTGCTTTGCCTGGAACTATTGTAGTTTTCTTGTAAGTAAAGCCTAATCTATCGAGGGTATGTACCATTCCTTCGGGTGTATAGATTTTATTGAATGTCTGTTTTACATATTCAACAATTTCTTTTGCCGCACTATAGTTGTTTTTCCTGATATGATCTTTTAATTGTTCTTCTTGTTCGCAGGTGAGTTTTGGCACACAGCCAATATAATTGTCAGATAAAAGCC
Source organism: Candidatus Kuenenia stuttgartiensis (assembly GCF_900232105.1). Classification (NCBI taxonomy): domain Bacteria; kingdom Pseudomonadati; phylum Planctomycetota; class Candidatus Brocadiia; order Candidatus Brocadiales; family Candidatus Brocadiaceae; genus Candidatus Kuenenia; species Candidatus Kuenenia stuttgartensis. Next base: position 2,476,276 of record NZ_LT934425.1, read on the forward strand.
CGTCAAAACCTTTATCTTTGTATAGTTTTTCGTAATTCCTGATTGTTTGATCGTCTAACAAGAGCGCCTCTGCTACTTCTTCATAACTCCATCCTGAATCAAGAAGAAGTATAGCTTTGATTCGGTCGGCATGACGTCTATGAGGCTCTTTCTTATGTGCTTTTTTAAATTCTATTCGGGTTTTTTCACTGAGAAATGGATTCATGCAGAATTTAATACTCTAGAAACAATTCAAATGCAAGAAAAAAACAGGTTCTTCTAAAAATAAATGCTTTTTACTATCGCTACTCAATTTGTCCCAGACCTCAGACTTCAACTATTTAACAAGTTTTCCCATTTCTGGATTGACAATCCCCGAAGAAGTGTTTATTATGCCAAACGTTTGAAATTCTAAACGTTTAACAATTCAAACAATTCTTTACTGCCACGCGCATAGGTAAACGGACTGTAAGGGTGACGTCTAACATGGAGCGACAATCTCGTTTCACTGGCAGGCGGGCAAGTTATTCATAAGTACCGCAATATAATAAGTTACACATATGATATCCATGTAACTGAGAGGGACGGAGTCCAGGCACTGTTTCCTTTTTACTAAAACGAATGATATTGACATAGCTTACGACGACAAGGAGTGTAAGGGACATCACCTCATAGCGGAAGAGATTCGGAAGCTTCCGATCCTCGTATTGACGTGAAGAATATTGCCTTTGATGTAGAGAGTAAGATGTCATCCTGATTTTTAATAAATCTTGCATGCTTGTCCGCTTGTCAGCCTGTTTTGACCTTTGACCGCTCGCTGCCAACTGTTTATTATCTAATCAACCATTTAACGTCTTAACGAATCAACCGTTCTAATGCAGACCTCTGACCTCTGGCTTCTGACTTCCGATCTTTGCCCACTTACCTCGAATTTGAACTATTTACCCTTTGCCAGTTTTCCGCCTTACTTTTTATAAATGGGGAATGTGCTATATGCCTGTTAAATATGATATAGAAATACCAGAAAGAGTGATAAAAGCGCTTGGTTTGCGTGAAAGTGAAGTAAGTGAAACGCTAAAAAAAGAACTTTCAGTTTATTTTTTTGAAAAAAAACTTTTAAGTTTTGGTCAGGCAAGACAATTTTCAGGGTTATCAGTATGGGACTTTCTGGAATTTTTAAGAGAAAGGAAAATCCCTTTGCATTATGATTTGGCTGAGTATGAGGAAGATTTAGAAACAATCAGGGAATTATCATAATGCCTGTTGTTATTTCCAATGCTTCTCCATTAATAGGACTTGTGGGAATTGAACAACTGCATATCTTAAGAAAATTATGGTCGGAAATAGTTATTCCTGAGGCTGTGTATAAGGAAGTTGTTGTAGAAGGAAGAGGAAAACAGGGAGCGAATGTAATAGAGGAGGCATGTAAAGAATGGATAAGAGTTGTTTCTGTGAAAAACAGGCCAGAAGTTGAAGTATTGCAGACCATTCTTGATGAAGGCGAAGCCGAAGTTATAACGCTGGGACAGGAGATTAAAAAAAGCATTCTTTTACTTGACAACAGAGAGCCACGTAATTTTGCAAGGACTGTTAATCTGAAAATGATTGGCACAGTTGGTGTTATTAGATTTGCATGGACGAAAGGCTTAATAAAAGAACCAATCCATGAGATAAATAAGTTACGGTTGAACGGCTTCTGGATAGGCGAGAAACTTATTGAGCAGTTTAAAAAAGATGTAGAGAGTAAGATGTCATCCTGATTTTTAATAAATCTTGCATGCTTGTCAGCTTGTCAGCCTGTTTTTGACCTTTGACCGCTCACGGCCAAACTGCCAACTGTTTATTATCTAATCAACCATTTAACGTCTTAACGACTCAACCGTTCTAATGCAGACCTCTGACCTCTGACTTCAGGCCTCTGGATAATATGAAAATTGAATCAGCTAAGGATTTGCGGGTGTATCAGAAAGCTTATGCACTTGCTATGGAACTGTTTGAACTTTCGAAAGAATTCCACTGTGAGGAGCGTTTTGCTCTTACAGATCAAATACGCCGATCATCAAGATCAGTCTGCGCCAACCTGAGAGAAGCTTGGGCAAAAAGGCGTTACCCTGCACATTTTGTAAGCAAACTTACAGACTGTGACGGAGAAAACAGTGAAACAGATACATGGTTAGACTTTGCACGAGACTGCAACTACATTACGGACAAACATCATAAGGAGCTGACGTCTATTTGCTTAGAAGTTGGAAAAATGCTTGGGAGTATGATCAATAATCCAAAGCCGTTTCTGATCTCCGCCCCCTGATCTCTGACCTCTGACCTCTGACCTCTGGTCTCTGGTCTCTGATCTCTGACTTCTGACCTATGACCTCAGATTAAAACCAATTAACGAATCAAAAGATAAATGTTACAGAAAGAGCATCAATGGAAATAATCAATCCACACGACAAATTTTTCAAAGAGACCTTTTCCATAAAGAAAAATGTAATCGATTTTCTCCAGGGAACATTTCCCCCTGAAATTTTGAAAAAGCTGGATTTATCCACTTTAACACAGGATAATAATTCATATATCGACGAAGAACTAAAAGAACATTTCTCAGACATTGTATATACCTGTTTCTGTAAAGACAAAGAACTCCGGATAACCCTTTTATTCGAGCACAAGAGTTATGCCGTAGCATGTCCGTATCTACAGTTGATGAAATACCTTTTAAAGATATGGGAAGCAAACAGCAAGCAGTCACAAAGGCTCATGCCGGTAATTCCGGTGATATTGTATCATGGCAAAGATGCGTGGAAAGTCAGGAGATTCAGAGACTATTTTGAAGGGATAGACGAGGTATTCTTTAGATTTATACCGGAATTTGAATATCTGCTGACGGATCTGAGTTGTTATAGTAATGAGGAAATAAAGGACAGGGCATTTAGAAGGGTATCCCTTCAAATAACCATGTTATTAATGAGGAATATATATAATGACAAAATTCTGGGAGACAAGCTAAAGGCATTCTTTGAAATAGGGAAGCAGTATTTTGAAGAGGGTGAAGGATTAAAGTTTCTGGAAAGTGTGATCAGGTATTTGTACTATGCGTCGGATATAGAGGAAGAAAGGGTAATAGATACCCTAAAAGAGATATCGGAAGAAGGAGGTAGATTAAGCATGACAATAGCAGCCAGATTAATAGAAAAAGGCAAAATGGCCGGTAGGGCGGAAGGTAAAGTAGAAGGTAAAGTAGAAGGTAGAGTAGAAGGCCGGATAGAAGGCCTAAAAGAAGCGATAGAGATTGGTTTGGAGCTAAAGTATGGCGTTGAAGGTTTAAGGCTTCTGGAACGTATCAGTAAAATAGTAGTAATAGAGAAACTGGAGGCAATAAAAGAGGCGGTGAAAATATCAAAGAATATGGAAGAAATTGAAAAATTGCTCTAACATGAAAAACTCATATCGTAACAATTTAGCTTGCCGCAGAGAACGCTGGGACTTCGTCGTGAGCTCAATCGAACAATCGCAGAGGTTTTTAGGAGATAAAAACAGAAAATTATGCAGGTGCCCACGGGTATTTGTTTTCTCCGTGTTATCCGCGCCCTTTACGGTGAACTATTACCTCATATCTTATCCATGAAATATGGAAAAGAACTAAATTCACTGGTCAACTCATTAGAAAAAAAGACTCGACCGCAGACCTCCGACTTCTGCCCTCCGACCCCTGACTTCCGACTTCTGACTTCTAGTCTCTGCCCTCTGACTTCCGGGTGTATCAGAAAGCTTATGCACTTGCTATGGAACTGTTTGAACTTTCGAAAGAATTCCCCTGTGAGGAGCGTTTTGCTCTTACAGAGTAACTGTTCAGCGTAAATATTATCGTTTAATACCGACTTGCTCCCAAACTCCGGTTTCTCGTACATCGTTTCGTTAAAATGTGTACGTAAAAAATGTCATTGCGAGGAGTGGAGCGACGAAGCAATCTCTTGTTCCCAAAAGACTTAAGATTGCTTCGCTGTCGCTCGCAATGACGGTATCAATGTAGATATTCTAATGAAACGCTATACTAGATTTAAAAATCCAGTAGATATTAAAACTTTTGTTGCTAATGGTAAAAGGAAGGCCGAAAGCTGAACTGAAAAAGATTCCTTTTAGTTCTGGGGACACCATACATAAATTATTGACTTCATTATTAAAATAGTTAAGAGGTGTTCATGTCCAGAATTGCGCATATGGTAGTTCCGGAAACGCCACATCATATTACTCAACGAGGAAGTCGACATTTGCAGGCATTCTTCTGCGACTAGGATTGTGAGGCTACATATACTTGATGTCTCAGTGGTGTAGGCGCTGGGACATTGAAATATGTGCATATTGCTTGCTACCAAACCATGTACACCTGATTGGGGTCCGTCCTCTGGAAATGCGCTTAGTCAGGCGATTGGATAAGTGCATCGACGCTACACAAGTCGCGTAAACTTCCGGGAAGGCTGGAGAGGGCGCCTGTCACAAGGACGTTTTGCCTCTTCCTTAATAGACAAAACCCATTTGTACTTAGCCGCACGCTATGTTGAACTGAATCCGGTGAGAGCAAAATTAGTTAAGAAACTACAGGAGTACCGATGGAGTAGTGCACCGGCACACATTGCTGGGAGGTGCATTCCCGATTTTTTGTAATTATCTGCACAATGTAACACAAGCATACTGCTTGTGATATTTAATACACAAGCTGCCTGCCTATACGGGTTGGCACAGGCATTTTGCCTGTGCGAAATACAGGCAGGAATGACTGTACCACCCTTGCTGGGAGAGATGACCGTCTTGTGCATGTAGAGCCGTTGCTTGAGATGTTTGGCAAGTGGGACGATTTTCTTACCAGCGGTCTATCGGAAGAAGAAGTCGAAGAGGTTAGATGTCATGAACGAACCGGAAGACTTCCTGGCGCTAACAGTTTTTTAGTCCAGCTTGAAAATGCCCATGGAAGAATACTCCATAAGCAAAAACCTGGCCCAAAGAGGTCTCAAAAGGAAAAGAAGCCTCTCCTGAATTAAGTATGATGTCCCTGTAATTCCCAATGCTATTGCTGAACTTTTGAATAAAGAGCCTGAATTAAGGGAGAAATTGATAGTAGGCGCCTATATTGACGGAGAGATAAATCCTGGAAAAGCGGCAGAACTATTGGGGATTCACCCGGTTAAGCTGAGAGGGCAACTTTTATCAAAAGGCATACCTGTCAGGATAGGTGTAGAAACGATAGAAGAAATAGTAGCCGAAGGGATAGCTGCAAGAGGTACCAGGGAAAGTGCTGAATGATACTTATGGACAACAATGTCCTGTCAAACTTTGCCCTGATAGGAGAGATAAACCTTCTACAAGACTACAGTTTGCTGAGAATGTGGATATTCAGACAGAGGAATTTTGTGAAGATATGGCTGCCAAAAAAATAGAATATGTCATAATGATTGTAATCAACGATAGATACAGACATCGGCATATTCATGAGACATGAGGGAGGAAAGATAGTATTTTTCAGGGTACCATATAAGACAAGAATTAATGATAAATGGTGTCCTGTTGTCAGATATGATACTGCTCGTGGATTTGTACATGGGGATTTGATGAGTGTCAATGGAGATGTAAAGAAAACACCTTTATTTAATCAAGACAATAACAGTGCATTAACTTTTGCTGAAAATGATCTAAAATCTAATTGAGAGTATTACAAAAAGAGATTTTTGGAGGAGGGGTGATGTGCAAGGAAAAAGAAATGATAGAGCGCAATATTGAGCTAAGCGCTGAGTTTAGCAGGTATTTGTTTGAACATCCGGAAGTTGAAACAAAGATACCACTGGATGCAAAGGTTGTGCTTTTGCCTGAATTTGACAAAGAATTAAAGAGATTTAATCTTCAATTGGGAAAAAACATCGAAGCGGATGGTGGGCGGGTGGTATATATACTGATCAAAAATATTCGCCCTAAGGTTTTGTCAAGAATAGAAAAAATAGAATTTGAACCTGTTGCGAATTAAGTGTTTTTCTCCATAGAGAAAATCTTAGAGGGGCTTCTCTGTGATAGATAAAAAGAGAATTGTAGAGAAAAGCGGCATGCTTGGCTTTGAAAAACACGAGGTGGAAAATGAAACTGCTGCTTATAAATCCATATTTTGAATGGACGTGTTTATACGCCATCCATTGTCTTCTTGTCCTGGCTATCACATTAAAGATGCTGTTTTGAAATTAATTCAAGTAGTTTTGGAACGGGAAAAGAAGAAAAAGACGTAGGACTAAAAAAGGGGAGATATTCTATGAGATGGGATGAATTTATAAGGGGAATTAAGAGGTTCTGTGGTTTTTTGCAAGACCAGGTTGAGAAGGGGGAAAATAATCTTTTGAAATTTTGTGCCCCTTGCGTCTTTGCGTGGAACAATTTTCTCTTCCGGCTCGTTCGGGTTAGGCCATCTAAATGAAAACTATTTTTTCTAAATTTTTATATTTATTTAACCGCAGAGAAAAGCTACAGATATTTGCCCTGTTTATTTTAATACTTGTAAGCGCCTTATTTGAGACATTTGGGGTGGGGCTAATGTACCCCTTTATTTCGATACTTAAAAATCCGGAAGTTATCCACTCTTATAGAATCTTGCATTGGTTTTATGTTTTCATGGGTATGGGGTCCTTGAAAGAATTCTTAATTTGGGCTGTAATAGGATTGATTGCATTTTATTTACTCAAAAATGTCTTCCTGGTTTTATTGGCTTATGCACAATCAAGATTCATTTATAATAAACAGATATTGTTTGCCCACCGTTTATTTGTTTTCTATCTTAATCAGCCCTATACCTTTCATGTGCAAAGGAATACCGCAGAATTATTGCATAAAATCAACGTTACGGTTTCTACGCTTTTTAGTGGTTTTCTGCTTTATGCGATAATGTTCGTGATTGAAATAATAACTACTCTGTCTATCCTTTGCCTACTCATTATATTAAAACCACTGCCGTCTATAATTGCAGTAAGCGTGTTGGGCATTATTACAATTTTTTTTTATAAGTTAATTCGGAAAAAGATCGGGAAGCTCGGTGAGATGAGGCATCATTTCGGCGAACAGATGGTCCGCTGGGTTACTCAGGGTTTGGGCGGGATAAAGGAAACCAAGGTGCTGGGGAGGGAAGGGTTCTTTGCTAATGAATACAATAAAAACAGCAAGGGATATGTTAATGCAGAAAGATTTCTCTATGTGATTAATCAACTCCCTCGCCCATTTCTGGAGACGATATGCATTTTGAGTATGTTCCTGATAATGCTATTAATGATGGCTCAGAATAAAGATTTGGGATCGATCATACCCACATTGTCATTATTTGCAATGGCTGCTTTTCGAATCATACCATCTATGAACCGCATCTTTGCAGCCGCCACACTGATGCGCTACAACAGTTCTTCGGTTGAAATAGTTTATAATGAACTCACTTCCTTCGATAAACATCCTGCTTCATTTGAAAGGGCGCCTGCTGATGTTATTGCAAAAACAGTGGACAAACCAAAAACTCCTGCTGTTTCCTTTCCCGCAGGAGAGTCCTTCTTTGATAATGCAATAGAGCTTAAGAACGTTTCCTATCAATATCCCAATACTGAGAAGGCTGTTCTTAACGGTATTTCGCTCGTAATTCCAAAGCACTATTCTATCGGATTTGTTGGTCCATCGGGGGCGGGTAAGACTACTCTTGTGGATGTGATTATCGGCCTGCTTACGCCAACACATGGAGAGGTATTGGTCGATGGTAAAATTATGAAAGATAATTTATCAGATTGGCAACGCCGAATAGGTTACATTCCACAGAGCATATATCTCTCCGATGACACCATTCGGCGGAACATAGCTTTTGGTTTGCCTGATGAACAAATCGATGAGGATCAAATCTGGTCGGTTCTTGAATCTGCGCAACTTAAGGAATTCGTTAATAATCTACCTGATAAACTTGGTACTTTTGTAGGGGAGCGGGGCATTCGTCTTTCAGGTGGCCAACGGCAACGCATAGGTATTGCCAGGGCATTGTATCGTAATCCTGAGGTGCTGGTGATGGATGAGGGCACTGCTTCATTGGATAACGAAACGGAATGGGAAATTATGCAGACAGTAAAAAACCTACGTGGGGAAAAAACAACAATAATTATTGCGCACCGTTTAAGTACTATAAAAAATTGCAATCTGCTTTATTTCATAAAAGATGGTACTATTACTGACTATGGGGTGTATGACGAATTGTTCGATAAAAGCCAGGAGTTTAAATCGATGGTTATGGCAACGGAGTACAAATAGAATTCATGGAGGCTATCATCTTGGCAGGTGGTTATGGCACAAGGCTTCAAAGTGTTATAAAAGATATTCCAAAACCTATGGCGGATATAAACGGCCGCCCATTTCTATCCTATCTAATGGATTATTTATTATGCCAGAATATTCGAAAAATCCTGCTTTCTGTTGGATATAAACATGAAATTATTAAAAACTATTTTGGTTTAAGGTATAAAAATTTGGATATCGAATATGTAATAGAAGATAAGCCTCTCGGAACTGGCGGCGCTATAAAGGAAGCGTTAAAATGGGTGGAAGGAGATGATGTTGTAGTTTTAAATGGTGATACATTTTTCTACCTTGAACTTAAAAAATTAATTGAATTTCATCTTGCACAAGACGCAATTTTAACCATTGCAGTAAAACTTATGCATAATTTTGATAGGTACGGAACGGTGGTATTAAAAGAAGGCAAAATAATTAATTTCGAAGAAAAAACGTTTAAGGCTGCTGGCTATATAAATGGCGGAGTGTATGTTATTAAAAAAAAGATTTTTGAGTCTTTTGATATGAAAAAAGATAAATTCTCGTTTGAGATGGATTTTTTGCATAAAAATATAGAGGCAATCAAGCCAGCCGCTTTTTCTAGTGACAGTTATTTTATAGACATTGGAATACCCGAAGATTACAAAAAAGCACAAAAAGAAATAGGGCTTATTTTTAAGGAAATAGTCGGATGATTATTTCACGAACACCGCACCGGATTTCATTTTTTGGAGGCGGAACAGATTATCCAGCATGGTATTTGGAAAATGGGGGAAAAGTTTTAGGTGTGGCAATTGATAAATATTGCTATATAACCTGCCGAAAGCTTCCCCCCTTTTTTAGTCATAAGCACAGAATTGTATATTCTAAAGTGGAAACGGTAAATCAACTGAAGGAAATTCAGCATCCTTCTGTAAGAGAAACCTTAAAATACCTAAATATCAAAAATGGGTTAGAAATTCATCACGATGGAGATATTCCTGCTCGCTCTGGTATGGGTTCAAGCTCTGCCTTTACCGTAGGACTTCTTAATACTCTATACGCGCTCGAAGGAAGAGTCGTAACGAAAGAGAGCCTTTATAAAGAAGCAATACACATTGAACAGAATTTAATAAAAGAAAATGTGGGATCCCAGGATCAGGCTTGGGCTGCTTGTGGAGGACTGAACATTATTGAATTTCTACAAAATGGAGAGATTTTAGTTAAGCCAATAATAATGCGAGAAAGTCTTTTGAGAAGTTTTGAAAACAAGTTCATGCTTTTTTTTACATGGTTATCAAGGAATTCTTCAGAAGTAGCAAAAGAGCAGATCGAGAATACGCAGAAAAACAGGAACGAGTTAACAGAAATGACTGGGATAGTCAATGCGGCGTATAAAATACTTGTTTCAGGGAAAAGTGATTTTGCTGAGTTTGGAAAACTTTTAAATGAATCCTGGAGATTAAAAAAACGGCTTTCTACAAAAATCACCAATGGTGAAATAGATGCTATTTATGAAAAAGCGCTTAAAAATGGGGCTGTTGGTGGTAAATTGCTTGGGGCGGGTAGTGGAGGTTTTATCCTTTTTTATGTAGAACCTGAAAATCAAGCTAGGGTAAAAGAGGCATTAAAAGGATATTTGCACGTTCCCTTTAAGTTTGATTTTTCGGGATCTGAAATAATGGTGTATCAACCTGGTTTTTAAGTTAAGAATAAGGAAAAATATAATGAGATACGAACTTACCAGTTCAACATGGAGTGAAGAGGAAAAGCAAACCATACGAGAGATTATTGAGTCTGGAATGTATACCATGGGAAGGCATGTAAAGGAGTTTGAAGAGAAATTTGCAAAATATTTTGGTATGAAATACGCCGTTATGGTAAATTCCGGCTCATCAGCGAATCTTATTGCGGTGGCTTCATTTTTTTATAAAAAAGAAAACCCCCTCAAAAGAGGTGATGAAGTAATCGTACCATGTATTTCATGGGCAACTACTTTTCATCCACTTCAACAATACGGCTTAAAACTGAAATTCGTTGATATTGATTTGAACACATTAAATTATGATATAGATGAGCTTAAAAAAGCCTTAACTAAAGATACCAAAATGATAGTTGCGGTAAGTATTTTAGGGAATCCCTGTCCGTTTGATGAAATAACAAAATTATGTGAAGAAAATAATATCATTCTTTTTGAGGATAATTGCGAATCAATGGGCGCTAAGTTTCATGGTAAGTATACAGGGACATTTGGACTCGTGAATACCTTCAGCACGTTCTTTTCACATCATATTTCAACTATGGAAGGGGGGCTTGTTTTAACCAATGATAAAGAAATTTACAATCTCCTGAAATCAATCAGAAACCACGGCTGGATAAGGGGGCAGGATGCAGATAGTCCGATTTTCGAGAGGAGAGGGGACGATTTTTTTGAGGCATACAGATTCATTCTTCCTGGTTATAATGTAAGACCAGGAGAAATCCATGGCGCTGCAGGCAGAAAACAGTTAGATAAATTAGAAAGTTTTGTGAAGACCAGAAGAGAGAATGCAGGACATTTTGTGCAACTTTTTGGCAATGATGAAAGATTTATAATACAAAAAGAAATTGGAGAAAGTTCGTGGTTCTGTTTTACAATGATTATTAATCCAAAACTAAATATTGATAGAAAAAAAGTATTGCAGAAACTAACGGCAGCAAATATCGAACATCGTATCATTACCGGTGGAAACTTTTTAAGGCATGATGTAATTAAATATTATGATTACGAGGTCGTAAGTAGAAAAAATGCCGATATAGCCCATGACTACGGATTTTTTGTTGGGAATCATCCTTACGATATAAGAGATAAAATACATTATTTGTATAAAACATTGGAACAGATTTAAAGGAGAAATAGTAAATGAGTTACAATATATTAGTTACCGGCGGAGCTGGGTATTTGGGTTCAGTACTGGTTCCCGAATTGTTAAAATTAGGACACAAAGTAACTGTTTTAGACAATTTTATGTTCGGTCAAAGCCCTTTGCTGGACTGTTGCTCAAGTGAAAATTTTAATGTGGTAAGAGGAGATGCAAGAGATGAGGATATTCTAAAACTTCTTCTGGAAAAAGCTGATTATATTATACCTTTAGCGGCATTAGTAGGCGCCCCACTTTGCAGCAGAGACAAAATAGGAACGATAACCACTATTCGAGATGCAGCGGCTTCCCTGGTTAAGCTTGCCTCAAAAGAACAGAGATTCATCATACCTACAACGAACAGCGGTTATGGCATTGGACAAAAAGGGGTGTATTGTACTGAAGAAACTCCTTTGAATCCCATTACACTATATGGAAAGGCTAAGGTAGAAGCGGAAAAGATTGTACTCGATAAAGGAAATTCAATAAGTTTCAGGTTAGCAACGGTATTTGGCACGTCTCCCAGGATGCGACTTGACTTATTGGTAAATGATTTTACCTACAGGGCAGTCAAAGATAGATTTGTAGTGATTTTTGAAGGTCATTTTAAACGAAACTACATCCATATTCGGGACGTAGCAAGGGCATTTATACATGCCGTAAATAATTTTGATACGATGAAAAATGAGCCTTATAACGTAGGCTTGTCGGATGCAAATCTATCAAAACTTGAACTCTGTGCAAAGATAAAAGAGTATGTTCCGGATTTTGTATATTTAGAGTCGCCGATAGGTGAAGACCCTGATAAAAGAGATTATATTGTATCAAATGAAAAAATTGAAAAAACAGGATTTAATCCTGTCTATTCGCTTGAAATGGGAATAAAAGAGCTTATTAAAGGATACAAGATTATTACGAATAGTAAGTACTCAAACGTATGAAAATTAGAAAATGAGACACAGTCAATGCGAATTTTGGAAAAGAAAACCTATTTAAGAAATGGGGGTTAGAAAGATGACCATTTTAAAGGCATTAACAGGTAGTATTGAGAATTTGCCGTCTTTGCGCCTGCATATATTGCTAACAAAGGAGGATGATGTTATAGTTGCGCGGTGTTTGGATTTTTCGGTTTCAAGCCATGGGAATAGTGAAACTGAGGCGCTTAACTCTTTAAGCGATAGTATAAAGGACTATATTGGCCATGCTATAGAACATGATGCATTAGATGAAATTATCGATCCAGACGAAGATGAGTTTTGGGAAGCATTTAGAAAATCAGAATTACAGGATGAGTTGCTAAATATCAAGGAGAACATTGATATTTTAAAAACTAAGAAAATAAACGAAGTAACCTATGCCTAAAGCCCTTGAACTAAGAAAGGTTATTGAACTACTAAAAAATTATGGAATTGAATTTGACTCAAAAAGTGGCGGCAGGCATTCTGGGAAATTTATAAAAATGGGGAAATCTTTTCCCGTTAAGGCGCATGGCATGAAAACAACAATATTGCCGTATGCGTTAAAAGGACTGATAAAGAAATTTGAACTTCCTTCTGATATCTTTGATAGAAAATAATTATGAATAAAGATTCAAAAATCTATTTGGCTGGACATACTGGCCTATTAGGCTCTGCGTTACTAAAAAGATTGAAATCAGAAGGTTATTCAAATATCGTTATGCGAACTCATACTGAGCTTGATTTAACAAGGCAAGAATCTGTTGATGAATTTTTTAAGAATGAACAACCGGAGTATGTATTTTTGTGCGCCGGACTGACAGGAGGTATTATTGCAAATAAGACATATCCTGCAACCTTCATGCATACGAATATAGCAATCCAGGACAATGTTTTTGAAGCAGTTCAAAAATACGGGGTTCAGCACTTAGTGTTTTATGGTTCGTCATGTGTGTATCCAAAAAATTGTCCGCAGCCCATAAAAGAAGAATATTTATTGACTGGTGAAATAGAAGAAACCAGTGAGGCTTATGCAGCAGCGAAAATTGCAGGCATAATTGCTTGTAAGTCGTATAACAATCAATATAAAACAAACCGATTCATTGTCCTGATTCCCAATTCAATGTATGGTCCAAACGATAATTTTGACCTGGAGAATTCCCATGTGCTTTCTGCCTTAATAAGAAGATTTTATGAGGCAAAGACAGAAGGAAGAAACAGAATAACTCTTTGGGGCAGTGGGAATCCGCGAAGGGAGTTTATGTTTAGTGATGATGTTGCTGATGCTTCCGTTTTTGCCATGAAAAATGTAGAAAGACTTCAAAATACACATTACAATATAGGAACTGGAATTGATTATTCAATAAAAGAGCTTGCTGAAATTATAGCAAAAGTTGTAGGGTTTAAGGGTAAGATTGAATGGGATACAACAAGACCAGATGGTATCCAGAGAAAACTCTTGGATAGTTCAAGGTTTTATAGTCTGGAATGGAAGCCATTTACTGCGATTAAAGATGGACTGAAAATAACTTATGAGTGGTTTAAAAATATCCAAAAACAGTAAGGATAATATACCTAAAGAAGAATCAAAAAATTTGATCGAATTTTTAAAAAATAAAGCCTTATGGGTGCGTAAAGAGACCTTGAATATTCACAGGATAGCACAGGAAACAAGACTGGCTTCCTCTTTATCTGCTGTGGAGATATTTGTGGCTTTGTTTTATGGTAGGATTCTAAATTTTGATCCCAAAAATACCCTATGGGGAAATAGGGACAGATTTATTATCAGTAAGGGTCATGGTTCAATTTCATTGTATCCGGTACTTGCAGATTTGGGATATTTTGATATGCAGGAATTGAAACGGGTGTGCAAAGAGGGTTCTTTTCTCGGAGCAATTCCGGATACTATAATCCCCGGATACGAGACAATAAACGGCTCTTTAGGACACGGTCTTGGGGTTGCGTGCGGTATTTCCCTTGCTTTGAAAAGAAAAAACAAAAGTGAAGAAGTTTTTGTACTTCTTGGTGATGGTGAATTATACGAGGGTTCGGTATGGGAAGCAGTCATGTTTGCAGGGGCGCATAAATTGGATAATCTGGTATTAATAATAGATAACAATAAAATTTGTATGCTTGATTATTGTAAAAATATACTGGATTTAGAACCTCTTAGCGAGAAGTTCAAGATGTTTAGATGGATGGTTAGAGCAGTTGATGGGCACGACATTAATCAATTATATAAGTCCTTAAAAGAATTAAAAGAGAGTAAAGATAACAAACCAAAATTATTGATAGCTAGTACTGTAAAAGGAAAGGGTATACCAAGCCTTGAAAATGACCCCTTGAGTCATATAAAAAACATAAAACCTGACGAAATTGACAAAGCAATAGAGGAATTAAAATGATTACAGAGAGAAAGAGCATGAGGGATGTCTTTATAGAACAGATTTATCATCGTATGTCTGATAACAGCTCAATCTTTTTTCTCTCTGCTGATTTTGGTTCACCGAAGCTTGATAAACTGAGAGAGGATTTTAGTGACAGATTTATAAATGTTGGTATTGCAGAGCAGAACCTAATAAATGTCTCGACAGGTTTAGCGTTGGAAGGGTTTACTGTGTATGCCTATGCTATTGCACCATTTTTGATAATGAGGGCTTATGAACAGATAAGAAATAACCTCTCTCTGCTTTCCCATACTCATAAGGTAAATGTAAACTTGGTGGGAGTTGGCGCAGGCTTGAGCTACGATGTATCAGGACCAACGCACCACAGCCTCGAAGATATCAGTATAATAAGAACCTTACCCAACCTAAGCATTTTTTCTCCCAGCGATTGTTTACTCGCAGAGAAGTTTGTGGATTATTCAATAGAACACAAAAGCCCGAAATATATCAGGTTTGACGGTAAGCCATTGCCGGTTATTTATGGAAACACGAAGAGTTTGGATATACAGATCGGATTTTTTGAACTGACAAAGGGCGACAATGTATGTTTGGTTTCAACGGGCTATATGACGCATACAGCCCTGAAGGTAGTTGAGAAATTGACCAAGGAAAATGTTTTTATCGGGCTTGTTGATGTTTTTCTGATAAAACCGCTTTATGAGGATTTACTTTTTGAGGCACTGAGTAAATATAAATATGTGATAACTCTTGAAGAGGCATTTATAAATAAAGGTGGCCTGGACAGTCTGGTATCAGGCATTTTAAATAATAAAGAAGCAAGCATTAAATTAAAAAAAATGGGATTTAGCGATAAATATCTTTTTGAGATGGGCGGAAGGGATTGCATGCACAAGTTAAATGGACTGGATGAAGACAGTATTGTCAAAGATATAAAAGACTTGCTGAGAAAGATATAAGGCAGAGAATGGATATAGTCTTAATTAATCCTGGTGACAGGAAGCAGGTTTATCAAAACCTTGGGGAAGACTACGCTGCAATTGAACCTCCGTTCTGGATTGCTGTAATAGGTGCTTATCTTAGAAATAATGGGTTTGATGTGGCAGTTATTGATGCAAACGCTGAAAATATTTCTCCACAAGAAACTGCAGAAAAAGCAAATAGATTACAACCGTTATTGTCTGCAGTAATAGTTTATGGCTCGCAACCTTCTGCATCTACACAAAATATGACAGTTGCAGGAAGAATTTGTAAGGCATTAAAAACAAACACATCTTCGAAGGTAGCTATAGGAGGACTTCATCCATCGGCATTGCCAAAAAGGACATTAGAGGAAGAAGAGGTAGACTTTGTTATTGAAGGAGAGGGTACTTTTACATTAGAACACCTTCTTAACATTTTAAGATCGGGTAGCAAGGATTACTCTAGTATTCCAGGCCTGTGGTATTTTGATAATGGAGCTATAAGAAATAATCCAAGACCGTCGCTTATTAAAGATTTAGATAAAATGGTACCTATTGCAGCATGGGATCTTTTACCAATGGAAAGATATAGAGCCCATAACTGGCATTGCTTTGATGATATAAATAACAGGATGCCTTATGGCGCAATATATACAAGCCTTGGCTGCCCTTACAATTGCGTATTCTGTTGTATAAATGCTCCATTTGGAAAACCAGGGATAAGGTATAGAAGCCCTGAATTGGTAGTAGCAGAAATAGGTTTATTGACAAGCAAATACGGCATAAAAAATATAAAGATAGTGGATGAATTATTTGTTTTTAATGAAAAGCATTACATGTCAATCGTAGATTTAATAATCCGAAAAGGTTATAACCTGAATATGTGGGCTTATGCAAGGATTGATACGATTAAGCAAGAACATTTTAAAAAAATGAAAAAGGCAGGAATTAATTGGCTTGCATTAGGTATTGAATCGGCAAGTGTTGTAGTAAGAGAAGGTGTCAATAAGAGGACCCGAGTAAAAGATATTATAAAAATTATAAGAATGATTCAATCTGAAGGTATTCGAGTGGGTGCAAATTACATTTTTGGTTTACCAGACGACAATCTTGAAACTATGCAGGAAACCCTGGACATGGCTATGGGAATAAATTCTGAACTGGCAAATTTTTATTGTGCAATGGCTTACCCCGGCTCGGAACTTTATGATATAGCCATAAAGGAGGGTTGGGAGTTGCCAAAGGAATGGTATGGATATTCACAGCACTCTTATGAAACCTTCCCTTTACCGACAAAATATATTAGCGCCAGAGAAGTATTAAAATTCAGGGATGATGCATTTCATAAATATTCATCAAGTCCCATTTATCTAAATATGATAGAGAATAAATTTGGGAAAATGGTCAAAGAACATATTCAAGAAATGACGAAAACCAGATTAAAAAGAAAATTACTTGAGAGCTGACTCTCTAAATTGCTCATTGCTCTATATTTCGCCTCTTCGATTTCTGTGACCTGATCATCGTGAGAGGATATGGCCTGAATATCTGGGCTTATGCCAGAGTTGATACAGTCAATGAAAGATGCTAGCCAGGAGGAAACAATCGGGCATCAACTGGGTGGCCTACGGTTTTGAATCCGGGCGCATGAAAGTGCTTGACGGGGTCAGTAAAGGATACTTTCAGAATGAAAAATAAAAATATGGAGGAGGAAAAAGATGGAAGTCATAAGCAAGACAAAGATACTCGGAGATGGTGATATTGAGCTTTCTCCCGAGGCAAAAGAAAAACTCAAAAAATTGGTGGGAAAAACAGTAAGGATCGTTGTGCAAGAGGAAAAGGAGCTTGCCAGTCCCCTTCTTGAACTCTGTGGAAGGGCCGATGTGAAAATCAAAGACGGCTCCCTAAATCATGATAAGTATATCTATGGGGGAAAATAACCCTTGGAAAAAGCCTTTATTGACATTTCCTACTGGATTGCTTTTTTGAGTCTGTTTAGAAAAATAGAGTATAAAGATCTGAGTTTTGTAGATTGTACCAGTTTCACCCTAATGAAAAAGGAAGGGATTGCAAGGGCTTTGACATTCGATGCACATTTCGAGCAGATGAGTTTTCTCAAAGAGCCATAAAGGGTAACAGATGTAGGTAAAAATGGATTGCCATGCGGTAGTGCGGATAAGGTCGTCCGGGAAAGGTTGAAGATGAAAAATAAACCTAGTGTCTAATTGCATAAATTGTTGATAGTATTTCTCTCCAGAAATCCCTTTATTCTATGGGTATTCGAGGCAACAAGATATCTTGTGTACTATTGCAATTAAACACTAGAGAAAAATGTGGGAAGTGTACCAAATTTAAAGGAGTTTCTAAATGAATTACAATCCTGTTAAAATAACCGTTGAAGAGATAAAGCATATCTTGCCCAGACTTTCGAGGTGCCAGATCATAGAATTAGATCAAAGAATTCACGAATATCTGGAGACATCCCTATTGACCAGGGCTTCAGAAACAGCATTCTCTGAATGGGAAGACCCTGAGGAAGACCTCTATAATACCGATGTTTAAACCCGGCACTATAGTATTGGTCAATTTCCCTTTCACTGATAGCCAGTCTTCGAAGGTAAGACCTGCTTTGGTGCTTACCAAGAAGGGGGATGACGTTATCATCCTTGGTATTTTTTCCAAGTCCATTGATGGGCTTCGTGAGTCATGGATCAAAGTTGATGGACTTAACCCGGATTTTCATAAAACAGGATTGAAGAAGACCTCTATCATTAAAACGGAAAAAATCACAGTAATTCACCAGTCCTTGGTTCAGAAAGAACTCGGTTCCCTCTCCTTTGAATTAATGCAACAAGTTAGAAAAATACTTCGTAAAACTCTGGAAATTGAATAAAAAGAGGCTGGGCAAGTACATCACGCAATCCGCAATCGTCCTAATGACCCAATGGCCTATTGATTTTTTGCTATGCGATGTCAAGATTAGATTCTGCTGCCCCATGAAAATGGGCAATTGCAACATGCCACAGTGCAACGACTTAAAAAGGCGCGTTTTGGCAAAATGGCTCTTTTTCAGCAGAATCAAGATTAAAGACATGGTCACATGACAGCCATTGAAACAATGCAGGAAACCCTGGACATGGCTATGGAAATAAATTCTGAACTGGCAAATTTTTATTGTGCAATGGCTTACCCTGGCTCTCAACTTTATGATATAGCCATAAAGGAGGGTTGGGAGTTGCCAAAGGAATGGTATGGATATTCACAGCACTCTTATGAGACCCTCCCTTTACCGACAAAATATATTAGCGCAAGGGAAGTTTTGAAATTTCGAGACGATGCATTTTGTAAATATTTCAAAAATGCAGATTATTTGAATATGATGGAAGGAATATTTGGGAAAGAAGTTAAAGAACATATTCAGGAAATGGCGAAGACGAGATTGAAAAGAAAAATTCTTGAAACAGGACGTTATATTTTTTCGGAATTCGGAATAGGGATCAGCATGAAGTGCCTCTTTGCAGACGCTCGATTCTTGGAGAATGGAGTAGTATTTAGGGGTAAATGGGACAGGCTGAATTGTAAGGAGGATTTTGAAATATGCCCAGGATTCCAAGGGGATTGGTAGATGGATTTATTTATCATGAGGCGAGAAAAGGTAGAAAGGTAGCCTGTCCCCTTCCCCCCTTTGATTATATATCCCATTGGGGTTATCGATGATGCGAAGGCTTGTTTAAAAAATGTTTTTGGTAAAAAGAGTGAGGAGGTTGAAATATGCACAGCTTAATAGAATTATCCCCTAATTTAAAAGGTATATTTAAAGAATTTGGAGAGAAGGCAGAAGATATAGTAATGAAGGCATTGTCTGCCGGGCTCAGGGAACTTCTGAGAGAGTGCGAAGAGGAAATATTAGAGTTTGAGATAAAATATGGACTCTCTTTTGAAAAGTTTAAAGAACATCTCGAAAAGGGAAATGTAGGCGATTTTCACTCTTATCCTTTAGAAAATGACGCAATGTTATGGGAAGACCTTGAAGAAGAGAAACGGATTAGATTAGAATCATTGCGCAAATTGGAACGACTAGATTGATGTTGGGCAACTTAAAAAATGAATTGTTTCAATTATTAGAAAAATATTTTCCTTCAATTCGAATCGACAGTAAGGAAAAACGTGGAATTATACTCGAAGTGAGGGCGCATATCGATGAGGCAACTTTCATTGTGGTTTATGCTAATGCCATAACTGGAAAGAGGAGTTTTGCTCTAATCTCAAAGGGTGAGAGGATAATTGGCTATGACAACTACAAGTTTTGGCACTATCATCCTCCTGGCGAGCCAAACAGCCACATTCCTTGTGATGAACCTTCCATAGAATCGATAATTTTAGAGTTTAAGGCTGTACAAGAAAAATACTAACTTTTTACGAGAGGGTAAAATGGGACAGGCTGAATTGTAAGGAGGATTCTGAAATATGCCCAGAATTCCAAGGGGATTGGTATATGGATTTATTTATCATGAGACAAGGAAAGGTAGCCTGTGCCCTTTGTTTTTAATGCTCTTTTTTTAAAATGCATAACTGTAAGGCATTGATTATATGAGGCTTCCGTAAAGTTTGGAGCATTGGGTTTTTTGTCATTTGAATTTGTTTCGTATTTCGATATTCGTATTTCGAATTTGGTTGCGGCCAAAGGCCGCTCTAGGTACTTCATGGTGATACTATGAGTAGTAAAAATATGGAGGAGGAAAAGGATGGAAGTCATAAGCAATGCAAAGATACTCGAAGATGGTGACATTGAGCTTTTTCCGCAAATTTAAAGGAGGTTCTAAATGAATCCTGTTAAAATAACCGTTGAAGAGATAAAGCATGTCTTACCCAGACTTTCGAGGCGCCAGATCGTAGAATTAGATCAAAGAATTCCTAGCGCGGCCTTTGGCCGCAACCAAAAAGGTGATTTTTAGTTTATTATAAAGTATAGTAGTATCCTCGTAAATAGTAATCAGACAATTTGGAGGACACTACTTATGAATAAGTTGATGGAATTATATCGAGACAGGATCGTGGGTGCAATAAGCGGTCTGGACAGGATTCGTTTTCGCGGGACATTGCGGTGGTTGGCCAGTGAGCGTGGGATGGGAACATTCATGAACCAAGCGAGAATTCTGCTTAAGGATTTTTCCGGTTGGGTCAATGGGCTTACGGCACAGGTGCGAGACAGTTGTGAATCGCGGGCGAAAGATTTGGGTATCGAGGTGCGGTATTTGATGAGCAGCGGTGTTGATAAGGAGAAGTTGGCTCGCCAGATCGCGGCGGATAAGAGGATTACGGAAGGTTCCATCTGCCTGTTGAGTGTGGTAGAGCCTTGTATTGCGCCGATGGTCAAGGGCAACAAGGCCAGCAAGAAGCTCGAGTTGGTAATGGCGCCCCGCAAGTGTGTCTTTGTGTATCATTATTTTAACGATCCAGTGTTTGGTTTTGGTCATGTTCGTATCCAGAGTTGGGCGCCGTTTAATATTTTCATTTGTCTCAATGGTCGTCATTGGCTGGAGCGGCAACTTCAGAAGCAAGGTATTGATTATGTTAAGGACGGCAACTGTTTTGTGCGTATAGAGGATATTGCGGCTGCGCAGGTTCTGCTCCATGAGCAGCTTAAGACTGACTGGGCGAAGCTGCTGAACGGGCTTGCGTTGGGCAGTTGCCCGGCATTGTCGCAGATTCTTCGTCCGTTGGAACCGGAGTATTACTGGTCTGCGGATGAGACGGAGTGGGCGACGGACATCATGTTTAAATCGGTTGAGGCATTGGAGGAGTTGTTTCCATCGTTTGTTCATCATGCGATGCGGGTTTGCGACAGTTCTTCGGTGATGAAGTATTTGGGTAGGCGTAACCTTGCAGGCGCTGCCCCTGATGAGGTTATCAGCGACTATCGAAGACGCTATGAAGGTATACGGGTCAAGCACAGTGTGAATTATAATTCAGTGAAGATGTATAACAAGAGCGGTAGTCTCTTGCGTATTGAGACAACGATCAATAATACGCGGGACTTTAAGGTCTTTCGGAGTCCCAATGATGATGAAGGCAAACCGGCGTCATGGCAGAAGATGCGTAAGGGCGTAAGCGATCTTCATCGACGGTGTGAGGTGAGCCAACAATGCAATGATCGTTATGGGGATGCTTTGGCGGCGGCTCAGGTAGAGGAGAAACTGAAAGAAGTGGTGAGCAGCGCTTGTAACAAGGTTGTCAAAGAGGGCAAGAGGTATCGAGGTTTGAATCCCTGGCAGCAGGATGATTACCAGATGCTGATGTTCCTGTCCAAAGGCGAAAACGCGATAAATGGATTCCGCAACCATGATTTGCGTAAGTGGCTTTACCGGGAATCCGAACAATCCGGCAAGGATCAGCAAAAGAAATATTCCGGACGAACGACCCGACGGATAAAGATGCTGCGGGCACACGGTCTAATCCGCAAAGTTCCGAGGGCCAACCGCTATGTTTTGACGGAGAAAGGCCAGAAGTTCTCTTGTTCACTGATGACCGCTTCAGCCCTTGATATTAAAGCACTTACGGAAATGGCGGCATGAAAAACACGCATAAAAAACAAGAAATTGATGGATAGTAGTACGAATATCTGGAGACCTCCCTGCTGACCAAGTCTTCAGAAACAGCATTCTCTGAATGGGAAGATATTGAGGAAGACCTCTATCATTAAAACGGAAAAAATCACAGTAATTCACCAGTCCTTGGTTCGGAAAGAACTCGGTTCCCTCTCCTTTGAATTAATGCAACAAGTTAGAAAAATACTTCGTAAAACGCTGGAAATTGAATAAAAGAGGCAGGGTAAGTATATCCCGCAATCCGCAATCGTCTTAATGGCCTATTGATTTTTTGCTATGCGATGTCAAGATTAGATCCTGCTGTCCCATGAAAATGGGCAATTGCAACATGCCACAGTGCAACGACTCAAAAAGGCGCGTTTTGGCAAAATGGCTCTTTTTCAGCAGAATCAAGATTAAAGATCTGACCCCATGACAGCCATTGAGACAATGCAGAAAACCAAGAAAATGGCAATGTAATTAAATACTGAATTAGCAAATTTTTATTGTACAATGGCTTATCCTGTCTCGGAACTTTATGATATAGCCATAAAGGAGGGTTGGGATTTGCCAAAAGAATGGCATGGATATTCACAGCATTCTTATGAGACCATACCTTTACCGACAAAATATATTAGCGCAAGGGGTGTTTTGAAATTTCGAGACGAGGCCTTTTGTAAATATTTCAAAAATGCAGCTTATATGATGGAAGGAAAATTTGGGAAAGAAGTTAAAGAACATATTCAGGAAATGACGAAGACGAGATTGAAAAGAAAAATTCTTGAAACAGGACGTTATCCTTTTTCTGAATAGGAATCGGCATGAAGTGCCTCTTTGCAGACGCTCGATTCAGTAGTATTTAAGGAATAAAATAATGAGCTGGAGGAGTAAATGGATAAGGTAATATTCAATGACAACGAAGAGAAAGCTGTTTTGAAACTTAAAGAGGTTTTGACGGAAAGATTCAAGCTTCTGGACTTTCGGGTTTTTGGCTCAAAGGCACGTGGCGAAGCCTTGCCTGATTCCGATATCGATGTCATGATAAAAATTGATGAATATTCACCGGAAATTGAGTCGGCAATTGACGATCTTGTATATGAACTAAACCTCAGCTATGACTGTTTTATATCGGTTATCATCTTCAGCAAAAAAGAGATAGAAGAAGGTCCTATGAGTGAGTCACAGATATATAAGGCGATCGAAAGAGAGGGAATTAAGGTTTGATTCCTGATGATAAGAAAGATGCCCTCGCAAGATACAGGATAAAACAGGCAGAAGAAAGCCTTGCGGAGGCGAAGTTTCTCTTGGTAGGCAAGCAGAGTCCCCGCTCTGTGATCAATAGGTCATATTATTCAATGTTTTACGCTGTATCGGCTTTACTTGTGTATGAACAATACTCATCTTCAAAGCACAGTGGTGTTTTGAGTTATTTCAATAGACGTTTTGTAACAGGCGGTATTTTCAGTGAAAATCTCGGACGGTCTATAAACAAGGCATTTGAATTAAGACAGCGAGGAGACTATCGTGAGTATTTTGAATTGACTTATGAACAGGTTGAACCTTATATTTCTGAGGCGGAAGTCTTTATAAATGCGGTGAAAAACTATTTACAGAAAATAACAAAACCCGCTGCTGAACAGAATGAACATTGAAAGAGAGCGATTTTAGTGGGTGATCCACCTATTGAAATGCCAGTAGAATGGGATAAATATGTAGATGAACCATTAACAGAGAAGGAACTGGAAAGGTTGTGGCAGAGCGTAAACAGGCAATCGCCCTTTGGGGATATTATCTGGCAGCAAAAGGTATGCAAAGCATTATGGATTAGAATCGACCATAAGACCTGTGGAAAGGCCAAAGAAAAATGAGGAAGGCAAGAAAAAGTAGCCTGTCCCCTTTCCCTGCCTTTCCCTTTCAAAAGAATGGCATGGATATTCACAGCACTCTTATGAAACATTACCTTTACCAACAAAATATATTAGCGCAAGGGATGTTTTGAAATTTCGAGACGATGCCTTTCCTAAATATTTTGAAAATCCAGTTTATTTAAAAATGATAGACGAAAAGTTTGGGAAAAAAGTCAAAGAACATATTCAGGAAATGACAAAAACCAAATTAAAAAGGAAGTTAATTGAAAACCAATTCTAAAAATAACCAAAAACATAGTTTGGTTTTAAAAAATATTCAGTTAATAGTATACGATTTTGATGGTGTTATGACAGACAATAAAGTTATCGTACGAGAAGATGGGCTTGAAAGTGTTGTTGTTAATCGGTCTGATGGTCTGGCAATAGAAATGATAAAGAGTAAGGGAATAAAACAAATTATATTGTCAAAAGAAAAAAATAGGGTTGTAGAAATGAGGGCAAAGAAGCTTGGTATTTCGGTCATTAAAGGCATAAACAACAAAAAAGAAACCCTTATTTCTTACTGCAAAGAAGAAAATATTCAACTCAATGGTGTGGTTTACATAGGAAATGATATAAATGACCTTGAGGCTATGAAGATGGTAGGTTATCCCATATGCCCTTTAGATGCATATGAAGAAGTGAGAGAAATATCAAAGATTATTCTTGATGTTCCAGGTGGAAATGGAGTGGTTAGAGATTTCTTAAAATATATAAAGATTGATTGTAATCAAGGGGATACATAATGAATACAAATCCGTATGTAAATGAAGAAAAGTTGCCATTTATAATTGCTGAAATAGGTATAAACCACAACGGCAGTGTGGAAATAGCCCAAAAGCTAATCGATGGGGCAGTCTTCGCGGGTTGCGATGCCGTAAAATTCCAAAAAAGAACAGTAGAAAAAGTATATTCAAAAGAAGAACTCGATAAATATAGAGAAAGTCCTTGGGGAACTACAAATAGGGAACAAAAACTGGGTCTAGAATTTGGTAAAGATGAATATGATGAAATTGCTATGTATTGCAAGGAAAAGGGAATCTATTGGTTAGCATCAGCTTGGGATTTAGATAGTCAAAAGTTTTTAAGGCAGTACAATCTTAAATATAATAAGATTGCCTCTGCTCTGCTCACGTATAAAGAATTGTTGGAAATGGTTGCAGAAGAAAAAAAATATACGTTCATTTCTACAGGAATGAGCACCATGGAAGAAATAGAACGAGCTGTTAATATATTTAGAAAAAGAGATTGCCCTTTTGAGCTTATGCATTGTAATTCCACCTATCCTATGAAGGACGAAGATGCAAATCTCAGGATGATTCAAGTATTGCGTGAAAGGTTCAACTGTAAAGTTGGATATAGCGGTCATGAAGTAGGATTAATAGTATCCTGCGCTGCTGTAGTCTTCGGGGCAACTTCGATTGAGCGACATATAACACTTGATCACGCCATGTATGGTTCTGATCAGTCAGCCTCTGTTGAGGTAACGGGGTTCTGGAAATTAGTAAAATATATTAATGCGATTACGTTGGCAATGGGAGACGGTATCAAAAAGGTAACCGAAGAAGAAAAAAAAGTTAAGGCTAAACTAAGAAAATATGAATGGGACTGATTCACATTAAATATGGAGACAAAACGTGTAGCGATTGCTGGTTGCGGCAATGTTTCGGGTGACATCGACAATGATGCTAAGAAGAGGCATATTTATGGCCATGTAAAGGCAATCGGAATGGTAAAAAAACTTAAGCTCACGGCCTGTTGCGAT
The DNA here is from genome assembly GCF_900232105.1 of Candidatus Kuenenia stuttgartiensis. Lineage (NCBI taxonomy): Bacteria > Pseudomonadati > Planctomycetota > Candidatus Brocadiia > Candidatus Brocadiales > Candidatus Brocadiaceae > Candidatus Kuenenia > Candidatus Kuenenia stuttgartensis. The sequence continues at coordinate 2,502,041 of NZ_LT934425.1, forward strand.
ATAAACGAAGGCCGGTTAACAGCATTTGCCCAGAAGTGGAAAATTTCACGTTCTTATCTGGATTTGCAAGAGATGCTGCGCAAAGAACCAATCGATATTCTCGTTATAGCAACTCCAACAAAAACTCATTATGAAAATGTCCTCTTGGCTTTGTCGAGCGATGTTAAGGTGATATTTTGTGAGAAACCAATTGCATTCGATCTCTCGCAAGGTGTTGAACTGGTGAAGAAAGCGGAAGAATCTGGGAAATTGCTGGTTGTTAATTACATGCGGAGATGGGATGAATTTTATGCCGAATGTAAGAACTTGGTAGAAAGCGGGAAACTGGGGAGGATCGAGACAATCGTTGCTTATGTAGATACTGCTTTTTATATGAATTCAAACCATATGCTGGATATGCTCATTTATTTTGGTGGCGATGTCCTTTCATGTGTGGGGCATATTGACAGGATTAATAATACCAGAGTTGTTCATGATGAAAAAGATTTTGGAGGCATTGCTTTTATCAAACACAAAAATGGTATTATCAGCTTTGTAAAAGCTACCGGCGAGTCACAGAGAAACCATTTTTTCGAACTTGATATTCAATGTACAAAGGGGAGGCTTAGGATATTGGATGATGATATGAGATATGAGGTGTATAAGTTCAGGGAGAGTCCTCAGCATAAAGGGTTGGATGAACTGGCCATTGACTATACCAAAGTTAATGATATTAAAAGTGAGCGGGTAGTTAATGCCTATCTCGATATCCTGGATTGTATCGAAAACAAAAAGGAACCTAAAATTACTGCTAAAGAAGCACTGAAATCATTGGAGTTGATTAATTTAATCTATAAATCAAATTCTATAGGTCATTTACCAGTAAATTCATCGCTATAAGAAAGATTATGAAAAATAATAGATTAGCTATTCATGGAGGAAAGCCGCTCAGAACAAGAGAGTTCAGGTCAAAACCCTTTATTACAAAGGAAATGATAGATGGTGTCAAATCCTTAATGCGTGAAGGTAGACTGACAAGGTTTATTGGCTCTCCTGTACCGGGCACCCATGAAATTATCGGGCTTAAAAGCTCTGAAGTAGAGGGTCTTACCAATAGCGTTTCTTTTCTTGGTGGGGCAAGCGTGAGAAAACTTGAGAGTAAATGGTCGGGATTGCATAAGGTAGATTATTCTATATCAGTAAACTCGGCGACATCAGGGCTGACAGCAGCAATTATGGCCCTTAATATAGGGCCTGGAGATGAAGTTATGTGTTCTCCATTTTCATTTACAGCCTCAGCGACTTCGATTGTTCTTGCCAATGCAATTCCTGTGTTTGCTGATATTGATTTAGATACGTTCTGCCTGTCTCCTGAGGCTGTTGAAAAGAGTATCACACAATCTACTAAGGCAATTATGCCCATCCATTGGAATGGTAATGCCGGGAATCTGGGTGCAATAATATCGATAGCAAAGAGAAAAGGGCTCAAGGTAATCGAAGACGCAGCACAGACACCTGGCATATTATATAAGGGCAAATTTCTTGGTACTTACGGTGATGCCGGAGTTTTCTCGCTCAATGAACCAAAGAATGTAATGACAGGCGAAGGAGGAATAATTGTTACCAATAGCAAAGAAATAGCTATAAAATGCAGGCTCATTAGAAATCACGGTGAGGCTGTTGTTAATGAAAACTCACCGGATGATCTGGTAGCCAATGCAATCGGCTACAATTTCAGGTTGGTCGAATTATTAGCTGAAATAGGCGTTGCACAGTTAGATCATCTTAATAATTTGAATAAGATAAGAGAAGAAAATTATACCTATCTGGTCAAAAAGCTCATATCAGAATTCGGTGAATATCTCAAGCCTCAAAAAATTACTCATCCGAAGTCTTATTCACCTTATACTGCGGGTTTCCGCTGGATGAGTAAAAAATCAAAAATACACAGGAATATAGTGGCGGATGTCCTTCGCGCAGAAGGAATACCGGTTGCAAGTGGAGTAGCAAGGCTCATGTCTGATAACCCGTTGTTCCAGCGGCAGCTAGCATATGGAAAAGACCATTGTCCTTTTTCGTGCCATTTGTATAAGAGAAGAGGAAAATATTCCATCCCTGACATGCCGAATGCAAGAAGACTGCAGGATGAAGAATATTTAGGTTTTTTCCAGGTAGGATGGCCAAATACGATTAAAGATATGAATGATATTGTTAAGGGATTTAGAAAGATTATGGCAAATAAAGACTCTTTATCCCGAATGCCTGTTTTATCAAAGGCGAATATATTTACATCTGGGAGATAGAGATGAAGAATGAGGTCTTGGTTGTAATCCCCGCCCGTGGAGGGTCGGTTCGTGTTCCGAAGAAAAACATAAAAATGCTTAACGGCAAACCATTAATTGCCTACGTTATCGAGGCTTCCAGAAATGCAAGGACTGTTAGCCGTATAATTGTTTCAACGGATGATGCTGAGATTAAAAATGTCACAACTAATCTTGGGGCAGAGGTTCCTTTTAAAAGACCGGCAGATATCTCTGAAGATGTCCCTACAGAAGATGTGATTATACACGCTGTCAAGTGGCTTAATGAGAATGAGCGTTATTTTCCGGATATAGTTGTGACTCTGGAACCGCCATCACCTTTCAGAAAATCCGAACATATAGACAGATGCGTTAACAGTATCATTGCTGATAAAACAATTGACTCAGCCGTTACAGTCTATTATGCCGGGGCAAACAGGCCTGAATGGATGGTATACGTGGATAAGGATAATTTAATCAGGCCATATACTGATTATTTTAAAAAACAGGGCGAGGCATTATTAAGATTTCCTGCCAGCCAGGAATTTGAAAAATTATATCAGGTTAGTGGTGTGGTTATCGCCTGCAGGACTGAGGTTCTCTTTAAATCCAAGAGTCTGGTTGGTAAAAAATGTGCCGCTGTTGAAATTGATCGAAATGAGACATTTGACCTGAACTACCAAGAAGATTTTGAGATATGCGAGATATTAATGAAAAAACGTTTTCAATAAGTATTATTCATAAAAAAGGAGAGGGATTTGCCTAATTATCTTGAAACCAATTACTTTGAAGATGAATATGCTCAGGACAGGTATCCGCAGAAATTGTGCAATTTTTTGACCGAGTGTTACTTTAAAACGGGAGATTCTGGCAAGATTCTGCTGGACATAGGATCTGGGAAGGGCAACTATCTTGTTGGTTTTTCAAGAAATGGTATGATTGTAAAGGGTTTGGATAAGAGAAGAGAATGTATAAGGATATTACCAGATTTTGATATCTGTGAATGTGACTTGGGAAAAGACCCATTCCCATTTGAAGATAATTATTTTGATTTTGTTTTCTCTAAATCTGTACTGGAGCATGTATATAATACTGAAAATATAGTCAAAGAGACTTATCGAGTGTTAAAACCTGGGGGTATTACGGTACAGTTAACACCTGACTGGGCTACGGATTTTAAATACTTCTGGGATGACCCTACCCATGTAAAACCTTTTACCAGAAAAGGTCTCAGACAGGCCTTTATACTCGGTGACTTTATAGAGGTCGAATGCAAGGAATTTTACCAAATTCCTTTTTTATGGAGACATCCGGGTCTTGTTTTTATTACACGAATTATATCTTTACTGCCGAATTCTCTTAAGTGGAAAGATAAAGAAGAAAGAATTCAAAATGTTCTTATTCGTCACTCTAAAGAGCGTATGCTTCTTTTGAGTGCACAAAAGCCATCTCAGCGATGAAAAATTCCGTGGGAATCATGCAGGGGAGATTATCCCCTCCAGTTGATGGGAGGATACAGGCGTTCCCTTGGGATTGCTGGGAACGGGAATTTTTTCAGGCTAAAGAAATTGGCTTAGATCTGATAGACTGGATTGTAGAAGCAGATAGACTTCATGAAAATCCAATTTTGACTAATCAGGGTAGTAAGACAATAAAGACACTTATGTCAAAGACCGGAATTCGCATTGGTGCAGTATGTGCTGATTATTTTATGGATTGCCCACTCCTGAGATGTTCTCCTTCTGAACTGAAAGAACGTTTGGAAGTACTTGATTTATTAATTGTTCGTTTAAATAACCTTAATATTAAATATCTAGAAATACCATTTGTGGATAATTCCGCGATTAAAGATGCTGCAGAATTAGAGCAGATAAAGCAGGTTATCAAACCGACCCTTGAGAAGGCTTACCAACTCGGGGTAACTTTTGCATTTGAAACCTCACTTCCAGATGAAACATTTAAGGCCTTTTTGCTAAGTCTTAATCATCCTGCAGCAAGGGCAAATTACGATACAGGCAATAGTGCTTCCCTCGGCTATAACCCGAAGGAGGAATTAGAGGCTTACGGTAAGCTGGTAGTTACAGTTCACATAAAAGACCGAATATTAAATGGAGGAACAGTGCCTTTGGGTCAGGGTAATACTGATTTTGCCACATGTTTTTTGACGCTAAGAGCTAAAAAATATGCCGGGCCTTTTATACTCCAGGTAGCAAGATCTGGTGATGAGATCGAATCAGCCAAGGGAAATCTGGCGTTTGTAAGAAAGTATTTGAATGAGTGAGGAACTATGTCAAAAAATAAAATGAAAATTCTATTTATCGGTCTTGGTGGCATAGGGCAGAGGCATTTGAGAAATATTTATGCCAAGTTTGGGGGCGATGCGACACTGCTTGCCTATCGTGTGCGGAATCTAAAGCAGGCTATAACTCCGACTCTGACCATAGATGAAAATGTTGATCTTATAGAAAAGTACTCGGTCGATATTTTTACGGATATGGATAATGCCCTCTCTCAATTGCCAGATGTGGCCTTTATTTGCAATCCATCGAGCCTTCATATTACTTCTTGTCTAACTGTCGCTAAGGCAGGTTGCGACTTTTTTGTGGAAAAACCTCTATCAAATTCTCTCGATGGCATCGAAGAATTAGTATCCATTTGTCAATCAAAAGGACTGATAAGTTTCGTCGGCTACCAGCTTCGATTTCATCCCTGTTACAGATTGTTTAAAGAGCTTATAGCAAAGGGAACCGTTGGGAAATTATTGTCTATTCATGCTGAGGTTGGAGAATATCTGCCTGACTGGCATAAGTATGAAGATTATCGGCAGATGTATGCATCGAGAAGTGATTTAGGTGGAGGGGTAGTGCTGTCACAGATACATGAACTGGATTATTTATATGATTTATTCGGCGTGCCAAGCAGGGTGGTTGCATTAGGGGGTCATCTAAGTAATTTAGAGATTGATGTAGAAGATGTAGCCGATATTTTGATGGATATGACCTTTAATGGGGGGAGACTGCCTGTTTCTGTGCATATGGACTATATTCAGAAGCCTCCTTCTAGGAATTGTAAGGTAATAGGAGAATCGGGAAAGATTACTATGGATCTCACCGAACTTAAGGTGATTGTGGAAAAACCCGGTAAGGAAAAGGATATCCATGATTTTGGCGGTTTTGAACGCAACGAACTTTTTGTCAGAGAAATAGATCATTTTTTTGAATGTGTTGCTAGCCGTAAGCAACCTGTCGTAACACTTATGGATGGAACGAATAGTTTGAGGATGGCGTTAGCAATTAAGAAATCGATGGAAACTGGAAAAATTATTGGTCTCTAAATGAATACGAAAAAGGTAAAAACAAAGATAAACCAGCTATTTGACCTTTCTGATCGTGTTGCGATAATTACAGGAGGCGCTGGTATGCTTGGTGAGATGCATGCCGAAGCTATCGCCGAAGCAGGAGGGTGTCCAGTTTTAGTCGATATTAACGAAAAAGAAGCTATAAAAAAAGCAAAAATTATTTCTGAAAAATATGATGTAGATTCAATTGGGATTAGGACAGATATCACTAATAAAACCGACGTAGAGGCAATGTTGGAAACTGTCTTAAAAAGATTTGAGCGAATTGATATTTTGATCAATAATGCAGCAAATGACCCCAAAGTAAAAGCTAATAATGAGAATAAAGCGGGGAGCAGATTTGAGAATTTTCCACTTGAAACTTGGAATCAGGATATAGCAGTAGGATTGACCGGAGCCTTTTTATGCACTCAGATAATCGGTTCTGAAATGGCAAGGCGAAAAAGTGGCGTCATATTGAACATTTCTTCTGATCTTGGGTTAATTGCTCCAGATCAGAGAATTTATACAAAAGAAGGTTTACCTGAAGACAAGCAACCTGTTAAGCCAGTCAGTTATCCAGTAATAAAAAGCGCTCTTATAGGACTGACACGTTATGCAGCTACTTATTGGGCTGAAAAAAATATTAGAGTCAATGCGATATGTCCTGGCGGCGTCCAGAGCGAACAGCCGATGGATTTTTTGGAAAAATTAACTTTCAGGATTCCAATGGGCAGGATGGCAAGAAAGGATGAATATAAAGGCGCAATATTATTTCTCATCTCAGAGGCTTCTTCCTATATGACTGGTGCGGTTTTGGTTGTGGATGGGGGAAGAACATGCTGGTGAAAAGGATTTGTGCAACAGCCTCATGTGCTATTTGTAATAATTCAGATTTTATTCGGTATCCATACAACAAGCATAATAGAATTGCCAAGAAATTCTTCAAGTATTATAAGTATTATCTCTCTCTCTTTATTTCACCTATACTGAAATTGAAAGTATTCAATCCAAATTATTATAGAATTAATTTATTAAAAAAAAGATTAATTTGGTTAAATAATTTGGCTAATTGGGCGAAGGAAGATGTTCTCTTTTCCCCTAGATTTGATATCCTGAAATGCAAAAAATGTGGATATGGGGTATATGATAGACAATTAGATGTTAAATTCCTGCATAAATATTTCAATGATACATATTTACCCCATCCCTTCTCGATTTCATCTAACGAATATCATAATGAAAGCCTATACCTTGAGGATATTCGTGCAATAGGACAGTATAATTTTGTTAAGGATGAACTTCGACATTTTTCCAAGATTAATATGCTTGAGATTGGAGGTGGCGGGACTTTATTTCCAAGATTAGTAAGAGAAAAGCATCAAGGACAAGTATTTATAAATGTAGTTGAGGCAAATGATTTTTGGGTACCATATTACAATGAATTAGGTATAAAATTAATAGCAAAATTTTTCCCTGAAGGCGAAATAGATCAAAAATTTAACTACATCCATGTTTCCTTTTGTCTTGAATATGTCTATGATTTGTTTGGTGCGATAAACAAGTTAAGGTATATGTTGACAGAAGATGGGCTGCTTTTTATAGCTGTGCCAAATTGCAATTCTGATTGGTATTCATTAGATCTTACTGACACGCCGCGTATTCATTTTTTCGCAAAGGAATCCTTGGCTAACCTCATGGAAAATTATCATTTTAAGGTATTATCGCTTCAAGAATATGGATTAACCCATTACGAACAATGTATGAGGGAAAGAGCCCCTAATAATTTCGATGAAAAAATACTTGAGGAAGCAAATATTTCTATAAGGGAAAATACCCCTCGCGCAGACGGAAATTGTTTGAGAGGGTTGTTTACTTTAAAAAACCATTCATTATTTGATGTATAGGCTGGATGGAGCAAAATTTATAATGTTATATAGGAAAAGAAGCTGTTAATCGATATATAACTATTATATGAATGAAAACATTACAAACTTTTACAATGTCAACTTTAAACAAGATGCGAGCTTTCGAGGTGCTAGACATATTTAATATAAAAATTTTACTATTTCCTTTGTTTTAAGTCTATCTGGAGTTTCGGATTTAATGCTATTGAAGACCGATAAAGAGACAAAAAAGGTAATATTTTTCTGCCCTGGCCCTGAGTATTTGTTTTATAACACTGGTATTTATTGTCTTTGGGAATTGTCACGCTCCTATTCAGTTGTTTTGCTATTAGATTTTCCATACCATGATTTAAACAAACTAGAGAAGTTGAAAGAAAAAGGAATAGTGCAAGATTATATATACATTTTTTTTAATCCGACAACGCACTTAAAACTATTTAAAATGTTTAAAAGGCATTGGCATTACTATCGGGTATGCAGATTTATTTTTGCCAAATATCAACCTACCGCGATCATTCAGCACAATGATTACGATCCACTAAATATTTATTGGTTCAAAGAAGCCTCCTTTCGAAAGTGTAAAAGAATAAGGTTTAATGCTAGCCATTCGCCTGATGATCCAAATCGTGATATTCAAAGGATGCAGCTTATGCATATAAACAGCCTGCAAAATAAATTTAAAATCCCGTATTGGCTGGCATTTCTCTTTCACTATTTTAATCATATTACGTCATATTATTTTGGTTATTATATAGTGCCTTTCGTAATTACAGGTCGTGTTTTTAAGCCAAGCATAAGATCCTTTCCAATTAAAAAGAAATGGTATAATAAAAAAATAAATTATTATGAACATAGCATTGCTTATTCAGAAAAAGAAAAGAAAGGTTTAGTGGTTTATTGTGGAGAACCAGCGACTGCAATAAGAAATCCTTTATATGATATTCAGGAGGATGTATTTTTCTGCCTTTACGGGCCAATAGAGGAAATGAATACAATTCTTATTTTGCTAACTGCCTCCGAAATGCAATATATAGCGAAAGCGAAGGATATGCCGCAGGAGGACGTAATTCAGTTCTTTTTTGATAGGTGGTCAGAGGCCATTGATATTTTAAAGAACAAATTCATTAATTATAAAATATTCTTGAAATTGAAACCCGGCCAATCAAGAGATATTCAGTTCCAATATAATGAACTTGCCAAACGCCTTTTAGAGCATAATGGGCATATCTCTATTATCCCGAGTGAAGAAAACACCCAAAAATTAATACTTGAAGCAAAAATTATTGTAACCAGTTATTCCTCTGTTCTATGGTGGGCCAATCATCTTAAAACTAAGAAAATCTTAATCAGCCTTGATATATTTGATATACCGGAGGGTGACCTTTTCTCAAATACAGAGGGTATTTGCTATTTTGATAGCTTAGAAGCATTGGCTAAGTATGACTTTTCAAAAGTTTCACAAAAAAGGAAAAGTATTTTGCCGGAACTTACATTGACAGCGTTTATGAAAAAACATGTTGGGGTTTGAATTTTATAACGGATGGTAAGATAATATGTTTGAAGATTTACTTTCAGTAAAAAAGCCTAAAATATCGATACTGACTCCATCATTAAACCATGGTAGGTTTTTGGTTGATACAATAGAATCTATTCTCAGTCAATCCTACAGAAATTTTGAGCATATTGTTTTTGATGGAGGTTCAACAGATAATACTATTGAAATTTTGAAGAAATATCCGCATATCCGGTGGATTTCTGAGAAAGAAGACAACATAGTTCAGGCATTTAGAAGAGGATTGGATATGGCTAAGGGAGAATATGTCATGCAATGCTGCGTTTCAGACGGCTACCTAAATAAAGACTGGTTTAAACATTGCGTGGAGATATTGGATTCAGATGAGGAAGTTTCTCTGGTGTGGGGATTACCACAATATATGACAGAGGATGGCTACCTTCGCAATATTTCATATGTAGAATTTTTTAATGATCATCCTCCCCAGAAGATGGACTTCTTTCCTTTTTGGTTAGCTACAGGGTTTTGGTATCCAGAAGGAAATTATTGCGTTTCCCGAAGGGTTTTTGATATATGCCTTCCCAAAGATGACCCTAGAGATCCTTTTATAGATCATTTGCATATGGGATTTATTTATAATTTTAATGCCCTTGGCTACCTTCCTTATTTTCTTCCTGTAATTGCAAATTATGGCAGAACGCACGAAGATTCAAGAGGGAAGCGGTTATCTAATATAGAAATGCCTATTATGGATAGATATTATAGGTATGTAAAAGATTATAAAAATAAATTTCTCAAAGGAAGTAGCATTCATGTTTTTAAAAACAGAGTGTCTACAATATTGAAGGAAGTTACTCATGCTGAGATTAGAAAATGTAGGTGGAAAATACTGAGATATCGCATTATTAACTCAAGATGTGTTCGGACTGATATTTATACTATGCAAAAAAAGTTACGTAAGAAAATAAAGGACAAACAACTATTAAGTTCCATTAAAAAGTTTTATAGCACTTTTTTTTGAAGGTTATAGGAATATTTTTACGTGGCAAAACACATTGAATAAGATTTTTAAAAAAACGAAATATAACTTGAAAGAAATTTTTTTTAAAATTTTCTTAAAATCTCTAAAAACAACAAATATAGAAAAACGTGAAGAATGGTTGAAGAAGACACTAAAAAAAATTCCAGATGGTTCTCGTATTCTTGATGCTGGTGCAGGAGAGCAGCAGTACAGGTGCTTCTGTACCCACCTAAACTATGTAGCTCAGGATTTTGCTCAGTATGACGGCAAGGGCAATGATGCAGGGCTACAGATGGGAAATTGGAATCAATCCAACCTCGACATCATTTCTGATATTACAGCAATTCCAGAACCAGACGCCTCTTTTGATGCCATAATGTGTGTGGAGGTACTTGAACATCTAACTGATCCCATTAAAGCAATTCATGAGTTTGCTCGCTTACTCAAACCAGGTGGACGTTTGATTTTAACCGCGCCTTTTTGTAGCCTGACGCATTTTGCCCCTTTCCATTTTTATAGTGGATTTAACCGCTATTTTTACCAAAAATGGTTGAAAGAACTTGGGTTTGATATTGTTGAGATAGTGCCAAACGGCAACTACTTTGAATTTCTCCAACAAGAAATTATGCGATTAAATCTTATGTCACTAGAATATGCAACAAAAGCTAAATCATTAAGTATGATTGAATATTTTGCTATATGGAAAATACTGCGAACATTAAAACGTTTGTCCAAAAATGATAACGGTTCAAATGAAGTCTTGTGTTATGGGTATCATGTCCTTGCTACTAAAAGGTAATTAATAAAACGGATAATTGATGAACCTTAAGAGTAAAATAAAAAAAATTCAATTCTTATATACTATAAATGCATATTGGAAGGCAAAACAAACAAAAAGAAATTACGCAACTATAAAAAAATATTATGAGGTTCTTTCTGCCGAAAGAAAAATCATATATCAGGAAAATAATATTCCAAATCAGTTGGCTGATTCTTTTAGTGAAAGAAATATCAAGATAAGGCCATTACCAAAAGGGAATTTAAGAATTATCTATGTAGGAACAGATGAGGGGCAAGATTTTGGAGGGATTATACAGGGTTTACGAAAGTTCGGAGAGGTTATTGCTTTTGATCAAAAATCTGGTCTATATGGACAAATGCTTTTTGATAAAAAGGGAGTAGATGTTGCCCAAATTAACGGAAAACGACTAATGGCAATTGTCCATGACAACATTAATTCATATCCTTTGCACGTTGTTATCGGCCAGATGTGGGGCGGGACAATGGATTCCAGTATATTGCAAGCTGTGAGAAATATGGGAATCCCAGTTGTCAATATTTCTATGGATGATAGGCATGCATTTCGATTGAGAAAAGTTGATGGCAAATGGATGGGAACATCCGGTCTTATTGGGGCAGTAGATCTTGTCTGTACAACAGCAAAGGAATGTTGCTTATGGTATCAAACAGAGGGTTGTCCAGCTATTTACTTACCGGAGGCAAGTGATCCAGAGTTATATAAGCCAGGTACTGTTACAAAGGAGTACGATGTCTGTTTTGTGGGAGCAAATTATGGGATTAGACGTAAAATTGTTAAGGCTATCGAGAAAAAAGGTATCAGAGTTACATCTTATGGGAATGGCTGGCCAAATGGGAGGATAGATGTAAAAATATTACCGGAAATTTTTTCTAAGTCCCGCGTAGTATTAGGTGTAGGCACTATTGGTCATTGTACAGATTTCTATTCGTTGAAGATGCGGGATTTTGACGGGCCGATGTCAGGGAGTTTTTATTTAACTCATGATAATCCTGATTTATATGAGCTTTATGATATAGGGAAGGAAATAGTAACTTATCGTAATCCCGAAGAATGCGTTAATAAAGTTGAATATTATCTTACACATCCTGATGAAAGGGAAACCATTGCTAAAGCTGGGAAGGAAAAGGCTATAAAGAACCATACATGGGAGAAAAGATTTGATAAGGTATTACGAGTCGTTGGAATTATTAAATAGAAAAATACAGGGATTTATTAATGCCTAAAGTTCCTTTAATAAGTGTAGTAATGCCGGTATACAACTGTGAGCAGTATGTACGAGAGGCAATAGAGAGTATTCTTCACCAAACGTTTCAAGAGTTTGAATTTATAATTATAAATGACGGTTCAACTGATCAGACACCAGAAATATTAAATGAGTATGCAAAAAAAGATATTAGGATAAAAGTAATAAATCAACTTAATAGTGGTATAGTTGTAGCTCTTAACAGAGGCTTATTTGAATCGAAAAGTGAATGGATATTCAGAATGGATGGAGACGATATTGCTTTGCCCCATCGGTTTGCAGTTCAGATAAAGGCAATTGAGAAAAATCCTTCTTTAATTCTTCTTGGTGGATGGTGTCAGCAAATTAATACAAAAGGAGTTTTTTTAAAGGTTAATAAATATCCTTCTCATCATAATAAACTAATACACAATTTAGAGGCACATAACCAGTTTTTTCCACATCCAACTGCATGTTTTCGCCGTGGAGTAGTTATGAAATTAGAAGGATATAGAGAAAGATTTCGTCATGCAGAAGATATTGATTTGTGGTTTAGAATGGTAGGACATGGTCAATTTGCTTGTTGTGACGATGTAATACTTTGTTTAAGAAAACATGAAAAGAATATATCTGATTTTGATTTTGGCAGAATTCAACAGGTGAAAGCTGTTGCTGCATTTATATGTAATTTTCAACGCAAATATAGACGTTTTGATCCATCGCAGATGAATGAAAAAAACTGGCAGGAATTTTTGTTTTGGATTGAAAATGAAATGGACTCAAATGGATACTTTCGAAAAATGCGAGGAATGGATGCATTAAGAAAAGTCTGGTACTCCAAACCAGGAACAAATATGTTAAAAAGGGGGGTATCTGTAGTCCGTGAACTAATTCGCAATCCTGTAGCCAGGAAAATTATTTGGAAGCAATTTGGGAATAGCAATTTTATTCTAAAATTAGCAAAGAGAAGCGAAGAAGCATTGAAGTAAATGAAAGATATAAAAGCAACAAATTTGTAAGTTGTCAGATAGTGTTGTGTCTCTTTAACCGTGCAGTTATCACAAATATTGTTAAACCGCACTTTCAAAAACTCTTAATGTATTTTTTACTGCATTTTCCCATGAAAAATTTTCTGCCCTTTTTAATGAAATTTTTTTCAATGTTAAAATTAAATTCTTATCTGTTATTGTTCTGCATATTGTATCTGCCATGGTAATAGGATTCATAGGGTCGAAGTATACAGCAGCGTTTCCGCACATCTCCGGCATGGGTTCTATATTAGAAGATAGTATTGGAGCGCCACAAGCCATTGCCTCTATTAAAATATTTGGGCAATTCTCACAGGTAGAAGGGTAAACAAAAAGTAAACACGAAGCATAAAGAAAAGGAAGCTCCTCGTACGACACCTCTCCCAGAAATAAGACCCTTTCTTCAAATTTCCTTTCTCGTATAAATCGCATCATTTCATCATAATAACCATCATCAAAACATCTCCCCACTAATACAAGTTTTATCTCATTATCTATTTTGTTACAGATTAGTGAGAATGCCTTTATAAGCTCAAAAAAGTTCTTATAACGATGGATATTTGAAACATAAAGTATAAATTTACTAAGATTATATTTGTTGCCTATTTGTTGTTTTTTATCTAAATCAACGTTTTCATGAAATAATTCTTCATTCTTTCCATGATATATGAGATTGGCATGCTTTAAAGAAAGCCCAAGATTCTTCATATCGTGAATCGCCTTTTTTGATATAAATATTACCTTTTTTGCTCTCTTGATGGATGCTATAGTTAATAATTTTAGGAGTTTTAGTCTGTACTTTTGAATTTTACGTTCGGCATCAATAATTGCATCGTCGAATGGGGCAAGATTTTGTATCATGACAACATTTGGTATCGTTGAAAAAAGAGGGCATATATTCCCAGGAGAAAAAAGAACATCAACGCCTTCTTTTTTCAGGATAAAAGGCAAGATTAATTGTTCCCACAAAATGCGTAATAGAGGATTTCTTGAGGCCATTCTAAAAGATAAAAATGTAAAATCGGGGTGTTGAAAATAAAATACATCTTTTCCTTTGAGTGTTGTGAGTATAAGAAATTGATGGTGAGTGTTTATTTTTGACAAATACGTTAAGAGATTTTTTATATAGGTGACACCTCCGCCGGCAACGGCAGATGTCGTATTAATGGCTATTTTCATGTAATATTAATCCATTAGGACACGGATAAATACTGATAAACGCGGATTATATAACATTCCCGTATCTGAAACAACGAATAAAATATTGTGTGACAGTTCTGTTTACCGCAGAGAAAGCGGAGACTTAGTCGCGAGTCTTCGGTGTGAGCGCAGACGAACACTCAGTTGAACGATCGCAGAGGCAGCAAGGTAGGTAATGGTTCACCAGGCGCAAAGGTAGTATTTTAATTTTTCTTTGCGTCTCTTATTATAAGGAGTATAACCTATAATTATCCGTCGGAGGAGCTTGAAGAAGAAATCAGGAAAGATTTAAATACTTTAAAGAATGTGATAAATTAAAAGATAAAGGTTGCTGGCTTGTCAGTTTTAGTAAATATCGTTGTCCCTGTTTTCCAATGTTGCTGAGGCACTTAGACATGCATGGCTTGTGTAAAGTAAATATGTCAGCTATGAACATTGGAGTGTCAAGATTCAAGATCTGACCCTCGGTACTGTCATATCAGATGGAAAGCGATGATAATGCAGTAATAAACGGCATACGTCAGAATACAAAAACCGGCAGACCTTGCGGTGGCAAGTCTTTTATAAAAAAAGAGATTAATGGCATTATCAAAGGGAAGACCGCCAAAGAAAAAATAAATGGTTGCCATCCCTATTATTCCCTCATATCGATAGGTGTATAATGCCTTGCTGAGAAGGGAGCAGGAAAGCCGTATGAGGGAAAAACCTCACGTAAGGTTTGATGAGAAGATGCTGGAAATAGGGTATGGTTGAGATGGTGTGTGACACTCTCAGAGGAAACGGAGAGAAACAGGGAACACAAATCTTAACCTGTAGCCACTACATCAGTGTTTTGCTTTACATTTAATAAGGAAGATTGTTAAAGATATGATTGATGCTATGCCAGAGGATGAGCTTAAAAAAGTCTTTGGAATCCTGGAACGTCTTATAGAAAAAGACAGTAATGAAGCGTGGTCAGTATGGGAAGAACTTGGTAAAGACGCTGCTGAAGGCAAATGGAATGATGCTTCAGAAAGACACGATTTCTATTTATACGGAATAAAGAAATGAAAATCTTTATTGATACCAGCGCGTGGGTTGCCTTAGAAAACAGAAAAGACATTCACTTGATAAAGATTTTGAACAAATGGGCTTTGCAAAAAGCCCTTTGCTAACGTATATATGACGTGGGGAATATTTTCCAAACTACTTTTAAACAAATATGGAAATCACAAAAAATATTCACAGTTTCGCAATCGGGTTCATAATAATGTTGTACCCTTTTCAGTGCCGGTTTTGCCCGTCATTCCATGTTTCTACGTATCAAGAAGATACTGAAGAACTCAAATGTTTTCTAATTAAATAAAATGAGAATTTATTTTGATAGTTGTAGCATTCAAAGACCATTTGATGATAAATCTCAAATTCGTATTAGAATTGAGACAGAAGCGATTT